>JBBSQC010000016.1:0-75843 GCA_038258215.1 Actinomycetales bacterium | reverse complement strand
TTCAACCACACCAGGATCCACTCCTCACTGGGCTACCAGACCCCAGCAGAAATCGAGGAGGAGCACTACCGTCACACCCACGCCGACGAGCAACCGCTCCCGGCAGAACTAACTGTCTGACAAACCCGGGGCGATTCAGTCGGCGATCGGGGTGGAGGTTGCTGATGCGGGGCCGGCCCTGGGTGTGGAGGCGCTGTTCGAGCTGGCCGGGGTGGCCCAGGGGGTGGTGAACGCGGCGGAGGGGGGTGACGCTGGTGGTGGCGGCGCACGCCGCGTCCCGTGAGCACCGGTTGACCTCTGGGGGGTTGGTGGAGGTCGAGCACCCGGTGGGGTTCGTCGACGCGATGGCGCCCACCGAGGTGGCCCTGGCCACGGGGACCACGGTGGGGGTCGCGGGTCACCAGGTGGCCCTGGGCGCGGATCTGGCGGCCCGTTTCCCGCTCCTGCTGGCGGGGGTGGTGGCCGGGTCGGTGACCTCGGGCACGGCCCGCAAGGTCGTGGCGGCGTGCGTGGGGCTGGACGTGGCGGCGTGTGCGCTGGTGGAGGCGGTGCTGGTGGACCGGCTGGCCGACCTGGACCCCGCGCGGGTGGGTGTGGTGGCGCGGCGGGTCGCCCACCGCGTCGCTCCCGCCGCGGCGGCGGCGGAGGCGGACCGGACCCGGCGGGGACGCACCGTGGAGGTCTCACCCGGCCCGGACGGGTCCACGACGTGGTGGGCGCTGCTGCCGGCCGCGGACTCCGCCGTGGCGTGGTCCGCGGTGACGACTCTGGCCCGGGACTACCAGGTGGCCGATCCGGGGTTGAGCATCGACGCGGCCCGCGCGGACGCGATGGTCGACCTGCTCCTGGCGCGGGTCACCGTCACCGCGAGCGTCACCCTCGGCATCCCCGTCCTCACCACCGCCGACCCCGACCAGTGCGACCCCCTGGCACCAGCCCCCGACTCCGACGACTCCGACCCCGACCCCAGCGACCGAGGCGACGCAGCTGTCACCGAGGTCACCGAGGTCGCAGCTGTCTCCGATGTGGCGCCGGTGGAGTGGGTGAGCGACCACGACAGCGGTGAGGTGGTCCCGGTCGCGGGCCTCACCGCGGCGTCGCGGGCGCGGGTGGGCGCGGTGGTGGACTCGGGGTGGTTCTCCGGTGAGCCCGGCTGGGACCTGGCCGTGGTGATGGCCCCGGTCGCTGGCGGGCCCGCGGTCTCCGGGTGCGCCATCCCGGGCATCGGCTGGGTCCAGGCCGCCACCGTGGCCGGGATCTGCTCCACCTTCCCCCTCCAGGTGGGCCGGGCGCTGCTCGAGACCGCCACCGGCACCGTGCTCGAGACCACCACCCACGCCTACACCCCCACCACGGCGATCCGCGCGCACGTCCTCACCCGGGACCGGACCTGCCGGATGTGGGCCTGCACCGCCCCCGCGCGCACCCTGGACCTGGACCACACCCGCCCCTGGCCTTCCGGGGCGACCACCCCCGCCAACCTCGCCGGACTCTGCCGGCGCCACCACCGGATGAAGCAACACGCCCGCTGGCGCTACACCCTCACCCCCGACGGCACCATCACCTGGCACTCACCCACCGGCCAGCGACGAGTCACCCACCCCGACCACGCCCACTGGCCCCCACCACCACCCGAGCCCGAGCCCGCAGGTGAGCCCCGGAAGCCGACCGCGGACTGCTACCCCGCTGTGCCCCCCTTCTGAGCGCCGGAGAGCGGTTCCAGGTCCGAGCGGTCGTGCGCGGCCCGCACCACGCCGACCGGCGCGAACCGGTCCTGCATGGTCGTCAGCAGGGTCAGGAGCAGCACGAAGAAGAGGGTGTCCGTGAGGGAGAGCGCGTTGCCGCCCAGCACCAGCCGGGCGAGGAGGACCAGCCCGATGTTGACGGCCACGCGCACTCCGAAGGCAGCGGCCAGGCCCTCCTTGCTGCCCACCCGACGGGCCACGAGCACGCTGATCACGACGTTGGCCACGACGTAGACGGCGATGCCGATGAAGAGGCGGGTCCCCGAGACCTCCAGCCCGGGAAGGATTCGGGCGTAGATCACGGACAGGAGACCGATGAGGACGATCCGTTCCACCGTGTCCCACGATCGGACCCTCAGGTGGTTCGCCGTCCACTCGTCGCGCTGCGCTGCGGTCGCCATCTCCTCCGGGAGCGGGTCCGCGATGAGGCGCAGCGACCAGTCCGGACGGTCCAGGCGAGGGCGGACGACGAACCACAGCACCGCAGCTGCCGCGAGCAGCGCGACGACGAGAGCCGGCGCGAACCACGGAACGTCCCGAAGTGCGTCGGTCAGGTCGAGCTGGGCGATGTGGATCCAGTACTCCTGGGGGAGCTTGACGAAGACCCAGATGGCGGCAGCGACGACCAGCCACCACCGCAGGCCGTAGCGCCTGGGGTCCCAGCGGGTCCGCACCAGCTCGTAGGCGATGAAGAAGTACTCGAAGGTGTTGGCGAACACGAGCAGCAGGAGCCGAGCACCGGTGAGCTCGAAGAGCAGGACACCGACCAGGCGGTAGAAGAAGAGGAACTTCGCGATCGAGGCCGCGGACGTTCGCGTCCAGTTCTGCATCGTCGTGAGGTAGGCGATGGCGAGGTAGAACAGGTCCATCGCCTTGTCGTAGTTCTGGTAGCCCGGGGGGTCGAAGCCGAAGGTCTGGAAGATGGTCTGGTCGACCCCGTCGAGGATGAGACAGGCGATGATCGCCGGGAGCGGGAACCGGGGAATGAGCAGTGGCAGCGCGAACCGCGCTGCGACCACACTCCAGAAGACGATGGCGACCTGGGTAGTCATGGCGCTCCTGGTGGGGTGGAGGGCCGGCATCTCGAGAGGGGTCAACAGGGCGCCACCCGCCCACCTAGTCGACAAGCGCAGGCTAGCGGAGCAGCGACGGTCGCCGTGAGCGACCTCACGGTTCCGGATGGTGGGACCGGGTGTCTCGCCGGTTGACACGGCATACCGGCGGGTGGACAGTAGCGGCATGGTCCGAGTCCTCGTACTTCGCCAGCGCGCCTGACCCGCAACACCCAGGCGCGCTCCCTCCGTTGTCCCGCCGGGACTGGAGGGTTTTTTTGTGCACGGACAAGGGCGAGTACGAGGCCCGGAACGAGAGAACGGTGACAGGCAGTGACTGACATCAGGCCCACAGCCCCAGCGGTCGCGGCGGCCCCCACTGGCAGCGCCCCGAGCCCGTCAGAGGTGGCGCAGAAGGCCCGCGCCAAGACCCCCGTGCAGGTCACCGGCGCGCAGAGCCTCGTGCTCTCCCTCGAGGCGATGGACGTCGACACGGTCTTCGGCATTCCCGGCGGCGCGATCCTGCCCGCGTACGACCCGCTGCTGGACTCGGTGAAGGTGCGCCACATCCTGGTCCGCCACGAGCAGGGCGCCGGCCACGCCGCGGAGGGCTACGCCTCGGCGACGGGCAAGGTCGGGGTCTGCATGGCGACCTCCGGCCCCGGCGCGACGAACCTGGTCACCCCCCTGGCCGACGCGCACATGGACTCGGTCCCCATGGTGGCGATCACCGGACAGGTCAGCTCGCGGGCCATCGGCACCGACGCCTTCCAGGAGGCCGACATCCGCGGCATCACCATGCCCATCACCAAGCACAACTACCTCGTGACCGACGCCGACCAGATCCCGCGGGTCATCGCCGAGGCCTTCCACATCGCGTCGACCGGGCGCCCCGGCCCCGTGCTCGTGGACATCGCCAAGGACGCCCTCCAGGCTCGTACGACCTTCTCCTGGCCCCCCCGGTTCGAGCTCCCGGGCTACCGACCCGTCGCGCGCCCCCACGGCAAGCAGATCCGCGAGGCCGCCCGCCTCATCGCCGCCGCCGAGCGCCCCGTCCTCTACGTCGGTGGGGGAGTCATCCGGTCGCGCGCGAGCGAGGAGCTCAGCCGCTTCGTCGAGCTCACCGGCATCCCCGTCGTGACCACCCTCATGGCCCGGGGGGCCCTGCCCGACAGCCACCCGCTGCACCTCGGGATGCCGGGGATGCACGGCTCGGTGTCGGCCGTCACCGCGCTGCAGAAGTCCGACCTGCTCATCACCCTCGGTGCCCGCTTCGACGACCGCGTCACCGGGCTGCTCGCCTCCTTCGCCCCCGACGCCAAGGTGATCCACGCCGACATCGACCCGGCGGAGATCGGCAAGAACCGGGTGGCCGACGTGCCGATCGTCGGAGACTGCAAGGCCGTGATCGACGACCTGACCGAGGCCGTCGATGCCGACATCGACGCCGGCCGTGGCGGGTCCTACGGCGAGTGGCAGGCGCGCGTCTCCGGATGGAAGGAGATGTTCCCGGTGGGCTACACCGAGCCCGAGGAGGCTTCTCTCGCACCGCAGTACGTCATCGAGCGGATCAGCGCGATCGCCGGCCCAGAGGCCGTCTACGTCGCCGGCGTCGGTCAGCACCAGATGTGGGCAGCGCAGTTCGTCAAGTACGAGCGACCCAACGCCTGGCTCAACTCCGGCGGGCTGGGCACGATGGGGTATGCCGTGCCGGCCGCCATGGGCGCCCAGGTGGGCGAGCCGGACCGCACGGTATGGGCCATCGACGGCGACGGCTGCTTCCAGATGACCAACCAGGAGCTCGCCACCTGCGTCATCAACAACATCCCGATCAAGGTCGCCATCATCAACAACAGCTCGCTCGGCATGGTGCGCCAGTGGCAGACCCTCTTCTACAACGAGCGCTACTCCAACACCGACCTACACACCTCCGTCGGCATGCGCGTCCCGGACTTCGTCAAGCTCGCCGAGGCCTACGGCTGCGCCGGGCTGCGCTGCGAAAGGCCCGAGGACGTCGACGCGACCATCCACGCCGCGATGGAGATCAACGACCGGCCCGTGGTCGTCGACTTCGTCGTGCACCGCGACGCCATGGTCTGGCCGATGGTGGCGGCAGGGGTCAGCAACGACATGATCCAGGTGGCGCGGGACACCGCGCCCGAGTGGGACCGCGAGGAGTCCGAGGCGGTCGAGCAGGGCCTCGACCCCGACCACGACGGGGTGCCGACCGGCACCCCCCGAGCCTGAAGGCAGTCAGATGTCCAAGCACACGCTCTCGGTCCTGGTCGAGAACAAGCCAGGGGTCCTCGCCCGGATCGCTGCGCTCTTCTCCCGGCGCGGGTTCAACATCGACTCCCTCGCGGTGGGTGAGACCGAGTACCCCGAGATCTCCCGGATGACGGTCGTGGTCGACGTCGACCAGCTGCCGCTCGAGCAGGTCACCAAGCAGCTCAACAAGCTCGTCGAGGTGCTCAAGGTCGTCGAGCTCGACGACGCCGCCGCGGTGCAGCGCCAGGTCATGCTGATCAAGGTCCGGGCCGACGCGGCCACCCGCAGCCAGGTGCTCGAGATGGCGCAGATGTTCCGCGCCAAGGTCGTCGACGTCGCCACCGAGTCCCTCACCATCGAGGCCACCGGCACGACGCAGAAGCTGCAGGCGCTGCTCGAGGTCCTCGAGCCCTACGGCGTCAAGGAGCTCGTCCAGTCCGGCATCGTGGCCATCGGCCGCGGCCCCCGCTCGATCACCGACCGGAGCCTGCGCAGCGCCTGAGACGCCCTGCGGGAGAGCCCGGCACCCGGCATACAGTCCCGGGAAACACAGTCCACCCGAAGCACCACCACGACCCGAAGGAGAGGCCGACACCATGGCCAAGATGTTCTACGACGACGACGCCGACCTGTCGGTGATCCAGGGCCGCAAGGTCGCGGTCATCGGATACGGCAGCCAGGGCCACGCCCACGCGCTCAACCTGCGCGACTCCGGGGTCGACGTGCGCGTCGGCCTCGCGGAGGGCAGCAAGAGCCGGGCCAAGGCCGAGGCCGAGGGGCTGACCGTGCTCGACGTCGCGGATGCCGTGAAGGAGGCCGACCTCGTCGTCATCCTCACCCCCGACCAGGTGCAGCGCACCGTCTACGCCGAACACATCGCGCCGAACCTGGCCGAGGGGGCGGCCCTGCTCTTCGGGCACGGCTTCAACATCCGCTTCGGCTACATCGAGGCGCCCGCGGGCTCCGACGTCATCATGGTCGCGCCCAAGGGCCCCGGCCACCTCGTGCGCCGCGAGTTCGTCGACGGCCGCGGTGTGCCGGTGCTGCTCGCCGTCGAGCAGGACGCGTCGGGCACGGCCTGGGACCTCGTGCAGTCCTACGGCAAGGCCATCGGCGGGCTCCGCGCGGGCGGCATCCGCACGACGTTCACCGAGGAGACCGAGACCGACCTGTTCGGTGAGCAGTCGGTGCTCTGCGGTGGCGCGAGCCAGCTCGTCATGTACGGCTTCGAGACCCTCGTCGAGGCGGGCTACCAGCCCGAGGTCGCCTACTTCGAGTGCCTTCACGAGCTCAAGCTCATCGTCGACCTCATGGTCGAGGGCGGCATCGCCAAGCAGCGCTGGTCGGTCTCGGACACGGCGGAGTACGGCGACTACGTCTCCGGTCCGCGGGTCATCGACCCGTCGGTGAAGGACAACATGCAGGCGGTGCTCGCGGACATCAAGAGCGGCGCCTTCGCGCAGCGGTTCATCGACGACCAGGACGCCGGTGCGCCGGAGTTCACGGCCCTGCGCGCGAAGGGTGCCGCCCACCCGATCGAGGAGACCGGGCGCGAGCTCCGCAAGCTCATGGCCTGGGTCGACTCCGATCGCGACGACGACTACGTGGAGGGCTCGGCCGCCCGCTGACCCCCCTCGAGTGAACAGAACACGCCGTCTGCGCTTCTCGCGACACGGCGTGTTCTGTTCACTCGAGGGCGGGTCCTAGGCTGGATGCCGTGGAGTCGATCGTCGGGGACTGGCCGGTCTGGGTCGTCTTCACGGTGCTGTGGGGTGGGGCCTTCGCGCGAGGAAACGCCACCTACTGGGTCGGTCGGGGCGTGCGCGCCGGTGGGAGTCGCAGCCGTTGGTCCACGCGGCTCGATCGACCCGTGGTCCAGCGCGCCGAGGGGTGGGTGCAGCGGTTCGGCGCCCCGGCGGTCACCCTCGGGTTCCTCACGGTCGGGGTCCAGAGCGCGATCAACGCCTCCGCCGGGATGCTCCGGATGCCGCAACGTCGCTTCCTGCCCGCGGTCACGGTCGGGGCCCTGCTGTGGTCGCTGATCTACACGACCGTGGGGTTCACCGTGCTGGACGCCTGGCTCGGCACCCTCTCGTGGTGGTGGGGCGTGGTGGCGGTCGGGGTGCTGGCCGCCATCGTGGTCGTCTCCAGGCGCCTCGAACGGTTGGCCGACCGGCCGCGATGAGGGTCACATCGTGGTCGGTGGCGTCCACATGCTGGCGCCGACCTATCATGGGAGCCCGGCACGAGGGCGTGTCGGACGGCTTCCCCCGCCCTGGAGGGAGCCCGTCGTCGCCCCGGCGCCCGGCCGATGCCGGCCCCCGAGCGGCACCCTCATCAGCGCACCGAGAGTAGGCCCCCTCGTGACCAAGCCCGTCGTCCTCATCGCCGAAGAGCTCTCCCCGGCGACCCTCGACGCCCTCGGCCCGGACTTCGAGGTCCGTCACGTCGACGGCGCCGACCGCTCGGCGCTCCTGCCGGCGATCGCCGACGTCGACGCGATCCTGATCCGCTCGGCCACCAAGGTCGACGCCGAGGCGCTCGCTGCCGCGAAGAACCTCAAGGTCGTGGCCCGTGCCGGTGTCGGTCTGGACAACGTCGACGTGGAGTCGGCCACCAAGGCCGGGGTGATGGTCGTCAACGCACCGACCTCCAACATCACCAGCGCCGCCGAGCTCGCCGTCGGCCTGCTCCTCGCCTGCGCCCGCAACATCGCCCCCGCCAACGAGGCGCTGAAGAACGGGGCGTGGAAGCGCAGCAAGTACGGCGGCGCCGAGGTGCTCGACAAGAAGGTAGGCATCGTCGGCTTCGGTCGTATCGGTCAGCTCGTCGCCGAACGGCTCAAGGGCTTCGGTGTCGAGATCCTCGCCTACGACCCCTACGTGTCGGTGCAGCGCGCCGGGCAGCTCGGGGCGCGCCTGGTCACCCTCGACGAGCTCCTCGCCGAGTCCGACTTCATCACCATCCACCTGCCCAAGACGCCCGAGACCATCGGGCTGATCGGCAAGGAGGCGCTGACCAAGGTCAAACCGAGCGTGCGCATCATCAACGCCGCCCGCGGTGGGGTGCTCGACGAGGAGGCCCTCGCCGACGCGATCGGTGAGGGGCGCGTCGCCGGGGCCGGCCTGGACGTCTTCGCGTCCGAGCCGTGCACCGAGAGCCCCCTCTTCGCGTTCGAGTCCGTGGTCGTGACCCCCCACCTGGGCGCGTCCACCGAGGAGGCCCAGGAGAAGGCCGGGGTCGCCGTGGCCAAGTCGGTGCGCCTCGCGCTCGGTGGCGACCTCGTGCCGGATGCCGTGAACGTCTCCGGCGGTGCGGTCGCCGAGGAGGTCCGCCCCGGTATCGACCTCGTCGAGAAGCTCGGCCGGGTCTTCACGGCCTTCGCGGCCTCGGTGCCCGTGCAGCTCGACGTCGACGTCCGCGGCGAGATCACCAGCCACGACGTGTCGATCTGGGAGCTCGCCGCGCTCAAGGGCCTGTTCACCGACGTCACCGAGGACCCGGTGACCTACGTCAACGCACCCCTGCTCGCCGCCGAGCGGGGCTGCGAGTCACGCCTGCTGACCGACGAGGTGTCCGAGGACTTTCGCAACGTCACGACCCTGCGGGGAACCCTGGCCGACGGCACCGTGGTGTCCGTCGCCGGCACCCTGACCGGGCCGAAGATGGTGCAGAAGATCATCGGCGTCAACGGCTTCGAGCTCGAGATCCCGCTGAGCCAGCACCTGGCCTTCTTCTCCTACGTCGACCGTCCCGGTGTCATCGGCGCAATCGGCCGGCTGCTGGGCGATGCCGACGTCAACATCGCGGGCATGCAGGTCTCGCGCGACGACGACTCCGGGAGGGCGCTCGTGGCGCTCACCGTCGACAGCGCCATCCCCGACGACGTCGTCAGCGCACTCCAGGTCGAGATCGGCGAGGAGACGGTGCGGGTCGTCGACCTCGTGTGACCGTCGAGTGCAGCACCATGGCGAGATGACCGTGAGCGACGCTGCCTACTTCTCCGATTGGTACGCCGCGATGGGCGAGGTGCCCGACAAGGACCGGTTGTGGACCCGGCTGCTGGGCCTGCCGGAGCACGTGCTCTCCACCAGCGTGCTCACCGGGCGGGCGCTCGACGAGGTCGCCGGCATCCTCGCCCTCGGGCCGGACGACGTGCTGCTCGACCTCGCCTGCGGCCGGGCCGGCTACGGTCTCGAGCTCGTCGCGCGCTCGGGGTCACGGCTGGTGGGCCTCGACTTCGCGCCGGCCGCCATCGACCAGGCCCGTTCCAACGCCGAGCGTCTCGGGCTCGCGGAGCGGGCCGACCTGCGCGTCGGCGACATGACCGCGACCGGGCTCGACGCGGCATCCGTCACCGCCGTGATCTGCGTGGATGCCGCGCAGTTCCCGGTCGACGTCGGCGCGACCTTCGCGGAGGCGCACCGGGTGCTCGCACCGGGCGGCGTCGCCGTCTTCACCGGCTGGGAGGCACGTGACCCGGCGGACCCGGTGGTCCCGGAGCGGATCCGCCGGGTGGACCTCGCCGCCGGGCTGGCCGGAGCGGGCTTCGTCGACGTGCGGGGGCGATCGCGCGAGGACTGGCTGGCCGACGAGCGAGCCGCGTGGGGGGCCGTCGTCGCCCTGCCGCCGTCCGAGGACCCAGCGCTCCAGTCGCTGCAGGCGGAGGGACGGCGGGTGTTCGAGCGCGGGGACCCGTTCCGGCGGGTGCTTGCAACGGGCCGCCGCTGAGGTCCTCGGGTGTCCGGATCGTGGAAACGGCATACCAGATGGTTGGACGTCCACGTACCGTCGATCTCATGATGCCGCGCGAGGTTTTCCTCATTCCCGGCCGCGGCGAGGTCCGGTAGCCAGCACCCTCGTCGCGGAGACCCTGCGATGTCGTTGGCCGCTCGCCGACCACCCTCGGCTCGAGCACCCGAACCCCCCTCCACCACAGCGGTCGCCGGCCGCAGAGACGAGATCACGATGAACGAGAACAGCACTCTCGACGAGGCCACCCTGGCCCGCCAGGCCCTCCAGGAGTCGATGGACCTGCGCGACCAGGGTCACTCGAACGACTGACCGGCCTCCTCCCCGAGGCCTGTGCGCGGCCGTCCCGACCCCGACCACGGGGTGGGACGGCCGTCCGCATCCCGGAACCCCTACCTAGGCTGGAGCCATGACCGACACCGCCGCGCAGACCCTCGACATCGCCGTCATCGGTGGGGACGGGATCGGCCCCGAGGTCGTGGCCGAGGGCCTGAAGGTGCTCGACGCGGTCACCGCCGAGTCGGGGACCAAGGTCGCCATCACCGAGTACGACCTGGGTGCCCGCCGCTGGCACGCCACGGGCGAGACCCTCCCGGCATCGGTGCTCGAGGAGATCCGCAGCCACGACGCGATCCTGCTCGGGGCCATCGGCGACCCCGGTGTGCCCAGCGGGGTGCTGGAACGGGGTGTGCTCCTCCCGCTGCGTTTCGCGCTCGAGCACTACGTCAACCTGCGCCCGGCCCGCCTCTATCCCGGGGTCCAGAGCCCGCTGGCCGTCGAGAGGGTGGCCCCCGACGGCATCGACTTCGTCGTAGTCCGCGAGGGCACCGAAGGTCCCTACGTCGGGAACGGCGGGTCGCTGCGCACCGGAACCCCCCACGAGATCGCCACCGAGGTGAGCATCAACACGCGGTTCGGCGTGGAGCGCGTCGTCCGGGACGCGTTCGCCCGCGCGCAGGCCCGACCGCGCCAGCACCTCACCCTGGTCCACAAGCACAACGTGCTCACCCACGCCGGCCACCTCTGGCGGCGCACGGTCGAGGAGGTCGCGGCGGACTTCCCCGACGTCGAGACGGCATACCAGCACGTCGATGCCGCGACCATCTTCCTCGCGACCGACCCGGGTCGCTTCGACGTCATCGTCACCGACAACCTCTTCGGCGACATCATCACCGACATCGCCGCGGCCATCGCCGGCGGCATCGGGCTCGCGGCGAGCGGCAACATCAACCCCGAGGGTCGCTTCCCGAGCATGTTCGAGCCGGTGCACGGGTCCGCCCCGGACATCGCCGGCCAGGCCAAGGCCGACCCCACCGCGACCATCCTCTCGGTGTCGATGCTCCTCGCGCACCTCGGGATGCCCACCGAGGCCGAGCGGGTGGAACGGGCGGTGGCCGCCGACCTGGCCGAGCGGGGGAGCGCCCCTCGCTCGACCATCGTGGTCGGCGACGCCATCGCCGCCCGCCTCTGACGGCAGCGGACGGCCCGCGGTGAACGGCCCGCGGTGAACAGTCCGCGGTGATGAGTCCGCGGTGATCCCGCGGTGAACAGTCCGCGGTGATGAGTCCGCGGTGATCAGTCCGCCCTGGGGGCGGGAGGGCGGGCCAGGGCGCGCAGCAGTGCGGCCACCACGACGACGTTGAACACGATCAGCACGCACACGAGCGCGCGGCCGAGCTGACCCTGGGCGTGGACATCGCCGAAACCGACGGTGGTCATGGTGCTCAGGGTGAAGTACAGCGCGTCGGTGCGGGTCTGCAACCCGAGGACCTGGTCGGGGTCGGCGAGGTTGAGCAGGAAGAAGCCCAGTGACGACGACATCACGAGGAGCACCAGCAGCATGCTCAGCGACTGGGCGCTGCGGATCGACTCGCCTCGGCGATAGCGCTCGAGCTCCTGGACGAGCGTCCAGCCGAGCAGGCCGAGCCCCGCGCCGGTCACGAGGACACCGAGCGCCAAGGAGATCGGTGCGCCGCTCCACCCGACCGGGAACGCGAAGTAGCCGAGCAGCAGCCCCAACAGGCCCAGCAGGGGGTGCATCGAGGCAAGGTGCTGGCGGCGCATGCGTCCTCGCAGGTGCAGGGTGACCGGGGGCATCGTCAGTATCGCGCGGCCCACGCCGACGTGGCCCTTACGTCGGGGCGTGTCGCCCCGGTAGCCTCCGCCAATGACCAGGAGCGCGGCGGGCGAGGCGCTGGAGCCGGGGGCCGGCCAACCCTCGCCGGTGCTCCTGCACGAGCCCCGATACCTCGCGGTGCTGGCCGGGGCCGCGCTGCTGGGGATTCCGCTGTCGCTCGTCGCCTTCGTGTTCCTGGTGACGGTGCACGAGCTCGAACACCTCGTCTGGGAGTCCCTCCCCACCGCGCTGGGATTCACCGAGCTTCCCTCGTGGTGGGCCGTCGGGACGCTCTCGGTGGCAGGGGTGCTGGTCGGGATCGCCGTGAAGTACCTCCCCCGGTCACGGCGGTCACGTTCCCGCGATGGGCTTCGAGGCCGGTGCGACTGCGCCGAGCGCGCTGCCGGGGATCATCGTCGCGGCCGGCGTGGGTCTCGTGCTGGGCGCTGTCGTGGGTCCAGAGGCTCCGTTGATCGCACTGGGTGGCGGCCTGGCCCTGCTGGCCAACCGGGCCACGAGGTTCGCGGATGACCCGCAGGCCGCCGCGATCCTCTCGGCTGCAGGATCGGCCGCCGCCGTCTCCGCGATCTTCGGGAATCCGCTCATCGCGGCCGTCCTGTTCCTCGAGATCGTCGGGATGGCTCGACGTCAGGCCACGATGGTGCTGCTGCCGTGCCTGGTCTCCAGTGGCGTCGGGGCCCTCCTCTTCACGGGTCTGGGCAGCTGGACGGGGCTGGGCATCGGGTCCTTGGCGATCCCGAACCTGGAGGCGGCTCGGCTCTCGGTCACCGACGTGGTCGTGGCCCTGCCCCTCGCGGGCGCCGTGGCCGTGTTGACCTCGGCGATCTTCTGGGTGGGGCGGAGGGTCGCGTCGCTCGCCGTCGAGCACCTCATCGCGGTCACGACGGGTGCCGGCCTGATCGCCGGCTGCAGCGCCGCGCTGTACTCCGTGCTGACCGGTCACTCCCCGGCTGACGTCGCCCTCTCCGGCCAGGCCACGCTCGGCGCGCTCGCGTCGAGCCCGCAGTCCTGGACCGAGGGTGCCCTCGTCGCGCTGGTGGTGTGCAAGGGGCTCGCCTACGCCGTGTGCCTGGGGGTCTTTCGGGGTGGGCCGGTCTTTCCCGCGATCCTGCTGGGAGCGGCGGTCGGCGTCCTGGCCGCTGCCCTGTTCCCGGGTGTCGGGGTGGTTCCGGCGCTCGCCATGGGGATGGCGGCCGGCGTCGCGGTGACCCGCCTGCCGATCACCGGCGTCGTCCTCGTGGCCCTCCTCCTGGGGGATGCCGCAACGAGCCTGATGCCCGTCATCATCCTTGCCGCCGCAGGTGCGTTCGTGGTGGACGAGCTGCTCACGACGCGGGTCGCCAGATCGTCCGGCGCGCCGGCCGCCGCCGCCCACTGACGTCGATCCCGTCCTGGCCGCATGGGGCGGATGGGTCAGCGGGCGGTAGCCTCACGGGGAAGCACCATCGCTCCCGAGGAAAGGACCCGCGAGTCCCATGAGCCTGACCTTCGACGTCCACGCCCGCTCCGACCGGGCCAGCGACGAGCGACGCGCCGAGATCCACGCCAACCCCGGCTTCGGGGTCCACTTCACCGACCACATGGCCCGCGCGACCTGGACCAAGGGGGCCGGCTGGCACAGCGGTGAGGTCACGGCATACGGACCGATCGCCCTCATGCCCAGCGCCGCGGTGCTGCACTACGCCCAGGAGATCTTCGAGGGGCTCAAGGCCTACCGCCACGAGGACGGCTCGGTCTGGTCCTTCCGCCCGGAGGCCAACGCCGAGCGCATGCAGCGCAGCGCGCGGCGGCTCGCCCTGCCCGAGCTGTCGACCGAGGACTTCCTCACCTCGCTGCGCGCCCTCCTCGAGATCGACGAGCCCTGGGTGCCGCCGGCGGGCACCGGTGAGACCAGCCTCTACCTGCGGCCGTTCATGTACGCCTCCGAGGCGTTCCTCGGGGTGCGGCCGGCCAACGAGGTGACCTACTGCCTCATCGCGTCGCCCGCGGGGGCCTACTTCCCCGGTGGCCTGAAGCCGGTCAACCTCTGGATCTCCGAGAACTACGCCCGGGCCGGCACCGGCGGCACCGGGGCGGCGAAGACCGGCGGCAACTACGCCTCGTCGCTCGCGGGTCAGCTCGAGGGCATCGAGCACGGCTGCGACCAGGCCGTCTTCCTCGACTCATCGACGCACACCTTCATCGAGGAGCTCGGCGGGATGAATCTCTTCTTCGTCACCGACGACAACCGTCTCGTCACCCCCGAGCTGACCGGGTCCATCCTCGAGGGCGTGACCCGCAGCTCGATCCTCGAGCTCGCCAAGGAGCTCGGCCTGGAGCCCGAGGAGCGACGCATCCCGATCGAGGAGTGGAAGGACGGCGTGTCCAGCGGCGAGATCCGCGAGATCTTCGCGTGCGGCACGGCCGCGGTCGTCACGCCGGTCGGAGAGCTGCGCTGGGACGGTGGCTCGGCCCCCTCCACGGCCGGCGAGGTGGGTGGCGAGGTCACGAACTCCATCCGCACGGCCCTGCTCGACATCCAGTACGGACGGGCGCAGGACAGCCACGGCTGGCTGACCCGGCTGGCCTGAGCCGCGCCAGAGCCCCGGTATGCCCTCACCGCTCCCTGACCTGCCGCACCCGGGCCCGTCGGTGCTGGCCACCGACCTCGACGGCACCCTGCTGCGTAGCGACGGCACGGTGTCGCCGCGCACGGGGCGGGCGCTGCGACGCGCTGAGGATGCCGGTCTGCCCGTCGTCTTCGTGACGGCCCGGCCACCCCGGTGGATCGACGGGCTGCGTGAGCACGTCGGCAGCCACGGCACCGTGATCGCCGGCAACGGGGCGTTCGTCATGGACCTGCCCTCGGGCGACGTCGAGGAGCGGGGCTTCGACGGGGCGTCCCTCCTGGGGATCGCCGAGGCGCTCCGGGCCGTGTTCCCCGACGTGGGGCTGGCCGTGGAGCGGCGCACCGGGATGACGCGGGAGGCCGGCTTCGACTCCCCGCACGGGGAGGACGCCAGCGTCCTGACGGTCGAGCGGCTCGAGCACCTCGACGACCTCGACGCCCTGCCCACCGGCAAGCTCCTCGCCGTCGTGCGCGACCGCGGTGGACGCGTCTTCCTGGATGCGATGACGGCGGCCGTGGGGGAGCGGGGGATCGTCTCCAACTCCGGCGCCAGCCACCTGGCGGAGATCTCAGCGCCCGGGGTCACCAAGGCGGCGGCTCTGGCGCGGTGGTGCGAGGGTCGTGGCGTGGGCCCCGAGGCGGTGTGGGCCTTCGGGGACATGCCCAACGACCTGCCGATGCTCGCCTGGGCGGGGGTCTCGTTCGCGATGCGCACCGGCCACGCCGACGCCATCGCGGCGGCGACCCACGTCTGCCCCGGCAACGACGAGGACGGGGTGGCCGCCGTCATCGAGGCGCTCCTCGATCGTGGAGGTCGGTGACTTCGTCGGGTCAATGGTCCTTGGCCACACCATTGACGGATCGGGCCTGGCGGGTGTTGTCTTCTCCCACATGAGGTCCGTGGGCGCTGGGGTCCGGGACCATACCTTTGATGGGACGTGCCCATGAGCGGTGTCAGTGAGAAGGACGCGGGCGGACCGGCCGGCGGAGCCGACGACCACGACGACGAGTCGATGCTGGCAGCCCTGGGCTACAAGCAGGAGCTCCACCGGGGGATGAGCGGGTTCAGCAACTTCGCCGTCTCCTTCTCGATCATCTCGATCCTCGCGGGATGCATCACGACCTACTACCTCGCCATGGATGCCGGTGGCCCGATCGCCATCTCCATCGGGTGGCCGCTGGTCGGCATCTTCGTCCTCTGCGTCGCGATGGCGATGGCCGAGGTCTGCTCCGTCTACCCCACGGCGGGCGGCCTCTACTTCTGGGCCGGCAAGCTCGCCCGACGCAACAAGCGCGTCTGGGCCTGGTACGTCGGCTGGTTCAACTTCCTCGGCGAGGTGGCCGTCACCGCCGCGATCGACTACGGCGCCGCGATCACGTGGATGGCGCTGCTCAACCTGGTCTTCGGTCTGGAGGTCACCGTCACCTCGACGTTCGTGGCGTTCCTCGTCATCATCGCGCTGCACGGTCTGCTCAACACCTTCGGGGTCAACCTCGTCAAGCTGCTCTCCAACGTCAGCGCGTGGTGGCACCTCGCCGGCGTCGCCGTCATCGTGGCCATCCTGTGGCTCGTGCCCGACCAGCACCAGAGCCTGACCTGGACCTTCACCGAGTACCGGAACGCCACCGGCTTCGACTTCCAGATCCTCGGCTTCCTGCCGTACGCCTTCCTCGTGGGCCTGCTCATGGCGCAGTACACGTACACCGGGTACGACGCCTCGGCCCACGTCGCCGAGGAGACCATGAACGCCTCGACCGAGGCACCCAAGGGGATCGTGCGGTCGGTGTGGGTGTCGATCCTGGCGGGCTGGTTCCTGCTCGTGTCCGTCACGGCGGCGATCCAGGACTACGACGCGCAGCGCGCGAGCGACACCGGACTGCCCCCCGCCCAGATCTTCATCGACGCCGCTGGTTCCGGACTCGGCAAGCTGATGCTCTTCATCTGCGCCGTGGCCCAGTTCTTCTGCGGGATGGCCTCGGTCACGGCCAACTCGCGGATGTCCTACGCCTTCTCGCGGGACAACGCACTGCCGGGCTCGAAGCTGTGGGCGAAGGTCAACCCCCGCACCGGCACTCCGACGAACTCGATCTGGCTCTGCGTGGGCTGCTCCATCGTCGTCGCCCTCCCCGCGTTGTGGAGCACCGTGGCCTACGCCGCCGTGACCTCGATCGCCGTCATCGGGCTCTACATCGCCTACGTGGTGCCCGTGTTCCTGCGCCGGACCAACCCGGGCTTTCGGGCCGGCCGCTGGAACCTCGGGAGGTGGAGTGCCCCGATCGGCTGGGTCGCGATCGTCTGGGTCGGCATCATCGTCGTCCTCTTCATGCTTCCGGCGTACGCCCCGGGGACCTGGGGGGACGCCACCTTCAACTACGCCCCGCTTGCCGTCGGGACGGTGCTGCTCTTCGCGACGGTGACGTGGTTCGCCCGCGGACGACAGCACTTCATGGTCGACGTGCCAGAGGGCCACGACACCGTCCCGCCAGCGGACATCTTCCGGTGAGGGGAGCCCGGTGAGCGTGCCGTCCCCCGAACCGCAGGAAAGCCGGCTCCCGGCGGCCGTGCTGAGGCCCGCGGTGGGCAACGCCTTCGAGACGACCGTGGAACAGCTGGCCACCGCGATCCGTCTCGGGGTGTTCGTCAGGGACGAGCTGCTCCCCCCGGAGCGCGAGCTCGCCGGGCAGCTGGGTGTCTCGCGGACGACCCTGCGGGAGGCGATCGCCGCCCTCCGCGAGACGGGCCTGGTCACAACGCGTCGGGGGCGTGGTGGCGGCACGCTCGTCACGTACGCCGGCACCGGGCCCGGCCGGGCCTCGGGTGCGGTGCGCCGGGGGGCTGCCCTCTGCGACGCCCTGGACTTCCGCCGCGTGGTCGAGCCCGGCGCGGCGTGGCTGGCCGCCGGACGCGAGCTCTCCGGAGACCAACGTGCCTGGCTGGTGCACTCGGCGGCCGAGGTGCGAGCGGCACCCACGCCCGCCGCCCACCGGATCGCCGACAGCAGGCTGCACCTGGCCATCGCCACCCTGTGCGGCTCGCCCATGCTCATCGAGTCCGTGACCCGGGCCCAGGCGGCCCTCGGCGAGATGCTCGCCGCCATCCCCGTGCTCAGCCCCAACATCAGCCACTCCAGTGACCAGCACGACGCCGTCGTCGACGCCGTGCTCCACGGGGACCCCGAGGGCGCCCGTGGCGCGATGGAGGAGCACTGCGACGCGACCTCCGCGCTGCTGCGCGGCCTCATCGGATGACGAAGGAGAACACCGTGCCGAACTCGATCCATGACAGCGCCCCGCAGGCGATGAGCCTGGAGGATCTGCGCTCTGCCGTCAGCCGGGGTGAGGTCGACACGGTCATCGTGGCCTTCACCGACATGCAAGGGCGGCTCACCGGCAAGCGGCTGCACGCTGCCTACTTCCTCGACCACGCGCTCGACGGAGGCGTGGAGGGGTGCAACTACCTCCTTGCCGTCGACGTCGACATGAACACCGTCGACGGCTACGAGATGTCGTCCTGGGAGAAGGGCTACGGCGACTTCGAGTTCGTCATGGACCTCACGACGATGCATCGCACGCCGGGGCAGCCGCACTCGGTGACCATCCTGTGCGATCTTGCCTGGCTCGACGGCGCGGGCCCCGTGCGGCAGTCGCCGCGAGACATCCTCAAGGCGCAGGTCGCCCGAGCCGAGGACCTCGGATTCATCGCGGTGGCGGGCACCGAGCTGGAGTTCATCCTCTTCGACGACACGTATGCCGCTGCGTGGGAACGGCGCTACCAGGGGCTCACCGGGGCCAACCGCTACAACGTCGACTACTCCGTGACCGGGGGCGCGGCGGTGGACCCCGTGCTGCGCCAGATCCGCAACGAGATGTACGCCGCCGGCGCGATCGTGGAGGCTGCCAAGGGCGAGTGCAACTTCGGACAGCACGAGATCGGCTTCCTCTACGACGGGGTCGTGCGCACCTGCGACCTCCACGTCGTCTACAAGACCGCTGCCAAGGAGATCGCGGCGTCGCACGGCATGTCGCTGACCTTCATGGCCAAGTACGACGAACGGGAGGGCAACTCGTGCCACATCCACCTCTCGCTGCGCGGCACGGACGGCGTGATCGCCTTCGCGGACGCTGATCGTGAGGGTGGCCAGAGCGAGCTGTTCGACCACTTCCTGGCTGGAGTGCTCGCGACGATGCCCGAGCTGACGTACTTCTACGCCCCGAACATCAACTCCTACAAGCGTTTTGCGGCAGGGTCCTTCGCCCCCACGGCGATCGCGTGGGGTCGTGACAACCGCACCTGTGCGGTGCGGGTCGTCGGTCACGGGGCCGGGCTGCGGATGGAGAACCGGGTGCCGGGAGGCGACGTCAACCCCTACCTCGCCGTCGCGGCGATGCTGGCCGGCGGCCTCCACGGGGTCGCGCACGAGCTCCCGCTGGAACCGGCCCTCCAGGGCAACGCCTACGATGCCGACGTCGACCACGTGCCGTCCACGCTGGCCGCGGCGAGAGACCTGCTCTCCGGCTCGGCCGTGGCGCGCGAGGCGTTCGGTGACGACGTGGTCGACCACTACGTCAACGCCGCGGACATCGAGGTGAGGGCCTTCAACGCGGCCGTCACCGACTGGGAGCGGGTCCGCGGGTTCGAGAGGATGTGAAGAGGGCACGATGAGCAGGAACACCACCACCCACGACGTCGTCAACCCCGCGACCGAGGAGGTGGTGCGCACCATCGACCTCGTGGGGGAGGAGGAGACCGACGCCGCCGTCGCCCGGGCCGTCGAGGTCGGCGGGTCGTGGCGCGCCGTGAGCCCCGCCGACCGCGGGATGCTGCTGCGCCGGTTCGCTGACACGGTCGAGGCGCACGCCGAAGAGCTGGCCCGGCTCGAGGTCATCAACGCCGGCCACACGATCGGCAACGCCCGCTGGGAGGCCGGCAACGTCGCGTCGGTCCTGCGCTACTACTCCGCGGCGCCGGAGCGGCTCTTCGGGCGCCAGATCCCCGTCGCAGGCGGGCTCGACGTGACGTTCAAGGAGCCGCTCGGCGTGGTCTCGGTGATCGTGCCGTGGAACTTCCCCATGCCCATCGCCGGGTGGGGCATGGCGCCGGCGCTGGCCGCCGGAAACACCGTGGTCCTCAAGCCCGCCGAGCTCACCCCCCTCACCGCGATGCGACTGGCCGAGCTGGCCCTCGAGGCGGGCCTCCCCTCGGGCGTTTTCACGGTGCTGCCGGGGAAGGGCTCGGTGGTCGGTGAACGCTTCGTGACCCACCCGGAGGTGCGCAAGGTCTGCTTCACCGGCTCCAGCGCCGTCGGCCAGGGCATCATGCGCAAGGCCGCCGACCAGCTCAAGCGGGTGACCCTCGAGCTCGGGGGGAAGTCGGCGAACATCGTCTTCGACGACGCCGACCTCGACCGCGCGGCAGCCAGTGCGCCGATGAGCTTCCTCGACAACGCCGGGCAGGACTGTTGCGCCCGCACCCGGATCCTCGTGCAGCGCAGCGTGTTCGACGCCTTCATGGAGCGCTTCGAGGCCGCGGTCAAGGCCGTCGTCGTCGGCGACCCGAGCGACGAGTCCACCCAGATGGGGCCGCTGGTCAGCGCTCGCCAGCGGGACACCGTGCGCGGCTACGTCGAGGATGCCCCCGAGGGCGGGCACCCCGATGTCGACGTGGCCTTCCGCGGCAGCGCACCCGGTGGTGCCGGCTGGTGGTATCCCCCGACCGTCGTGCTGCCCCGCGGGGCGCAGGACCGGGTCTGGCGCGAGGAGGTCTTCGGGCCGGTGGTCGCGGTGATGCCGTTCGACGACGAGGCCGACGCGGTCGCCAAGGCCAACGACACGGCATACGGCCTGGCCGGCTCGATCTGGACCCGCGACGTGGGCCGGGCCATCCGGGTCGCGCGCGGGGTCGAGGCCGGCAACCTCTCGGTCAACAGCCACAGCGCGGTGCGCTACGGGACCCCGTTCGGCGGGTTCAAGGCCAGTGGGCTGGGCCGCGAGCTGGGTCCGGACGCCCTGGACGCGTTCACCGAGGTCAAGAACGTCTTCATCGACACCGAGGGGTAGGGAGCAGTGATGGCAGGCAGGCTGGAGGGGAAGGTCGCGGTCGTCACCGGCGGCTGCTCGGGAATCGGTCTGGCGACCGTACGGCGGTTCGCGCAGGAAGGGGCGAGGGTCGTCATCGGTGACCTCGCCGACGACCTCGGAGCGGCGCTGGCCGAGGAGGTCGGTGGCGCCTTCGTGCACTGCGACGTCGCCGACCCCACCGACGTGGATGCGCTCTTCGACAGTGCGGTCGAGCGTTTCGGGCGCCTCGACGTCGCGTTCAACAACGCGGGCATCAGTCCACCGGAGGACGGCTCGATCCTCGACACGGACCTCGCCGCCTGGCGCCGGGTGCAGGAGGTGAACCTCACCTCGGTCTTCCTGTGCTGCAAGGCGGCCCTCAGGCACATGGTCGCCCAGGGCTCCGGGTCGATCATCAACACCGCCAGCTTCGTCGCGGTGATGGGCGCCGCCACCTCGCAGATCTCCTACTCGGCCTCCAAGGGCGGAGTGCTGTCGATGTCCCGCGAGCTCGGCGTGCAGTTCGCCCGCCAGGGCATCCGGGTCAACGCCCTCTGCCCCGGGCCGGTGAACACCCCTCTGCTGCAAGACCTCTTCGCCTCCGACCCCGAGCGTGCCGAACGACGGCTGGTGCACGTGCCGATGGGCCGGTTCGCCGAACCGGAGGAGATGGCCAACGCGGTGCTGTTCCTCGCCTCCGACGAGTCGAGCTTCATGACGGCGTCCACGGTCCTCGTCGACGGCGGGATCTCCGGCGCCTACGTCACCCCGTTGTGAGCGCCCGCCGCCCCGTCATCGGTGTCTCCTGCTACGTCGAGGACGTCGACCGGCACCCCTGGGTGGGTCAGCGCAGCGCGGTGCTCCCGCACGGCTACGTGGAGCACCTCGAGCGGGCCGGGGCACTGCCGGTGCTCCTCCCGCCGCGCGCCGATGCCGATGACGCCATGGCCGGCGAGGTCCTGGACCGCCTCGACGGGCTGGTCATCGCCGGTGGCGCCGACGTGGAAGCGGGGAGGTATGCCGGGCAGCCGCACGCGACGTCGCAGTCCCCGCGACCGGACCGTGACGCCTGGGAGATCGCACTGGCGCGGGTCTCGGGCGAGCGCGGGCTCCCCGTGCTGGGGATCTGCCGTGGGATGCAGGTGATGGCGGTGGCCGCTGGGGGGTCCCTCGACCAGCACCTGCCCGATCTCGTCGGGCACGAGGGCCACAGCCCGGCCCCCGGGGTCTACGCCGCGCACCACGTCACCCCCGTCCCCGGCACCACGCTGGCCGGTCTGCTGGGCCCGGAGCCGCAGGACGTCCCGACCTACCACCACCAGGCGGTGCGGGCAGGCTCGGTGGCCGGCACCGGCTACGTGCCCTCCGCCTGGCACGAGGACGGCACCCTCGAGGCGATGGAGGACCCGGCATCCCGCTTCCGCCTCGCAGTGCAGTGGCACCCGGAGATGGGCGAGGACGGCCGGCTCTTCAGCGCGCTCACCGCAGCGGCCGCCGAGGACGGTGCCGGGGGCGGTCGCTGAGGCCGTCCGGCGCGGCGAGCTGAGCCAGCAGCGCGGGCAGGTCGTGGGTCACGAGCCGCAGCCTGAGGTCGGCCTGGGTCAACAGGCCAGTGCCGAGGCCGGCTCCACGCAGCACGCCGCGACGTGACGCGTAGATCCAGGGATCTGCGGGACGCCAGCCACCCGAGAGCACCACGAGGTGGCGGGTCGGGTCGAGTGGGACGCGCTCGTAGTTCGGCTCGGTGGCGTCCACCGCGGCGAGCTGGTCGGCGTCGAGGAACTGGACGGCGACCCTGCTCCGCACCCCGGGTAGGTGCACCGGCGCGGCGGGGACGTAACCACCCCGGGACACGTGGGCCGAGTGGACGACGGCGATGTTGCGGAGGATGCCGGTGACCATCGGGACGACGGGAGACACCCCACGGCTGGAGAGCTTGTGCCGCATGACCGCCGCCGACGCGTTGGACCCGACCGCGACCACCGCGGTGCGCTGCTCCATCGGGTCTGCACCGACCCTGCGGAGGGCGACCGACAGGGCGGAGCGGTCCTGCCCGGGCGTCACGGAGCACGGTGGGCAGGGCAGCACGATCGCCCGAGACACGGGCCGACCCCACCGGGGTCTGATGAGGTGCTGGCAGTCGGCCAGGACGAGGGTGGGCGAGGCGATGGGTGTGCCGGGGTAGGAGTCCGGGTCCAGGGACAGGTCACCGGGATCCTCGGAGCCGCCTCCGCCGTCCATCCACGCACCTCCGACCTGCCCGGTCCTCAGGATAGGTCGGCCGCAGCCGCAGTCGTCACGGACAATGGGTGGGTGACCAGGCTGAATCGGATTGCCATCGCCGCTGGTGCGGCCAGTGCCCTCGGCGCCCTCGCGGTGACCGGGCGCAACCTCAACGCGGCCATGGGAGCCCGACCCGACGGAGTGCGCCTGGAGCGGATGCGGCGCTCGCCACGCTTTCGCGGGGGTGCGTTCCACAACACCTCGCGTGGCACGTCGTCGATGCCGCAGGGCCAGCGCGAGGTGATGCGCCGGTTCCGCGAGAACGCCGACGTGCGCCACCCACGGGCCCCCATCCCCGTCGTGGCCACGGCGACCACGCCGGCGACCAGCGGGGTGCAGGTCACCTGGTTCGGGCACGCGTCGGCCCTCCTGGAGCTGGATGGCGTGCGGCTCCTACTCGACCCGGTGTGGAGCGAGCGGTGCTCCCCGAGCCAGCACGTCGGGCCCCGCCGCCTCCACCCCGTGCCCGTCCCGCTCTCAGGCCTCGGCCACATCGACGCTGTGGTCATCTCGCACGACCACTACGACCACCTGGACATGGACACCGTGCGCACGCTCGCCGACACCACCGAGGCCATCTTCCTCGTGCCCCTCGGGGTCGGCGCGCACCTCGACGTGTGGGGGGTGCCGGCGGCCCGCGTGGTGGAGTGCGACTGGGAGGACGGCGTCGACGTCGGCGACGTGCGGGTGACTGCGGTCGAGGCCCAGCACTTCTCGGGCCGGGGACTTCGCCGCGACGGCACCCTGTGGGCCTCGTGGGTCCTCGCCGGGACCAGCGGCAAGGTCTTCTTCAGCGGTGACACCGGCTTCTTCGAGGGCTACGACCGGATCGGTGCGGACCACGGACCCTTCGACGCCTCGCTGATGGCCGTGGGCGCCTACGACCCGGCGTGGCACGACATCCACCTCGACCCCGAGGAGGCGGTGGAGGCCGTTCTGCGGCTGCGCGGCGGGTTGCTGCTGCCGATCCACTGGTGCACGTTCGTGCTCGCCCCGCACCCGTGGTCCGAGCCGGTGGAGCGGCTGCTCGTCGCCGCCGCCACCAACGGTGTGCCGGTCGCGGTGCCCCGCCCCGGGGAGCGCGTCGACGTCGCAGAGCCGCCCGGGCTCGACGCCTGGTGGGAGCTCTGACCCGACTCATTGCCGCCCAGCCACGTCCTGGGGCCCGATTCTGGGGGTTCAGCGTGGCTGGGGCGCAAGAAGTCGGGAGGCCCAGCATGTGGACTGGCCATGTGCCCGCTGGTCGCCCGCATGGGATGCTCACCCCGTGACGTTCCGTGACGCGGCCACCACCGCGATCATTATTGGCTAGCGCGACGAGACCTCCTCGTCGCGCAGACCTCCCACACCCGGGGGGTCTTTTGCTTGTCGGGAACGTCCGCTCACGCGGGGGGACCGCCGAGCAGGCGCCGGCCCCCCACACCCCCGGGAGGCTCGGCAGCAGCGCTGGCCACGACATCGCGCGGAACACCACACGTCATCGCCCCGGCCCTCACGGGCCGGGGCACGAGACGCCGGGTGACCGGCATACCGATCCGGGTGAACACTCATGACCGACCTCCACGTCTACGACACGACCCTGCGCGACGGTGCGCAGCAGGAGGGGCTCAACCTCTCCGTCGCGGACAAGCTCGCCATCGCCGGTCACCTCGACGAGCTCGGCGTGGGGTACATCGAGGGCGGCTGGCCGGGAGCGAACCCCAAGGACACCGAGTTCTTCTCCCGCGCGGCTGACGAGCTCACCCTGCGCAACGCCACGCTCGCGGCCTTCGGGGCGACGCGCCGGGCCGGGGGCCGGGCCGACAGGGACCCCCTGGTGCGGGCCCTGCTCGACAGCCGGGCGGAGGTCGTCACCCTCGTCGCGAAGTCCCACTCCGGCCACGTCGAGCGCGCGCTGCGCACGACGCTGGCCGAGAACCTCGAGATGATCCGCGACACCGTGACCTTCCTGCGCTCGGAGGGGCGGCGGGTCTTCCTCGACGCGGAGCACTTCTTCGACGGCTACCGGAGCAACCGCGCCTACGCGCTCGAGGCCATCACCGTCGCGGCCGAGTCCGGCGCGGAGGTCGTGGCCCTGTGTGACACCAACGGCGGGATGCTGCCGAACCAGGTGGCCGACGTCGTCCATGACGTCGTGAGCACCACCGGCGTGCGGGTCGGCATCCACTGTCACAACGACACCGGATGTGCCGTCGCGAACTCCATGGCCGCCGTCGACGCGGGTGCCACCCACGTGCAGGGCACCGTCAACGGCTATGGCGAGCGCACCGGAAACGCCGACCTCCTCACCGTGGTGGCCAACCTCCAGCTCAAGGCGGGTGTGCCGCTGCTCGAGCCGCACCGGTTGCAGGAGTCGACCAGGATCGCTCACGCCATCGCCGAGGTGACCAACGTGGCGCCCTACTCGCGCCAGCCCTACGTCGGGTCGAGCGCGTTCGCCCACAAGGCCGGGCTGCACGCCAGCGCGATCAAGATCGACCCCGACCTCTACCAGCACATGGACCCCAAGCACGTCGGCAACGACATGCGGATGCTGGTCTCGGACATGGCCGGTCGCGCGTCGATCGAGCTCAAGTCGCGCGAGCTCGGCTTCGACCTCGACCCCACCGACGACGCCGACAGCGCCACGCTGGCCCGGGTGCTCAAGGAGGTCAAGGACAAGGAGCTTCGGGGCTACACCTTCGACGCGGCCGACGCCAGCTTCGAGCTGCTGCTGCGCGCTGCGGTCGGGGGGTCGCTGCCGGACTTCTTCGAGGTGGAGTCCTGGCGGGTCATCACCGACGCCCGCGGCGACGGTGACGCACTGTCCGAAGCGACGGTCAAGGTGCGCGCGGCGGGGGAGCGGCACGTGCAGACCGGCGAGGGCAACGGCCCGGTCAACGCCCTGGACCATGCGCTGCGGGACGCGCTGTCGGTCTGCTACCCGGAGATCGCGCACCTGGAGCTCATCGACTACAAGGTGCGCATCCTCGATGCCGCCCACGGCACGGATGCGGTGACACGGGTGCTCATCGAGACCTCGGACGGCACGACGTCGTGGATGACGATCGGGGTCGCGGCCAACATCCTCGAGGCCAGCTGGGACGCCCTCGTGGAGTCGGTGACCTACGGGCTCGTGCGGGCCGGGGTCGCACCCCGCTGATCCGCGACCCTGCAGCGGGATGGGATCGCCCCCGGAGTCAGGGCCGGGACACCTCAGGGCAACTCCGGCTGCACCCGACCGGCTGTGGGGGCTGGCCGCTCGTCGACGTCTGTGATGGCCGCGAGGAGCCGCTGGCGGAGCGCGTTGGCCCTCGCGGAGAAGCCTCGCTGGCGCTCGACGTAGGCCGCCTTGCCCGCCGCGGTCTCGATCCGGACGGGCTCGTGGCCCAGCTCGCGCAGGTCGTACGGCGAGGCCTCCATGTCGAGCACCCGGATCTCCTTCGCGAGCACGAAGGCATCCAGGACCAGGGCACTGGGCACCAATGGCGTCAGCGTGAAAGCCCACTTGTAGACATCCATCCCCGCGTGCAGGCACCCCGGCTGCTCCTGGGCCACCTGTGACTCCCGGGTCGGTTCGAGGGCGTTGTACGGCCGCGCCGACTCCGTGAAGAAGCGGTAGGCGTCGAAGTGGGAGCACCGGATGCCGTGCTCCTCCACGACGGCGTCGGTCTGCTCACGTCCGAGGCGGAGCGGGAACCCCGGGTGACGCACGTCATCCACCGGGAGTCGGTGCACCATCGCCCACTCGTGCAGCCCGAAGCATGCGAGCTGTGCAGGCCGGGATGCCGTGGCGGTCAGAAGGTCTCGCACGAAGGCGAGGGCCTGACCCCGGGCCCGGACGAAAGAGGCCACGTCTACCTCCACACCGTTGTCGGTGGATCGGTAGTGCCGCCAACCCGCCCGCTCGAGACCCTCGGCGCCCCGGAGGACCGTGCCCGCGCCGGGGTGCCACCGTCGGAGCCGAGCGGGGGAGTGCCGGTAGTAGGAGAAGAGGAAGTCCTCGACCGGGTGGGACCGGCCGCCCCGCTGGCGCTGGCGGTGGGCCGCCGTCAGCGAGTCCACGCGCTGGGCGTGCGCCGCCTCGTGCCGCTGCCACTCGGTCAGCTCGAGGGGGTGTGGTGTCACCGTGGGCCCCCTTCGGGTCTCCTGGCCTCGTCTCGTGGTGGCCCCGAGCCTACGACCAGGTTCGACGAGCCTGCGGACGCAGACCGCGCCGGGAACCCCGGCAGGGTGCCCGTTCGTCGTGAGAGACGATGGGGTCCACAACCCCGACCGCCCGAGAAACCCCTCGAACCCCTGATGAGGCCCTGATGCGCAGGAGCACGCCGCTGGTGGCGCTCGCCGCCCTCACCCTGCTCCTGGCCGGATGCGGTGGTGATCCGGAGCCCGCGAGCACCAGCCCCACGTCCTCCGCTCCGGGGCAGTCGTCGCCGACGCCCAGCACCTCGGAGCAGCCCTCCGGAGCGGTCTACCTCGCGCTCGGTGACTCGCTTGCCGCCGGCTACCAGCCAGGGGGCACGGAGCTGCGCGACACGGCATACCCCGCCTTGGCGGCCACGCGCCTGGCCGGCGACGGAGCCACCCTCACCGTGGACAACCTCGCGTGCAGCGGTGAGACCACGACGGCCATGATCAACGGCGGAAAGTGCGACAGCGCCAAGGGGAGCCAGCTGGAGGCTGCCGAGGCCGTGCTCGAGGCCGAGACCGGCAACGTGGCCCTGGTGTCGATCGACATCGGCGGGAACGACCTGCTGCGCTGCGTGCGCACGTCCGCGAAGATCGACACGGCCTGCGTCGCGACCGGCGTGGGCACCGTGCAGAAGAACCTGCCCACGATCCTCGACCGGATCCGGGCGGCGGCCGGTGACGACGTGCCGGTGCTCGTGCTCGGGTACTACAACCCGTGGCTCGCGGCGCAGGCGCTGGACCAGCCGGTCGAGGGGGTCGGGGCGGCGGCGAAGGCCTACACGCAGCTGAGCGACGCCATCGAGTCCGCAGCGAAACAGAGCGGCACCACGTTCGTCTCGCTCGACGAGGCGTTCGCCACGACCGACACCACGCCGACGAAGGTCGGTGACCGCACGGTTCCGGAGAACGCGGCCCGGATCTGCACGCTCACCAACCTGTGCACCCAGGGGGACATCCACTTCACCGACGAGGGCGCTGCCACGGTCGGTCGGGTCGTCGCCGAGGCAGCCCGTCAGGCCGGCGTCAGCTGAGAGTCCGGAGCACCGACACGATCTCCGCCGCCCTGCCTGGGTCAGCACCCGTGGAGTCGACTGCCCCACTGGAACTGAGCCGCTCGTTCGCGGTCCGCGCCGTTCTTGAATGCACGAAACCTCTGGCTTTGGGTGCACGAAACCTCTGGCCCGGATGGGCCGAATGGGTGTAGACCAGATCCGTTCGGCCCTCGCAGGGGCCCCGGAGAAGGGTAAAACTCATGAAGATGGCTGTACGGCTGAGGGTGCTGTGCACCCTGGCAGCGGCGGGAGCGCTCGTGCTCTCAGGTGGACCGGCGATGGCGAACGGGCACGGCCCGCACAAGCCGAAGGCATACACGTGCACCGATGGTGAGATTCCGTCGGGGCACTACTCCCGCATCACGGTCGCGGGCGACTGTTCCGTAGCGCCCGATGCCAGGATCAGGGTCGTCGGCAACGTGTGGATAGCGGCCGGTGCCGTGCTCGACGCGCAGAGCGCGCCGTCGAAGATCACCGTCGGAGGCAACGTCACCGGTGCTCCGGGATCGGTCGTCGGCCTGGGTTGCCAGCCGGAATCGCTCACGGGCAACTCGGCCCATGAGTGCGCTTCCGACCCCGAGGGGTACTCCACGATCACGATCAAGGGGAACGTCACGGTCAGGAAGGCCGTGCTCGTTGCGCTGAACGGGATCAAGGTCAAGGGCAACGTCACGCTGACCGGTGGTGGTGGGCCGACCTTCTGGTCGATCAAGAACAACATGATCGGCCACAACCTCACCGTCACCGGGCAGAACGCTGACTGGCTGGGCGTGCTGTTCAACCATGTCGGCAGGAACGTGACACTCAAGAACATCGCCCTGACCGACCCCGACCCCGGCGCCCCCGGTGTCTACATCGTCCAGAACACCATCAAGAGGAACCTCAGCTGCTCGGGCCTGACGCCCGGCGTGTCCGGAGGTTTCGTGCCAGGGGCCGTCAACGTCGTCGGCCGCCACGCGACCGGACAGTGCGCAGACCTGGTCTGACCCGTTCGCACCCCGTCCGTCCGCCACCTGCGTGCTGCGCCGGTGGCGGACGGACACCGTGATGGGTGGCGCCGCGTTTCGTTACCGACCAGGGCCGACGAGGGAGTTGAGGGCCCACACCGCCTCGCACCCGCAGGACACCCTGCGCGGGAACGGGACCCGCACGTCACGCCTCAGCTGCCCGCTCACCACGCGGAGCACGATGCCGAATTCGTCGGCCAGGACGGGGCGCACCCGAGCCCCCGGCGGCACGGTCGCGTGTCGGGTGGCGAGGGTGTGGAGGACGGCGCTGTGGTCGGCGTCGAGGTGGGCCACCCAGCCGTCCTCCCATCCGCCGAGCGCATCCACCCGAGCGGCCGCGTAGTCCTCGGCGCCGATGCGCGAGGGCGCGGGGTCCCCGTCGGTCTCGACCCGCCACTCGAGGGTCAGGGCGTGCGGGACCAGGCGTCCCACGACCCCGTCGTCGGCGATCCCGAGGCGATCGCGCAGATCGGGGCGCAGGGGTAGGGGCAGGATCTCGACCGGTCCGGACATCCGGACGACTCCGCGCACGCGGTCCGGTCCGGGGACGGAGGAGACATCGGTGCCGACGAGGTCCACGACCGGGCCGGGGGTGCCGGGTCTGGCTCGGGAGGCGCACTGCGGGGCGGCGTCGGCGAGATCGAACAGGACCGCCCCGGCGCCGTCGACCGCGTGCCGGCGCAGGACGGCCCGCTGGTCCAGCACCCCCACCTCGACCATCGTCGTCGTGGCCACGAGGGTCCTCGCGCGGTGCTCTGGTGTGCTCACGGTGTCCTCCCGGCAGGAGCTGTCCTCAGTGAAGTTAGGCTAACCTAACTAACATGGTGCCGCACGCCACCGCACCACGCACGCCCGACGTCGGCGCGGCACCGGGGGGCACCCTAGGCTGGCCGACATGCGCATCGCGAGGTTCACGACAGGTGAGGACCCGGCATACGGGCTGGTCGACGGGGCCGGGGAGAAGATCGCCGAGATCACCGGCGACCCGCTCTACCAGCGGATCGAGCTGACCGGGGCGACCCACCTCGTCGAGGAGGTGCGGCTGCTCGCCCCCGTGATCCCGCGGAGCAAGGTCATCGGCATCGGCCGGAACTACGCAGAGCACGCGCGTGAGATGGGGGGGGAGGCCCCCGCCGAGCCATTGATGTTCCTCGTTCCCAACACCGCGGTCGTCGGCCCCGGTGACCCGGTGGTCCTGCCCCCCCAGACCTCCGAGGTGCACTACGAGGGTGAGCTTGCGGTGGTCATCGGCCGGCTCTGCAAGGACGTCGCCGTGAGCGACGCGCTCTCGGTTGTGTTCGGCTACACCTGCGCCGACGACGTCACCGCCCGCGACCTCCAGCGCTCCGACGGGCAGTGGGCACGCGCCAAGGGTTTCGACAGCTTCTGCCCGCTCGGACCGTGGATCGAGACCGACCTCGACGTCGCCTCCTGTCGGATCACCACGACGCTGGACGGTGAGGTCGTGCAGGACGGCAGTACCGAGGACATGGTGCACGACGTGGCCGCGCTCATCGCGCACGTCTCCGCCGCCTTCACCCTCCTGCCCGGCGACGTCATCCTCACCGGCACCCCGGCGGGGGTCGGGCCCGTGGTGGCCGGGCAGCGCGTCGAGGTCGAGATCGAGGGCATCGGGGTGCTGAGCAACCCGTTCGTGCGTCACTGACCCGGCCGCCGGCCGGCCCCACCACGGTTGTGCTGCCTCCGACTCAGGGTGTGCGCCGGCCCCGCACGAAGTAGGCGAGCGGCACGACTCCGAGCGAGTTCACCACGCTCAGGGACAGCGCCCACAGCCACTTCGGTCCACGGACCTCACACTGTGGGCGTCGGGCGAGATCGATGACGGCGGCAACCCGGAGCGAGGCGTCGAGGACCGCCACCGTCGCAACGGCAGCGCGCTGTCCGTCAGTGAGCGACTGCCACCGGTCCTTGAGCGCGTCCACCCGACCCGTCATGGATCGAGTGTAGGCGCGGTGGTCGCCCTGGGGAGGGGCGCGACCCAGACCGTGGTGTGCCCGGGAACGGCGCTGTCGACACGCTGCCCGGACGAGAGAAGGACCTCGGACTTCTCGAGCATGAACGGCTCGGTGCCGAAGTTGGTCACGACGTCCCAACCGCCGTGGCGAGCGAAGCGCAGGACGTCGGCCCGGCCGGTGTCCTTCCAGGCGAGGTCTTCGCCGGCCGACAACCGGCGCCGTAGGCGCAGGGCGCGGCGGTAGAGCGACAACGTCGAGCTCGGGTCCGTCTCCAGGGTCGTGACGGCGTGCTCGGCCATCCACACGGGCTGCGGAAGGTGCGGCGCAGCAGTGCTGAAGCCCAAGGACGGGCCAGTTGCACTCCAGGGCAGGGGGACTCGACAGCCGTCACGGCCGACGTCGAACCCCGGGCTCCGGTGGAAGATGGGGTCCTGCCGCCAGTCGTCCGGAATGTCGTCCACCTCGTAGAGGCCGAGCTCCTCGCCCTGGTACAGGTAGGCGGAGCCGGGAAGGGCCAGGAGGAAGAGGGTGGCGGCCCGGGCCCGGCGCAGTCCGAGCTCGCGGTCGGGTGCGTCAGCCTCCCCGAGGAGCCACTCTCGCCCGGGCCTGCTCGTGGGGTGCCCGTCTGCGTCGCGTGGTGGCCCGGGCAGTCCGTAGCGTGTGGCGTGTCGCACGACGTCATGGTTGGACAGGACCCACGTGCTCGAGGAGCCGCTGCGGGCGGCGAGGTCGAGGTTTTCGGTCACGACCTTCCGGAACTGCTCGGCGTCGAAGTCGGCATGGAGCAGGTCGAAGTTGAAGGCCTGGCCGAGGCTGTCCGGGCTGGCGTAGAGCGGAAACCGTGACGGGTGCACCCACGCCTCTGCGACGGCGGTGCGTGGCGGGTCGTACTCGTTGAACACGGTGCGCCATTCGGCGTAGACCTCGTGCACGTCATCGCGGTCGATGAGCGGGTGCTTGCCGTCGATGGGGAGCGAGTCCAGCTCGGCCTTGCTCGGCAGCGGCTCGCTGAGGTCCTTGGTGACCATGTGCGCGACGTCGATGCGGAACCCGTCGGCGCCACGGTCGGCCCAGAAGCGCAGGGTGCGAAGGAAGTCGGCGCGGACGTCGGCGTGGGTCCAGTCGAGGTCGGGCTGCTCGACGGCGAAGTTGTGCAGGTACCACTGGCCGTCGCTCACCGGCTCCCAGGCTGGTCCGCCGAACAGCGACTCCCAGTCGGTCGGCGGATCCACCTGCTCTGGTCCCGACCCGTCGCGGAAGATGTACCGCTTTCGAGCCTCCGAGCCGTGGCCGGCGGCGAGCGCCTCCCGGAACCAGGCGTGCTGGTCGGACGTGTGGTTCGGGACGATGTCGATGACGATGCGGATGCCGCGTGCGTGGAGCAGTGTGACCAAGTCGTCGAAGTCGTCGAGGGAGCCGATGCGCGGGTCCACGTCGCGGTAGTCAGCGACGTCGTAGCCTCCGTCGGCGAGGGCGGAGGGGTAGAACGGGCTGAGCCAGACGGCGTCGATCCCGAGGTCGGCGAGGTAGTCGACGCGGGTGATGATGCCGCGGAGGTCACCCAGGCCGTCACCATCGTCGTCGGCGAAGCTGCGGGGGTAGATCTGGTAGACGACCGCCTGACGCCACCACTCCGCCTGGGTGGCGGGGGCAGAGGTGTCGGCGGAGAGGCTGTTGTCGGTCACGAGGCTCGATCTCCGGACGTGGAAAGCGGTTGGTGAATGGCCGTGATGTCGCGGTCAGCCCTTGACTGCGCCCTGGGTGACGCCGGACATCACCCATCGCTGCGTGAAGAGGTAGACGACGATGGCCGGCGCCATCGCCATGAGGTAGGACGCGAAGGACACGTTGTAGTTGTTGCTGAACTGCGTCTGGAAGATGCTCTGGACGACCGGCAGCGGCTGCAGCGAGGGGTCGGACGTGATGAGTGAGGGCATCATGAAGTCGTTCCACGCGGCGAGGAACGCGAAGATCCCGACGGTGGCGCTCATCGGGGCCAGGAGCGGGAAGATCAGCCTCCAGAACGTCTGCCACGTCGTGGCGCCGTCGATGCGGGCGCTCTCCTCGAGCTCGATCGGGATCGAGCGCAGGAACGCGGTGAAGAGCAGGACACTGAAGCTCAGCTGGAACATGATGTGCAGGAAGGCGACACCTGCGGGGTTGTCCAGACCGGTGATGCCCGTCAGCTTGATCTGGGCCAGTGCGAGCACGGGGAAGGGGATGAACATGGCCGCGAGGAGGTAGAAGAAGGAGTAGCGGAAGAGGCGCCGTTCCCAGTTTCGCGCGATGGCGTAGGACGCGAACGCTGCGAGGAGGATGGAGCCGACCACGGAGGCGGCGGTGATCAGCACCGAGACCGTGAACGCGCGAGGGAAGTTCGTCAGGCTCCAGGCCCCGGAGAAGCCATCCATGCTGATCGGCGACGGGAGTGAGAAGGCGTTGCCGTCCACTGCTTGCGCTGTCGTCTTGAAGGCCATGGACACCGTCACGTAGAGCGGCACCAGCACGCTCAGGGTGCACACCACGAGGACCAGGGTGGCGGTCCAGTTGGTCCCGCCGATCCGGTTGCGGAGGACCGGCCGTCGCCCGTCGCCGTCCCCGCCTTTGCGGGTCGCGGCGGTATCGATGTCCTCGACGACCGGGGCTGATTGCTGGGTTGCCATCAGAGAGCGCTCCGTCCGCGAGTTGCCGAGAGTTGGATGAGTGAGATGGCGATCGTGATGAGGAAGAAGATCGTGGCGTTGGCCATCTGGTAGGCGTAGTCGCCCCCGCTGAACCCGGTGACGATCGTCATCGCGATGCTGCGGGTGGATGTACCGGGGCCGCCGTCGGTCAGACCGACGATGATGTCGTAGGCGTTGATGAAGCCCTTGAAGCCCAGGATCAGGTTGATGACGATGTAGCCGGCGACGAGCGGGACGGTGATCCGCAGGAGGGCCTGGGTCTTCGACGCCCCATCGAGGTCCGCCGCCTCGTACACGTCCTCGGGTATCGCCAGCAACCCGGCGATGTAGATGAGGAGGGTCCCCGGGATGGCCTGCCACGCCGTCACGATGACGATGGCGACCCACGCGAGGTCGGGGTTGGCGAGGATGCTCTCGCTGAGCCAGCCGATGCCCAGCGACTGGCCCGCCGCCGGCACCGAGTTGGAGAACAGGAAGTTGAACACGAAGGCGATGATGATTCCCGAGATGACCATGGGGATGACGAAGACCGCCCGCAGCCCCGCCTTGAAGCGGATCTTGCTCGTGAGGCCGACGGCGAGCAGGAAGGCGAGAATGTTGACCACCACCACCGTCACCGCCGCGAAGCCCATGGTGAACGCATAGCTCTGCCAGATGGCGGGGTCGGAGAACAGCGCCCGGTAGTTGATGAGACCGACGAAGTCCCAGTCACCGAACCCGATCGAGTTCGTGAAGCTGTAGAAGATGCCCATGATGGCCGGCAACGTGATCGCCAGCGAGAAGAGCACGAGGGCGGGAACCAGGAACAGGTAGTAGATGCCCTCGACCCGTCGCCGCCGTCGGGGCCGGTGAGGGGGAGACATGCCATCGGCGGGGGGCTTCGTCTGTCGCACAGGGGTTGCGGTTGCCATGAGGGAGTCCTTGGAGTCTCGGAGCGTCACTGACGGAGCGCGAGGCGCGCCCAGTCGGCGTCGAGGGTGCGAAGCGTCGACTCGACGTCGGCGCCGCCGGTGATGGCCTGCAGGTAGTTCGGGGCCGGGATGGTGGGCGGGATCTGTTGTGAAGGCCCCTGGTAGAAGCGGGCGTCGTCGAAGTACTTCTTCATGCCGAGAATGCGGGGGTCGGTCACGGGCGCGGAGTCGCTCGTCGTGCCGTAGCCGAGCTGGGAGGCGTTGTAGGCGTCCATCACCTCTGGCTGGAAGAGGTAGGAGAGGAAGGCGCGCGCGGCATCCTTGCGGGGCGAGTCCTCGGGGATCCACGCGGAGAGGTCGATGTTGACGCGAACCCTCTGGGCCTCGGCGGAGTCGGCCATCGGCAGGGGGAAGGTGCCCAGGTCGAGGTCGGGGGCGGTCTTGGCGATCTCGCCGAAGGCCCACGGCCCCTGCAGGTACATGGCGCTCGCGCCCTGGCTGAAGGCCAGGTTGCCGTCTCCGTACCCACGGCTGGCGGCGTCCTTGTTGGTGTAGGTGTCGGTGAGCATCTTCATCTTGGTGACCGGTTCGGCGAGGGTCTTCTGGAAGGAGACCGCGCTGTCCGGCCCCACCGAGGTGCCCTCCTTCTGGAGTTGGGTGTAGAAGTCCGCGACGTCGATGGTTCCGCCGACGGTGTAGTCGAAGTAGCCCTGGGCGATGGTCCACGGATCCGCGAACGTGGCGTAGAAGGGTGTGACGCCGGCCGCTTGGAGGGTGTCGCACACGCCGAGGAAGGAGTCCCAGGTCTCGGGCACCTCGACGTCGTTGTCCGCGAAGATCTGCTTGTTGTAGATCACCGATGCGGCCATCACCGAGTAGGGCAGCACGCTGGTGCGTCCGGGGTAGGTGGCGTACTGGTCGACGAGCCCCTGGAGCTCAGGGCGGATGCGGCCCGCCTCCTCCATGTCGCCGAGATCGCTGAGCGCTCCACGCTCCATGAAGCGCGACATCTCCATGTTGTAGTTCAGAAGTCCGAGGTCGGGAGGGTTCCCGCGCAGGAAGCCGGCCTGCAGGTTGGACGAGCTGTCGAGGATGACCTGCACGTCGCTCTGGGCAGCGTTGTACGTCGCGGCGAGATCGTTGAAGTAGGGGATCGCCTCGGGCTTGCTGAGGTAGAACCGCACCTGTTCGCGGCCGCTCGAGCCTGCGCAGCCGGTGAGTCCGGTCACGAGCGCGGCAGCGGGCACCCCCGCGAGGATCGACCGCCTGGAGATGCCTGGGGTGTCCGACACGTCGTCGTCCTCTCGGTCCCGTCATTGGAACTGTTGTTTCGCCGAGTAGATTTAGTCAGCGAATAAACTGTGTTCATGCATAATTCACCAGGAAGGGACGGAGGTCAAGACCTGTGCCACTCCTGGTTCGAGATCAGAGCGTGCCGCGTCGGGCGAACCTCGATGCGGCCCTGCACTATGCCTGGGACGCCGGGATGTTCACCGCGGGCGAGGCCATGACCGTCCTCGGGCTGGCCCGGTCGACGACCATCGAGGCGATCGACGACCTCGTGTCGTTGGGCTTCCTCACCGAGCTCCCGAACGCGCGTGCTGCCGGGGAGTACCGCAATGGTCGGCCCTCACGCCGGTTCGAGCTCGCCGCCGCCGCAGCGGTGGTGGTCGGGGTCGACGCCGGGCGAGCCCACCTCGTCACCACGGTGGCGGACCTGCGGGGTCGTGCGCTCGTGACGCGCACCGACACCCCGGACGTCGACGCCGACTCTGCCTCCGAGCGCCGGGTCCTCATCTCCGAGTCCGTGGCGGCGGCCCTGAACCAGTCCGGCCGCGGCCGTGATGACGTGCTCGCGATCTGTGTCGGGGTCCCTGCTCCCGTGGACCGCGAGGGTCGCTCGCCGGCCCACCGAGAGGACTTCTGGGCGCGGATGAACCCGGACCTGCTCGAGCTCTTCGAGTGGGTTCCGATCGCCCGGGTCCTGAACGACGCAGCCCTCGCCTCGGTCGCGGAGCACGCACTCGGTGCGGCAGTCGGACTGCGGGACAGCGTCACTCTGCTCGCCGGAGATCGGTTCGGTGCCGGCGTCGTCGTCGACGGGAACCGCCTAAGAGGAGCGCACGGTGGCGTAGGCGAGACCCTCGTGCTGAAGAACCTCAAGGGCGTCGGCGAGGCCCATGGGATCGGGTACCAGATCGCGGCGTGGGCGCGTGAGCAGATCACACAGGGCGACCTGCCCTCGGGCCATCCACTGCGAAACCTGCCTGAGAATGCCGTCACCGCTCCCGTGGTGCTGGGCCTCGCGCGCCAAGGCGACCCTGAGTGTGGGGCCATCGTCCGACGGGCGGGGGTCGTGCTCTCCCGGATCGCGGGGGTCTTCGGCAGCCTCTACGACCCGCAGCGCATCGTCATCTCCGGAGCCGTTGCCAGCGGGATCGAGGAGGTCCTCGAGGTGGCACGACACGCGCTTCCGGGCGAGCTCGACCTGCCGGCGCCAGAGCTGGTCGCGTCCACGCTCGGTGCCGACGTCGTCTCCATCGGTGCCGTTGCCGCCGCGCTGGAGGCGGCCCGGGATGGCGCCCTGCACATCGGGTGACCTCACCCCTGCGGCCCGTCACTAGGCTGGGCCCACCATGAGCGACACCACGAATGCCGACCGGCAGGCCACCGATGCCGACGGCCCACCCGGAGAACCCGCCCACGGCGGGCGACACCGACCCCAGGAGACCGATCCCAGCGTGAACGAGACCAGTACCACTCCGCGGGAGGCGCTTCCGGGCAAGGTGCGCCTGCGCGTGGCGCCCAGCCCGACCGGCGACCCGCACGTCGGCACGGCATACATGTCGCTGTTCAACCTCGCGTTCGCGCGTCAGCAGGACGGCCGCTTCCTCCTCCGCATCGAGGACACAGACCGGGCCCGCTTCCGCGAGGACTCCGAGCAGCAGGTCTACGACACCCTGAGGTGGCTCGGACTGACCTGGGACGAGGGGCCCGACATCGGTGGGCCGTGTGCTCCCTACCGGCAGAGCGAACGACTCGACACCTACCGGCCCTACGTCGACCGGCTGCTCGAGCAGGGCCTGGCCTATCACTGCTGGTGCTCCACGCAGCGACTGGCGGAGATGCGCGAGCAGCAGCAGAAGGCCAAGCAGCCCTCCGGCTACGACCGGCTCTGCGTGGGCAGGACGCGGGAGGAGCGCAGCGTGCTGCCCGGATTCTCCGAGACACCCGTCGTGAGAATGCTCATCCCCGACGACGTCGCGCTGGAGTTCGACGACCTCATTCGCGGCAAGGTCTCGGCGCCCCGTCCGGATGACCAGGTCATCCTCAAGGCGGACGGCTTCCCGACCTACCACCTCGCCGTCGTCGTCGACGACCACGAGATGGGCATCACGCACGTCGTGCGCGGTGAGGAGTGGATCTCCTCCACGCCCAAGCACGTGCTCCTCTATCGCTGGCTGGGGCTGGACGCACCGGCGTTCGCGCACATGCCGTTGCTGCGCAACACCGACAAGTCCAAGATCTCCAAGCGCAAGAACCCCGCGGCCCGCCTCACCTGGTTCCAGGAGGAGGGCTACCTCCCGGAGGCACTGGTGAACTTCCTCGCCCTGCTGGCCTACCCGCCGGCGACGGGGGAGGACGGAGGCGACGTCGAGGTCTTCACCCTGGAGGAGTTCTCGGCACGCTTCGACTGGGCGCTGGTCAACCCCGTGGGGCCGATCTTCGACCTCAAGAAGCTCGACTGGCTCAACGGCGTGCACATCCGTGGCCTCGAGGTCGACGACCTCGCCTCACGGTTGCTGCCGTTCCTCGCCGCCGACGGGGTTCTCGGCGATGCTCCCTCCCTGGGTGAGCTCGCCCGGCTCCGGTCGGTCACCGCGCTCATCCAGACCCGGATGGTGCACCTCACCGAGGCCAGCGACCTCGTCGCGCCGTTCTTCGTGCCCGACGGCGCGGTCGAGGTCGCCGACGACGCCCGCGCCCAGCTGAAGGAGGATGCCGCACACGTGCTGGACGCTGCGACGACCGCCCTCGGCGCCCTCCCCGACACCCACGACGGGGTGCTGGGGTCCGAACCGTCGTGGACGGCCGAGCCCATCCAGTCGGCGCTGCGCGAGGCCCTGGTCGACGGCCTCGGCATCAAGCCGAAGTTCGCCTTCGGCCCGCTCCGCACGGCAGTCTCCGGTCGCCGGGTCTCCCCGCCGCTCTTCGAGTCGATGGAGATCCTGGGCAAGGAGTCGACCCTGGTCAGGCTTCGCGCGCTGCGGGCCTCGCTCTGAGGTCGTGAGGTGGGGTGGTGCCCCGCGCGACGCGGGTGGGTTCCGCGTGGCGCGATTTGGGGGCCCGGGACGGCGCCCGGTAGGATCAACTCTCGGTTCGCCCGATGGCCCACCGCCTTGCGGAAGGTCTGACGGCATACCCCATGGGGTATGGTGTAATTGGCAACACTGGTGATTCTGGTTCATCCGTTCTAGGTTCGAGTCCTGGTACCCCAGCCATCGTTCCTGGCCCTCGCGCCGGGGACGATTCGGAGGAGAGCGCGACCTTTCGGTAAGGTTCTGCTCCGCTGCCCACGTCAGACGTGATGGCAGATGAACGCGGCCCCGTTGTGTAGTGGCCTAGCACGCCGCCCTCTCAAGGCGGTAGCGCGGGTTCGAATCCCGTCGGGGCTACATCGCTCGAAGGCCCGGTCCACCAGGACCGGGCCTTCGTCGTGTCGCATCATCCCTGACGAGCGCTGACGGCTTCCTGGGCGACCCGGCGCAGCGCGACGAGCACGGGATCGACCATCACCGTGCCGACGACGACCTGGCGCATGGCCTCCGCCGGCGAGCCCGCCGACGTCGCGACGCCGACGTCGACCACGGCGACCTCGGTCATGGCTCGTGCGTAGCCGCGCAGGGTCTCGGGGTCAAGGTGCACACCGGCATCCCTGGCTGCCCCGACGGCGGCGGTCAGCGCGCTCATCGACGGGCAGTGCGGACCGACGGGCCACTCGAGCTCGGCGACGAGGGCCTCGACCTCGTCACTCACCGCGCCGTCGCCCGCCGGTGAGGGGAGCGCGCCGTGAGCGATGCCGAGGAGGTCGTGACGCGAGGGCGGGGGGGCCGTGATGGCCTCGAGGATGGCCCGAACGCCCGAGATCCCCACCCCGCCGTGCTCGACCAGGGCGCGGACCAGACGGACTCGCTCGACGTGCGCGTCCCCGTAGTCGGCGCGGGTGCGACTCAGCGCCTGGCCCGGCATGAGAAGGCCCTCGCGCAGGTAGTACTTCAGGGTGTGCACCGGGACGCCGGTCGCGCCGGCGAGCTCCGAGATCCGCACTGCGCCTCCCCTTGACATCGGATAGTGGTGCTGTCCAATATGGGAGCAGCAACTGGACAGCAATACTATCCAAAGGGGACCATCATGGTCGAGCGTGTCACTCACGCCTACGAAGGGCCGTTGGCCCTGTTCCTCATCGGGCTGCGCATCCACAAGCCGTGGAAGCTCGGCATCGTGCGGCGTGCCGGGGCTGCCATGCCTCGGATGATCGCCGAGCTCGAGGCCAACCGAGCGGCCGCCGGGCGCGGCGAGGCCGAACACCTCGGCTACCTCGGGAGCCGCACGACGCTCTCGCTCAGCGGACCCACCGTCATCCAGTGGTGGCGCAGCACCGAGGACATCTACGCCTATGCCAATGCCGCTGGACTGACGCACCGGCCCGCCTGGCTGGACTTCTACCGAGCCGCGCAGGCCGACCCGGATGCCGTGACGATCTGGCACGAGACCTACGCCGTCGAGCCGGGCGGCGTCGAGAGCATCTATGGCGGTCCCGGGGCCCTCGGACTCGCGCGCATCGCGGGCACCGTGCCCGTCGGTCGGCGGGGCGAGGTCGCTCGTGAGCGGATGGGTGGGCGGCTCGCCTGAGGGTTCAGGCGCCGGCGCGGAGGGACGTGGCCCAGGCGCACACCCGGGTGTCGATCTCGGCATCGCCCGTCGCGGCGTGCACCAGCCACGCGTCCGCGAGGTCGGGCAGCGTGGGCCACCGGTTCTCCCAGGTCACGAGTCGCTCGGCGAGGAGGTCGAAGATGTCGTCGCACAGCGTCGGCGCGAACACCGCGACGGGGGTGCTGGCTCGGACCAGGCCCGCGGCCCGCCGTGCGGCGAGCGGACCGCCTCCGACGACGATCGCGCGCCGGCCGGGCCTGGGGAAGCCGAGCAGCCTGGTGCGGTCGCGAGCGATGCGCTGGGCAGTGGTGAGGGACACGGGCGACCTCCGTACGCGGCATACCGGGTGTGGCCATCGAAGACTCCCGCTGCGGTGTTGCCGCTGGCGCGTCGCCGTGTGAACTCCGTGTTGCGGAAGGGCCCCGCTCACGCGTTGTTCTGGTCCTCCTGGTGGGCGGCGTGGCGAGCCAGGACCTCGGTGAGCTTGCCGGCGCCGGCGATGACGGTGGCCGCATGCAGACGACCCGGCTGGCGCGAGAGTCGCTCGATGGGGCCGGAGATCGAGACCGCGGCGATGACCCGGCCCGAGGGTGACCGCACGGGAGCGGACACCGACGCCACCCCAGGCTCGCGCTCGCCCACGCTCTGGGCCCAGCCCCGTCGCCGCACGCCGGACAGGGCCGTCGCCGTGAAGGCCGCGCCCTGCAGCCCTCGGTGGAGGCGGTCCGGCTCCTCCCAGGCGAGGAGCACCTGGGCCGCCGAGCCGGCGCGCATCGAGAGCGTCGCACCGACGGGGATGGAGTCGCGCAGGCCGATCGGGCGCTCCGCCGCCGAGACGCAGACGCGGTAGTCACCCTGCCGCCGGAAGAGCTGGGCACTCTCGTTGGTGTGGTCTCGCAGTGCGCCGAGCACCGGGCCGGCGGCGGCGAGCAACCGGTCCTCGCCGGCCGCGGCCGCCAGCTCGCCGAGCCGGGGCCCGAGGACGAACCGCCCTTGGAGGTCGCGGGTGACCAGGCGGTGGTGCTCGAGCGCCACCGCGAGGCGGTGGGCCGTCGGCCGCGCCAAGCCGGTGGCGGTCACGAGCTGGGCAAGGGTCGACGGGCCGGCCTCGAGGGCGGACAGGACGATGGCCGCCTTGTCCAGCACTCCGACCCCACTGGTGTTGTCCATGTCGTGATATTAACGTCTCATTGCCTGAGACGCATCCTCCGGTGGGTCGACCCCGTGCGAATCTCGGAGGTAAGCGATGGCGCACCACCGGGCGCCGCGCGCACACGACGAGGAGCGCCGCCGCACGCGGACGGCGTGGAGGTGAACATGGCCACGACCCTGGCCGAGAAGGTGTGGGAGACCCACGTCGTGCGTCGGCACGAGGGGGAGCCCGACCTCCTCTACATCGACCTCCACCTGCTGCACGAGGTGACCAGCCCGCAGGCCTTCGACGGGCTGCGACTGTCCGGGAGGGGGGTCCGCCGCACCGACCTCAGCCTCGCGACCGAGGACCACAACGTGCCGACCACCCCCGGCCCGATCACCGACCCGGTGAGCCGCACCCAGGTCGAGACGCTCCGTCGCAACTGCGAGGAGTTCGGGATCCGGCTCTACCCGATGGGTGACGCCGAGCAGGGCATCGTCCACGTCGTCGGTCCGCAGCTCGGTCTCAGCCAGCCCGGCATGACCATCGTCTGCGGCGACAGCCACACCTCGACGCACGGAGCGTTCGGTGCCCTGGCCTTCGGCATCGGCACCTCCGAGGTCGAGCACGTGCTGGCCACCCAGACCCTGCCCCTCAAGCCCTTCCGCACGATGGCCGTCACCGTCGAGGGCGTGCTCTCCGAGGGCGTGACGGCCAAGGACATCGTGCTCGCCGTGATCGCGAAGATCGGCACCGGCGGCGGGCAGGGCCACGTCATCGAGTTCCGGGGGAGCGCCATCCGGGCGCTGTCCATGGAGTCACGGATGACGGTGTGCAACATGTCCATCGAGGCGGGTGCGCGCGCCGGGATGATCGCTCCGGACAAGACGACCTTCGCCTACCTCGAGGGGCGCGACCACGCACCCCAGGGCGCCGACTGGGACGCCGCCGTCGCCGCGTGGGGCGAGCTGCGCAGCGACGAGGATGCCGAGTTCGACACCGAGGTGGCGCTGGACGCGTCGACCCTCACGCCCTTCGTCACCTGGGGCACCAACCCCGGGCAGGGGTCACCGCTCGGCGAGGCCGTCCCCGACCCGGACCGCATGCCCGACGACCACGACAAGATCGCCGCGCGCCGGGCCCTGGAGTACATGGGCCTGGCTGCGGGAACACCACTGCGGGAGATCGCGGTGGACACGGTCTTCGTCGGTTCGTGCACCAACGGACGGATCGAGGACCTGCGAGCCGCGGCCGACGTCGTCCGTGGTCGCTCGGTCGCCGACGGGGTGCGCATGCTCGTCGTGCCCGGTTCCGCCCGGGTGCGCCTCCAGGCCGAGAGCGAGGGCCTCCACGAGGTGTTCACCGCGGCCGGAGCCGAGTGGCGGCTCCCCGGGTGCTCCATGTGCCTGGGGATGAACCCCGACCAGCTCGCCCCCGGTGAGCGCAGCGCCTCCACCTCCAACCGCAACTTCGAGGGTCGCCAGGGCAAGGGTGGGCGTACCCACCTCGTCAGCCCCCTCGTGGCGGCCGCGACCGCCATCCGCGGCACGCTCTCCAGCCCTGCCGATCTCGAGCCCGCGATGAAGGGGGACATCTGATGGACGCCTTCACGACCCATACGGGCACCGGTGTGCCACTGCGCCGCAGCAACGTGGACACCGACCAGATCATCCCGGCGGTGTACCTCAAGCGGGTCACGCGCACCGGCTTCGAGGACGGCCTGTTCGCGGCCTGGCGTGCGGATGAGACGTTCGTCCTGAACAACCCCGACTTCTCGAGCGGCTCGGTGCTGGTCGCCGGCCCCGACTTCGGCACCGGGTCCTCTCGTGAGCACGCCGTCTGGGCCCTGATGAACTACGGCTTCCGGGTCGTGATCTCCTCGCGGTTCGCGGACATCTTCCGCGGCAACAGCGGCAAGGCGGGCCTGCTCACCGCTCAGTGCTCGCAGGACGACGTCGAGCTGCTCTGGAAGCTTCTCGAGAACGAACCAGGCACGTCCATCACCGTGGACCTCGTCTCGCGCACCGTGACCGCCGGCGACATCGTCGCGGCGTTCGAGGTCGACGAGTACACGCGCTGGCGGCTGCTCGAGGGTCTCGACGACATCAGCCTCACTCTGCGCAACGAAGGTGACATCACGGCATTCGAGGGTGGTCGCCCCTCCTGGAAGCCGGCTCTCGTTCACTGATCTGGGTCGGATGCCGTTGCCCTGCAACGGTTTTGATCGCCTTCGCGGGATGGTCACGGTCCGGGGTCGCGATCCATCCGTGTGACGGGTGTGACGCGTGGGTCTGGATGTGTGAGGCCGATCGGTCGAATCCGTTGTGCGGCATGGCAAAACACGCCGTGAGCGTTGTGGACTCGCTCCTGTCCCGGGCATACCGTCGCCATGAGGCCCGGCACCCGCCGGTCACGAGAACACTCGCCGGGGAGTCCGACCCGGCGCCGTCCCGATGGAGTGGTCGACTGTGAACAAGGCAGATCTCATCAAGGAGCTGGAGAAGCGGCTCGGCAGCAAGAAGGCGGCTAACGACGCGCTCGAGGCCGTGCTCGACACGATCGTGCGCGAGACGGTTCGCGGCGGCAAGGTCGCCATCACGGGGTTCGGCACGTTCGACCGCGTGGAGCGTGCGGCCCGGACGGGGCGCAACCCCCGCACCGGGACCTCGGTGCGCATCCCCAAGTCCAAGGCGCCGCGCTTCCGGGCGGGCACCTCGTTCAAGTCCTACGTGAAGAAGCCGAGCACGCTGCCCAAGGCCGCTCCCGCGACGGGCCGGGCTGCTGCCGGGACCGCCACGAAGGCCGCCGCACCCGCCGCGACCTCCGCCAAGAAGGCCTCGGCCAAGAAGGCGGCGAGCAAGGCAGCGCCGGCCAAGAAGGTGCCCGCGAAGAAGGTGGCGACCAAGGCTGCGCCGGCGAAGAAGGTGCCCGCGAAGAAGGTGGCGACCAAGGCTGCGCCGGCGAAGAAGGCGCCGGCCAAGAAGCTGGCGACCAAGGCTGCGCCGGCGAAGAAGGCGCCGGCCAAGAAGGTGCCCGCCAAGAAGGTGGCGACGAAGGTGGCGCCGGCCAAGAAGGCTCCTGCCAAGAAGACTCCTGCGAAGAAGGCGCCCGCCAAGAAGGCCACGGCCAAGAAGTCGGCGGGTCGCTGAGCACCGACGGATTCGGTCCCGTGGGGTGGCGCGTCACGCGCCGCCACCACGGGGCCTCTGTGTTTGGGTGACCCCATGACCTCCACGTTGATCGTCGACGGCGGCGCGCCGCTCGTCGGCGACATCGAGGTCCGGGGGGCCAAGAACCTCGTCTCCAAGGCGATGGTCGCCGTGGTGCTCGCCGAGGATCCCTGCCGCCTGCGTGGCGTGCCGGAGCTCTCCGACGTCCGGGTCGTGAGCGGCCTCCTGGAGCTGCACGGCGTGCACATCGACTCGACGGACCGCGACGGCGAGCTGGTGCTCGACCCCAGCAGGGTCGAGCAGGCCCGGGTCGCCGAGGTCGACACCCACGCGGGCACGTCGAGGGTGCCCGTGCTGCTCTGCGGGCCGTTGCTGCATCGGCTCGGGGAGGCGTTCATCCCCGACCCCGGTGGGTGCGTCATCGGCGAGCGTCCGATCGACTTCCACCTCAAGGTCCTCGAGCAGTTCGGTGCCCGGGTGGAGCGTCGTCGCGACGGGCTGCGCCTCACCGCGGATCGGCGCCTGAGGGCGGCCGACATCGACCTGCCCTATCCCAGCGTCGGGGCCACCGAGCAGGTCCTCCTCACCGCGGTGCGCGCCGTGGGCACGACGACCCTGCGCGGGGCTGCCATCGAGCCCGAGATCATGGACCTCATCGCGGTGCTCCAGAAGATGGGCTCGATCATCTCCGTGCAGACCGACCGGGTCATCCGGATCGAGGGGGTGGACCGGCTCGGCGGTTTCGACCACCTCGCAGTCCCCGACCGGATCGAGGCGGGGTCCTGGGCCTGCGCCGCGCTCGCCACCCGGGGCGACATCTACGTCAAGGGTGCCCAGCAGCTCCCGATGATGACCTTCCTCAACATCTTCCGACGGATCGGCGGGGCCTTCGAGGTGGACGACGGCGGCATCCGGTTCTGGCACCCGGGTGGGCCGCTGCGCTCCATCGCCCTCGAGACCGACGTGCACCCCGGCTTCATGACCGACTGGCAGCAGCCCCTCGTGGTGGCGCTCACCCAGACCGAGGGACTCTCGATCATCCACGAGACGGTCTACGAGAACCGGCTGGGTTTCACCGATGCCCTGCGCGACATGGGCGCCCGGATCCAGACCTACCGCGAGTGCCTCGGTGGCTCACCGTGCCGGTTCGGTCGGGCGAACTACCGGCACTCGGCCGTCATCTCGGGTCCGAGCCCGCTGCGGCCGGCCGAGATCACCGTGCCCGACCTGCGCGGAGGCTTCAGCTACCTCATCGCCGCGCTGGCCGCGGAGGGCCGCTCCACGGTGCACGGCATCGACCTCATCCACCGTGGCTACGAGCGGTTCTCGGAGAAGCTCGACGCCGTCGGCGCGGTCTACAAGCTGGACTGAGCCCCGCCCGGTGCGCGGCCCGACGCGCGTCGGGGGACCTGCGGTCGGGCGACCCGTGGTCAGGCCATCAGCGGTCAGGCGATCGACTCGCCGGGACCGATCCCGACGACCCAGACGCGCACGGCGCGCTCCCCGCCCTCGTCCAGCTCGATGCTGACCCGCTGGCCCACCCGCAGGTGTCGCAGCCCGCTGGAGACCGCCGAGTCCGGGGGCAACGAGACCCGCAGGCCGTCGTCGAGGAGCGCCGAGCCAGACCCGTCCTCGGCCATCGTGTGGATCGTCGCCTGCATGCCCGGCAGGGTAGCGCGCGTGAGGGCCCTCGTGGTGTGGGCCCCCACGCCCAACCGCAGGGCGGTCGCCAGGGACGCGGCATCGTCGACGTCACGAAGCAGCCCCGGAAGGTCCAGCTCGAGGCGCTGGTGCCCGAGCCGCTCGTGAGCCGCGGCGCTGCCCGCCCCGAATGCCGTCTGCGCCCCGGCGCCGGCAGGAAGGGTCAGCAACGCCGTCCCGTCGTGGTCGGCGTCCGCGACGACCGTCAGGGCCAGCCCGTCCGCCGCGCGCAGGGCGATCCGCACCTCCTCCGGGCGCAGGGCCGGGTGGTCGGCGAGCACCACCGCGACCCTGCCAGTCCGGGCGGCGGCTGCTCCCGCGGCGACTGCGGCATCCAGCCCGCGCCCGGCATCCTCGACCGTGCGGTGTCCGGCCTGGAGGACCCACCGTTCGACTTCCGGGTCGCCGGTCGCGACGAGCACCTCCGCCATCGGGGCCCCGGCGGAGAGGGCGGCGACGGTGTCGCGGGCGAAGGCCTCGGCGAGCGCCGTGCGGGTCTCGCGCGGCACTTGCAGCCGGCTCTTGGACAGCGGCCCGCCCCTGACGGGGACGACGAGGGTCCAGTCGTCGCCGGGCTGACTCACGCCTCCCATCGTCCACCACGCCGATGGCACGCTCGACATCGCCCCAGTGGCAGACCACAATGCCAAGATCCCACTCCACGGAAGGCTGCGCGTGAGCACCCCCTTGGACCATTCCCGGCCCATCGCCTACCGGTTCGTCGTCGCGCTGCTGCGGCCACTCCTGCGTCTGCTGACCAAGCGGGACTGGGCCGGGGAGGAGAACCTGCCCGAGACCGGCTACGTCGCGGTGACCAACCACTACTCCTACCTCGAGCCGCTGGTGCTCGGGCACTTCCTCGTCGACCACGGGCACACGCCGCACTACCTCGGGAAGATCGAGGTGTTCAGGATCCCGGTCGTCGGCGGCATCCTGCGGGCCGCCGACCAGATCCCGGTGCACCGCGAGTCCGGGCGGGCCGTCGACGCCTACCGGTCCGCGGTCGAGGCGGTCCACCAGGGGCGCTGCGTCGTGATCTACCCGGAGGGCTCCCTCACGCGGGACCCCGACCTGTGGCCGATGCGTGGCAAGACCGGTGCCGCGCGGGTCGCCCTGGAGACCGGGTGCCCCGTGCTGCCGGTCGCCACCTGGGGGGCCGCCGACGTGCTCGCGCCCTACTCCCGCCGGTTGCACCTGCTCCCGCGCACGAGGATGGTCGTGCGGGCCGGACCACCCGTCGACCTCGAGGACCTCCATTGCAGGGAGGTCACCGCTGACCTGCTGCTGGAGGCGACAGCGCGGATCATGGCCGCCATCACCGTCCTGCTGGAGGAGATCCGCGGGGAGACCGCACCCCGAACGCGCTTCGACCCCACCGTCCACGGCATCACATCCACCGGGAGACCCAAGCCCCTCAAGGAGGCCTCATGACGACGGCAGCGGTATACGGCACCGGCAGCTGGGGGACGGCCTTCGCCGCGGTCCTCGCGGATGCGGGCACGTCGGTCACCATGTGGGGGCGACGCCAGGAGGTCGTCGACCAGATCAACGCCGGGGTCAACGAGGACTACCTTCCCGAGCTGCGGCTCCCCAAGACCATCCGGGCCACGACCGACCCGTTCGAGGCGTCCGGCGGTGCCGACGTCGTCGTGCTCGCGGTGCCCTCGCAGACCCTGCGCGCGAACCTCACCACGTGGGGCTCGGCCCTGCCCGGCTCCGCGGCGGTGGTGTCCCTCATGAAGGGCGTCGAGCTCGGCACGACGAAGCGGATGTCGGAGGTGATCGCCGAGGTGGGGCAGGTGGAGCAGGAGCGGATCGTCGTGGTGTCCGGCCCCAACCTGGCCCGCGAGATCGCGGCGAAGCAGCCCGCGGCATCCGTCGTCGCGGCCGGGAGCGAGGCGATGGCCGAGCGGGTCGCAGCGGCCTGTGCGGCGCCCTACTTCCGTCCCTATACCGGCACCGACGTCGTCGGCACCGAGATCGCGGGTGCGGTCAAGAACGTCATCGCCCTTGCGGTGGGCATGGCCGAGGGGCTGGGGATGGGTGACAACTCCAAGGCGTCGATCATCACGCGCGGGCTGGCCGAGACGATGCGCCTGGGCATGGCCGTCGGGGGAGAGGCGAGCACCTTCTCGGGGCTCGCGGGCGTGGGCGACCTGATCGCCACCTGCATGTCACCGCTCTCGCGGAACCACTCCTTCGGGGTGCGGCTCGGGCAGGGGATGGCGGTCGAGGAGGTCGTCGCGGTGACGAGGCAGACCGCGGAGGGCGTGAAGTCCTGCACGTCCATCCTCGACCTGGCGCGCCACCACCAGGTCGACGTGCCGATCATCGAGCAGGTCGACGCGATGATCCAGCACGGGCGCACGGCGCAGGAGGTCGTCACGGCCCTGTTGTCCCGCCCGCGCAAGGCCGAGACCGCCTGACCCACCCCCGACTTATTGCGCCACAGCCACATTCGGCCCGGCTTTTCGGCCCGTCGGGGGTGGCTGTGGCGCAATAAGTCGGGTAGGTGGGGGGTGGGGTCAGGCGCGGTCGAGGGCCTGGGCGAGGTCGCGCCAGAGGTCCTCGACGTCCTCGACGCCGACCGAGAGGCGGAGCAGCTCCACCGGGACCGCCTCCGGCTCACCGGGCTGGCGCCGTCGCCGCTCGATCTGGCTCTCCACCCCACCCAGGCTCGTCGAGTGCACCCACACGCGGGTGGCCGCGGCGACCCGCTCGGCGCCCTGTGCGCCACCCACGACCTCGATGGAGACCATCGCCCCCAGGCCGGGGTAGCGCACCCTCCGCACCGAAGGGTGCCCGGCGAGCCGGTCGGCCAGCTCCACGGCATTCGCCCCGGCCCGCTCGACCCGCAGGTGCAGCGTGCGCAGCCCGCGCAGGGCGAGCCACGTCTCGACCGGGCCGGCGATCGCGCCGTGCAGCTGACGGTGGCGCCGCAGGCGCTCCTGCAGGGCGCGCCCGGACTCGGTGGGAGCGGTGACGGTGGCGCCGAGCAGGAGGTCGCTGTGCCCGGAGAGGTACTTCGTCACCGAGTGCACGACGACATCGGCACCGTGCTCGAGCGGCCGTTGCAGCAGCGGGGTCGCAAAGGTGTTGTCGACGACCGTGAGCACCGCGCGGGCTCGCGCCGCAGCGATGAGGGCCGGCAGGTCGGCCAGCTCGAGCAGCGGGTTGGTGGGGGACTCGAGCCAGAGCAGGTGGGCACCGTCCAGGGCCGCGACGACGGCGTCGGTGTCGGTCACCTCCACCAGGCGCACGACCGCGCTGCCGTCCTCGACGCGGTCGGTGAGGGTGACCATCACACCGTTGTAGGCCGCCGTCGGCGCGACCACGGCCGCTCCGTGCGGGAGCAGGGACAGCGCCGCGGAGACCGCCGCCATGCCGGAGGCAAACACCAGCGCCGAGCCGCCCTCCAGGTCGCCGAGGGCACTCTCGAACGCCGACCACGTGGGGTTGCCCGAGCGGGCGTAGTTCGTCGGGCCGTCGGCGTGGTAGGTCGAGGTGAGCACGAGCGGGGCACCGACCTGCCCTCCCGGCTCGGCCGGCTCGCGGCCCAGCGTGACGATGCGGGTGGCAGCGGCCAGGCGGTGCGCGCCCTGGTCGGACGGGGCGTCGGTGGGGCTCTCGGTCACGCTCGTCAGCGTATGCCGTCCCCACGCCGGTGCCGCGCGCCCGCCTTGGCTTCGGCGGCCGATAGGGTCGTTGGCGATGAATGACGCAAGGACGGACCGCAGGATCCGCATCGCGCTCGTCTTCGGCGGCCGGTCCTCGGAGCATGCGGTGTCGTGCGCGACCGCAGCCAGCGTGCTGGAGGCCCTCGACCGGGACCGGTACGACGTGGTGCCGGTCGGGATCGCCAAGGACGGTCACTGGGTCCTCGCCCCCGACGACCCCGAGCGGCTGCGGCTGGCCACCGGGCACGTGCCCGAGGTCGACACCCATGCCGCGAGTGTCATCGTGCCGACCAGCGCCACCGACCGGACCCTCTCCGTGCACGACGCGGGCCGGCCCCCGCAGACCCTCGGCGAGGTCGACGTCGTCTTCCCACTGCTGCACGGGCCGTTCGGCGAGGACGGCACGATCCAGGGGCTGCTGGACCTCGCCGACGTGCGCTACGTCGGGTCGGGGGTGACGGCATCCGCCGTGATGATGGACAAGCACATGATGAAGGTGGTTCTCGCGGCGGCCGGGCTTCCTGTCGGGCCCTACGTCGTCATCACCGACAAGCAGTGGCAGCGGGATCCGGCAGCGGCGATGGATGCCGTGCACGCCCTGTCGTGGCCGGTGTTCGTCAAGCCGGCGCGTGCGGGCTCGAGCATGGGCATCACCAAGGTGGCTGGGCCGGAGGCCCTGCGGGCGGCGATCGAGGCGGCCCGCGAGCACGACCCCAAGGTGGTCGTCGAGGCCGCGGTCTTCGGCCGCGAGATCGAGTGCGGTGTGCTGGAGGGTCGAGGCGGGGGGTCGTCGCGGGCGAGCGTGCTGGGGGAGTGCATCGTGCTCGCCAACCACGACTTCTACGACTTCGAGGCCAAGTACCTCGATGCCGCCGACGTGCGGCTGGACACCCCCGCCGACGTGCCCGCCGAGACCACGGAGCGGATCCGGGCGATGGCCGTCGAGGCCTTCGACGCCGCGGGGTGCGAGGGGTTGGCGCGCGTGGACTTCTTCCTCACGGGCGACGGCACCGTCCTGGTCAACGAGGTGAACACCATGCCGGGGTTCACCCCCAGCTCGATGTACCCGCGGATGTGGGCCGCGACGGGTGTGCCCTATCCCGAGCTGATCGATGAGCTCGTGGCGCTGGCGCTGGAGCGGCGCACCGGGCTGCGCTGACGCCTCAGGCCGCGATCGGTCCCTACTGGGACAGGAGCTCCTGGAAGCTGTCAGCCCCCAGCACCGGCAACAGCTCGGCCGCAGCGCCGGGACAGCCCTCGGCCGAGAGTGCGTCGATGTCGGCGCCGTCGATGTCGGTGAGCAGGCCCTGGTCAGTGTAGAAGGCGAAGAGTGCTCCACCGAACGTCGCGTACGCGTACTCGGCCGGGCGCAGGTCGATGACCTTCGGGGTCTCGTCGGCCAGGAAGCCGCAGAGCTCCTCGGCGGTCATGGCCGCACCCTCGTCGGCCTGACCATCGAGGTCGGCGTCACCGGACGTCGCCCCCTCCAGGTCCGAGGGCGCCACTGAGGCGGCCTCGGAGACGACGGCGGGGCTGTCCGAGGCGCCAGAGCCCCCGCATCCGCCCAGTCCGGTGCCGATCAGCACCATCGCGGCCGCCGCGGTCCATCGTGACGCCATGTGAGATCTCCTTGCTCGGTCCGGGTGTGGTGCTCGATCTGCCGAGGTGCGTGATCCATCCGCACGGTTGGATCACGACGGCCTCCCGCTTCAGGAGCACCGCGAGCCGCGGCTGATACCCGCGAGCGTCTGGGGACGACCCGGCTCCGCTGTCTGGGGACGACCCGGCCCCGCTGTCAGGGGGCTAGCGGGCCAACCTGTTCTCGTACTCCGGGGTGAGGCTGGTCCACCGCTCGTTCCAGGCCCGGGCGGGTGCTTCTGCCGACCAACCGTCCTCGTGCGCGGAACCCCCGATGGCCAGGGAACGGCCGAGATCCTCCAGATGGACCTGCCAGCCGGCCCCGTAGAAGTGGAGCTGGTCGACCGGCAGGCCACGCTCCTCCACGACCAGCCGGGTCTGCGACCCCTGCTCCGTGAGCCGGGCCTCGAGGTGGGTCTCGTCATCGGTTCCCGGCTCCATCGTCACCACGAGGTGGTGCGGGGCATCGCAGACCTCGATCCGCACAGACCCGCTCCACGTGCTCGTGAACACGGCACTCACGGTCCCACCCACCCTCAGGTCACCAGACACCTCGGCGATCCATCGCGCCAGGCGCTCCGGTGTCGTGCACGCCGTCCACAGGTCGTCGATGTCGGTGTCGTAGACGTCTTCGACGCGTACTGCGCCGCGGGCGTCGTCGATGGCCCGCATCGTGGCGATGATGCTCACGTCGTTCCCCTTTTTCCTCGTGCGATCTCGGTGTGCAGTGCATCGAGCCGGTTCTGCCAGAGCGCGCGGTAGTCGCCCAGCCACTCGTCCACCTCGACGAGGGCCTCCGGTCGAAGGCTGTAGATCCTGCGCTGGGCGTCCTGGCGCACGTCGACCAGCCCCGCCTCCCGCAGCACCCGCAGGTGCCGGGAGACCCCGGGACGGGCGATGGGCAAGGCGTCAGCCAGCTCACCCGCCGTCGCGGGATGATCCCGCAGGATCTCCAGCACCGTGCGCCGGCTCTGGTCGGCCAGGGCCTGCATCACGGCATCCATGGCGGCCAACGTACCTGATTCGGTACGTACCCACAAGGGTACTGATGGAGCCGTCACCTCACCGCCGGGTCGAGGTGGGATGCCGCGACCAGCGGTGACCGTGCTCGGACCCCTTGACTCGATGCGACACTGGTCGCACGTCAGCCTGGGTGTGGGGCTGGGCGCGCAGCACACGACCTGTCGAAGCGTCGACGTCCCGAACCGGGCGGCGAGGCGGCCGGGGTGGCGTGGTCGAGGCCCAACACCCACCCCGAGGCGGCGCGTTTCAGCGACGTGCTGCCAAGATTGGTGCTCATCGGCCTCAACGAGGCGCCGCCCGACGCCGTCCGCCGCCCACCCTCGCTGACCGACCACCTCGCCCCCGTACCGTCCCCCGCCGACATTCACACCACCGGAGCAGCCCAGTGACCACCCCGCACCACGACCAGCACGCACGTCCCACCACGCTCCCCGCGACCGGAGGCCGACGATGAGCCGCCGAGGTCCGCGTCGCAAGACCGGCGGCTCGCTGCCCGACCTGCCGAAGAACGGGTTGCGCGTCGTCCCCCTGGGGGGTCTGGGTGAGATCGGTCGCAACATGACCGTGTTCGAGCACGCCGGCCGGCTGCTGGTCGTCGACTGCGGCGTGCTCTTCCCCGACGAGCACCAGCCCGGGGTCGACGTCATCCTCCCGGACTTCACCTGGATACGGGACCGTCTGGACCGGGTGGACGCCATCGTGCTCACGCACGGTCACGAGGACCACATCGGCGGTGTCCCCTACCTCCTGCGCGAGCGACCGGACATCCCCGTCGTCGGGTCGCGGCTCACCCTGGCCCTGCTCAAGGCCAAGCTTGTCGAGCACCACATCACCCCGGTGACCGTCGAGGTCGCCGAGGGTGACCGGCGTTCCTTCGGCCCGTTCGACTGCGAGTTCGTCGCCGTCAACCACTCGATCCCCGACGGGCTGGCCGTCGCCATTCGCACCTCGGCCGGGCTCGTCCTGCACACGGGCGACTTCAAGATGGACCAGTTCCCCCTCGACGGCCGAGTCACCGACCTGCGCGCCTTCGCCCGCCTGGGCGAGGAGGGCGTCGACCTGTTCCTCGTCGACTCCACCAACGCCGAGGTCCCCGGCTTCACCGTCTCCGAGGAGGAGCTCGCGCCCGCGATCGACACGGTCTTCCGCACGACCAAGGGCCGGGTCATCGTGTCGAGCTTCGCCAGCCACGTGCACCGCATCCAGCAGATCCTCGACACCGCCCAGCGTCACAAGCGCAAGGTCGCCTTCGTCGGGCGGTCGATGGTGCGCAACATGGGCATCGCGCGCGAGCTGGGCTACCTCACGATCCCCGACGGCCTCGTCGTCAAGGACCTCAAGGCCCTCGACCGGCTGCGCCCCGACCAGCAGACCATCATCGCCACCGGCTCCCAGGGCGAGCCGATGGCCGCCCTCGCCCGGATGGCCAACCGTGACCACCCCGTGAGCATCACCGAGGGGGACACGGTGCTCATGGCCAGCTCGCTCATCCCGGGCAACGAGAACGCCATCTACCGCGTCATCAACGAGCTCACCCGGTGGGGCGCGACCGTGGTGCACAAGGGCAACGCCAAGGTTCACGTCTCCGGCCACGCCAGCGCCGGCGAGCTCGCGTACTGCTTCAACATCATCCGCCCGTCCAACGTGCTGCCTGTCCACGGCGAGTGGCGCCACCTGCGCGCCAACGCCGACATCGCGATCCGCACCGGGGTGGATGCCGAGCGCGTCCTCATCGCCCAGGACGGCAGCGTCATCGACCTCGTCGACGGCCGGGCCCGCATCACCGGCACCGTCCCCGCGGGCCTGGTCTACGTCGACGCCATGACCGTCGGCGGCGCCACCGAGGAGACCCTGCACGTGCGGCGCACCCTGGCCGAGGAGGGCGTGGTGACCGTCGTGTGCATCATCGACCCCGACACCGGAAGCCTCACCGAGGACCCCGACTACCTCGCCCACGGCTTCCCGCCCGAGGTCATGGATTTCTCCGGCGCCACCCCATCGATCCAGAAGGCCCTCACCAAGGCCACCCACGACGGCATCGACGACCTCGAGCAGATCGAGGAGCTGGTCCGCCGGGCCGCATCGGGCTGGGCCCAGCGCACCCACCGCCGCAGCCCCCTGGTCATCCCCGTCATCGTCGACGCCTGACCCTTCCTGGCCGGGGCAGGCAGGAGGGTTCACGACCTCGCCGAAGACGTGGCGCTCGAGCGGGCCGAGCGGCTCACCGCGCTGAAGATACTTCTCCTCAACGACCGGGTGTCACGCTCACGGCCTGGAAGACCGCTCGGGAGCGCGGGCGCGCCTCGATCCGGGATGCCGAGTACGTGGCGGTGACCTGGCCCCAGGAAGACGCTCTCGTGACGATCGACCGGGCGCTCAGGGCGGCGGCGGAAGTGCTCGTGCCGTCGGCCGCCGTGCGGGCCTTGACTCGCGAGGAGATGAGGCCGATGCAGCTTGGCTCTCTTCCCCGCGATTCGTTCAACTGGGAACCGATCAAAGCATCCGCTCGCGAGCGGTAGCCCAGGTGGGCGCTGACGCGCCCCGGAAGGTGCGCATCAGGCGGGGGAGACGCACCGTGACCCCCCGCGCACAATGGTTGTCGTGGAGACCTACACGTTGCTGGATCGCGACGGGCGCCCGTACGTGTCACACACCCCCGGCACACTGGGCGGCCATCGGCGCAGCAAGATCTATGGATGCTTCGACTGTCCCTCCGCCCTGCGATCGATCGCAAAAGGCCAGTACGTCCAGCATCGGGTGTTCTTCGCCGACGAGGACGTCGCCATCGCTGCCGGGTACCGGCCCTGCGGAGCATGTCTGAGGCCGAAGCACCGCCAATGGCTGGCGGACTCCGAATCGGGCAAGATCCCGTGACGTACCAGCCCCGAGCCGCGGAACAACGGTTGATTCGCCTGACCGAGTCCTGAAACCTCATCTACCGGGCGGACCGCCACGAGCGGAAGCTGTTCCTCCTCGACGAGGCCCACGAGATCACCGAGGGCTCCGGCGCCGGCCGGGCCCTGGTGAACAAGATCAGCGCCGACTCCCGGAAGAACAACCTGGTCTCGTTCGTGTCGACGCAGAACGCCTCCTCGGTGCTGGGTGCCAAGAGCCTGAGCAACTTCGCCGGGGCCCTGTTCGTCGGCCGCACCGCCGACGAACAGGCCCAGCGCGACGCCCTGACGTTGCTGGGCAAGCCCGAGGGAGCGGGGTACGAGGCGATCCTGGGGAACCTGTCCCGGCGCCGCCGCTCGGGTGAGGAGCTGGGCTACCGGGAGTTCATCTACCGCGACGGGAGCGTCATCACTTGGACAGCCTGCTCTCGGAGATCCCGAACGGGCTCTCCGAGATCCGCTCGGTGTGTCCAGGGGCGGTGACCCAGACTGGGACGCAGGGCTCGGGCGGGTTGACCACCACGGTGGACTGCTGGGGCGGGGTTGAGGCGTTCGACATGCACCAGCCCCGTATCGGCGTCAACGTCGGCGACCAGCTCGCAGCGGGCCCGCCCGAACGAGTCATGAGCCCCTACCCCAGCCGGCCCACACTGGCCGTCTTGCCGGAGTTCGCCGGCACCGCCGGGATCCGGCAGACCCGCGAGCAGCGAGCTTGGCTGCGGGTGTTCTGCGCCGAGCAGTAGGCCGCCGGTAGATCGCTGAGGCAGCTGGGTGAACTCAGCGGTCGCACCCAGACCGCGATCCGCAGGGTTCTTTACGAGGCGGGCGTGCAACGCCGTGGCCGTGGTGCCCCTTCGGCCCGCATGATGTCACCTCTGATGGGCCCGGAGGGAGAGAGTCCACCGGGCTTCACCTCGAAGAGGTTGTGGCGCGCGGTTGAGCTTGGGCGCGGGGCCAGGCCAGTTGACCCGTGTCCGCTATCAGACCCGCACAGCGGCACGTCGACGAGGATAGCGAGAAGGTCTCAGCCTGCTTGAGACTTTCTGGCCTCGTTCTGGCTCGAGTGGTGTCTGAGGCCGATCTGACCTCGTCCGTACCTGGTCTTCACCCCGTGCTCGCGCGGACCCGATCGGAGGTGAACTCTTGCCACCGCGGGTTGCGAAGGACGGCCGCGACGTCCGGCCCCGTCAGGAGTTTGAGAAGGTCTGCTGGCATGTCGTCGTTTCCCTCTAGGTTCAGGCCCTCTGTTTCCACGTGGTCTGGGTTCTCACGAAGATGATCTGCTAGTGCCGGCCAGCGAGCTTCGAGCACAGCCCACAGCGCCAGCCCGGCTAGTTCGAACGAAGCACCTTCCAAGAAGCGCAAGTAGGCCTCCATGCTGACGGCGTTGACGAAGAGCCGGATGGTGCGGGGGTTGGAGTCCAGCAGGTCGGCGAAGGGAGCGAGTTCGTGTTGCTGGCGCTCTACCACCGCTGGGTTGACCGCATGTTCCAAGGCGTCTGAGCGCAGGCTCTGGCGCTTCGCCGGGTCGGCGACCCGGCTGATCCACTCACCCACTCTTGACAGGTCCTCGGTCGTGCGCACGCTCGCGATCTTCGCAGTCACGGTCCTTGCGAGTGCGTCGTCCTGCGCCGTGGTGCCCGTGGCGGTGCGTCTGGTGGGGAAGAGTAGCGACTCGTAGTAGCGCTGCTTGGTGGCTGCTTCCACGGTGGGCAGACGGATGTGCATCTGGAAGATCTTCTCGAGGAACCGGTAGCCGAGAGGTTTGCCCGGCACATCGTCACGCACAAGGTCCCCGTATGCCTTCTCGTACGAGGCGCGCAACCAGCGGCCGTCTGCGGCGACGACGGCATACGGCCCGAGCGACTTTGCGTCGTCGGTGCGGGATCGATGGCGTGTGACGTCGAGTGGTGCGTCGCGTACGAGCGTTTGAAGGACCTCGAGGAACTGGATGACGTAGGCCGGTTCGCATCGGTCGAGATCGTCGATCAGGAAGATCACTCGACGCGGTGATGCTCGCTGCACGGACCTGGCGAACAGGTCCCTGACTTCGGCCATGGGGTTGGTGCTGTTCTCCACCATTGCCTTCGCCGATTTGGGAGAGACGGGAACGAGGAACCGGTAGGCCGCGCTGAGCCCGGTCGTGACCACCACAACGATGGACAGACCTGTGGCGAGGTTGAGACCCGTGTCGAGGCCGAAGCGCACAACGAGAACGGATCCGAGCATCAGAACCAGTAGGGACAGCAGGACCGGCCACAGTTTGTCTCGTCGAACCGCGATGACGTCCCACAAGTGGCCGAGCCTGGAGGCTAGGCGGCGGTGCCAGGCTTTTGCCGCCCCGAGGTGGGCTTCGCGCAGGGCACGATAGAGAGTCCACCATTGAGCGCCGACGCGCTGCTCCCTCCATGCGTTGACTGGCACGACGAGGTACCGATCCCCACCCTCGATCGTCGTGTCACCGCCGCTGCCGGCCGCAGCACTGTCCTTCTCTGCCTTGGCGATGGCGTGTTCGAGAAACACGAAGAGGCTGCTTTTTCCCGATCCCCAGGGCCCGTCGAGATGAACCAGCATGGAGCTTTCACCCCGTTGGCCGATCAATTCGAGTTGTCGCAGCAGGGTCTTGGCGAGGGTCTCTCGACCCAGGAGGTCAGTTTGTGCGGGAACGTCGACGCTGGGCTCGGTGCGCCGCTCTATGACCGGTGAGGGGCGGATCTTCTCGATCCAGCGCGAGGCTTCGACGCTTTTGTTTACCTGTTCAGCGAGGGTCGGCTCGAGTTGAATCAGTCCTCGCAGGACGAGTTCCTTGTCGATGATGCCGCGTTCACTGTGGAGGACCTCGCCCGCGTCGTAGAGATCGCATACACGGGTGAGCCACGCATCGATGGCGTCCTTCCCTCCGCCACTGAGGTCCAGACGGACATGCTCCATCTCTTTGGGCGGTTGGAGCCGGATCAGCGCTCCGGCGACCTCGGCGGCAGAGACCTGCGCGTCTGGACCTAGCGTTCGGCGGGCCTCCCGCACGGACATCGAGAGCCCGGCGGGACGACCGGACCGTTTCCGAGCGAGCGCGTCCGTGGCGGTGCCGAGTTCGACCTTCATCGCCTCGAGCCGCTGTGGGAGGAGCCCGCCGGCCCGTGCACATGACAGCAGGATCGCGGCGGTGACTTCCAGGGGGTTGAGATCGTTGGAAGAGATGGTGGATAAGTGGTCTTGTAGGGCGCGGGCGAGTGTGTCGTCGAGGGTGATTGGGCTCGGTAGATCACCTTCTTCTTCTCCAGGGACCACCGTGATACCTAGCGTCTTCTGGAGATCGTCGGCGTTCAGATGCCCTTCGGCTGTCAGGAGCTCTACATCAGGGTTCATGACCAACAGCGCCCATAGTGCTGTTGACCGGTTGAGAGCCTCGCGGTCCGCGACGTTGTCACGCAGGCGCTGAGCGTGTGCGGTGACCGCCAAGCGCAAGGTGGGTACCAGACTCGATGGGAGTTCGCGCCCATGGTTTGCGAGAAGCCCCTCCAAGGTTGGCCTGGTGGCCTTCGCAGGCGTGCGTGAGGAGGTGGCCGAATTGGCTTCCGACGCCTCTGACATGTGTCGTCACCTCAGTCCGTCCGTCTTGGTCAAGGTTTTGCTGAGTAGCGGGCTGCTGGCCTTGCGTCACTCCTGCCGGTCGTTGATGAGAGCGACCATGTCAGTCTCCTCGGCGGTGCCATGTTCCGCCATCATTTGTTCTGAGGGTCGCCGCGTTCATCGGTGAACCATTGGTGGCGGATGGCGTCTTAAGCAGGTGGCGGCGCGCCGCCGCCTGCTTCTTGTCGTTGTTAGGTCGGCGTGTTGGTGAGGTTGGCGGCGTCTATCTGCGCTTCGAGAACGGCAAGTTGCCGCGTGATGTCCCGCTGGTTTGTGGCGGCGGCGGCTGACGCTGCGGGTGCGCTGATTGCGTCCCCAATCGATGGTGTGCTGCTCTGTGGAGTTGCCGTTGGGGGCCACTGCCGCCGGCACGAGGGGTGAACACCCACCAGTCCTGCGGCGACGAGGTCGGCGTGGAGATGCCCGACGGCGTCGTCGATGGCGGCTGAGGCGTCCTCGGGCGCGGTTACGCTGTTGGCCGCCCCAGCCTCGAGACCCCGAACCCGGCGGCCGGCACGGAGGAGACGACGGCGACGCCGGGGCCGCAGAGGTCTACTTCGGGGCCGTGGCAGGAGAACTGCGCGGAGAAGAAGCCACGGTCGGTGCTGCCCTGGGTCCAGCGTTGTTTGGCGTGGTAGCTGTCGTCGGGGAACGTCCCGTCGTGTCCGATGGCGGCGACGGTGCACACGTCCGGGGAGAGCCGGCCAGCGACCAGACGCGCTATGCGGCGGAAGGACGCACCAGGTCACCACCGCCGGCGATGAGCGTTCAATGGCTGCGTGTGGCGCGGTGGCACCTCGTCGAGGCCTGGTTCGTAGTGCCCTCGCTTCGCGTCACGCCTGATCGGCGGTGCCCTCCAGTGGGTAGCCATCGGGCCAACTCATTCGGTAGTCGTCCGCAGCCGCGTGGGTGGTGAACTCCAGCACCGAGACCTTGTGTTCGGTGAGGGCGTCGAGAACGGCACGCGGGCGGACCCGAAAGAACTCGCGGCGTGAATTGACCTTGTTCAGCCTTTCGGCGGCGAATTCTCGGTGGAGCATCGCTTCGATGGTGACAGCATCTTCGCTGAAGAAGAGTGCGTGCACGTCGAAGTTGAAGGGGACGGATGCGTCGCTAAGTTCTCGGATGCGGTCCTCGGGTTCAAGTCGGCGGGTCATGCCGATTTTGACGACGCCCTCACCGAAGGCGCCTATGTTCGAGATGACGTAGACATACCCCGCGCGGATGTTGGCGGCGCGGTAGTCAGCCGCGGCGATCTCGGCATCGATTCGGTTCAGTTCACCCTGCAACGCCCCGGCCCCGGCGGCGTCGCCGGAGTCGCGCATCCGCTGGATCGAGTTCAGATAGTGCGCTCGTTCCTTCTCCAGGCGTTCCTTCTCGCGCTTGATCTCAGCTTCCAGGGCCTTCTGTTCCCGCAGCTCGGCCCGTCGCTCGCGATCCCTCTCCCGATCTGCAGCTTTGGCCTGCTGGTGGCGGGCCGCGAGTTCCAGCTCCTTGAGGCGAAGCCAGTGATACCGATCAGTGACCGAGAGGTCGATCATCCGGCCCTGCTTGGCGATCTGCTCCCTGGCTGTGGACAGTCGCTTCTGCGCCGAGGCCAAGTTGCCGGCCTTGACGGTCTTGACGGCGTTCTCGGCTTCGGCGTTGTAGGCACGGAGCATGATCCGGCTCATCTGGTTGACGAAGGTCTGGCCCTTGGAAGCCGAGTTGTTGAACGTGAAGTTGGACGAGGCGGTGATCGCCGACCCGAGCTTGTTCGTCTGTCGGATCTCTGACCGCAGCGACTCAAGTTCGGTTGCCAACTCCGCGGAGGACTCGGCCGGGTGCTCGAAGTCGAAGAGCCCCACCTCTTCGAGAACGAGGCGGTCGCGGTTGACGATGACTTGGCGGTCGAGCTCGCTGACCTGCCGTTGTAGGTCGGCGACGCGATGAAGTACCGCTTCCTCTGCCTCGCGCTGAGCGGTGAGGCGCTGCTCGCGGGCAGCCATGTCGAGCATGCCCATCTCGGACAAGAGGCGCTCGCGCCGGGCGACCTCTCCTTGGAGCTGTTGGTTCTCAGCCTGGAGTTCGGTGGCCACACGCTTGGCGTTGAAAGTTGTGATCTTCTCCGTGGCTCTGACCGCAGGTGCCACCGCCTCCGCCCCTGCCGGAGCGGGCGTCTGGTCCGTTGGTCGGGAGTCCGCTTGGTGTGACTCTGCCTCGGCGGGTACGTCACGTTCGCGGTCCGGGCGGTGGACCTGCGGCGGTGCCGATGGCGGGTCAGCGGACCGCGAGCCGCCCGTACTGACGTGCTCGGTCCACCCCCTGCCATCCCAGTACCTGTGCTCAAAGCGGCCCATCGGGTCTGGATGCCACCCAGGTGCTGGCGTGCTCGTCATGTGCTGCCCCTTCGACGCGCTCAGGCTACCCGCCTCACGTCACACACTGGACGACGCCTCAGCCCTCTACGCGGCGGAGTGCAGCAGGCTTGCTGGCGCGAACCAAGACTCACGAGGTTTGCGTGACCCCCTTGACGCCTATCAGTGATAGGAATATTCTCCTATCACTGATAGGACATTCAAGCTTCCAGCAAGGAGGGTCTCGAGTTGGCAAGGAATCTCATCCGCTGCGCGGTGGTCGTCGCGTGCGCTGCTGCTGTCCACAAGCGTGGTGGCCGGCTCCCCACAAGCAGCCACTGTGTCGACGGAGGCGTCGACCTCGACCTGGGACTTGACCTGGGTCAGCGTCTGGTCCCTACGACGTGCTGACAGGACGGCTCACCTGATGGTCAGCAACATCGCTCAGCGCCGGGAAGTCAAGATCGCTTCGATCGTCGAGGCCGCTTGGGGTCTGGCGCGGGAGCACGGGATCCAGCTGGTCTCGCTGCGGGACCTCGCCAAGGAGGTCGGGATGAAGCAGCCATCCCTCTACGCCTACTTCGACTCCAAGAACGCCCTGTACGACGCGATGTTCGCTGACGGCAACCGGCAGCTGTTGAAGGCTCTGTCCTCGATCGATTGGTCCCCCGACCCGAGAGTGGCGCTCAAGGCCAGTCTCGGCACCTTCGCCGACTTTTCGGTCGAGGACCCGGCGCGGAACTCGTTGCTGTTCTCTCGGGTGATCCCGGGCTTCGAGCCGAGTGCTGAGTCCTACGCGGTGGCCCAGGCGGCGCTCGGCGTCATCGTCTCGGCGATGAACGCGGCCGGCGTGAGGGACCCCGGCGACATCGACTGCCTCGTCGCGATGACCGCCGGACTCATCGAGGCGCAGTTGAGCAATGAGCCGGGCGGCGACCGCTGGCTCAGGCACCTGAACCGCATGACCGACGTTCTCGTGGACGTCGCCTTGGAAAGGAACCCCCGATGAGCACGACGAGTATCACCGGCGTCACCCGGATCACCCGCAAGGACGCCCGTGTCCTGGCCTTCGTCGAGTTCGAGAAGTTCGCCGCCATGGCCGCCTCCCTGCGCCCCGAAGAGTGGACCACCGACACCGACTGCGTCGGCTGGGACGTCCGCAAGATGCTCGTTCACGTCCTCGGCTCAGCCGACGCCCAGGCATCCCCCCGAGTCTTCCTGCACCAACTGCGACGCGGTCTGCCGCTGAACAAGACCATCGACTCCCACCACTGGGTCGACGGCCTCAACGAGCTCCAGATCCGTGAGCGCGCCGACCTGCCCGACGCTGACGTGATCGCGCAGCTCCAGGCCGTCGGCGCGAAGGCGACCAAGGGCCGGTTCGGCACCCCGTTGCCGCTGCGCTATACCCCGGTCCCCTTCGGTCCACCGATCGGCTGGAAGCCGGTGAACTACCTGCTCGAGGTGGGCTTCACCCGCGACGTGTGGGCCCACCGCATCGACATCCACGCGGCCATCGGCCGCCCGATGGCACTCGACCCCGCCCACGACGGTCGCCTGGTCGCCGACATCGTCGGGGAATGGGGGCAACTGCACGGACAGCCCTTCGCACTGCACCTGACAGGCACCGCCGGCGGCACGTTCAGCCAAGGAGCGGGCGGCGAGTACGTCGAGATGGACGCGCTCGACTTCATCCGCACCCTGTGTGGGCGACTCCCCGGCGCTGGTGTGATGCGCCATCCGCTTCCCTTGTGACCCCACCGTCCGCGAATCCCTGTACCGCCCCGACCTGACGACCTGTACCCACCTCTGAAAGGAATCAGCATGACCACTACCGCTGTCCAGCAGGACCTTCGTGCGCTCGTGCAGCGCTTCATCAACGACGTGATCAACGCCCAGGACCTCGAAGGGGCGTTGGTCGAGATGGTCGCCGAAGACTTCGTCGAGCTGAATCCTCTCCCCGGCCAGGGACCTGGACGCGCCGGCCTCGGCGGAGTCCTCGCCATGATGTTCGCCGGCTTCCCGGACCTCCGCTGGACACTTCACGACACTCTCGTCGAGGGCGACCGGGTCATGGGCTTCTCCACCTGGACGGGCACGCACGAGGGCGAGTTCATGGGCATCCCGGCGACCGGTCGCTCCGCCACCGTCCAGGCATGGACCATCGACCGCTACCGCGACGGCATCTTCGTCGAGAGCCGCATCCTCATGGATGTCGCCGGACTGCTCGGCCAGCTCGGCGTCCTCGCAGCCCCGGGGGCCCCCTGAGCCATCGCATCCCCAGCCCCCGTACTTCGTCAGATCACCCCGACGACGGCCAGGATCCACAACCACCACACCGGGGCGCTCCCCTGTGCAACCCCCACCACCAGGTGATGCACCGAGTATGGGCTCCCGCAGCGACGGCAGGCTAGAGGGAGATCCATCAACGTGAAGTGCGGTGATCATGTCGGACACCTCTCGTCACCCCTAGAAATTGGCCGCGGCCCATGGCGCCCGGGCCGTGATCCCGAAGGTGGTCAGCGCGGACCAGACAACGTCGGTTCGGAGCGCATCATCCATGCACGGGATCGGACCCCGCCCAGGAGGGACTTCGCAGGCAGCCAGCGCCGGAAAGCGGAAATTCGCGGCGATTGCGGCGCTTGGCCCGGCGCCTGCAGGAACTGGCGGGCACACTCGCACGCACTGGGCTTCGCGCGAGGTCAGGATTCGGGTGGTCGCTCGTTTTCCTTGAGCGACAAGCTCAGGTCCGGGCTGCGGCGCGGTCGCGAATGCCGTCTGCGAAATTGGCCCTTGCCTGTAACCAGCCACGGGGCGGGAGGGGTCCATGAGGACGAGATCCGGCTCGTCGATCTGGACGGGATTCCCCGGTCGACCCCCACTGGGCGGACCCCGCGGGGCACGACAACGCACCGTCGGCGCCCGGTCGGTGGGAACACCGTGGCGCCCCGGGGGTTGGTGGAGCACCGATCAGTCGGGTGTCAACGGGCGGGTCAGGTCATCACTTGCGGGCGAACGCCTTCCACATGGGAACCACACCCTCGGACTTCTCGCCGGCGTGGCCGAGGTAGGCCAGACCCCAGTTCTGCTCGATGGTGGTGAGCAGCGAGTAGTGGTTGTACGGCGTGCTGTCGATGACGTGGTGCCGGCCGTCGCCGGTGACCACGATCGCGGGGATCTTGCCGCCGCCGTAGGTGCCGCCTGGCCAGTTCGGCGAGATGCGCGGGTCGTGGGCCGCCACGTACGGGCTGCCGCAGCACCCGTCGGCCGACTCCCAGCCGCCGGTCTCCTCTTTGCCGGTGTAGTCGTTCTCGTCGGTGACGATGACGATGGCGGACTTTTTGGTCCACGCCTTGCTGTGCATGATCGTGCTCACTGCACCCTTGACGAAGTGGTCGGCCTTCTGCTTCAGCGCGGCGTCGTTGGCGTCGTCCTTGGTCGACCCGTAGGGGCAGGGGGTCTCGGGGTGGCCCTCGACCGCCGTGGAGACCCCGCCGTGCATGTCGTTGCACTGGTTCGGCGAGATCCAGACGAACCGCGGTGCCGCAAATCGATTCAGGTCGGCCCTCAGGGCGGAGTAGTCCTTGACCTTGGCCATCTCGGACGGGTTGTTCTTCACGCTGTCGAAGAGCACGAACGGGTTGTGCTTCTTGGCGTACAGCTTCGTGGAGTCGTCCGGCCAGTACCGGTCAAGTTTGTTGGCGGGGAGGTCCTCCATGTAGGCCCCCCACCGGATCCCGGCGGTGGTCAGCTGCTGGGCGAGGTTGGGCCGGTCCAGGTTGACGACGTTCTCGTCCTCGTCGTCCTGAATACCGAAGTTGTCGCCGGCGATGGTGGCGAGGTAGTTCGGCATCGACGGGTGTGTCACTCCGTAGTAGTTCGTCGCCGTCGCGTAGTGGTCGGCCAGGGTGTTCAAGTACGGGGCGTTGGCGTCCCCGATCACGCTCGACTGCGAGTGGTTCTCGAGCATGATCACGTACAGGTGGTCGAACGTGCCGTGGGCACGGTCGCTGTGGTGCTGACCACCGCTGTGACCACCGAAACCGGTGGCGAGTGCGGGGGCCGCGGCGAGACCGAGCGCGGCTACAGCAGCCGCGATGACGGTGGGGGTAAGTCGACGCATGAGGTTCTTCCTCCTCCAGGGGCGCTGGGACGGCTGGAACGCTACGCCCGATCGGAGGGACTGGGAACCTCTGCGGCCCTGTAGCCATCTGGAAAATGTGACCGCCCCTCGCAGCAGACGCATCTCAGACTCGCCCCCGACCGGAGTCGCGTGCCGAAGGAGGAACAGCGAGGCTGATTCAGCGAGTTCACCGGTAACGCGGCGATATGGCGCACCCTTCCGCCGAGCGACGAAGGACGTCGGACCCGAGGCACTGCAGGAGGAGTCCCTGCGGCTTCGGGCCTGATCGTCTTTCGCGGCTCAACGGGTCACGGTTGTGGTGTTCAGGCTGCTGTTCGCGAACGATCAGTGGGCCGTGACCGGGCCCGGAGTGCCGAGGTCGGTGGTGGAGGGCATCGGCCTGAATCCCTTTGTGATCAGCCAGATCGGGAGGAGCACCAGCTCGAACAGTCCGCCGGGCACGACGAGGAGCATTCCGGCTCCCGCGTTCATGTCGAGGACACCGAGGAGGTCGAGCGGGACTCCGATGGTGAGTGAGGCGTAGCCCACGAGACCGAGTAGGGCGATGGGTCGTGGGACCAGCCGCGCGATGAAGAGCAGGTAGCACAGGATGATGCCGCCGATGCCGGTAGGGACGTAGACCCACAGGAGGTGGTTCGGGACGACCTGCGACGCGGCCAGTAGGTAGGCACCGCAGGCGGCAGAGACCAGGCACTCAACCACCCTGAGGGTTGGGTACCAGGCGGCGAGGGTCGGGTGGACCTGCTTCAGCACGGGGTACATCAGCAGGCCGATGCCGACGACCGCCAAGCCGGAACACGCCATGAGCAGGACGCCGACCGTCATCGGCGCCCGGTCGGGGTTGCCGTCGACGAAAGCCTGGATCATGGACGTGCCGAACATGGCGGTGACCATCTGGACGACGAACAGGACCCCGACAGCCCTGGCAACTCCCCTCCTGGACAGCGGATCCCTCGTGCTGGGCTTGGGGGCTGTCGTGGTGCTCAAGGTGGTAGTCATGGGCTTGCCCTTCCGGTTGCGTCAGGAGCGGTTCGAGGAACCGTTTCTAACGGTGTTAGATTGGAGTTGAGACGCTACTCTAACGGCGTTAGATTGTCGAGTGCTCGGCGCCGGCAGTTCACGAAGGACCACCAGGAGAGGCGGGACCCCATGGGCCGTAGGCCGACCGAGGTCGCCAACAGGGCGCCGTTGAACCTGGAACGGACCCTGCAGATCGCGATGGTCATCGCCGACGACGATGGCCTGGAAGCGGTCACGATGCGCCGGCTTGCACGCGAGCTGGGCGTCGAGGCGGCCTCGCTCTACCACCACGTCGAAGGAAAGAACCAGATCCTGGACGGGCTGGTCGATGGCGTCGCCGCCGAGATCGAGCGCCCTACGCCGGCCACGGACTGGCGGGCGGCGATCAGCCAGCGGGCCCACAACACCCGCGTGGTCCTACGCCGTCACCCCTGGGCCGTGAGCTTGATGGCGTCGAGGACGAGCCCGGGGCCGGCCACGCTGGGGCTCTTGGAGACGGGGATCCGGTGCTTCCGCGAGGGTGGGTTCTCTGTCCTCCAGGCTGCCCATGCGATCTCGGTGGTCGACAGCTACGTGCACGGCTTCGTCCTACAGGAGGTCAACCTGCCCTTCCGAGACGAGTCAGAACTGGCAGCCATGACCGGCGCCATCATGCAGACGTTCCCCGCCTCCGAATTCCCCTACCTTTTCGAGATGACGGTCGAGCACGTCCTCACGCCGGGCTACGACTACGGCAAGGAGTTCGACTTCGGGCTGAAGGTCGTACTTGACGGTGTCGCTGCGCTGCCCGTCGACCCGTAGGTGGACCCGCCTCAACGAGCTTCCTATCCTCGAGCACTTGCGGACCACTCGAGCTCGGCAAAGGCTGGCCCGATCTCACGGGCAGTCCCGCCTGGCGGCGGTATGACTCTGGTGGAACTATGCGGATCTGGCCGGACCCGCGCTGCTCGGCCTCACGGCAGGGCGGGCTCGCGGTGGTCTCGCTGGAACCGTTGGGCGATGCCTTCGTCGATCAGCTCTTCGTCCGCCAGCCACTGGACGGCCCGGACCCGTGCCCTGGCATCCCGCAGGGCGTGCCAGGCCGAGATCAGTTCGGGGTCTCCTTGGTAGAGCGCGTTCTTGTAGCGCCGGAAGGCGCCCTTGCCCTCCAGCGCGCGGCGCAGGCGCTCGCCCGCGCTGCGGTCGCTGATGCCGTCGGCGAAGTCGACCATGTCCTGATACCAGACGTGGGACGGGAGGGGGTCGATCAGGATCAGGTCCAACTCGTGGAGCTCGACGGGGTTCTCACCGTCGATGCCCAGGTCGCTGGTCCAGAAAGCAATCTTGCCCGTTCTTGGGGTCGATCAACCATCGATGGTCGCAGTCGGTCTGATCCGCCAGTGCGTTGCCGATCTCCTCAACGTCGATGGCGTCCAGGTCGAGCACCCAGCCAGCGTAGGACCGGAGTACGTCCCGTGCACCAGTCAAACGACTGACGGGTCCGGCAACGGAGTCACTCGACTCCAGACCCACGCCGACCCACCGGCTCCAGGAATGAGAACGAAAGTAGGCACATCCGACAGTAACGAGCCGCGGCGCGGCGCACCTTCTCGCGGCGGCTAGACGCAGATTCGAAGCGTTCTGAAGCGGGTGTGGGAGGTGCCGGTTCAGTTGGCTGGTGAGCACGCCGACCGTGGGTCACGGCAGCCCGGCGTTTGCTCGCCAGAACTCCACGATCGCCTCAGTGGCGTTGAAGTGCGTCGCCACCGGGGGGTTCCCCACGCTGGTTGGAGTCGGCCAGTTGTGGCCACCATTGAGCACGGTGCCATGCAGGTAGGCCTCGGCCCCGACGAACTCCTGCAGCACCACTTCGGTCAACCCGGTGCTGCCCGGGATCAACGTGGTCCCGGCGGGGCCGGCTGCGATCCCGTTGCGATTGAGCATCTCGGTGAGCGTGAAGAACGGGAGCGTCTCGTCGAGCTTTTGCTCCTGCTGGGTGAACGGCGGGCGGTAGCCGGTGTCGGCGGTCCCCTGGATGTAGGCCACCGGCGCAGGCGCCGGGACGGCACCACTCGCCGCCAGCGCTCGTCGGTACTGGATCGCCTTGTCCGGGTCCAGCGCCTTGCCCACGGCCGCGAAGCCGCGAAAAGACGCGCTGAGGTCGGAGTTGAGCAACTGCCAGACCATTCCGCCGCCGTTGGAGAACCCCGCCGCGTAGATCAGCGTTGGGTCGGCAGTGACCGTCGGCACCGCGACCGACGTGGTGGCGTAGGCGCGGACGGTGAGCTCCGCGACGAGGTCCCGCACGAAGTCGAGGTCCAGTGTGGGGAAGGCGCTGTTCCCGGGCCCGTAGTGCACCCACTCGTCGTCGAGCTGAGGATGGGTTTCTGGGAAGACCAGTAGGTAGTTCTGAACGAGTGCTGGGACCGGCGCTGGTGGATGGACGCCCCAGCGTGCCGCAATGTTCGCGACCTCTTGGCCGCCGCCGTGAAACACGATTATCGCGGGGATACTCGCCTGAGGCGGGCTGTTGGGCACCTCGACGCTGTAGGTGCGGGTGACCGGCGTGATCACCGGCTGTCCTGTCAAGAGGGCCATCTGCGTTCTCCTTCGGTGGCAGCCGGGCGGCCGCATACCCTCAAGAGCACGCGACGGGCGCGGTGATACCCCGCGGGTGTCCATGGGTGGCTTCTGCCCTGGGCGCAGCGACTGGGTAGCGCGCCCGGCCCGACACGTGTCGGCGAACCGGGATCGCCCGGACCGGGCCTGACCTTCCTGGGAACCTGAAGACCGGCCGAATGCTAGGTGCGGCGTTCAGGGTGGGCGTCACGCGGCGGATGCACGCTGCTCGGTCCGGTCCGTGCGGCCTCTCTTGAGAGACTGGTCCTATGACCGAGCATGATCGTGACCGGGACGGCGAGGGCCGCGCTCGCCAGGCTCGGCCTCGCGACGCTTTGGGCCGGCCCCTGCCATACGGCGCTGCGGGGGTCGAGCCGGTGTCGGAGGAGCCTCTTCCTCCCAAGGAGACACTTGAAGAAGCCCGAGCGCTCGTGGAGGCAGGCCGTCCGTTCTCCGCCCACGAGGTACTGGAGGCGCGTTGGAAAGCGGGACCGGTCGAGGAACGGGATCTGTGGCAGGGGCTGGCGCAGATCTGCGTTGCCACGACGCATGCGGCCCGCGGAAATCAGGTTGGAGCTGATCGGCTCTTCGACCGCGCCGCGCAGCGATTGACCACGTTCGCTGCGACCGGACGCGGGGCCTACGGGCTTGACGTGGTTACAGCCGCCAAGCAGGCGCGCAGTCACGTCGGAAAGTTCTGAAGGGCCAGCCCGGAACGCGGCGCTGTGACGCACCTGGATCCACCGGATCTCTCGAGTGTCTCGGAGAGGTGGGGCACCCGGCGACCAAGCGATTGTTCATGCAGCCAGAGGCAACCGCACCTCGCCGCGAAAAGGCGGTATTGGTTCTATCAATGCCCACGATCAGCCTCCGCGACGTCGCCCAGCATTCGTAAAACTGTCTTACCGAGTTCCGTCACCTCCAGTATTGCGCCGCCCTTGCCGAGGTCGTCCCATGTCACACCGCCACCATCGATGCCAGCGTCGCTAAGGAAGCCGGTTGCGATTAGGCCTTGAATGCCAATCAGCGCGAGCTCAGATCTCATGGAGGAGAGGGACACCACGAGGCCACTCGTCCAATGGTCGATACTGGATCCCAGTTGTGGATACTCTGACGGCGAAGACGCGACGATCTCGAGCACTTTGATGTGATGCTCGGTCAGATTCTGCACGACTCCGATGATTGTCTCGACGTCGCTAACGGTCGCCACGTCGGCGAGCGCGTCACCCAGAAACCCCGCCAGTAAGCGAAGGGTCTCGTCCTGGCCCGTCATGCCTGCCGCGTGGAGTGTGCGGATGGTTAGGGGGATTAACCGGGGTTCTTCGGCAAGCCGTTCCTCTAGATCCTCGCGCGAGAGGGCCGCCTTTTGACATGCCATGCGGATCATCCGGGAACGGTTCTGCTGACTTTCGCGTAGCAATAGGCCCACGGCTCGTTCAGTGAAAGCACTAGCTAAACCGCCGCCTGGCAGCGCACCCACGGCGTCTCCGGCAAGCCGAGGGATAAGGCTGTCATCGGCGGGCTTGGTCATGCTTCGAGGCTACGGCGATCTACGGAAAGCTGCCCCCATCTGCGCACGCACGAGATATGGCGGGCGCCCAGCTGGGCGTACTGAACGCCACCGGCACGTCGTCGTCGCGAGCGGACGTAGGGACCGCCGCGACGGGGGGACGCCACCTGGCGGCGGAAGGACGTGCGCCCAATCAAGGGGGCCACCAGATGTCGTGAGCCAGATGTCGGCAGCACTACCGGCCGCTACTGTGGCGGTTCCCAACAGGCCGTGCCCGAGATTCCGGGCCTCGTATGACTTGGAGACGTCGATGTTCAAAGTGGTCATGATCTACCCGGACGGCACCCGTGAAGAGGAGGACGACGTCTTCGAGACGCAAGCCGACGCAGAGGAGTACGGCGATGTCCAAGTGAGCAACTTTTCGGCGGGCGCCGAGGTTCTCGAACTTGCTGGCAGGTCGTACGACGACAGGGACGCGGACTACGAAGTAGTCGAGGTCGAGGACTAGGGCCAGTTGCGAGTACCTTCTGAAGTTTCGGCGTGTCGCGCCAGCGAGCGGTGACGCTCCCGGGGCAGCGCTTGGGGCGTCCACTCCGGCACGCGCACCGCCCTTCCAAGCGAGCCGCCCAGCCCCTAGTCGTCAAGTGACTGGCCAAACCAAGCCGCCGCAACCGAACGGCGACTACCTTTGTGCTGGGCCATTCTGGGCGCTTCGACGCCCGTGGCCGCCTGCGTCCGCACGCGGCGCTGAGACGCAGGGCCAGGTCTATGCCGTCGGCCTGTCAGGGGCGCGCCGTTAGCAGGCGCTCCTAGGCTCCGGAGAAGCCTCGCGACACATCAGTTGCAACAACTTCCCGCGGGTGTTGGACGCGGCGGCCCTCGAGACATCGTCGAGTGGGTTAGAGCCAATTTCGGCAGTGAGCCCGGACGCCTGATCCTTCAAGCTGTCGAGGCGAGCCTTGAATAGGGCGCAAGACACTCCGCAGCCCGGTACTCCTGTCGCACCGGTGCCCTGTTGCTCTGCCTGGACCAAAGATTGCGTCAGCCGGATCTCATTTTCTAGCTGGGTCAGTTCCGCTTGGGCTGACCCTGCGTCCGTACTGACGCTGTCGACGAGCTGGACACCTGCATTGCTCCCGTAGATAAGTACCTGACGCCGCGCGCTCTCCAGATCAATCGTACGGGTGACCAAGCTCGCCTCTACCTTCTGGCAAGACGGCTCCGCCTTTGTGCTGCTCTTGGCTGCCAGCAGGGCGCAAGGTTTGTAGACGCCGATGTCCTCGAAGTACGCATCATACGCCTCTAGGTAACTCAAGTATGCCTTGGATGCCAGCTCACGCTGTTGGTCCGCATGACTAGCATTTAGAGCGGCAATCTGAGCTTTTCCCTGCTGGTTAATGGTTGCATAGGTCGTCCCGATCGCAATCGCAGCGCCAAGTAGCACGCTCAGAAGCGGCAGGCCAACCGTTCGTAGGAACGCCCGGTCTTGGTCATCCGGCGGCGTTGAGGACCGCTTTTGCCCCATCGTGAAACTGCGCCGGCGCGGGAAATATGGCTGCCTGCTGATAGTCACGTTCTCTTCCTACAGGTCGACTCGGAGTTGAGGAGCATGCCGGGCTTTCGCCATCCCGCGCCATGGTCCTCTCTGATGTGTGGACTCCCGGTCTTTACGACAGCTTGGGAGGCAAGCATTCAGTCACGTCGGATGCACCAGCGAGTCCAAGGGTACGGTCGGCGCTGTGGCTGTCGCCGCGTCGATCTTGGTCTACTTGGCGATACCGCAGTGAACCGCACTGGCGAGAGCGTCCGGTAGGGGCTCGTTGACAACCGGAGTGCGAGCGGAGGTGCCCGTCGTGTGGCGGAGGCCGGCCAAGTTCATCAGCGCACACTGCAGGCCACCCGGGCTTGGCGTGCAGGCACCCGAGCGGAAGCCGTCAGAAAGCGGCGAAGGATGCATGAAGCGTCGGGTGCGACGCAACCTGTCGCGGACGCCGGGAGCGTCATCGCCACGATGTCCGGCTGCGCGAGTTTCAGAAATCGAGCACCAAGGTGAAAACCTCCACCGCATCGCGACTCGTGCATGTCAGGCGCGCCAGCACCAGCGCCTCAAACGATCCCATACCGGTAACGAGGAGCGCCAGCACGGGTGTCAATGGCCAAGCTCAGGTCCCCGCTGGTGGCCAAGTGAAAGTCCCCACCCCTTGCGGTGATGTTCAGGTGCTGTGGCGGCCTCCTGTCCGGGTGTTGGCGTCGCGCATGCGGTAGGACTGGCCGGTGGTGACCACGGTGGTGGCGTGGTGCAGGAGCCGGTCGAGGAGGCTGACCGCGGTGGTGTGCTCGGGCAGGAATCGGCCCCAGTCCTCGAAGGACCAGTGCGAGGCGATGGCCAGCGATCGGCGTTCGTAGGCGGCGGCGACGAGGCGGAACAGCAGCTGGGTGCCGGTGTCGTCAAGCGGGGCGAACCCGACCTCGTCGACGAGCAGGACGTCGTGCCGCAGGAGGGTCTCGATGGTCTTGCCGACGCTGTTGTCCGCCAGGCCCCGGTACAGGGTCTCGACAAGGTCGGCGGCGGCGGCGTACTTGACCTTGTACCCCGCATGGACCGCGGCGTGACCCAGGGCGATGAGGGTGTGAGACTTGCCGGTGCCGGCGGGGCCGATGAGGGCCAGGTTCTCCCGCGCGGGGATCCACTCCAGCGAGGTGAGGTACGCCCACGTCGGCGGTGGGATCGAGGAGGCGGCGACGTCGAACTGCTCGACGGTCTTGGTCACGGGGAACGTCGCGGCCTTGAGGCGGGCGGCGGTGTTCGAGGCGTCGCGGGAGGCGACCTCGGCCTCGACGAGGGTCCGTAAGACCTCTTCGGGGGCCCAGCGTTGGGTCTTCGCGGTGAGCAGCAGCTCGGGCGCGAGTTGGCGGATGGTCGACAGTTTGAGCCGGCGCAGCCCAGCGGCGAGGTCGGCGGGCAGCTCGGGCGGGGTCTTCGCGGTCACGATGACACCTCCGCTCGACCGGGCACCGTTGCCATGGTGGGTGGTTCGACGGCGTAGTCGCTCAAGGGTCGGCCCGAGCTGACGGGCAGGTCGATGACGAGCGCGTCGCCGGCTTTGCGGGGGTGGGGGGTCCCGGTGCCGGCGGCGAGGATGGAGCGTACGTCCGCGGCGCGCCACCGCCCGAACGCGGTGGCCCGCTCGAGCGCGGCGATGAACACGCTCTCGCCGTGGGCGGCGGCCATCGTGTTCAGCTCAGCCAGCTCGGGTCCCAGGCGGGTGTGCCCCGCGGCGGCGGCGCCGGTGATGAACGCCTCCGCAGCGGGTCCGAGCCCGCAGAACTGTTTCTCCGCAGCAGTTTTCGGTCGTACCGCCCGGCGGGGTGCGGTCCGGGGGCCGCCGTAGTGGGCGTCGAGGATCGAGGCCTCCCCCGGGGCGACGAGCGGGTGCTGGGCGTGGACCTGCCCGGTGGCGGGGTCGAGGATGGCCACGTGCGGCCCGTCGGTCACGACCGCGACCGTGGCCCCGCGCAGCACGCTCGGCACGGAGTACCGGGCGGAGCCGAGACGGATCGTGGACAGCTTGTCGACCTTGCGGGTCACCGGCGGCGGACCGATGCTCGGCCGCAGCAACGGCAACGGGCTCAGCAGCTCCCGCTCCCTGGTCAGCCGCTCGGCCGGGACCGCACAGGTCTCACTGTGCACGGCCGAGTTGACCTGCGCACACCACGCGGCGGCCTGCTTGTTGGCTGCGTGAAGGTCAGCCGCCACCATTGCGCTCACACGTGATTCGTCGATCACAGCGCCCTCGTGCAGGGCGTACGCGAGCATCAGCGGCCGCAGCAGGTCGTCCTTGCCGTAGCCGACGAGGTTCTCGACCAGACCCTTGGACTCGGGGTCGTGGGCCTCACAGAAGTCCGGTCGGAACCGGTAGTGCGTGGCGAACCGCACCAGGTCCGGCGTCGGGACGACCCGGTTGGCGACGACCCCACCCTTCAGGCAGCCCATCCTGTCGGTCAGGACCACGCCTGGCACCCCGCCGAGGACCTCGAAGCACTCCGCGAGCAGCCCCAGCGTGGTGTCCTGCTTCTCGTCCGCGGCGAACCGCACGAACCGCACCCGCGACCACGCGAGCACCGCACAGAAGACGTGGACCCCGGCGATGACGCCCCAGTCGATGACCAAGTGCTCACCCGGAGCCCACACCGCCGGGCGTCGGGCATGCCCGTTGACGCGCCGGTAGCGGCGTCTCTCCTGCGCGACGAGGCGCCGGAAGTTGCGGTCCGACCCGGCGTACCCCGCCGCCCGCGCTCTCGGCAGCAGCCGCTTCGCGCTGACCCGGCCCTTCCCCGCTGTGACGGCGTCGGTGACCACCGTCCGGACGACCTCGTAGTTGCTCGGGCGCGGTGCCCGGACCGGACGCGCTCGTCCGGTCTCGGTGACGGCGGTCCGCTCGATGACGCGCTTGACGGTCTTGTGGGTGGTGCCGCAGATCTCCGCGGCGCCACGGTAGGAGCCCACCAACTGGTAGGCGGCAACAATGTCCATCTCTTCCCTCATGCTCTTCAATGGAGCTCTCCCTGGGCGGTGGCAGTGGCTGGCTTTAGACACCGCCACCGTCCACCGCTCAGGGGCTCACGCTCCGGATCGACACGACTCCTCGAGCAAGGGGTGGGGACTTCTACTTGGCCACCAGCGGGGACCTCACCTGGCCACCAGTGGGGACTTTCTCATGGCCACGGACA
>JBBSQC010000015.1:0-77003 GCA_038258215.1 Actinomycetales bacterium | reverse complement strand
CGGTCGACCACGACCGGGTGACCATCGTCGCCGAGTCGGTGGACGCCAGCTCCATGGGTTCCTGACACCGGGGGAGGGCGCTCGCCATGTCTCCGGTCGTGATCGCCGAGCTGCTCCTCGCCCTGGTCGTCATCGTCGTCGGCGGCGGGCTGACCGTGGGGGGGGGGCGCTCCCCCTGCCCCGGGGCGTGCCCGCCGCGGGGCCCCTCCCGGGGGTCGACTTCGTGGTGGGCGGCGGCCCCACCTTGGTGGGGCCCCCCCGACGCTTCATCTCCGGCGACGGCCGCCCGGTCATGCTGTGTGCGCGGCGCGGGGGCCCCGGAGAGCGCTGGCGCCTCGGGTTGGCCCGCCTGGGGTCCGAGCGCTTCGAGTGGTTCAGCGTGGTGGGGCCCTCGCTCCGCCCGGAGGTGGCCTGGCTGCGCGGCGAGCTCGACTTCGGCTCGGCGGTGCCGCTGGCCGACCCCATCCCCGGGCTCGCCGAGCCGGTGTCGGTCACCGGGGGAGCCGCCGGAACGTCCTGTGAGTTCGCCTTCGCACCGGCCGCGTACACGGCGGTGCGCGCCTGGCTCGAGTCCAGCCCGCCGGGCTACAACGTCAACGTCGCCTAGGTCCTGCGGCTCGGCTGCTGCTCGCGCCCGCCACCGGGCTGCCAGAGCACGTCGCCCTCGGCCTCCACGTTGGCCGCTCGCGCCAGGACGAACAGCAGGTCGGAGAGGCGGTTGAGGTAGGTCGCGGTGACCGGGTTGACCCCGCCCTCCCCGCGCCGGTCGGCGGGCTCGGTGCCGTGCTCCTCGATCGCCCGCCAGACCGCGCGCTCGGCCCTGCGCACCACGGTCAACGCGAGGTGGAGGTGCGCGGAGCCGGCGCTCCCCCCGGGGAGGATGAACGAGCGGAGCTTCTCGAGCCCCTCGAGGTAGTGGTCGCAGTCCCGTTCCAGCTCGGTGACCCACTCGGCCTTGACCCTCAGCGGGGGGTACTCGTAGGACTCCTGCAGCGGCGTCGAGAGGTCCGCGCCGATGTCGAACAGGTCGTTCTGCACACGGGTGAGCACCACGCGGACGTCGTCATCGAGTCCGCCGCTGGCGATGGCCACGCCCAGGGCGGCATTCGCCTCGTTGGTGTCGGCGTAGGCCACGAGGCGCGAGTCGGTCTTGCGGGTGCGGCTCAGGTCGCCGAGCGAGGTGGTGCCGTCGTCCCCGGTGCGGGTGTAGATGCGGGTGAGGTTGACCATGCGCACAGCGTGGCAGACGCCGCTGGCGCCCCCGACGGCGGTCGGACTGCGCCCGCGCACGGGCCCCACTGCAGCCGGACCACGACCTCGGCATCGATGTCGATTCTTTGCCAAATCCTTACCGTGGGGTCCACGGGATCTGGCCCCGAACACGCTTCAATGGACCCACACGTCGTGACAGGGGGCCGCAGTGGCGGATCAGGGGGAGCCCATCGTGACCATCATCGAGCGCGAGGACGCGGCAGGGTGCCACGTGACCCTCCGGGGTCGCCTCGATGTGCGGTCGGTGCCAGACCTGCGGATCACCCTCCACCGCCTCATCGCCGGCGGCTCGTCCCCGCTCCTGCTCGACCTCAGTGAGGCCCAGGTCGGTGACGCGACTGGTTTCGGGATGCTCGTCGAGTCGGTGCGCCGGGCTCGCCGCGCGGGGCGCCCGATCCACGTGGTCGCCTCCGACGACCGCACCCGCCGCCTCCTGCGGCGAGGGCGCCTGGGCGCCGTCCTCCTCGTGACCGACTCCGCCTCCGTTTCCGACGCAGTGCGTGCCGGAGCCGACTTCGCCGGGGTCGCGGGCTGAGCCACCCGGCATCCTGCCCCGTGTGGGCACTCTCACCGTGCCAAGGCATTCCGGGGCGCGGAAGCCGCGGCTAGCGTTCGTCGCATGTCCGAGAGCAGCGTCGCCAGGCCCGAGCGCGACCGTCCGTGGGTGATGCGCACATATGCCGGGCACTCCAGTGCCGCAGCCAGCAACGCGCTGTACCGGCGCAACCTCGCCAAGGGCCAGACCGGGCTGTCGGTCGCGTTCGACCTCCCCACCCAGACGGGTTACGACCCCGACCACGTCCTCGCCCGCGGTGAGGTGGGCAAGGTGGGCGTGCCGATCTCGCACATCGGTGACATGCGGGCCCTCTTCGAGGAGATCCCGCTGTCGCGGATGAACACCTCGATGACCATCAACGCCACGGCGATGTGGATGCTCGCCCTCTACCAGGTGGTGGCCGAGGAGCAGGCGGTGGCGGTCGGTGAGGACGCTGCGGCGGGCGTGCGAGCGCTGGCCGGGACGACGCAGAACGACATCATCAAGGAGTACCTCTCGCGCGGGACCTACGTCTTCGCGCCCGGCCCCTCGCTGCGGCTGATCACCGACATGGTGTCCTACACGGTTGCCGAGATGCCGACGTGGAACCCGATCAACATCTGCAGTTACCACCTCCAGGAGGCTGGCGCCACACCGGAGCAGGAGATCGCGTACGCGATGTGCGCGGCCATCGCGGTGCTGGATGCCGTGCGCGACTCCGGTCAGGTGCCGGCGGAGCGGTTCGGCGAGGTGGTGGCCCGGATCTCGTTCTTCGTCAACGCCGGCGTGCGTTTCGTCGAGGAGATGTGCAAGATGCGGGCCTTCGTCGAGCTGTGGGACGAGCTCACTCGCGAGCGCTACGGCGTGGTCGACGCGAGGCAGCGGCGCTTCCGCTACGGGGTGCAGGTGAACTCGCTCGGGCTCACCGAGGCCCAGCCGGAGAACAACGTCCAGCGCATCGTGCTCGAGATGCTCGCCGTCACCCTCTCCAAGGACGCCCGCGCCCGCGCCGTGCAGCTCCCCGCGTGGAACGAGGCGCTGGGGCTCCCGCGCCCGTGGGACCAGCAGTGGTCGCTGCGGATCCAGCAGGTGCTCGCCTACGAGTCCGACCTCCTGGAGTACGACGACCTGTTCGCCGGGTCCGCCGTGGTCGAGGCGAAGGTGGGTCAGCTCATGGCCGGGGCACGCGCCGAGATCGCCCGGGTGCAGGAGATGGGTGGGGCCGTGCCGGCGGTCGAGAGCGGCTACATGAAGTCAGAGCTCGTCGCGTCGCACGCGCGGCGGCGCCAGCGCATCGAGGCGGGACAGGACGTCGTCGTCGGCGTCAACCGGTTCGAGTCCACCGAGCCCAGTCCCCTCACCGCCGACCTGGACACCGCCATCCAGTCCGTCGAGCCCGGGGTGGAGGCCGCGGCATCCGCTGCGGTGCGGAGCTGGCGGGAGCAGCGCGACTCCGACCCGGTCCGTCGTGACCGGGCGGCCTCGGCCCTCGAGCGACTGCGGGCCGACGCCGGCGCGGACACCAACCTCGTCACGGCGACGCTGGAGTGCGCTCGAGCCGGGGTGACCACCGGTGAGTGGGCCGAGGCCCTGCGCTCGGTGTTCGGCGAGTTCCGTGCTCCCACCGGTGTCAGCGGCACCGTCGGGGCGAGCGCCGGCTCCGAGGAGCTGGTTCGGGTGCGCGCCTCGGTGTCCGCCACCTCGGCGGAGCTGGGGGAGGGGCTGCGGATCCTGGTGGGCAAGCCGGGCCTGGACGGACACTCCAACGGGGCCGAGCAGATCGCCGTGCGGGCCAGGGATGCCGGCTTCGAGGTCGTCTACCAGGGGATCCGGCTCACGCCCGAGCAGATCGTCGCCGCGGCCGTCGCCGAGGACGTGCACCTCGTCGGCATCTCGATCCTGTCCGGCTCCCACATGGAGCTCGTGCCGGACGTGCTGGAACGGATGCGGGATGCCGGTGCCGAGGACGTCCCGGTCATCGTCGGCGGGATCATCCCCGACTCCGACGCGCAGCGGCTCCGGGAGCTCGGTGTGGCCGCGGTGTTCACGCCGAAGGACTTCGGCCTGAACGAGATCATGGCCCGCTTCGTCGACGTCATCCGTGAGTCCCGCGGCCTGGCGGCGGAGGCCAGGAGCGCTGCCGTCGCTCCGGTCTAGGCGTCACCCAGGGCGGCGGTGAGCTCTCGGTTGAAGGCCGGCAGGTCGTCGGGGTTCCGGCTCGTGATGAGGTTGTCGTCGATGACGACCTCGCGGTCCTCCCAGGTGGCGCCGGCATTCGTCAGGTCGGTGCGCAGGCTCGGCCACGACGTCAGGTGCCGTCCTTGCACGACGCCGGCCTCGATGAGCGTCCACGGGGCATGGCAGATCGCCGCCACCGGCTTGCCGGACTCGACGAACTGGCGGATGAACGCCACGGCATCCTCATCGGTGCGCAGGGCGTCGGGGTTCGCGACACCGCCGGGCAGCACCAGCGCCACGTAGTCGGCGACCTCGGCCCCGGACACCTCCGCGTCGACGGGGAACGTGTCCGCCGCGTCGAGGTGGTTGAAGGCCTGCACCTCGCCGCTGCCGGTCGAGATCAGCACCGGGGTTGCCCCGGCGTCCTCGACCGCCTTCCACGGCTCGGTGAGCTCGACCTGCTCGATGCCCTCCATCGCGACGAGGAAGGCGACTCTGCGGGTGGTATCGGGTGTGGCGGTCATGCGGGTGGTCCTCTCGTTGGGGCGGAGGCGCCATGGGGCGCCGTGGTCGGCAACCCTGCTCGTACCCAGCCCATTCCACGTCCACGCGTGGTGGGACCTCTGGGCAGCCGGTTGTCGAACCTCGCCGGGAGTAGCGTGTGGACATGGCCTTGCACTGCCCCGCGACGTTGCTGGTCGGCACGCCGGAGGCCGTCGCTCGGGTCGACGAGCCAGGCCTGGTCGACGGATACGGTCCGTATGCCGGTGCCACCGTGGACATCGTGGCCGAGCTGCAGGCGCTCGCGGACCTGCATCGTGGGGAGCGGGTGCTGGTGCCGGTGGACGAGGCGGGCTTCGGCACGGTCGCCGAGCGGGTGGGGCGCGGCGTTCGGGCTCCGACGGGCGACGTCCTGCGGATCGACGTGGGCGACGACGGCTGGGTTCTCGTCAGTCGCTCGCTGGGGTGAGGGCCGGAGGCCCCACGGGCGGCTCCTACAAGATCGTTGATGGATCGCAAAGTCGTTCTGCTGCAGGCGAACACGGTGGTTTGGGATCTTGTGTTCGTACGGGTGTTCGAGTAGGGTTGGGGTATGTCCAGCATCCAGCCCGCGCAGTGCGCCGACCCGCGCGCCGCGGGTGTGGCGGCGCGGTTGGCGTCGGTGCGGGCGGAGCTGTCGGCGATCGGGGTGGAGGTTGCTGATGCGGGGCCGGCCCTGGGTGTGGAGGCGCTGTTCGAGCTGGCCGGGGTGGCCCAGGGGGTGGTGAACGCGGCGGAGGGGGTGACGCTGGTGGTGTCGGCTCGCGGGGCATGACCGCGATGCCGGTCAGCCGTCCGAGGTGGGCGTGGACCGTGTGGACTTGGTCTCGCCACGCCGCTTCTTCGCGGTCAGCCGCCGCTCCTTCGACCCACGGGTGGGTCTCGTGGGCCGTCGTGAAGGCGGTGGCGGCGCCAACGCCTCCCGGAGCAGGGCCGCCATCCGGTCCCGCGCCGCCACTCGGTTTCGGCGCTGCTGGCGGTGCTCGGATGCCGCTACGACGAGTCGACCCCCGACGAGCCGCGTGTCCAACGCTGCGAGGGCGCGCCGGCGCTGGGGTTCGCTGAACGACGGGGAGCCGACGACGTCGAGCTCCAGCTCGACCCGGCTGTCGGCGGTGTTGACGCCCTGGCCCCCCGGGCCGGAGGAACGAGAGAACCGCTCGACGAGCTCGGCGGCCGGGATGGTCAGACCCCATGCCACCCCGGGCCCGGGTGCGACGGTGAGGTCCATCAGGTCTCGTCGGGCTCCGGCGGCACCACGGCTCCCTCGGCCTCGTCACGCGCTGCCCACTCGAGCAGTGGCGCGATGTCGAAGACCGCGTCGTCGATCCCGGCGTGCAGGTCGCCCAGTGCGGCATACCGATCCGGCATCGTTGCGATGGTGAGGTCCTGCGGCTCGACGTCGTCGACCTCGTCCCAACGGATCGGCGTCGACACCGTGCCGATGGCGTTACCACGCACGGAGTAGGCCGCCGCGATGGTGTGGTCGCGCGCGTTCTGGTTGTAGTCCACGAACACGGCACCCGGGTCTCGGTCCTTGCGCCACCACGTCGTCGTCACGTCGTCGGGAAGGCGCCGCTCGACCTCTCGAGCGAAGGCCAGGGCCGCGCGGCGCACCTCGCGGAACCCGTGGTCGGGTGCGATGCGCACATAGACGTGCAGGCCGCTCCCACCACTGGTCTTCGGCCAGCCCACCGCGCCGAGCTCCTCGAGCACCTCGTGCGACACGTGGGCGGCCCGCCGCACCCGGTCGAAGGGTGCGTCGGGCATCGGGTCGAGGTCGATGCGCCACTCGTCGGGCTGCTCGGTGTCGGTGCGGCGGCTGTTCCAGGGGTGGAACTCCACCGTGCTCATCTGCACGGCCCAGACCACGTCGGCCAGGCGCGTCACGCACAGCTCGTCGGCGTGCAGCCCGTAGCGCGGGAAGTGCAGTCGCACCGTCTCGACCCACGGAGGAGCGCCGCGCGGCAGCCGCTTCTGGTGCACCTTGGCGCCGTCGACCCCGTCGGGGAAACGGTGCAGCATGCACGGCCGCTCGCGCAACGCGTTGACGACGCCGTCGCCCACGGAGAGGTAGTAGCGGGCCAGGTCGAGCTTGGTCTCGCCGCGCTCGGAGAAGTAGACACGTTCCGGGCTGGAGACCCGCACGTCGAAGCCGTCGACGTCCAGAACGACGGGCTCCCCGAACTCACCCTTGCGCGAGGCCATGGCAGACACCGTATGCCGTGAGCCGGCCTTTCCGGGACAGTGGCAGTGCCAAGTAGTTGACATTCCTATCTAGCCGGCGGGAGCATGAGGTCATGGTGAAGGCAGCCGTGCGGGAGGACCGCGAGAGCCAGTGGCTCAAGGGTGTGCTCGACCTGGCGGTCCTGGCGGTCCTGGCTCGCGAGGAGAGCGCCTACGGCTACGCGATCATCCAGTCGTTGGCCGGGGCCGGCCTGGCCGGGCTCAAGGGGGGCACGGTCTATCCCGTGCTCGCACGGCTCGACGACGACGGCTTGGTCGCCAGCGAGTGGGTCGTCGGTGACGGTGGGCCGGCCCGGCGCTACTTCTGGCTGACGCCCGCCGGCCACACCGCGCTCGATCAGGGGCGCACCGGCTGGGCGGCCTTCGCCACCCGGATGACCACGGCCCTGGAGGCGTGACATGGCTGGAGAGCGGGTCGAGATCGGTCCCTACATGGCGCTGCTGGCCGAGCAGCTGAGGCAGGCGGGCGTCGAGGAGGAGCGGGTGCGGGTGATCGCGGCCGACGTGCGCAGCCACGTCATCGCGACCCGCGAGGACCCGGTGCAGGTCTTCGGCCAGCCGGCCGACTACGCCCGCGAATGGGCGACGCCCCCCTCCTGGCGCCGAGTGCTCGGCGGCATCGCCGCCCGTTCCGCGGGGGTGGTCGGGCTTCTCTCAGTGGTCAAGGGTGCGATGGCGAGCTCGTTCGCCTGGGGTGCAGCCGTGCCGGTCACCAGCGGAGACCTGGTGTTCGTCCTGGTGTGGATCGGGGTGTGGGGCGTGGTGCCGTGGACCGTCGACGTGTGGCTCGGCCGACGCGCGGCCCGGGCCGCCGGGCAGGCGCCTTGGACGCCGGACTGGGCGATCCGTGTCGCTGCCGTGCTGATCGTCACCGTCGTCGTGATGGTGGCCTTCACGATCGCGGGAATCACGGACGCGGACCTCGGGACCGGCCTGGCTGTCCCGCGGTGGCTCCTCGTCGTCGGAGGGCTGGCGCTCTCCCCACTGTTCTTCCGCACACGAGCGCCGACCAACCGCACCGTGCCGATGGATCCTCACTACCGTCCCGCGCCCCTGCGCCGACAGCTGCGCGACGCCAGTGGGAGGCTTCGTGGCGCCATGAAGCGGTTGCGTCACGCGAAGGGCGCGTGACACCGCCGCCCGCGGCGCGTGGCCCGCGCGGCGAGGTCGGGGCAGCGACGTAGGGTTGGACGGAACATGAGCACCCTCTTCGACGGCCTCGACTTCGGCGACGCGCGGCACGGCCCGCGGTCCGACTCGACCACCCACGAGAGCGCCGAGGCCGCCCTCGTCAACGCCTCCGGAGTGCCGACGTGGGCCGAGGCCGCCGCGGCGGGTACCGGCCCGGAGGGCGGGCCTCCGCGGCGCGGGGTGCCCGACGCCGAGGAGCTGCTGGCGGGCCTCAATCCCCAGCAGCGTGAGGCCGTGCTCCACGAGGGGCCGCCCCTGCTCATCGTCGCCGGTGCCGGCTCGGGCAAGACCCGGGTGCTGGCCCACCGCATCGCGTACCTGCTCGCCGACCGCGGCGCGCAGCCCGGGCAGGTCCTCGCCATCACCTTCACCAACAAGGCCGCCGCCGAGATGCGCGAACGGGTCCAAAGCCTGGTCGGCCCGCGGGCGAAGGCGATGTGGGTGCTCACCTTCCACAGCGCGTGCGTGCGCATCCTGCGCCGAGAGGCCGACAAGGTCGGGATGCGCTCGACGTTCTCGATCTACGACGCCGCAGACTCCCAACGGCTGATGTCCATGGTGCTGCGCGACATGGACCTCGACCCCAAGCGCTACAACGCCCGTTCCTTCAGCCACCAGGTCTCCAACCTCAAGAACGAGCTCATCGACGAGGAGACCAACGCCAGCCGGGTGGGCGAGGCCAGCCCGCACCAGGAGCAGGTGCTGGCGGAGGCCTACACGGCATACCAGCGTCGCCTGAGGCAGGCCAACGCCCTGGACTTCGACGACCTCATCATGACCACGGTGCACATGTTCCAAGCCTTCCCCGACGTCGCCGAGCACTACCGGCGCCGGTTCCGGCACGTCCTGGTCGACGAGTACCAGGACACCAACCACGCGCAGTACCAGCTGGTCAAGGAGCTCGTCGGCTCGGAGGAAGCGCGCTCGGAGCACGGGGTAGAGCCCAGCGAGCTCGTCGTGGTCGGTGACGCCGACCAGTCGATCTACGCGTTCCGGGGCGCCACGATCCGCAACATCGAGGAGTTCGAGGCCGACTACCCGCGCGCACGCACGATCCTGCTGGAGCAGAACTACCGCTCGACCCAGACCATCCTGCGTGCCGCCAACGCGGTCATCGCGCGCAACGAGTCCCGGCGCAAGAAGAACCTGTGGAGCGAGAGCGGCGACGGCGCCAGGATCATCGGTTACGTCGGGGACAACGAGCACGACGAGGCGTCGTTCGTGGCGCGCACCATCGACCGGCTCGGCGACGACCACGGGGTGCGACCGGGTGACGTCGCGGTGTTCTACCGCACCAACGCCCAGTCGCGAGCCCTCGAGGAGGTCTTCGTGCGAGTGGGGCTGCCCTACAAGGTCGTCGGCGGCACGCGGTTCTACGAGCGGCGCGAGGTCAAGGACGCCCTCGCCTACCTGCGGGTGCTCAGCAACCCCACCGACACGGTCAACATCCGGCGCATCGTCAACGTGCCCAAGCGTGGCATCGGCGACCGGGCGGAGGCCTGCGTCTCGGCGCTCGCCGAGCGTGAGCGGATCCCCTTCATCGCAGCGCTGGGTCGACCCGAGGACGCCCCGGGCATCGCCACCCGCTCCGTGGCCGCGATCAAGGGCTTCACCGCCCTGCTCGAGGAGCTGGGCCGGGTCCGCGACGACGAGGACGCCGGGGTCTCCGACCTGCTCGAGGCCATCCTCGACCGGTCCGGGTACCTCGCTGAGCTGAGGGCCAGCCACGACCCCCAGGACGAGACCCGTGTCGAGAACCTCGCCGAGCTCGTCGCCGTGGCCCGGGAGTTCGACGAGGCGCGCCGCGAGACCGGAGAGGTGGTCAGCCTCGAGGACTTCCTCGAGCGGGTCTCCCTGGTGGCAGACGCCGACGAGATCCCCGACACCGCCGAAGCGGAGGCCGCGGGGGTCGTGACGCTGATGACGCTGCACACGGCCAAGGGCCTGGAGTTCCCCGTCGTCTTCCTCACCGGGATGGAGGACGGCACCTTCCCGCACATGCGCAGCCTGGCCGACGCCAAGGAGCTCGAGGAGGAGCGCCGACTGGCCTACGTCGGCATCACCCGGGCGCGCGAGCGGCTGCACCTGTCCCGGGCCGCGATCCGCTCCGCGTGGGGCGCCCCGCAGTACAACCCGCCCTCCCGCTTCCTCGACGAGATCCCCGCGGAGCTCGTGGAGTGGGAGAGGGAGCTGGCGGGGGTGGCCGCCATCGGGCGCCGGGACCAGCGCCCCGCCGTGGCCACGCTCGCCGCGCGCCCCGGGGTGCGCTCTCCCGGCAACCGCCCGATCATCGCGCTCGCGCCCGGGGACCGGGTCACCCACGACACCTATGGTCTGGGCAGCGTGGTGCGCACCCTCGGTGAGGGGGAGAAGACCCAGGCCGAGGTCGACTTCGGAGGGGAGCTCGGCGTCAAGCGCTTCGTGCTGCGCTTCGCCCCGCTCGAGAAGATCTGACCCAGCCCTGCCAGGTCGGTCGACCCGTCGTGTGTCGGTGGGTCGACCTAGGGTAGCCGCGTGACGACATCCGCGATCCTCGCCGAGGACCTGGTCAAGACCTTCGGCGCCGACGTGCGCGCCCTCGACGGCGTCTCCCTGGAGGTGCCCGCCGGCACCGTCCTGGGTCTGCTGGGGCCCAACGGCGCCGGCAAGACCACCGTGGTCAACATCCTGACCACCTTGCTCCGGCCCGACTCCGGCCGCGCCCAGGTCGCCGGCATCGACGTGCTGCGCGACCCAGCGTCGACGAGGCGGTCCATCGGCCTCGCCGGCCAGTTCGCCGCGGTCGACGACATCCTCACCGGCGAGGAGAACCTCGTCCTGGTCGGACGCCTCAACCACATCGGCGCAGACCGGGCGAGGCAGCGCGCCAAAGAGTTGCTCGACCAGTTCGGGCTGACCGACGCGGGGGGACGGTCGGCCAAGACCTACTCCGGCGGCATGCGCCGCCGCCTCGACCTCGCTGCTGCGCTCGTGGCTCGGCCCCCCGTCCTCTTCCTCGACGAGCCCACCACCGGCCTGGACCCCCGGAGCCGGATGGAGCTGTGGGAGGTCATCGAGGGACTGGTCGGCGAGGGCACCACGCTGCTGCTCACGACCCAGTACCTCGAGGAGGCGGACCGCCTCGCCGACCGCATCGCGGTGGTCGACCACGGACGAGTCATCGCCGAGGGCACCTCGACCGAGCTCAAGGCCCGGATGGGCGGGGCCATGATCGAGGTGACCCTCGCCGACCCCGACCAGGCGCGGTCGGTCGCCACCACCCTCGCGGGTGCCGGCCAGGGAGAGCCCACCGTCACCGACGACACGGTCCACGTGCCGACCGGCAGTGGCACCGCGACGCTCACCGAGGTGGTCCGCCGCCTCGATGCCTCGGGCGTGACCGCGCGGGGCCTGCAGATGCGTGAGCCCAGCCTCGACGACGTGTTCATGGCCCTCACCGGTCACGGCGCCGTCGACGGGTCCGGCTCGCGGGACCCTGCCGGGTCCGATGACGTGACCGAGACCGACACCGAGACCGAGACCACCGACAAGACCGCCACCCGAGGACGACGATGACGACCGAGCAGACCGCGCGCCACGCCCGGAGCGCCCCGACCGACGCCGGCGGCGGGGGTCTGACGTGGGCCCTGCACGACACGCTGGCGATGGCCGGTCGCAACCTGCGGCGCCTGCTCCGTCAGCCCGAGCAGGTCATGTTCAACCTCGTGTCCCCGATCATGTTCGTGCTTCTCTTCCGATACGTCTTCGGTGGTGCGATCGGTGGCCTCGAGGGCTTGAACTATGTCAACTACCTCATCCCCGGCATCGCCGTTCAGACGGTGCTGTTCAGTGCCGGGGTCACGGGCTTCGCGCTCGCCGACGACCTCCAGAAGGGCTTCATCTACCGCCTGCGCTCGCTGCCCATGGCCCGCAGTGCGGTGTTCGGCGGGCGGGTCGCGGCCGACACGGTGAACAACGCCCTCGGCCTGGTCGTGCTCATCCTCACCGGCTTCGCCGTCGGCTTCCGACCGGCCAGCTTCTCCGGTCTGCTCCTCGCGGGGCTGCTGCTGTTGTTGTTCGCGCTCGCCGTCAGCCTGGGCTACGCGCTGATCGGCATGACGGTGCGCAGCCCTGAGGCGGTCAACGCCGCCACCTTCCCCATCATCTTCCCGCTGACCTTCGCCTCGTCGGCTTTCGTGCCCGTGATGACGATGCCCACCTGGCTGCAGGGGTTCGCCACCCACCAGCCGGTGAGCGTCGTCATCAACGCGGCACGGTCCCTGATCCTGGGGGACACGGCGACCCCGGAGCAGCAGGCGGCCTTGCTCGGGGGGTCCGACACCACGAGCCTGGTGCTGCTCTCCCTTGCCTGGACCGTCGGGATCGGGCTCCTCTTCGGGGTCCTGTGCACTCGCAAGTACCGCAACCTCAGCTGAGGCCGGGCGCTGAGCGAGGGATCAGAGCAGGCCCTTGGAGCGCAGCCACGGCTCGGGAGCGATGGGGGTGTCGTGCTCGGTGGTCTGCTGCATCTCGAAGTGCAGGTGCGACCCGAAGGAGTGCCCGGTGTTGCCCACGAGACCCACGAGCTCACCGGGCCTGACGGTCTGGCCCTCACTGACGACACGTTTGCTCATGTGGCCGTACCAGGAGATGCTGCCGTCCCAGTACTGGATCTCGACCTTGTTGCCGAAGCTGGAGTCGAAGAACGACCCGATGACCCGACCCTCGGACATGGCGTACAGCGGGGTCCCGGTCGGCGCACCGAGGTCGATGCCGTCGTGCGTCTTGCCCCAGCGCCATCCGAAGTTCGAGGTCTTGTGCCAGACCTTGATGGGCCGGACCCACTGCTTCGCCTCGCGCTCGGCCTTGGCGGCGGCCTTCGCGGCGGCCTCCGCGGCCTTGGCGGCGGCCTTCTTCGCCAACAGGGCCTTGCGCTTGGCGGCCCGGGCCGCCTTCACCTTCGCCTCCGCGCGCCCCGCGAGGGCGGCGGTCTGCATCGAGGCATCCTGCCGGCGCAGCGCCAGCTCGGTGACCATCTCGTCGTTGGCGGCCTGCTGCGTGCGCGCCATCTCGGACTGCGGCGCCGAGAGGTCGAGGGTCAGCGGGGCCAGGGGTGCGGACTCCGCGACGGAGGCCCCGGTCGCGGTCAGCACGAGCGCACCGGCCGCCACGGTGGGCAGCACGAAACTTGAGGTGAAGGCGCGGGGGACACGGAGACCACGATGACCCTCGGAACTGCGGGGGGCATGGTGGCGTCCGTGATACGACGGGGAAGTCACGACAGGGGTTACCTCATCAGGGGGGTGGTGGGGCTGGTACACGGTACCGTGACCATTCCGTGACACAAAGTTCGACCTGTGAGTCTGTGGACAGGGTTCTCAGGTGGGCTGCTCCCCCGCTTCTGACCTGCAGGTTCGTGGTGCTCTCGACCCCGATCACATGCTGGACGCCCCGGAGCAGCGTCACTCGTCGCGGGTCAGGGGGGTCACGCCGGACCGCACGGTGCCGCCCTGGGCGTCCAGGTGGGCCAGGGCGCTGGAGATGCCGTGGACGACCTCTCCGAGCATGGGGAGGGTGAGGTGGCCGGCACCGTGGAGGGCGATGTTCCGGGCGGCGAGGTCGCGGTGCCGCAGGGCCGCCGACCGCTGCGGCACGATCGCCGCGTCGCTGTCGGACCAGTAGGAGATGAACCGGGTGCGGCATCCGCGCACCGGCCTCGCGAGCTCGCGCATCAGCGCGCTGCCGGGTCGCATCTGCTTCATCAGCCGGGTCGGGACGGCGTATGCCGTGTACGTCCCGGTGTGCGGGCTGCCCAACGTCACGAGCGTGTGCACCCGCGCATCGCCGCCGAGACGGGTGACGTAGTAGCGGGCGATGAGCCCGCCGAGGCTGTGCCCGATGATGTGGATCCGCTCGAACCCCGTCTCCTCCACGATCGTCTCGACTTCGAAGGCCAGCCCGGCCGCGGCAGCACGGACGTCGGTCAGGACGGTGGCGTAGTTCATGGCGAAGACGTTGGAGAAGCCGCGACGGGTCAGGCCACGACGCAGCAGGGTGAAGATCGAGCGGTTGCTGACGATGCCGTGCACCAGGAGGATCGGCGTCCCCGCTGCCTCCACGTCGGACACCAGCAGGCCGCGCTGCACAGGGGGCAGGTGCTCGACGCGGTACGCCACGTCCCGCCGCCGCCCCCTCCCGCCGATCAGGCCGAGGGGCCACGTCGCGACGTGCGCGGCCATCCAGGCGGCCTCGACCAACCCACCCGCGAGGACCGCGGGGTCGAGCACGAGGGCGACCGCCGTGGTGGCGACATCGCGGGCGTGGTCCAGCACCGAGGCCTGCTCCGGTGCAGGTGCCTCGCCGGGATCGTCGGCGCTCGGCCGGGTGGGTGACGCCATGGCCGCTTCACTGTACGGCGCAGGGGCCGCCGGGGCGGGGCGTTCCGACCGGCTGCCCGGCATCCGATGGGGGCACGAACAGCGCTGGGGGCGGGGTAATCGGTCCGCGGGACGCTCCGGATGGGACGCGGAGGGCCCGCCACCGTTAGGCTCCCCTGCGGACGGACTTCCCGGTCACCATCGACAGTGTGAGGACGGATCGCCTCGTGGATCTCTTCGAGTACCAGGCCCGTGACGTGTTCGAGAAGCACGGTGTGCCCGTGCTCGGAGGGGCAGTCGCCACGACGCCCGAGGAGGCCCGAGCGGCCGCGGAGCGGATCGGCACGGCCAGTGGCGGGGTGACGGTCGTGAAGGCGCAGGTCAAGACCGGTGGCCGCGGCAAGGCGGGCGGCGTGAAGGTCGCGAAGAGCGCCGAGGAGGCCGAGGAGCACGCCCGCGCGATCCTCGGCATGGACATCAAGGGTCACACGGTCCACCAGGTGATGGTCGCCCAGGGCGCCCGCATCGCCGAGGAGTACTACGTCTCGATCCTGCTCGACCGCGCCAACCGCAGCTACCTCGCGATGTGCAGCGTCGAGGGTGGCGTCGAGATCGAGCAGCTCGCCGTCGAGCGACCGGAGGCCCTCGCCCGGGTGCCGGTCGACCCCAACGTGGGCGTCGACGAGGCGAAGGCCCGCGAGATCGTCGACGCCGCGGGTTTCGACGCCGACACCGCCGCGAAGGTCGTGCCCGTGCTCCAGAGCCTGTGGACGGTCTACCGCGAGGAGGACGCGACGCTCGTCGAGGTCAACCCGCTCGTCAAGACGGAGGACGGCGACATCGTGGCCCTCGACGGCAAGGTCACGCTCGACGCCAACGCCGACTTCCGCCACCCGGACCACGAGGCCCTGGAGGACAAGGCCGCGGCCGACCCGCTGGAGGCGGCGGCCAAGGAGAAGGGCCTCAACTACGTCAAGCTCGACGGGTCGGTCGGCATCATCGGCAACGGTGCCGGGCTGGTGATGAGCACCCTGGACGTCGTCGCGTATGCCGGTGAGGAGTTCCCGGGGTCACCCAAGCCGGCGAACTTCCTCGACATCGGCGGCGGCGCCTCGGCGCAGGTGATGGCCGACGGGCTGCACATCATCCTCGGTGACGAGCAGGTGAAGTCGGTGTTCGTCAACGTCTTCGGAGGCATCACCTCGTGCGACGCGGTGGCCAACGGCATCGTCGGTGCGCTCCAGGCCCTCGGTGACGAGGCGACCAAGCCGCTCGTCGTGCGGCTCGACGGCAACAACGTCGAGGAGGGCCGGCGCATCCTCGCCGAGGCCAACCACCCGTTGGTGAGCATCGAAGAGACCATGGACGGCGCGGCCCGCAAGGCCGCCGAACTGGCTTCGGCCGCGAACTGAAAGGCCGGAGACAACAGACATGGCAATCTTTCTCGACGACAGCTCCAAGGTCATCGTCCAGGGCATGACCGGCTCAGAGGGCATGAAGCACACCCAGCGGATGCTGGCCTCCGGCACCGCGATCGTGGGCGGGGTCAACCCGCGCAAGGCCGGCACCAGCGTCGACTTCGACGGCGGTGTGACCGTGCCGGTCTTCGGCACGGTGGCCGAGGCCATCGAGGCGACCGGCGCCAACGTCTCGGTGATCTTCGTGCCGCCTGCGTTCGCGAAGTCCGCCGTGGTGGAGGCGATCGACGCGGCCATCCCGCTCGCCGTCGTCATCACCGAGGGCATCGCCGTGAAGGACGCCGCGGAGTTCTACGCGCACTCGGTGAGCGCCGGTACGACGCGCATCGTCGGCCCGAACTGCCCCGGGCTGATCAGCCCCGGACAGGCCAACGCGGGCATCATCCCGGCCAACATCGCCGGGCCCGGGCGCATCGGGCTGGTGTCGAAGTCGGGCACCCTGACCTACCAGATGATGTACGAGCTGCGGGAGTTCGGCTTCTCCTCGGCCGTCGGCATCGGCGGTGACCCGATCATCGGTACCACCCACATCGACTGCCTCGAGGCGTTCGAGAACGACCCCGACACCGACGCCATCGTCATGATCGGGGAGATCGGCGGCGACGCCGAGGAGCGCGCCGCGGCCTACATCAAGGACCACGTCACCAAGCCGGTCGTCGGCTACGTCGCGGGCTTCACCGCACCCGAGGGCAAGACCATGGGCCACGCCGGTGCGATCGTGTCGGGCTCGGCCGGCACCGCGGCGGCCAAGCAGGAGGCGCTCGAGGCCGCAGGGGTCAAGGTCGGCAAGACCCCCTCGGCCACGGCGGACCTGATGCGCGAGATCATGCGCGGCCTCAACGCCTGACCCTCCCGCCGGGGGTTTCGGGGTCACCCCGAAACCCCTGGTGAGGCAAGGGAGGAGTTCTCGTGTCTCGCCGGGGCTTCCGGGGTCTCGGCGTCCGCGAACCCGACGAAATCCGTTCCGCCTCGGCGTTGCTCGGACGCCGGAGGCCCCCCGTGTCGCAGACTGGGCGGCGATGACCGTCATCGACCGCCTGCGTTCCGCCCTCCCCGGGGGCGAGGACCACGACGAGGCCCCCACGGGTTCGACGCCGCTCTCGGGCCGCCCCTGGCTGCGCGGGCTGCTCGCGGGTCTGGGCACCGGTGTGACATCGGCGCTCGTCCTCGTCATCCCTGCGGTGCTCGCCTGGGCGATGGCGCCGAGAGCCACGGGGTCGGTGTGGGATGCCGCGGGCACGGGTGCGTCGCTGTGGCTGCTCGCCGGCGGCGCCCACCTCACCAGCGGCGCCGTGACGATCTCGCTCGTCCCCCTCCTCGGTCTCGCGCTGCTCGTCGTCATCGCGCGCCGCGGCGCCCGCGAGGCGATGGTCGACGTGTCGACCGACGGCGCGCACTGGCGCGGGCTCCTCCCGGGCCCACTCGCCGCGACCCTCGGTGCGTGGTGGGGCGGGTATGCCGTGGTGGTCGCACTGGGCGCCTGGCTCACCGGAACGGGCGCCTTCGGGGTGGCCCTGCTCTCGCTGCTGCTCCCCGCGGTGCTCGTCCCTCTCGCCGGCGTGTCGCTCGCGCTGCGCCCGGTTGTCGCGGAGGACCCCGACGTCCTCGGCCCGCGCCTGGGCACATCGCGGGTGCCGGACGCCCTGCGCCGAGGGTTTCGTGCCGGGCTGCGGGGCGCCGCGGCACTCGTCGGGATCGGCGTGCTCCTCGTCCTGCTCATGGTGGCCCTGTCCTGGGGGGACGTCACCAGCGTCCAGGGCACGCTCGCCGCGGGGGGTCTCGGTTCGGCGATCCTGGCCGTGGCCCAGCTGTCCGCCCTCCCGAACCTCGCCCTGTGGGCGGTCTCCTTCCTGGCCGGCCCGGGATTCCAGGTCGTCGACGGCGCGACCACGAGCTGGGGTGGCTCGACGGGCGGCCTGATGCCGCTGGTCCCTGTCCTCGCTGGCCTTCCCCAGCCCCGTTCCTTCCCGTGGTTCACCCCGCTGTGCGTGCTCGTCGTCGTCGGGGTCGGGGCCTGGGTCGGCCGCCGCTCCCTGGATGCCGTGGCCCGGCTGTCCCGGCTGCGCACCAAGGCCTCGGTCGCGGCCGCGGCGTGCCTCGTCTGCGCGGTGACGATCGGAGCCCTCGATGCGCTCGCCGGGGGCTCGCTCGGCCAGTACCGCCTCGCCTCCGTGGGGGCGCCCGCGGCCCTGCTCACCATGGCTCTCTTCGTCGAGCTCCTGGTCGGGGCCCTGGCCACCGTCGTCCGTGACGCCTGGCGACTTCGCCGATGACGCGGGCGCCCCTGCGTCTCGTGGTCCTGGTGTCCGGCTCGGGCACCAACCTCCAGGCCCTGCTCGACGCCGCCCAGGAGGAGGGCTCCCCGTTCGGCGTCGTCGGGGTCGGCGCCGACCGTGACGGCACCGGTGGTGTGGAGCGCGCCGAGGCGCGCGGCATCCCGACGTTCGTGTGCCGGGTGCCGGACTACGCCACCCGCGCGGACTGGGACTGCGATCTGGAGCGTCAGGTGTCCGAGGCGTCACCCGATCTCGTCGTGTCGGCGGGGTTCATGAAGGTGCTCGGCCCCGCGGTGCTGCGGGCGCGGCGCGTGGTCAACACCCATCCGGCGCTGTTGCCCAGCTTCCCCGGGGCCCATGGGGTGCGCGACGCGCTGGCGCACGGGGTGCGGGTCACGGGGTGCACCTGCCACTGGGTGGACGCCGGGGTCGACACCGGGCCGATCCTCGACCAGCGTGCGGTGCTCGTCGAGGTCGGCGACACCGTGGAGTCGTTGCACGAGCGGATCAAGGTGGTCGAGCGGGCGATGGTGGTAGACGTCGTGTCGGCGCTTGCGGCGGACCGCTCCTGGGCGGCGAACCCGGCGACCGAGCGCTGAACCAAGGCCCCGCGATGGAGCTCCAGGTCACCGGGCAGGTCTGGTTCTGGCGGGGCCCTCGCCGCACCACTTCGTGACCGTGCCGGAGGAGGTGCTGCTGACCGTGGACGTCTGAACCCTCGCCCGCGGGGCTGACCTTCGGAGCGACCCCGGCTGACTTGATCGGCTGTCGGTGGGCGCGGCTAACGTCGCGTCATGGACTACAAGATCGAGCTGATCATCCTTCCGGTGTCCGACGTGGACCGGGCGAAGGCCTTCTACGCCGACCAGGTCGGCTTCGTGGTCGACCACGACCACCGCGTCTCCGAGGACCTCCGTTTCGTCCAGCTCACCCCGCCGGGGTCGGCCTGCTCCATCGCGTTCGGGGAGGGGCTGGTCGACACCGCGCCGGGGTCGGTGCACGGCCTGCAGGTCGTCGTGGCCGATGCCGACGCCGCCCACGCCGAGCTGTCGGCGCGGGGCGTGGACGTCACGCCGGTCGAGGAGCTCGCCTGGGGGCGGTTCGTCACCTTCAGCGACCCCGACGGCAACGCCTGGGCGCTCCAGCAGCTTCCGCCGCGCTGACGGCGCCGGGCTCGGGCGTCAACCTCTGGTTGACTCACAGCGCCACGTCAACCTATGGTTGACCTATGAACACCTCAGACCCCCGCACGACATGGAACACCGGATACAGCCTCCTCCTGGTGGTGCCGTTCCTCGGCCTGCTGCTGACCTTCACCGATCCTCCGCGCTGGCTCCAGATCGCCGGTGTGGTCGTCATGGTCGCCCTCGTCGGTGCCGCGTCGACGCTGATGCGCCGCAGGCCCGGCGGGTGGCGTCCGTCGGAGGACGTCCAGGGCGTGGACACCGCCCACCAGCCCTCGCGCGATGGCCACTGACCACCCGGACACCGGCCCGACCAGTGAGGCGCTGGCCGAGGCGATCGGCGTCCTCGTGGCCAGTGCCGAGCCGGAGGACGTCGGGGACTACCTGCGGCTGATCACCGTGGCCTCCGAGGTCGAGGCCCAGGCCCGGCGACTGCTGCACGACTCGGTGGTCGCCGCCCGGTCCTCCGGAGCGACGTGGGCGGCGATCGGCAGCACCTTGGGCATGAGCAAGCAGGCCGCGCAGAAGCGGTTCGCGGTCGCGGGGCCGACCACCGGCGCCCTCGACCCGGGCGAGCGCATCCTCGGGCCGGTCACCTCCTTCGACGAGATGAAGGAGCTCGCGCTCGCGGGCCGCTACGGCTGGCACAGCGTCGAGTTCGGGCCCTTCTTCCACCGGGTCGTGCACACCGACTCGCAGTGGGAGCACCGCCGGGTCTCGATGCTGCGCCGGCGGGTGAAGGACGTCAGCGACGAGGGCTGGCAGGTCATCGGCTCGACCTTCCCCTACACCTACCTCAAGCGCGACCTCGGCGTGCCGGCCCTCCAGGAGCCCGGCCAGCCGGTGGCGACCGAGGCCGGACGGCGCTGACCGGTCAGGCCAGCGCCCGAAGCCTCGCCGCGACGGCTTCGGGGTGGGCGTCGTTGACCCACCCGCCCACCCCGCTCTCGGACCCGGCGAGGTACTTCAGCTTGCCGGGCCCGCGCAGCACCGACATCACCTGGAGGTGCAGGCGGGAGACGTCGCGCCCGACCCGGGTGGGCGCCTGGTGCCATGCGGCGATGTAGGGGAGGGCGAGCGGCGACCCGTCCTCGTCGAGGTGGTAGCGATCGAGCCGGGCCAGCAGGTCGAGGTAGAGCATCGCGAGGTCGTCACGCTCGGCACCGTCCAGCGCCACGAGGTCGGGGACGTCCCGGTGGGGGGCCACGTGCACCTCGAGCGGCCACCGGGCGGCGAACGGGACGTAGGCCGTCCAGTGCTCCGTGCTCAGCACGACCCGGGATCCGTCGGCCGCCTCCGCGGCGAGGATGTCGGCCCCGAGGAGCCGCCCGGTCGCGGTGTGGTGCTCCCGCGCCCGGTCGAGGATCTCGCGCGTGCGGGACGGCACGTAGGGGTAGCCGTAGATCTGGCCGTGCGGGTGGTGCAGGGTCACGCCGATCTCCTGCCCGCGGTTCTCGAAGCAGAAGACGTGCTCGACGTCGGCGTCGGCCTGGAGGGTGGCGGTGCGGTCCGCCCAAGCGTCGATGACGGTGCGCACGCGCCACGCGGGGAGGGAGGCGAAGCTCGCCTCGTGGTCACTGGTGAAGCACACGACCTCGGTGCGGCCGAGCGCCGGTCCCGACCGAAACGGCCCGTCGCCCTCCGCGCCGGTGTCGGCCACCGGCGCGTAGGAGGGGAAGCGGTTCTCGAAGACCACCACGTCGTATGCCGCGTCCGGCACCTCCGACGGGAGGGACGCGCGACCCGTGGGGCAGAGCGGGCACTCGGTGCGCGGTGGCAGGAAGGTGCGGTTCATCCGGTGCCCGGCAACCGCGACCCAGTCACCGACCAGGGCGTCGAAGCGGATGTGACCGGCCGTGGCCCGCGGGCCGAGGTCCCGCGCGTCCCTGACCGTGCGGGGCGGCGCGTCGGGGGTGTCGTCGTAGTAGATGATCTCCCGCCCGTCCGCGAGCCGGGTCGCGGTGCGTCGCGCCATGGTCTCGGTCCTCATCCGGCGTCCCCCACCCTGCCGCCGGCCCGGCCACCCACCGGCATGACAGTGGGGGAGTCGGCGAGCACCAGGTGCTCCACGGACTCCTCGAGCACCGCCCGCGCCCGGGCGGTGATGCCCGAGTCGGTGATGAGTGTGTCGACCTCGGAGAGCTGCATGAAGGTCGACAGGCCGACGATCCCGACCTTCGTGTGGTCGGCGAGGACGGACACCGAGCGGCTGGCGCGCACCAGGGCGCGGTTGGTCTCGGCCTCGACGAGGTTGGGGGTGGTCAGCCCGGCCGCGCGGTCGATGCCGTGGGCCCCGAGGAAGAGCCGGTCGACGTGCAGGCCCTCGAGTGCGGTGACGGCGACCGGACCGACCAGCGCGTCCGACGGCGTGCGCACCCCGCCGGTGAGGACGACGACGTGCTCGGCGCCGGGGGACTCGTGGAGCAGCTGGGCCACGGGGACCGAGTTCGTGACGACCGTCAGCCGCGGGATGTTGCGGATCGCCCCGGCGAACTCGTAGGTCGTCGTGCCGGCGGAGATGCCGATCGTCGCGCCGGGCTCGACGCGGGCCGCGGCGGCGGCGGCGATGGCCTGCTTGGCTCCGGTCATCAGACCGGACTTCGCGGTGAACCCCGGCTCATCCGTGGCGCGGGGCAGCACGGCCAGCGCGCCGCCGTGAACCCGTTCGAGGAGGCCGTCGCCGTCCAGCCGCTCGATGTCCCGCCGCACGGTCATGTCGGAGACCCCGAGCTGCTCGACGAGCTCGGAGACCCGCACTGCACCGGCCTCCTCGACGATGGCGAGGATGGCTGCGCGGCGCTGGCTGGCGAGCACGGTCAGGTCTCTCGGACCACCGCGGCGGTGTGCGCGGCGAGGGTGAGCGTGGGGCCCACGGAGGCGTCCGCGACGAGGTCGTGACCCGTCACGGAGACCTCGCAGGGCTCGGCGGTGTGGTTGAGCACGAAGAGCCACCCCTGGGCCCCAGCACTGCGCCGGACGACCTCCACACCCACCGGCACCTCGGCCGCGGGCTGGACCGAGGCCTCGGTGATGACCCGATCGAGGAGTGCCCCCAGGGTGTCGTCGTCCGGGAGGGTCCCGAGGTACCACGCGACACCGTCGCCAATCGCTCGGCGGGTCGCGGCCGGGCGCCCGCTCAGGGGGCCGCCGGCATACGCATGGACGACCTCTGCGTCCACGGCGGCGGCATCCTCGCTCCACTGCGATCCGCCGCCGCCGCCGGAGAGCGCGACCACCTCGCCGAGGCGGAGGGGGAAGAACTCCTCGACGCGCACCCCCAGGAGGTCGCGGAAGGCCCCCGGGTAGCCGCCGAGGCGCACGTGGTCGTCACGGTCGCTGATGCCGGAGAAGTAGGTGACGAGCACGTGGGCGCCCGCCTCGGCGGCCCCGCGCACGGCATCCGCCTGGGCGTCGGACACGAGGTAGAGGGTGGGGACGACGACCACGGCGTAGCCGGAGAGGTCGGCGTCGGGGTGCACGACGTCGCAGGTGATCCCGCGGTCGCGCAGCAGCCGGTGCACGGTGTGTGCGGCCGTGACGTAGTCCAGGTTGGCCGACGGCATGCAGGGCCCGGCCACCGCCCACTCGGACTCGTAGTCCCAGAGGATGGCTACGTCGGCGTCGACCAGGGACCCGCGCAGCTCGCCGAGACGGCCGGCGATGGCGCCCAGCTCGCACACCTCGCGGAACCGGGCGCTGTCCTCGCCGGCGTGCGGCACCATCGCCGAGTGGAACTTCTCCGAGCCCGCTCGGGTCTGGCGCCACTGGAAGAATCCCAGGTCGTCCGCGCCGCGAGCGACGTGGGTCAGGGAGTCCAGGATGGTCTGGCCCGGGAGCTTGGCCGGGTTGACGGGCTGCCAGTTCACAGCGCTGGTCGAGTGCTCCATGAGCATCCAGGGTCGGCCACCCGCGATGCCGCGGGTGAGGTCACCCGAGAAGGACAGCTCGGCCCGCGGGTGATCGAGGGCGTCGACGATGTAGTGGTCGGTGCTGACGACGTCCTGGTGGGGGGCCCAGGAGTGGTAGTCCAGCAGCCGGAACCCGCTGACCGTCATGAAGTTGGTCGTGACGGGCACGTCGGTCGAGTGCCGGCGGATCACCTCGTGCTCGGCGAGGTAGAAGTCGAGCAGGGTGTCCGAGCCGAACCTGGTGTAGTCGAGCACGTGGGTCGGGTTGTTGAACGTCGTCGTGATCCGCGGCGGGAGGATGTCGTCCCACGCGGTGTAGCGCTGGCTCCAGAACGCCGTGCCCCACGCGTCGTTCAGCGCGTCCAGGCTGTCGTGGCGGCGCTCGAGCCAGCGGCGGAACATCACGGCGCAGGTTTCGCAGTAGCAGGGCAGGTTGTGGCAGGCGTACTCGTTGGACACGTGCCACATGGCCAGCGCCGGGTGGTCGTGGTAGCGGGCGGCGAGCCGGTCGGTCAGCCCCAGGGCCATCTCGCGGTAGAGGGGGGAGGACGGGCACCACGCCTGCCGGCTGCCGGGCCACAGAGTGCGGCCCTCGCGGTCGACGGGCAGGATCTCGGGGTATGCCGAGGAGAGCCAGGGCGGGGGCGTCGCCGTCGCGGTGGCCAGGTCCACGGCGATGCCGTGGGCGTGGAGCAGGTCCATGATCTCGTCGAGCCACTCGAAGGTGTACTCGCCCTTGGACGGCTCGAGCCAGGACCAGGAGAAGATCCCCAGCGACACGAAGCTCACGCCGGCCGCCGTCATCAGGCGCATGTCCTCGTCCCAGACGGCGCGCGGCCACTGCTCGGGGTTGTAGTCGCCACCGAAGGCGATCCTGTCGTCGGGCCATTGACGCATGGGCGTCAGTGTCTTGTGTCTGACCGGTGATTGTCAACAGGTATCAACACAAATGAACATCACCGATGATGGAGGTCACCGCTGAACCATCCGGGCCGATGGTTCAGTCAAGGGGCTTGCCCCGGCATGCTGGAGCGGAACTCGACTTGGTAACAAGGCGACAACGGCGCCACGAGACCTCTTGACAGGTGGGGATCCGGGAGGTGAGACTCGCACGCACAGTGTTTGTTTCTGGTCGAATATGTCAGAACCCGCCATCAGTCAAAGGAGACACCCATGGCACGCCCGGCCCCGCGCGACACCCCTCTCGCCAGCATCGTTCCCACCTCTGTCAGTGGGGTCAACCGTAGGAACCTGCTGCGAGGCGCCCTGGGTGCCGGCGCACTCCTCGGAGCCCCGTCCGTCCTCGCGGCCTGCGGTGACGACGCCTCGACCTCCTCGGGCGGTGCGAGCGGCGGCTCGACGCCCAAGGCCGGGAACGTGAAGTTCGGGATGAACGAGGCCAAGGGCTCGGGTCCTGCCTACGAGCGCCTCCAGGCGATGGCCGACGCCTACGCCAAGAAGGCCGGAGTGACGGTCTCGCCCAACGCGGTGGACCACAACACCTTCCAGGAGAGCATCAACACCTATCTCCAGGGCACCCCCGACGACGTGTTCACCTGGTTCGCCGGCTTCCGCATGGCCCAGTTCGCCGAGAACGGCGTCATCGCGGACATCAGCGACGTCTGGCCCATCGACGGTCTGGGCGACGCCTTCAAGCAGTCGGCCACGGCGCCCGACGGCAAGCAGTACTTCGTCCCGGTCAGCTACTACCCGTGGGCCGTCTTCTATCGCAAGTCGGTGTTCGAGAAGAACGGCTGGGCCGAGCCCAAGACCATGGACGAGCTCACCGCGCTGATGGAGGACATGCAGGGCAAGAAGATCACCCCCTTCGCCTTCGCCGCCAAGGACGCCTGGGCCCCGATGGGGACCTTCGACATCCTCAACATGCGCCTCAACGGCTACGACTTCCACATCGGGCTGTGCAAGGGCGAGCAGAAGTGGGACAGCCCCGAGGTCAAGAAGGTCTTCGAGACCTGGAAGACCCTGCTGCCCTACCACCAGGAGAACGCTCTCGGGCGCACCTGGCAGGAAGCGGCGACCTCCATGGCCAAGGGGGAGTGCGGGATGTACCTCCTGGGCACCTTCGTCGTCGACGGGGTCCCCACCGAGACCCAGGACGACCTCGACTTCTTCACCTTCCCCGAGCTCGACGCCAGCATCGGCGCCGACGCCCTCGACGCGCCGATCGACGGGTTCTGCGTGGCGTCGGGCACCTCCGACGAGGAGTCCGCCAAGGCGTTCATCAGCTGGCTGGGCACCGCCGAAGCGGCCGACGCCGGCAACAACGGTGCCTCGGCCCCGTTCATCGCGGCGAACTCGGGCGCGAGCACCGAGAAGTACGGCGCCCTGCAGAAGAAGTCCGTCGAGGTCGTCCAGAACGCGAAGTCCATCGCCCAGTTCCTCGACCGCGACACCAACGCCGACCTCGCGAACACGGTGATCACGGCATCCCTGCAGGACTTCCTCAAGAACCCGAACGACATCGACCGCATCACGGCGTCCATCCAGCAGCAGGCCGCGTCCATCCTCGGCTGACCGCAGTGCCCACCGGGGAGCGACCATGACCACGACCACACGACGGCAGAACAAGAAGAAGAACACGAGCACGCGCCGGGTCGAGAAGCGCCGAGGAACCCGGGACCGGCTGGTCATCGCGGCGATGATCGGGGTCCCGACGGTGCTCGTCGTCTGGCTGGTCTGGCTGCCTGCAGTCGCGTCCGTCCTCCTGTCCTTCACGAGGTGGAACGGCTTCAAGCTCAGTGGGATCGAGTGGGTCGGGACGCAGAACTTCAAGGACATCGCGACCATCTACCCGCCGTTCTGGCCGGCGATCCAGAACAACCTGATCTGGCTGGTCTTCCTCTTCGTGCTGCCGACCATCTTCGGCATGCTGCTGGCCGTGATCCTCGACCGCGAGATGTGGGGGAGCCGGTTCTACCAGACCGCGTTCTACCTACCGGTGGTGTTGTCGATGGCGCTGGTCGGCTTCATCTGGCAGCTGTTCTACTCCACGGACCAAGGGCTCATCAACCAGGTCTTCGGGACGAACATCGACTGGTACGGAGACCCCGACGTCAACCTGTGGGCGGTCCTCGTGGCCACGGCGTGGAGGCACACCGGCTACATCATGCTCATCTACCTGGCCGGGCTCAAGGGCGTCGACGCGTCGCTGCGTGAGGCAGCGGCCGTCGACGGCGCCAGCGAGGTGAAGACCTTCTTCCACGTGATCTTCCCGGTGATGCGGCCGATCAACCTCATCGTGCTCGTCATCGTCGTCATCGAGTCCCTGCGGGCCTTCGACCTCGTGTGGATCATCAACAAGGGGCGCAACGGGCTCGAGCTCATCTCGGCCCTGGTCTCGCAGAACGTCATCGGCGAGGCCACGAGGTACGGGTTCGGCTCGGCGCTCGCCGTCATCATGATGGTCATCTCCTCGGTGTTCATCACCATCTACCTGCGGATCGTCTTCCGGGAGGAGCGCGGATGAGCGCCACCACAGCCCCAGCACCCCCGGCCAGGAAGGCCGCGACGGCGCGCAGGAGCACGAGCGGCGGCGGGGTCATCAACCGCCGGCGAGGGACGGTCGCTACCGTCATCATGATGATCCTGGCGATCGTGTGGCTCTTCCCGCTCCTGTGGGCCCTCTACAACTCCTTCCGTGACTACTCGTACACCCAGACCAACGGGTACCTCTCCTTCGGTGGATGGACGCTGCACAACTACCAGGAGGCGTGGAGTCGTGGGAACTTCGGGCTGCACCTCAAGAACTCGTTGCTCATCACGGTGCCGGCCGTCGCCCTGACGCTCTTCCTGTCCTCGTTGCTCGCCTTCGTGCTCGCGAGGTTCTCCTACCGCTTCAACCTCACCCTGCTCGGGATCTTCCTGGCCGCCAACCTGCTGCCGCCCCAGGCCCTCCTCATCCCCGTGTTCCGGATGTTCCGCGAGATCCCGCTCCCCACCTTCATGAGCGAGAGCGGGACGATGCTCAACAGCTTCTGGGCGTTGATCCTCGTGAACACCGCCTTCCAGCTGGGCTTCTGCACCTTCGTCCTGAGCAACTACATGAAGACGCTGCCCTACGAGATCTACGAGTCCGCGGAGCTGGACGGCGCGAGCATCTGGCGCCAGTACTGGCAGCTGACGATGCCCCTGGTGAGGCCCGCCCTCGCGGCCCTCGCGACCCTGCAGGTCACCTGGATCTACAACGAGTTCTTCTGGGCCACGGTGCTCCTCTCCCGGGGCGACAAGTATCCGGTGACGAGCGCTCTGAACAACCTCCGCGGTCAGTTCTTCGCCGACACCAACCTCGTCGCCGCGGGGTCGATCATCGTCGCTTTTCCCGTCCTCGTCGTGTTCTTCGCGCTCCAGAAGCAGTTCGTGTCGGGGCTGACCCTGGGGTCGACCAAGGGATGACCACCGTCACCCTCCGTGGGGGTGGGTCCGCCCTCGGCCTGGTCCAGGACGCGGGCGGTCTCCCGTGGGTCGCGCACTGGGGTGCCGACCTGCCGGATGCCGCGCTCGCGGACCTCCCCGTGGTCACCGCGGCCCCGGTGCCGCACAACGCCCTCGACGCGCCGTGGCGGCTCAGCGTGCTCCCCACGTCGGGGGAGGGCTGGCTCGGCACGCCCGGGTATGCCGGTCACCGGGCGGGTGGTCACGCGGCCCCCCGGTGGGCGGCCACGATCGAGGGCGACGGACCCAGCGCGGTGGTGCGGGCCACGGCATCCGACGTGCAGGTGGAGGCGGAGATCCGCTTCACGATGGACGAGCACGGGGTGCTCGTGGTGCAGAACACTCTGACGAGCATCGCCTCCGAGGGCGAGCCCCTCGACGTCGGTGCCCTGCCGGCGGTCCTGCCCCTGCCCACCCGAGCCGATGAGGTGCTCGACCTCACCGGGCGCTGGTGTCGCGAACGGTCTCCACAGCGACACGCGCTCTCGGACGGGACGTGGCTGCGCACCGGCCGGCGCGGCCGCACCGGGCACGACGCCACGCTCCTCATGGTCTGCGGCACAGCGGGTTTCGGCTTCCGCTCCGGCGAGGTCTGGGCCGCTCACGTTGCGTGGAGCGGCAACCACGACCACCTCGTCGAGCGACTTCCAGAGGGTGCTGGCGGGCACGCGTCGGTGCTCGGCGGCGGTGAGGCGCTCGCTCCCGGAGAGGTGCGGCTCGGCCCCGGCGAGACCTACACCGCGCCCCCCGTGGTGTTCGTCCACTCCGGCCACGGGCTCGACGGGCTGACCCGCTCCCTGGTGCGCCACCAGCGCGCGCAACCGTGCTACCGCACCAGCCCGCGGCCCCTCGTGCTCAACACGTGGGAGGCGGTCTACTTCCAGACCGACCTCGAGCACCTGAGACGGCTCGCCGACGTGGGGGCCTCGATCGGTGTGGAGCGGTTCGTGCTCGACGACGGGTGGTTCGGCAGCCGCCGCGACGACCTGCGCGGGCTGGGGGACTGGGTGGTCTCGGACGAGGTGTGGCCGCAGGGGCTTGCGCCGCTCGTGGACCACGTCAAGGGACTGGGCATGGAGTTCGGGCTCTGGTTCGAGCCCGAGATGGTCAACCTCGACTCCGACCTGGTGCGCGCCCACCCCGACTGGGTCCTGGGCCCGGTTGCGGGGCCACCGCTCCCCTCGCGCCAGCAGCACGTGCTCGATCTCGCCAACCCACGGGCCTTCGACCACGTGCTGGCGGCCATCAGCACCCTTGTCGCGCAGTACGACATCGACTTCATCAAGTGGGACCACAACCGCGACCTGCACGAGGCGGTCCGCACGGACGGGGCGGGCACCGACCGGGCGGCCGTCGCCGCTCAGACCCGGGCGACCTACCGGCTCCTCGACGCCCTGCGGGAGCGCCACCCGGGCCTCGAGATCGAGTCCTGCTCCAGCGGCGGCGCGCGCGTGGACCTCGGAGTGCTGGCGCGCACCGACCGGGTCTGGACCTCGGACTGCAACGACGCCCTTGAGCGGGTCGCGATCCAGCGGTGGACCGGCCTGCTCGTGCCACCGGAGCGGATGGGGTCGCACGTGGGGCCGCCGCGGGCGCACACGACCCACCGGGATCTCGACCTGTCGCTGCGCATGCTTCTCGCCCTCCAGGGGCACGCGGGCCTGGAGTGGGACATCACGCAGTGCTCCGGTGACGAGCTCGAGGACCTCCGTCGCTGGTCCGGGCTCTATCGCGAGCTCCGACCCCTGTTGCACAGCGGCGACGTGGTGCGCTCGGACCACCCGGACCCGGCGCTGGTCGTCGGGGGAGTCGTGTCCCCGGACCGGTCGGATGCCGTCTTCACGGTCGTCTCGGTGGCGACCGGTAGGGGAGTGAGCCCGGGACTGCTCCCGCTCCCGGGGCTGGACGTCGAGCGGGCCTACCGGGTGCGCGTGCGCCCGGAGGCAGGCCTCCCCGCGACGGTGCAGACCAGCCCACCCGCCTGGTGGGGGACCGCCGTGCGGGAGGGCCTGGTGGTCTCGGGCGCCACCCTGGTCGGCGTCGGACTCGCACTGCCCGTGCTGGCGCCCGCGCAGGGTTTCCTGGTGCACCTCACCGTGGCGGACTGACCGGGGGCTGATCACGCCCGGGCCCGCGGTGGACGCCGCCCCGCGGGCCCGGCGTGCCACCGTGACAGACTCCCGGGGTGGCCACGCACCCGCAGGACCTCTCTCCCGAGGCCCTGCTGTTCATCGCCGAGCGGCACCTCGCGACGTTGACCACCCTCCGTGCCGACGGCTCACCGCACGCCGTCCCGGTGGGCTTCACCTGGGACGCCGAGGCTCTGGTCGCGCGAGTGATCAGTGGCCGCACGAGTGCCAAGGTGATCCAGGCGCGGGCCGGGCGGCGCGCCGCCCTCAGCCAGGTGGAGGGTCGCAGGTGGGTCACCCTGGAAGGCACGACCCGGGTGGTGGAGGACGCCGAGTCGGTGCGCGACGCCGAGCAGCGCTACGCCGCGCGCTACCGCCGGCCGCGCCCGAACCCCGAGCGGGTCGTCGTCGTGCTCGACGTGGACCGGGTGCTCGGTGGCTCGTGGCCCACCCCGCTCCCGCCCTCCCCCTACTCCGCCTCGAGTGCGGAAGTGGCTGCCCCGGCCACCACTTCCGCACTCGAGGCGGAGGATCGGTAGACTCCGACCCGACGACTGGCGCGGGTGGGTCACCACCGGGGAGTGAGCCGGGTGCATCGCCCGCCTGGGTGCCCCGGACAGCATGCTCGACCCGACCCCCGAGGAGCCCAGATGTCCGCCGCCGTGTCCGCCCCAGGTCCCTCCGAGGACGTCCGCCAGGTGCGCCGGGCCCTCGTCTCGGTCTTCGACAAGACCGGCCTAGACGACCTCGTCCGGGGCCTGCACGACGCAGGCGTCGAGCTGGTCTCCACCGGCGGGTCGGCGGCCCTCATCGAGTCGCTCGGGCTCCCCGTGACCCGGGTCGAGGACCTCACCGGCTTCCCGGAGTGCCTCGAGGGCCGGGTCAAGACGCTGCACCCCCGGGTGCACGCCGGCATCCTCGCCGATACCCGCAAGCCCGAGCACGTGGCGCAGCTCGCCGAGCTCGGGGTCGAGGCGTTCGAGCTCGTCGTCGTCAACCTCTACCCGTTCACCTCGACCGTGCTGTCGGGTGCCGCGGCCGACGAGTGCGTCGAGCAGATCGACATCGGCGGCCCCTCCATGGTCCGGGCCGCCGCCAAGAACCACCCGAGCGTCGCCGTCGTCACCGACCCCACGGCATACGGCACCGTGCTCGATGCCGTGCGCAGTGGCGGGTTCACCCTCGCGCAGCGCACCCGGCTGGCGGCGGAGGCGTTCGTGCACACCGCGACGTACGACGTGCAGGTCGCGTCGTGGATGAGCAGCGTCCTCACCGACACCAGTGGCGGCACCGGCTTCCCGGCCTGGGTCGGTGGCACGTGGGACAAGGCCTCAGTGCTCCGCTACGGGGAAAACCCGCACCAGCGGGCCGCCCTCTACACCAACGGGTTCCAGCCGCAGCCGCGGCTGGCGCAGGCCACCCAGCTGCACGGCAAGGAGATGTCCTACAACAACTACGTCGACGCCGACGCCGCGGTGCGCGCGGCCCACGACCACGGGGAGCAGCCGACCGTGGCGGTCGTGAAGCACGCCAACCCGTGCGGCATCGCCGTCGGTGCCGACATCGCCGACGCCCACCGCAAGGCGCACGATTGCGACCCGGTCTCGGCGTTCGGGGGCATCATCGCCACCAACCTCCCGGTCACCGTCGAGATGGCGCGCACCGTCGCCGACATCTTCACCGAGGTCGTTGTCGCTCCGTCCTTCGAGCCCGACGCGCTCGAGGTGCTCACCGCCAAGAAGAACATTCGCCTGATGGAGTGCCCGGCGCCGACTCGGGGTGGGGTCGAGACGCGTCCGATCAGCGGTGGCCTCCTCATGCAGCAGCGGGATGCCGTGGACGCCGTCGTCACGGGTGAGGACGGCGCGGTCACGGGGGGCGACGACGCCGAGCACTGGCGCCTCGCCGCGGGCGACCCGGCCGACGACGCGACGCTCGCCGACCTCCAGTTCGCGTGGCGCTCGGTGCGCGCGGTGAAGTCCAACGCGATCCTGCTCGCCCGGGGCAGCGCCTCGGTGGGCATCGGCATGGGTCAGGTCAACCGCGTGGACGCGTGCCACCTCGCGGTCACCCGGGCCGGTGCGGACCGCGCTCGGGGCGCGGTCGCGGCATCCGACGCGTTCTTCCCCTTCGCCGACGGGCTCCAGGTGCTCCTCGACGCCGGGGTCTGCGCCGTCGTGGCACCCGGTGGCTCGATGCGTGACGCGGAGGTCGTGGAGGCGGCTCAGGCGGCGGGCGTGACGATGTACTTCACCGGCACCCGCCACTTCGCCCACTGACCGCGGCCCGCGCTCGGGTCAGGACGTCTGGTGGCGCTCCGCCTCGATCTTGGGGGCGGTGCGCACCAGGCGGAGGAACGTGACGAGCCCGATGCCGCCGACGGTGTTGCCGAGCACCGACCAGCCGAGCGCGACGAGGAACTGGCCGACCGTCACGTCGGCTCCGGCCACGGCGGCGCCGATGATGAAGATCGAGTCGAGCACACAGTGGAAGAGCTCGGCGCCGACCAGCACCGACCCGAAGAGGATGGCCGGCACGATGCGCACCCCGAGGTTGTCGGTCGAGTGCTGCATCCGGGTCATCAACGTGATGACCAGCCCGGCGAGCACCGCGAGCAGGAAGCTCTGCAGGCTCACACCGAGCTCGGCGTAGTGCAGCCCGGTCTCGCGGGCGACGGGCTCGAGGTCCGGCCGGGCCCGGAGGATCACCCAGACGGTCAGTGCGCCCCCGGCGATGTTGGTGACCAGGGTGATGGCCCAGAGCCGGGCCAGCCCGAGCCACGGGCCCTTCTCGGCGACCGCAGCGGTGACCGGGACGAGGAAGTTCTCGGTGAACAGCTCGCTGTGGGCCAGGAGCAGCGCGACGAAGCCGATCGAGAACGCGATGCCGGCCAGGATCTGGTTGTCGGTCTCGGTCTTGACGACGAGGTAGGCGAGGATGCCCACGCCGATGTCGATGCCGCCGAGCAGCCCCGTCGGGACCAGCGCCCGGAGGGGGCGGGAGAGACGCTCGGAGCCCTCCCCGACGAGCCGCTCGAAGGCGTCGTCGATCTGCTCGTCCGGCTGCTCCTCGGTCCTCGCCACGCCTGAACCGTAATCGTCGCGCGCCCTCCTGCGTCGGCAGGGGTCCCGCGAGTCCCTGGGGTGGACGGCATCGGGGCCATTGGCTATACCCTCCACGCATCAGCGTTGGGCATCCGCCGGACGCATGTGACCGAGGAGCAGGCCCGTGCCAGTGCTTGATCGCTTCCGACTGGATGGACGCACCGCCGTCGTGACCGGTTCGACCCGGGGGCTGGGTCGCGCCTTCGCCGTCGCCCTGGCCGAGGCCGGCGGGAACATCGTGGTGGTCGGGCGGGATGCCGCGGCCGCCGCCGACACCACGGCGGCCCTGGAGTCGGTCGGCGCGCCCACGCTGACCGTGCCGGGCGATGTGACCGTGCGCGCCGACCTCGAGCGCATCCTCTCGGAGTCGGTGGACCGGTTCGGCAGGGTCGACGTCCTGGTGAACAACGCGGGAGCGTGCGTCCACCGCCCAGCGCTGGAGGTCACGGACGAGGAGTGGAGATCCGTGCTCGACGTCAACCTCACCGGGGTGTGGATGGCCAGCCAGGTCTTCGGACGTCACATGATCGACGCGGGTGGCGGCACGATCGTCAACATCGGGTCCATGTCCGCCGCCATCGTCAACCGCCCGCAGTGGCAGCCCGCATACAACGCCTCGAAGGCCGCGGTGCACCACCTGACGCGAAGCCTGGCTGCCGAGTGGGCGCCGATGAACGTCCGGGTGAACGCCCTCGCGCCCGGCTACATGCACACCGACATGTCGCCGGTGGACGACGAGCGGTTCCAGCGCCACTGGATCGAGGACGCCCCGCAACAGCGGGCCGGCGAGCCCGACGAGCTCGGGCCCGCGATCGTCTTCCTGGCCAGTGACGCGTCCAGCTTCATGACCGGCTCGGTGCTCACCGTCGACGGCGGATACACCGTCTTCTAAGCGACGCCGAACCGGGGCGACGAACCGCGCTCGGATGTCCGGATGCAGGCGAGACCGCAAAGGCCCGAGCATGCCCCGCTGCGCGATCGCCGTTACCTGTGATGTCACTCATGACCACAGCGTTGCCGCTGTTTCAGCGGTGACGTACAACTGCGCCCTCGTTGGTTGGCTGCTCCATTGACCCAGAGGGCGGCCGGAGGGCCGCGCAGCAACTGTTCCATGCGCCAATTCGCAGGCGCGGTCGATCCATCGCTGGCGGTGGCGCACGAGCCATGATGGCTCCTACGCCGGTTCCCGTGCGGGTCGCTGGCGAGACCAGGTGGTGACGACGGTCTTGGACCCTTCACGGACAGGAGTGGAGGCGTGCAGGAACGTGCTGTTAGCGGTGTTGTCAACCGACAGGTTGCGCCACACGACGAGCCTGCCCGCGCGAGGCTCGACGAGGCGGCTCAGTCGGGGGAAGTACGTCTCGCCGCCGGCGTGGGGGGCCTGCACGCAGAGCAGAAAGGTGATCACGCGCTCACCGGCGGGGTCATCCGCGAACAGGCCGCCGTCGGTGTGCAGGCCGAACCGCCCGCCCGGCTGATAGCGCACGCCCTGCCATTCCTCCAGGTAGGTCGGTGGCGGGCCGAAGTCGGTCTCCAGTCGCGACTCGAGAACGGTGAGTTCCGCCAGGAGGCGCTCGCCGAACCACTTCTGGGTCGTTGACCGGCTGGTGCGCTCGTCGGAGCGAAAACTCAAGATCTCGCCGTCACCTTGGGCTCGGACCACTCGGCTGTCCCCCCAGAGGACATAGTCGAGCTCTTCGAGGACGACCCGGCACCGGTCAGGATCGAGGTAGCCGTCGACAACGAGCACGTCGTCGGCCGGTATCAGCACGGCCGCACCAGAGGGGCCATGATGTGCCGCTCGTAGTCGGCGACAGTACGCGCCTCTCCGCGCAGCCCGTCCAGAGCCGAGTCCCCGGTGAATAGTCTGCGCAACCGGCCGAGGGTCTGCTGATGTTGCTCGCCCCACTGCGGATGGTCGTCCCAGTGCGGTTTGCGGGTCCCGCGGTCGTAGGCATGCCAGCCCAGCACCCGATGAGGGTGGAAGAGGTCCCATCCATGGGTGAAGGCTCGAGCGCCGTACGCGACCTCGTCGCCGAAGAAGTACACCTCGGGATCGTGGGGCACCTCGGCCATGAGAGAGCCGGACGCGAAAGCAAAATGCAACGAGAGGTACTCCGCAACAACTGGCGCGTCCAGCTGCTGCCAGCCACGAAGCGGAAAGCTCGTCAGGCGCGTCAGGACTCCGTCCTGTCGACCCAGCGGGTAGATCTTGTAGGGCGCGGCGCTCCTGCCCAGACCGGGGGAGTAGGACGGCAGGTAGGCGGTGAGGAGGGGCTTGTCACATCGGCGCAGCAACGTCTCAAGCATCCCGACCGACATCGTGTCCCAGCCGGTTGCGAACCGCAGGTGCGAGTCGATGAGGAGGGCGTACTCCTCTCCCTCGTACCGCTCCTGAAGGACCCGTCTGGCCCAGTTCGGACCGCGACTTGCAGATGCGGCCACCTCGATGACCTCGACGGTCTCACCTGCCCCGCCGGGTACCCGTACCGGGGGGTCATCCGGTGTTCGCTGACTGAGCACGACCACCCGGAGAAGGTCGGGTCGGTCTGCTCGAGCCAGCAGGTCGGTCAGGGTCGCTTCGAGCTCACTGTCGCGGTATTCGGGTACCTGCACGAAGATGCGTCGTGCTCCGCTCACCCGTCGAGCCGGCCGGGCAGCTCGGAAATCTGCCTGGTGGCCTCGTTGAGTCGCCGCGACAGGTTGAGCACCTCCGCCATGACGTCGTCCAGCGTTGCCTCGCTGACCTGCATGCTGGTGGGTCCGGGTGGGGGTTTGGGTGTCCCGCCGGGCGGGAGGCCTCCGTCGGGCGACACATCTACCGCGGTGGCGCGCACGACGTCGATGAAGTCCTGGGCGTTGGTTCGCAAGTCGATGACCGGTCCGAAGCGTGCGATGGCGCGTTCAATGATCTCGTCGTCGGTGGGCACGGCGTGCTCCTTTGTCGTGTGGGTGAGGGAGTCCCCGGCGGATGCACGCAGCACATCGATCGGGTCGTCGCGGTGGATGCTGTCGAGGGAATCTCGTACACGAGGGTGCGTCGCGACCGGTCCTGCAGCGCGGATGGCCAGTTTGCGCACCGACGCGTCGTCGTCCTGCAGCATGTCGGGAACGAGTCGCTCGGCCTCCTCAGCCGAGACGGAGCTCGCGGCAGAAGCTGCCGCAACGCGAACGACGTCGTGTGGTGAACGTGAAGCCAGCTCGAGCGATGCGAGCCGGCCGGGCCCCTCGATCAGGCCCGCGAGAGACGTGGCCTTCGCGGCGATGTCGGGGCGCTCGCCGGTGATCAGTTCCGGTAGCAGAGGTAGCGCGTCCCGCCCGAAGTACTGCACCAGGCGCGCATAGTCCACCTCGTCCGGCTCGAGTGCGACGACGAGCTCTTCTCGGGTAACCACGGCAGCCCCCTACAGGTTGTGAGTGAGTCGGTCATGCCGAATCCGGTCGGCTTCGGTCGCGATGATGTCGGCGGGCGGGTTCTGGACGTTCCAGGTTCCGCGACCGGTCATCAGCCGGTCAAGCAGCGCAGGCGGTGCCGCCGGGTCCGGCGGCGCTGGGTCGTCGACGTGGGGCAGGCCGAGCACGTGGCCCGTCTCATGCGCGAGGGTCCACGGCGAGGCGACCTGGGTGATGACAGCGCCCGGCTGCCCCGCAGGATGCGATGCACAGCCGTTCAGAGCGTTCGGGGTCGTGGCTTGGACAAAGTAGGCGACCATGTCGTTGGGTCCAGCGAAGTTGCGATTGCCGAACAGCTGGTTCTGCTCGGTGGTGGTCGCGCCGTTGCAGGAGCCCACATCGACAGCGTTGAGCGTGGGGAGATTGAGGTTCTCCGTGCTCACAACCTGAACTTGGATGCCTTGCATCCCGTAGACCTGCCGCATCGACGAGATCATGGTGGACAGCGGCGTTGACGTCGGCGTCGTGAGGATCTTCACGTGCAGGCGCATCAGCTGCGGGCCGAAGCCGACGTCGTTGTCTGCTGTGTTCAGCAGCCAACCGCCTGAGAACCGGGTGCCGTTGGGTGCGAGCATCAGACCCTGCATCGCACCGTTGAACTGCAGCACCCCGATACCCCAAGGACTGGTCACCACGATCTCGTCGCGGCCGTCGCCGTCCAGGTCTGCGACGACGTCGAAGAAGTTGTCGGCGGTGTTGAGCAACCAGCCGCCGAACCGCGTTCCGTTCGGCGCCAGCCACGGGTTCTGCCAGGTGCCGCCGGCAGCGTCGAGAACGCCGATGCCCCATGGGCTCACCACGAGCAGCTCCGGTCGCCCGTCGCCGTCGAGGTCCCCCACCGGGGCGAACCTGTTGTCCAGCGTGTTGAGCAGCCACCCACCGATCCGGGTGCCGTTGGCCACCATCGCCCGAGACGTGAGCCTGCCGTCCGACATCGTGAGGATCCCCATCCCCCACGGGCTCGTGACCAGGAGGTCGTCGCGGCCGTCGCCGAGGTAGTCGGCAGCCGGCCAGAAGTAGTTGTCGTCCGGGTTGAGCAGCCAGTCCCCGATCCGTGAGCCGGTCGAAGCCTGCGCGATCGTCGTGAACGTTGCACCACTCAGCTTCAGCACGGCGATGCCCGCCGGCCCGACCACGACGAACTCGTCGCGCCCGTCGCCATCGAGGTCACCGACCGGGCCGAACCGGTCCACGGTGGTGTCGAGCACCCATCCACCGAGGTTGGTCCCATTCGGTTGCAGAGCGAGGCAGGCGAACGTGTTTCCTCTCTGCTCGAGCACGCCGATACCCCACGGGCTGATCGCCAGCCACTCGTCCGCACCATCGCCGTCGAAGTCACCGACAGGACCCATTTGGTTGTCTACCGTGTTGAGAAGCCAGCCGTCGAAGCGCGACCCATTGGGTTGCAGCGCCGGGCAGCCGAAAGTGTCCCCCGCCTTCTCGAGAATCCCGATACCCCACGGGCTGGAGACCAGGATCTCTGCGCGACCGTCCCCGTCGAAGTCGCCGGTCTCGCGGAAGAGGTTGTCACCGGAGTTCAGCAGCCATCCGCCGAACCTGGTGCCGTTGGGTTTGAGTGTGGGGCTGCTCAGCGTGGTGCCCGCATAGGCAAGAACGCCGATGCCCCACGGGCTGGCGAGCGGAATCTGCGCTCGACGCGTCCCGTCGAAGTCGAAACGTCGTGCGACCACGGCGACCTCCGCTGTTGTAGAACGGGTATCGACCAGCTGCCCGGCGGGCCTTGCACAGGCCCCCGGGCCACTGATATCGCAAAGATCCTCCTCCTGTGCCGCTCGAGGTAGCAATAGTTCGATCGGGTCATTTCGGCCCCAGCCATCGGCCTTCCCCCTGCGGCGACGTGAACCAGGGATGCCGACGCGGTTCGCCGGTCCTCACGCCCGGGAGCCCGGGGCGAGCAGGTCGGCGAGCCCGCTGTCGGTGAAGGCCAGCGCCGAGGCGATGGCCACGTGCATATCGAGGTAACGGTAGGTGCCCAGCCGCCCACCGAAGTGGACGCCGTGACTCTCCTCGAAGCGGGCCAGTTCCCGGTACGCCGCCAGGCGTTCCCGGTCGGCGGCACCGGCCACTGGGTAGTACGGCTCGTCGCCGGGGCCAGCCAAGCGCGAGAACTCACGGACCACGACAGTGCGGTCGGACGGGTACTCCCGTTCAGGGTGGAAGTGCCGGAACTCGACGGTTCGGGTCCAAGGCACACCTTCATCGGCCTCGTTGAGCACCGCACACCCTTGGTAGTCACCGACCGGCAGGACCTCCCGCTCGAAATCGAGGGTTCGCCACGAGAGCTGGCCGAGAGCACCACCGAAGTACCGGTCGAGCGGTCCGGTGTAGACCACCGGGACCTGGCCGACGACAGCAGAGCGGGAGAGCTCGTGCCCCTCTTCGAGAAAGTCAGTACAGAGGCGCACGTCGATGCGCGGAGAGTCGGCCATCCGGGTCAGCCACGCGGCGTATCCGTCGACGGGCAGCCCCTCCCAGCGGTCGTCGAAGTACCGGTTGTCGTAGGTGTAGCGCACCGGGAGCCGGCTGATGACATTCGCGGGCAGCTCGCGCGGGTCGGTCTGCCACTGCTTGGCCGTGTACCCGCGCACGAATGCCTCGTACAACGGCCGACCGATGAGCGATACAGCCTTCTCCTCGAGGTTGGTCGGCCTGTCGAAGAGTTCGACTGCCTGCTCAGCGACGAGCTGTCGGGCCGCGTCAGCGCCGTAGCTGGAGCGGAAGAACTGGTTGATCGTGCCGAGGTTGATGGGCATCGAGAAGACCTCGTCGGCGTGCACTGTCCAGACGCGGTGGACGTAATCGGTGAATGCCGTGAATCGGTTGACGTAGTGCCACACGCGCTCGTTGCTGGTGTGGAAGAGGTGCGGGCCGTACCGGTGCACCTCGATGCCAGTGGCCGGCTCGATCTCGCTCCAGGCGTTGCCGCCGATGTGGTCGCGGCGGTCGATGACGACGACGCCGAGGCCGCGCTCCGCCGCGCGCTCGGCGACTGTCAGGCCGTAGAGGCCTGAGCCGACAACCACAAGATCTGCTCGCATCAGATTTCAGTCCACTCGTTGCCGTGGCAGACCTTGACCCGGGCCCGCTCGCTCACGGTTGGGTACCACTCCTATACCTCATCCGTCCGGCAGTCCAGGCTTGGCCAATCGGTCGCTTGCGGACCTACCGCTGGCTGGCAGCCTCCTTCTCGCAGACACGACCAGCCATGAGCGCGCAATGCAAGGTCCGCCTCTTCGCCGCGTGCCAACCGTGCTTGGTCTGTGGCGCGCGCGGGGGCCGCGGCCCAGCCGTCAGGCGTGTGGCGGCCGGTATCCCGTCGGCTCACCCGCACCGAGGTCGACGATGGCCGCGACGGGGCCGCCGCCCTCGGGGCCCTGGTGGGCCGCTGAGACCGACACGAAGATCGCCGGGTCACCGGTGACCGCGGCGGCGACCCCGCCGACGGCGGCCTTGATCTGGCGGTGCCAGTGCACGTCGGAGTCGTCGAGCATGGCGTTGCGACGCCCCCTGACCCGGCCGTCCTGGCTCGCCTCGCACTTGAGGAAGAGGTTGACGACCCGCCCACCCAGGTCGCTGGGGTGGGGGCGCTCGGGAAGGTCGAGCCCGGCATCCCGGATCGCGTCCCACAGCCCGTCCTGGTCGAGCGCGTCCTTCATCACCGAGTGGCCGATCCGGTACCGTCCGCCGACGCCCCGGGTGTTGCCGACGACCACGACCTGGGCGCGGTCGAGCTCGACGCCCGAGGAGCACGATGCCACGGACGAGAAGAGGGCGCGGTCGCGCAGGACGTCCTCGTCGTTCGGCATGTCGATCTCCCCGAGCGCCACGGCGATGCCCAGCGCCGTGCCGCCGTTGGACACGTCCATCGACGTCAGGGTGTCCTCGGTGAAGACGTCGTTGCCGCGGCTCCTGGCGTCCCGGATGGTGTCGATGGTGAGCAGCGGGGTCTTGGTCTGCACGTAGTGGACGTCGGCCGGGTCGGTGATGCCGGCCCGCTCCATCGCGATCTCCACCGCGGCAGCGACCTTGCTGACCATCGCCGTGCGCCCGATGTCCTCGGGGAGGAGGGTCTCGCTCATCGCGAACCCCACCGTGAGGCGCGGCTCGTCGCTCTGCTCCGCACGCTCGGCGGGCACGGTCGCGAAGATCGTGGCGTGCGGGCTGATGATGCCGTCGGTGCCGCCGGACCAGACGATCGGCACGTCCTTGACCTGCTCGGCGTCGGCGCCCTTGGCGACGAGCATCTCGCGGAAGGCGCGGTCGGCGATGATGCGGGTGTAGTCGTTGACCCCGCCGTTGCCCTCCGTCTTGCCGATGACGGCGACCACGCGGGCCGCCTCGAACACCCCCTCGTCGATGAGCCGGCCCAGCTCCGAGGCGTCGGACACGGTGTGCAGCGGAACCTTGCGGACCTCGATGGCGTCGGGCACGGCGTTTCCTTCCTGTGGGCCGGGGCTCCGGCTCTGGGTGCGGGGATCGGTGTGGGTGTCGGGTTGGGTGTGGTCGTCGGTGGTTGCGTCAGTCGGCCTCGATGACGGTGCCGAAGTCGCCCGCGACCGCGTCGGTGATGTGGGTGAGCGAGGTGATGACGCTGCGGGCGCCGCCCCCCTCGACGAACCGGAGTGCCGCCTCGACCTTGGGCCCCATCGAGCCCGAGGCGAACTGGCCGTCCGCGGCATACCTCCGCATCTCGGTGACACCGACCCGGCCGACGTCGCGCTGCTGCGGGGTGTCCCAGTCGACGGCGGCGTGGTCGACGTCGGTGGCTATGACGAGGACGTCGGCGTGCAGGGTGCGTGCGAGGAGGGCCGCGGTGAGGTCCTTGTCGATGACGGCCTCGACACCGCGGAGGGTTCCGTCGGCCTCTCGCACGACCGGGACGCCGCCGCCCCCGGCCGTGACCACGACGAACCCGGCGTCGAGCAGGGTGCGAGCCGCGCCGACGTCGAGCACCTCCACGGGCTCGGGGGAGGCGACCACGCGGCGCCAGCCCCTCTCCCCGCGGTCCTGCCAGACCTGCCCGTGCTCGATGAGGTGTTGGGCCTCCTGACGGGGGAGATGGCGGCCGATCGGCTTGCTGGGGTGGGTGAAGCCGGGGTCGTCACGGTCGACGAGGGTGCGAGTGACGAGGGCGGCCACGGGACTCGGGGCGCCCACGTCGGCGAGGGCGGCGTCGAGGGCGTTGAGGATCGTGAAACCGAGAGTGCCCTGGGTCTGGGCACCACACCAGTCGAGGGGCACCGGGGGGACGACCCGCGCGGCCAGCTCGTTCTTGACGAGGATGTTGCCGACCTGCGGGCCGTTGCCGTGGGTGACGACGAGCTCGTGCCCCGCCGCGACGAGCCGCGCCCCCGCCCGCATCGCCCGGCTGATGGCCTCGATCTGGGCCGCCGGCGCCGCGCTGCCGTCCGGACCGGTCATCGCGTTGCCACCCAGTGCCAGCAGGACCCGCATGCTCACCCGCCTCGTCGTCTCGAACCGTTGGCACGACCCTAGGGAGCGCTCCGAGGTGTCGCGTCGTCAGGATCTGCCCAACCCGGTCGTCACGGTTGGCGACCCGGCATCCCCCTGGCCTGCGGTCGGTGGCAGGCTGCCCCCATGGCCGCACCCCGTGGATCCGACCGCACCTGGCTCGTCGCGCTCGCCGCCTCGCTCTGGGGGCTGTCCTCCCTCTGGCGGGGACCGCTCGCCGCGGAGTACCCGGCTCTCGCGATCGTCTTCTGGGAGCACGTGGTGCTCACGCTGCTCACCCTGCCCTGGCTGGTGCCGGCCGTGCGCCGAGTGCTGGCGGCCAGCACCCGCACCAAGGTGAGCGTGCTCGTCATCGGCGCGGGCTCGTCGGCGTTGGCCACGACCCTGTTCACCGCCGCCTTCCGGCTTGGGGACCCGATCACCCCCCAGGTGCTCCAGAAGCTGCAGCCGCTCCTGGCCCTCACGCTGGCCGCGATGGTCCTGGGGGAGCGGCTGCGGCCGAGCTTCGCCTACTTCGCCGTGCCGGCGCTCGTCGGCGCGTGGCTGCTCGCGTTCCCCGAGCCGCTCCGGGTGGGGGTGTCCGGTGCACAGGCCGCCCTGCTCGCGCTCGGGGCGGCGGCGCTCTGGGCGGCGGGCACGGTGCTCGGTCGTGCGGCCAGTGCGGAGCTGCGCTTCTCCGACCTCACGGCTCTGCGCTTCGCCGTCGGGCTCGTGACGCTGATGGTCCTCGTGGCCTTCACCTCGACCTCGGTGTCGGTGGGTACCGACGCCATCCGCAACATCCTGCTCCTCGCGCTGATCCCGGGTCTGCTCGCGCTGGCGCTGTACTACCGCGCCCTCGGGCGCACCCCGGCATCCCGGGCCACGCTCGCCGAGCTCGCTTTTCCCCTCACCGCGGCCGTGGTGGGTGTCGCCTTCCTCGACGCCCGACCCACCGGGTCCCAGTGGGTCGGTTTCGCCGTGGTGCTCGTCTCGGGGGTCGGCCTGGCCCTGCACGAGCAGCGCAGTGCCACTCCCAGCGTGGCCGTCCCCGACCGGGTCGAGGACGCGCTCGCGCCCGCCGGGCACTGACCCCCCGCAGTCAGGACCCGTCGCGGTCGTCGAGCCAGGCTCGGATGGCGGCGTCGTGCTCGCCCAGGCGGGGCGGAGGCAGGTGGGTCTCCCGCCCCCCGCCGAAGGGGTTGTCGTCCAGGCGGATGGGCGGCCCCGGGAGGTCGATGGTCCCGAGCGTCGGGTGCTCGACCTGCACGACGAGGCCCTGGGACCGGGTCTGCTCCCACGCGTAGACCTCGTCGATCGACCTGACCCGCCCGGCGGGAACCCCGACGGCGTCCAGCCTCGCCAGCAGGTCCGCCCAGCGCCAGGTGCCGAAGACGGCGTCGACCACCTCGACGAGGTGCTCCCGGTGGGTGACCCGCAGCGCATTGGTGGCGAAGTCGGGCGCTCCCGGGTCGATGCCGAAGGCCGGGGCGAACCGCTGCCACAGTGACTCGGACCCCACGGCGATCTGGACGGGGCCGTCGCTGGCGTGGAAGAGGCCGTAGGGCGCGATCGAGGGGTGGTGGTTCCCCTGGGCCCGGGCGGTCTGCCCGGCCACGGTCTGGGCCGTGCCCTGGAAGGCGTGCACCCCGACCACGGCCGCGAGGAGGGAGGTGCGGACCACCCGCCCCACTCCCGTCAGCTCTCGCTCGCGCAAGGCGGCCGCGACGCCGTACGCGCCGTGCAGGCCGGCCAGGAGGTCGGCGATGGGCACACCGACCCTCTGCGGTTCGTCAGGTCCCGGGCCCGTGATCGACATCAGGCCCGCCTCGCCCTGGGCGATCTGGTCGTAGCCCGCACGGCCGCCCTCGGGGCCGTCGTGGCCGAACCCGCTGATCGACAGGACGACCAGCGCGGGGTTGACCTCGTGCAGCATCTCCACCCCGAAGCCGAGGCGGTCGAGCACGCCGGGGCGGAAGTTCTCGACGAGCACGTCGCCGTGGCGGACCAGTCGGGTGAGGGTCTCGCGGCCGTCGTCGGACTTGAGGTCGAGGGCGATGGACTCCTTGTTGCGGTTGCAGGCGAGGAAGTACGTGGAGACCGGGTCGTCGACGGGCCCGACGAAGGGGGGCCCGTAGCCCCGCGTGTCGTCACCGGTGGCCGACTCCACCTTGATGACGCGGGCGCCCATGTCGCCGAGCATCATCGCGGCGTGCGGCCCGGCGAGGGCTCGGGACAGGTCGATGACGGTGAGGCCGGTCAGTGGTCCGTGCACGAGCTCTCCCTGCGGTCGACGGAGGGGATGGCGACACGCCGGTGCCCTCGATGTCCTGTGGGGTCAACCTAGCCACCCAAGTGCTCGCGACCCTCGGCATCCCGCTCCGTGGTGCCCGGCATCCGTCTGTCACCTTCTGCCACCCCCCGGTCCTTCGGGGTCACGAGCCCGACGCCGGGAGGGGTGACGCAGATACGGGTCAGCCGCTCGTCGCGTCGAGGTGCTGGAGCAGGTCGTGCGCGGCCAGCTCGACCTCCTTGTGCCGCCACTCCGAGGCTCGGTAGACGCAGGCGATGAGGGCGCTGCGGTGGACCCGTCGGAAGTCGCCCGCCACGAAGGCGAACCGCCCCTTGGTCTCCTCGTTGGCGCCGACGGTCAGCCCGAGGTGCCAGCTCGCGTAGTCCGCCCAGGGGTGCCGCTCGAGGTAGGCGTTCTGCGCCTCGGCATCGGGCTGCACCTCGCCCCACTCGCTGTCCAGGACGTACTGGTGCTTGTCGATCAGGTCGCGCACGTGCGCTACCGCCGCATCGTTGACCTCGTACCGCGCCATCGATCCACGGTAGCGCCGAAGGCCCGTCAGGCGTCGGGCGGGGGCCCGGCATTCGTCATGAACTCCCAGACGAGCGCGTGCGCCGACGCGACGAGCAGCACCAGCAGCGTTGCCTCGGCCTGCAGACCAGTGGTGCCGAGCCCCACCGCAACCTCCGGCGCCACCCCGAGGACCGCGATCGCGGCGTACACGACCGCGGAAACCCACCAGTAACGGGCCAACGCCCCCGCGCCCTCGGCACCGCTCGACGCCCGCAGAAGCTGCGCCATCGAGGCACACCCGACCACGGAGATCACGACGAAGCTGAAGCGCCAGTACCCCGGGCTCTGCGCGCCCCCGATCTGCGCGAACAGGCCCATGAGGGCCGGCAGGAGGAAGGCGAGGTAGACCGATCCCACCCGGCGGCGGGTGGCGGGCTCGTGCATCCAGTGCTCGTGCCGCCCCACCACGTTCCACCACAGCCCGGTGAGCGTGAAGCAGGTCGCGGAGAACAAGGCATAGAACGTGCTCACGTCCATGGCGGTCCTCCTGCCGCGGCTCCGCCTCCAGTATGCCGTCGAGCCGGCATCCGCGGAACGGCTGCGCGGGTGCCACCTCAGAGGTCAGACCCAGTCGACCTCGGCGCTGCTCGCCCCGCCGGACAACGCGGCATACCCCGGACCCCGGTCGAAGAAGGGCTGCCTCTCCTCACGGGCGCCGCGCCGCCGCGCCCGCAGGGCGTCGGAGGACGCCGCGTCGATGACCGGCGCGTCCTTCGTGCCGGACGCGAGCACGGCGTAGTCGGCCTCGGCGGCGGCGAAGGACACCTTGCCCCAACGCAGGTCGCGCTCGACCTCGTCGTAGGGTCGCTCGAGCGGGTCGCCCCACCCACCGCCGCCCGTGGTGCGGATGCGGATGACCTGGCCGGCCAGCACGGGCTCGGCGTCGGCGAGTGCGTCGACGGTGCGCTCCGTCGGCCCGCCGAGGTCGACGGTCACCTCGAACGGCCGTCCCGCCTTGCCGCCCTTGACCCCCCAGCACGCGAGGATCGAGCGGTCCGCGATCGACATGAAGTGGCCGTCGCGCAGCATCCGGATCTGCTTCTCGTAGCCGAGACCGCCGCGGTGGCGACCCGCGCCGCCGGAGTCGACCGCCAGGCCAAGACGCTCGACGATGAACGGAAAGCGGCTCTCGGTGAACTCGGTTGGCAGGTTCCGTGAATCCGGCACGACGTGGATGGTGTCCTCGCCGTCGGCGTAGTAGCGACCCCCCGAGCCACCACCGAGCACCTCCCGCATGAGGTAGTCGTTCCCGTCACGGTCCTTGCCGTAGACCCCGGTGTAGCGGATCGTCTCCTGGTCGGCCGGCATCCGCCCGTCGACCGCCTTGGCCACCACACCGGCGAGCACGCCCAGCAGCCGCAGGATGACGAACGTCCGGGCATTGGTCGGCGCGGGGTAGATCGGGGTGAGCAGGGTCCCCTTGTCGGGGAAGCGCATCTCGATGAGCGGCACGACGCCCTCGTTGACGTCGAGCTCGGCCATTCGTTCGGGGGTGTCGGCGAGGTTGCGCAGGATCGGGGCGAGCCACTTCTTGAGGAAGTTCCCTCCGACGTAGTCGCCGCAGTGGTTGATCGGGCCCTTGGCCTGGGGCCCGGTGCCGGTGAAGTCGATGACGAGCAGCGGGCCGCCGTCGCCCGGGCCGGGGCCGCCGGTCGAGCTCTTGGTCAGCGTGATCCGCTGGGTGTGCAGCCGCGGCTCGTCGACGCCGTCGTGCTCGGCGTAGTCCTCCCAGACGTACGTGCCGTCGGGGATCTTGCCGAGGATCTCGCGCCGGTAGGTCTCCGTCGTCGCGTCGAGGATGGCGTCGAAGCACGCCTCGATGGTGTCGCGTCCGTAGCGGGCGAAGAGATCGGCGAGGCGCCTGGCGCCCATGAGGCACGCCGAGCACTCGGCGTCCAGGTCGGCGGCGAGGCTGTCCGGCATCCGGGAGTTGCGGGTCATGATCCGCAGGGCCGCGCGGTTGGGAACGCCGTTGTCCCACAGCTTGATCGGGGGGACCGAGAGTCCTTCCTCGAAGACGGTGCGTGCGTTGCTCGGCATCGACCCGGGCACCGCGCCCCCGATGTCGTCGTGGTGTCCGAAGGCCTGCACGAACGCGACGACCTCCCCCTCGTGGAAGACGGGCACCGTGACGCACAGGTCCGGGAGGTGGCCGATCCCGCCCTCGGACTCGTAGACGTCGTTGTGGAAGTAGACGTCGCCCTCGCGCATCCGCGACACTGGGAAGTCGCGCACGATCGGGTGCACCAGCGCGGAGTAGCTGCGACCGGTGAGCTTGCGCAGCTGGCGGTCGTGGATGCCGGCGCGGAAGTCGTGTGCGTCGCGGATCATCGGGCTCCGGCTCGTGCGGGCGATGGCCGTCTCGACCTCCATCTCGACGCTCGCCAGGGTGCCCTGGACGATCTCGACGAGGATCGGGTCGGCGCTGCTCCCCTCGGGGGTGAGCCGGTTGCCGTGCTCGTATGCCGTGGGCAGGCCTGCGCTGTTCATGGCGCCTCCACGCTGTCGACGAGTCTGGTGACGACGAGGTTGCCGAGCGAGTCGACCCGAACGACGAACCCGGGATGGACCGGCAGCGTCGAGCCGAACTCCTCGACGACCGCCGGGCCGGCGAAGGTGTCGGCGGCAAGCAGGTCGGGGCGCCAGTAGACGTCGGTGAGGACGTACCCGTCCTCTGCGTCGAAGCAGACTGCTCGGGTCGAGCGCGCCACCGGCTCGGGGCCGGAGAGACCTGGGCCGTCGTGAACAACTGACCAACTGGGCGATTGTTTGCGCTTGTGCACGAAATCACTTGACCTATTGGTCGATTGTTCACGGGTGCGGGTGGGGAGCTCGGGAAGCTCGGGGCGGGTGATCGGCCCGATGCCGGTGACCCGGAGGTTGACCCACTCGACCTGCTGGCGCGGGTCGTCGCGGAAGTCGTAGCCGTAGAGCTGGCGGTGCTCCTGGTGGAACCGGTCGGCGACGGCAGCGGCATACGCCTCGTCGACCCGACCGGGCCCCGCCGGGACCCGGACCTCGTAGGCCTGCCCGAAGTAGCGCAGGTCGACGGTGCGGGAGTGCTGGTGCTCGGCCCGCGCGAAGCCCTCGGTGTCGAGCGCCGCGGCAGCCTTGGCCGTGAGCTCGTCGAAGATCCTCTCGATGGCCCCGTGGTCGAGGGCGTCCTGCCGGGACACGTGGGTCTGCACGTAGTCGTTCTTGACGTCGACGGTGAGCAGGCCGAACGCGCTGACGTTTCCCGGGTTCTGCGGCACCACGACCCCGGCGAGGTCGAGGATGTCGACGAGCCGGCACGCGAGCAGGGACCCGGACCCGCCGAACGTCGTGAGCATGAAGTCGCGCACGTCCAGCCCCCGCTTGACCGACACCTGGCGCAGCGCGTTGGCCTGGTTCCACGCCGAGATCTCGAGGATTCCGGTGGCACAGCGTTCGACGTCCATGCCCAGGGTCGCGGCGAGGTCGGAGATGCCGGCCCGGGCCGCTTCGACATCGAGGGGGATCTCACCGCCGAGCAGGTGCGGCGGGATCCGGCCCAGCACGACGTGGGCGTCGGTGATCGTCGGCTCCAGACCCCCCTTGGCGTAGCAGAGCGGACCGGGGTCGGCGCCGGCGGACCGCGGCCCGACCTTGAGCGCGCCCTCCGGCGACACCCAGGCGACCGACCCCCCACCGGCGCCGACCGTGACGACGTCGATCATCGGGATCTTGCTCGGGTAGGCGCCGACGGTGCCTTCGGTCGTGAGCGTCGGCTCCCCGTCGAGGACGACCGACACGTCCGTGGACGTGCCACCGCCGTCGCAGGTGAGGACCTTGTCGAAACCGGCGCGCCTGGCGATGAGCGCCGCCCCCAGCGCCCCGGCCGCAGGCCCGGACAGCACGGTCGTGATCGGCTGGTGCACCACTTCGTCCGCCGAGAGCACGCCCCCGTTGGACTTCATGATGTAGAAGGGGATGCCGGTGGCGAAGCCGTCGAGGCGATCGTGGATGTTCGCGACGTAACGGCTCACGCTGGGCTTCACGGCGGCGTCCACGAGCGTGGTCATCGCCCGCTCGTACTCGCGGTACTCCCGCAGCACCTCGCTGCTGATCGACACGACCGCCTCGGGATGCTCGCGCCGCAGCACCGCGCGCATCGCCTGCTCGTGCGTGTCGTCGGCGTAGGAGTGCAGGAAGCAGACGCCGATGGTCGTGATGCCCTGCTCGCGGAACCACACCGCCGTCGCGACCGCTGCGTCCTCGTCGAAGGGACGCACCTCTCGCCCCTCGAAGTCCATCCGGCCCCCGACGGTGCGCACGCGGTCGGCGGGCACGATTCGCGGTGGCTTGACCCAGAAGTAGGAGTTGCCGTAGCCGTCGGGCACGGCCTGCCGGGCGATCTCGAGGATGAACTCGTAGCCCTCGGTCGTGATGAAGCCGAGTCGCTCGACCTTGCCCTCGAGGAGCTTGTTGGTGGCCACCGTGGTGCCGTGGCAGACGGCGCTCAGGTCCCCCCCGGAGGCGCCGAGCACGGCCAGGATCTTCTCGATCCCGGTGATGAAACCGTCCGCCGGGTTGCTCGGGGTGCTCGGGGTCTTGGTCGTGACCAGGACGCCGGTGCCCTCGTCGAGGGCGACGACGTCGGTGAAGGTGCCTCCGGTGTCGATGCCCACCCGGATGCGTCGTGCCCCGCGCTGCGTCATGGGCACGATTCAACCGGGCTCCGGAGCGGGGGTCGTTGGCACATCCTGCCGACCGGATGCCGGGGCACCGGCCATCCTCGCCAACCCCGGCCCCGGCGGCTCGGCGCCTCAGACCGCCGGGTGGGACGACTCCGTCGCCGGCACGACGGTGCCGGCCGTGGTCGCGTCGGTGTCGTTCGTGTACTTCTGGATCAGCGACTGGATGTCGATCCCGGTCGTGTTCTTGACCATCGCCATCGTCTGGGTCAGGTTGTCGGTGACCTGCTTGGGCAGGGCCGCCGCTCCGTCGGTCGAGAGCACCGTCAGCTGGTCGATGGCCGCCATCGGCGCCGCGATCTCGCGGGCGACCTTCGGCAGCACCTCGACGAGCATCTGCAGCACGGCAGCCTCGTTGTAGCGGGCGAAGGCGTCGGCGCGCTTGTTCATCGCCTCGGCCTCGGCCTGCCCCGTCGCGAGGATGGCACTGGCCTGGGCCTCACCCTCGGCCCGCAGCGCCTCGGCCTGCGCCACGCGTAGGGCTTTGTCGGCGGAACCCCGACGCTCACCCTCGATGGCCTCGGCGTCGGCCAGCGCGGTGCGGCGGGACTTCTCGGACTCACCGGTGAGCCGAGCCTTCTCGGCATCCGCCTGAGCGGCGGCGATCGAGGCCTGCCGGCGGGCATCGGCCTCGGCGATCGCCGCGTTGCGAGCACCCTCGGCCTCCTGCTCGACCTTGTAGCGCTCGGCGTCGGCCGGCTTGCGCACCTCGGTGTCGAGCTGGCGCTCCTTGAGCGCGGCCTGCCGCACGGCGACCTTCTCCTGCTCCGTGAGGATCGCCTGGTCACGATCCGCCTGGGCCAGGGGGCCTGCTGCCGCGGCGGTGGCGGACGCGGCATCGGTCTCGGCCTTGATCTCGGACTGCTTCAGCGCCAGCTGGCGGTTGGAGATCGCGATCTCCTGCTCGGCGGCGAGTCGGGCCTGCTCGGCGGCCTGCCGGGCGTTGGCCTCGGCGATCGACGCCGTCTGGCCGATCCTCGCGGACTCGGGACGACCGAGGTCGGCGAGGTAGGTGCCGTCGTCGGTGATGTCCTGGATCTGGAAGGTGTCCAGGATCAGGCCCTGGCCGGTGAGCGAGGACTCCGCCTCGTCGGCGACCCGCTGCGCGAAGGCGGCCCGGTCGCGGATGATCTGCTCCACGCTCAGCGACCCGACGATCGACCGCAGTGAGCCGGCGAGAGTCTCCTGGGTGAAGGTCTCGATCTCACCCTGCTGGCTGAGGAAGCGCTGCGCAGCTGCTCGGATCGAGTCCTCGTTGCCGCCGACCTTGACGATGGCGACCCCGTCGAGGTTGAGCTTCACGCCCTGCCCGGAGACGGCCGCGCGGATCTGGATCATGATCCGACGGCTCGACAGGTCGAGGATATGGAGCCGCTGGACGAACGGGACGACGAAGATGCCACCGCCCATGACCACCTTCTGGCCGGACAGGTCGGTCGACATCTCGCCCGTCTCTGGGTTGCGCACCTCCTTGCCGCGCCGCCCGGTGACGATGAACGCCTCGTTGGGGCCGGCGACCCGGTAGCGCGAGGCGATGATGAGGCCGACGAGCAGTACGAGGACGACGAGCCCCAGCACCGAGATGAGGCCGACGGGAATGTCGAGGCCGAACATGGTTCCTGACCTTTCCTGCGCCGCGTGGGCGCTCGAGCACGAGTCTTGGTGGTGTCACGTGTTGACGCAGCCGGGTCACCGCCCGTTCCCCCGCGTCCGACGCTGATCCTGCCTCAGTCGCCCGGAGGCCGCGACACGCGCACCGAGGTCGGGCTGAGAACCGAGGTGATGACGACCGGGGTGCCGCCGGCCATCGGTTCGTCGGCGCGGGCGTTCAGGCGGGTGATGTGACCGGCGGCCACGACGGTGACCTGGCCGAACCCCTCCTCGGGGATGGCCTCGATCACCGAGCCGTGCAGCCCGATGAGCCCGGAGGTGCGCACCGTGGCCTCGTCGCCCCCACGCATCAGCTGCCGGCTCGCCAGCCCGGCGCCGGCGCCGACGACCGCCCCGGCGACGAGACCCGCGCCGATCGCCGCTCCGCTGTTGCCGCTGGCGTCCTCGACGAGCGCGCCCACAAAACCGAAGGCCGCCAGGAAGCTCGCCACGGCGAGGCCCGAGAGGAGGTCGGGTCCGAAGCCGTCCAGGATCCCGTCGAGCACCTCTCCGGCGACCAGCGAGATGAGGAGCAGGAGGATCCCGATGCCCCCGATGACGAGCAGTGTGGTCTGCATGGTTCCCTCCTGGTCAGGCGCGCCTGACGCGTCGCCCGGGTCGTCCGTCGTCGCCCCGTCCGGTTGACAGTATCTGGTGGGCATCGGGGCCATCCCGACAAATGTTGGATCCGGACCAATCCGCTGCGCCCACCCCTCCGAACTACTCATCGGGTGGGCGGTGCTGCAGGGAGCGCCGCCCACCCTTCGGCCCGCGCCGGTTCCGCAGGGGGAGCGGGCGCGGGCCGAATCACTCTCGCCCGACGCCTCCCGAAGGCGGTCAGTCGTGCGGGAACGACGTCTTCGCGGGGGCCTCGAGCTCGGCTCGGTGCTTGCGGATGAGCTCGAGGTTACGGTCACGCAGGTGGTCGAAGCCCTGACCGATGTTCGACCCCGGGGTGAGCGAGGCCAGCGCCTCGTCGGGGTCGAGGCGGGCCGAGACCCATCCCTCGTGGGTCGCCGCCTTGGCGATGATGTGCCCCACGGGGGTCACGATGTGCGAGTTCCCGAAGTACAGGACTCCCGCAGGGTCGGTGCCCACGGCATTCGACCCGACGAGGAAGACGTGGTTGTCGTACGCCCGGGCCCGCGAGGTCAGCTCCCAGAGGTCTGCCGAGCGCAGCAGCGCCGACGGCCGGACGATCACCTCGGCGCCGAGCACCGCCTCGATGCGCGCGAGCTCGGGGTAGTCGCCGTCGAAGCAGATGATCATCCCGATCCGGCCCAGGTCGGTGTCGCACACCACCGCGGTGTCGCCGGGGGTCACCCAGCCACCGCCGCTGACGATCTCGGAGCAGAAGGGGTGGGTCTTGCGGTAGATCCCGAGGACCTCTCCCGACGGGTCGATGAGCACCGAGGAGTTGTAGACGATGTCCGGGGTCGGCCCGCGCTCGTAGGTGCCGGCCACGAGGTGCACCCCCAGCTCACGCGCGACCTCACGCAGCGGGTCGATGACGGGGCCCGGCAGCTCGGAGACCAGCTCCCACAGCTGCTCCGTCGGGATGCCGGGGGTGAAGCCGGTCGTCGCCGACTCGGGCAGCACGACGAGCTCGGCACCGGTCGCGGCCACACACCTGCGCGTGATCTCGACGCACCTCTCGAGGTTGTCGGCCACGGACGTCGCCGTGAGGGGGCCGGGGGCCGGAGCGAGCTGCACGGCCGCAGCGACGAAGGCGCGCATCAGGCCCGCCCACGCAGACCGTGGGACCCGCCGCCGATCCTGGCACCGAGGGCGACCCCGGCGAGGGTCAGCAGCCCGCCGAGCACGACGCCCGCGGCGAACTCACGGCCCCGGCTCGGTGCCCGACCCGGATAGGCCATCGGCATCGGGGCGCGTCCGGCGGAGATCTCCGGGGCGCTGGCGCCGGCGTCGGCGTCCGGGACGTGCGGACCCGGGGTGGCCGCGGGGGACGGTGGTTCGGTGACGAGGCCCGCGATGTCGCGGTCGAGGGCGGTGAAGAACTGGCCGGCCATCTTCTTGGTGACCCCGGCGAGCATCCGCTGCCCGACCCCACCGATGGCGCCGCCGACCGAGGCGTCCGCGTCGTAGGCGAGGTCGGTGCCGCCCGCCGCCGTGGGCGCGAGGCGCACCTTGACGTCGGCGTCGATCGTGCCGGGCGCTCCCGCGCCCGAGGCCCTCATGGTCAGTGACGATGGCTCGACCTTGTCGCGGAGCGACACCTCACCCGCGTAGGTGCCCTTGATCGCCGCCACGCCGGCCGTCACCGACATCGCGTAGCGGTCCTCTCCGACGACGTTCAGCGCCTGGCAGCCCGGGATGCATCGGGCCAGCACGGCGGGGTCCAGGATCGCCTCCCAGACCTTCTCGACGGGGGCGTCGAGGGTGGATGTGCCGGAGATCTTCATCGCGGGCCTTCCTGCGCGGTGACGGGTTCGGCCGAGGTGGTGTGGCGCCGCCGGAGCTCCCAGAGCTCGGCGGGGCTGATCGGCATCGCTCGGATGGGGAGCCCCTCGGCGTCCTCGATCGCCGAGGCGATGACCGCGCTCACCGGGATGGTGCCGGCCTCCCCGGCTCCCTTGAGCCCCAGGGGGTTCAGCGGGCTCGGTGTCTCGAGGTGGTCGGTCTCGATGTGGGGGACCTCGGTGGCGTAGGGCATCAGGAAGTCCATGAACGAGGCGTTGAGGAGCTGCCCGGAGTCGTCATAGGCCATCCGCTCGTAGAGCGCGCCGCCGACACCTTGGGCGACCCCTCCGTGCACCTGACCCTCGACGATCATGGGGTTGACCATGACGCCGCAGTCGTGCACGACGCAGTAGCGCAGGATCGTGATCTCCGCGGTGACCGGATCGGTCTCGACGATCGCGGCGTGCATGCCGTTGGCGAAGGTCGCCTGCGTGGGGGAGTAGAAGTCCTTGCCCTCCAGGCCGGGCTCGTCATCGTCGGCGACCGGTGGCTTGTCAGGGTCGAAGGTGCCGGCGAACTGCGTTGCGGCCTGAGCGGACTCGTCGAACGCGTAGCGCAAAGGGTTCGAGAGCACGGCGACCGTGGAGAGGGCGACCTGGTTGCCGGGAGCGCCCCTGACGGAGATGACACCGTCCTCGATCTCGAGGTCGTCCGCGGAGACCTCGAGGGCGTCGGCAGCGATCCGCAGGGCCTTGGCGCGCACCACGCGGGCGGCGAGGGCCACGGCGTTGCCGGACATCACGGCCCCTCGTGAGGCGAACGTGCCCACGGCATACGGCATCCGGCGGGTGTCGCCGGTCGTGACGTGAACGTCCTCGATCCGCACCCCGAGCTCGTCGGCCACGATCTGCGCGAGGATCGTCTGGTGCCCCTGGCCCTGTGTGGTCAGGCCGGTGGCGACGTTGACCCGCCCGCTCGTCTCGACGTGCACGTGCCCGCCCTCGTAGGGCCCGACGCCGGTGCCCTCGACGTAGCACCCGATGCCCAGCCCGACCCGGCGGCCCTGGGCCGCAGCATCCGCGCGGTAGGCCGCGAAGTCGTCCCAGCCGATCAGCGCCTTGAGCTTGGCGAGGGATGCTGGGAAGTCGCCGGAGTCGTACTTCAGCGGGCGGCCGTCCTGGAACATCAGCCCGTGGTCGTAGGGCATCTCGTCGGGCTGGATGAAGTTGCGGGCGCGGACCTCGGCTCGGTCGATGCCCAGCGCGGCCGCGATGGCGTCCATGGTGCGCTCCATCGCGAAACAACCCTGAGGCCGACCGGCTCCCCGATAGGGCGTCACGAGAACGGTGTTGGTGTAGAGCGACCAGAACTCGACCCGGTAGGCGCCCGGCTTGTAGGGCCCGAGGAGCTGGGTGGCGGTGATGATCGGCACGATGATGCCGTAGGGGGTGTAGGCGCCGTTGTCGTGCCAGAACCGCACGTCGAGGGCAAGCAGGTGCCCTTCGTCGTCGAACCCGACGGTCACCTCCTGCACCTGGCCGCGTTCGTGCGCGCTGGACACGAAGTGCTCGCGGCGGTCCTCTGCCCACTTCACGTCGCGGCCGAGGTTGCGGGCCGCCCATGGGACGAGCACCTCCTCGGGCCAGGGGTGCACGATCTTCACGCCGAACCCCCCGCCCACGTCGGGGGCGATGCACTCGACCTTCGCCAACGGCATCCCCAGCTTGGCGGCGACCGCGGCCCGGACCCCGGTGGTGGTCTGGGTCGAGGAGTAGAGCCGCAGCGACTCGTCCTCGCGGTCCCAGCGGGCGTAGACGCCCTTGCCCTCCAGGGGGGTGCACGCGCTGCGCTCGATGTCGAGTGCGAGGGTGAGGGTGTGCGGGGCCGCGGCCATCGCCGTCTCGAGGTCGCCGACCTCCTGCAGCAGGTGAGCCGCGACGTTGCCCGGCACGTCGTCGTGCACGAGATCGGTTCCGTCGCGGGCTTTCTCGATGCCGACGACGACGGGCTCCAGGTCGTAAGCGACACGGATGCGCTGGCACGCGTCCTCGGCCAGGTAGCGGTCGCGGGCGACCACCATGACCACGGCCTCGCCGACGTGGTTGACCTCGTCCTTGGCCAGGCAGCGACCGGTGCGGCCGTGGGTGAGGCCGGGGTGGGGGATGAGCACGGGAAGTGGCTCGGCCACCCGACCGTCGAGGTCCTCCCACGTGTAGATCGCCTCCACCCCGTCGACCTCCCAGGCGTCGTCGATGTCGATGTCGACGACGCGGGCGTGGGCGTGCGGGCTGCGCACGAAGGCGGCGGCCAGGGCACCGGCCCCGAGGTCGTCGAGGAAGCGGCCGTTGCCGGTGAGCAGGCGAGGGTCCTCTCGGCGCTGCACGGGCTCGCCGAACTGACGCGTGCTCACGCCGAGCCCTCGCGTCGGATCTCGGCCGCGCGGCAGACGGCCTTGACGATGTTCTGGTAGCCGGTGCATCGGCACAGGTTGCCCGAGATCGCCTCGCGCGCCTCCTGCGGCGTCGGGTCGCGGTGGTCCTCGAGGTAGGCGGTGATGGTCGTGACGAAGCCCGGCGTGCAGAAGCCGCACTGGAGGGCGTGGCACTCGGCGAACGCCTGCTGAACCGGGCTCATCGCCGCCGGGTCGTGGCCGATGCCCTCGACCGTCGTCACCTCGTGGGCCTGGGCGGTCACGGCGAACATCAGGCAGGACCGGGCCGGGTCGCCGTCGACGAGCACGGTGCAGGCTCCACAGACCCCGTGCTCGCAGCCGACGTGGGTGCCGGTGAGACCGAGGTCGTGGCGCAGGAAGTCCGAGAGCAGCCGTCGCGACGGGGCCCGCGCGGTGCGGATCACCCCGTTGACGCGGATCGTGATGTCGAAGAGCTCCTCGGCGGCCGGCTCGTTCATGCGGCCCCCTCCACAACGTCGGTGGTTGCCGCCAGGGCTCTGCGCGTCAGCTCGGCCGCCAGCATCCTGCGGTAGTCCGCGCTCGCGTGGATGTCGCCCTCGGGGTCGACGTGGGCTCGGACGAGGTCGGTCACGGCATCCGGCACCCCGCGGCTCAGGTCGAGACCGGCCAGCGCCGGGGTGAGGTCGAGCACCGTGGGGACCGGTGTGACCGAGACGAAAGACGCCTGCGCCCTGGTCACACCGTCCGCAGCGACCTCGACGGCCACCGCGACCCCGGCGAGGGCGTAGTCGCCGCTGCGCCGGGCCGTCTCGAGGAAGGCCGTTCGAGTGCCGGTGTCGAACCGCCGGAAGCGGATCGCCACGACCAGCTCGTCGGGGGCCAGCGTCGTCTCCAGCGGGCCGGCGAAGAAGTCCGCGGCAGGGATCTCCCTCGACCCCCTGGTGCTGGTCGCCTCGACCACCGCCCGCGTGAGCACCGCGACGGCCGGCATCTCCCCGGCCGGGTCGGCGTGGGCGATGGACCCCACGGTGGTGCCACGGGTGCGGATCGCCGGGTGGGCGACGTTCCGCAGGGCCTGGCGGAGCAGGGGCAGCGCGGCATACGCCTCGTCGTGGCGTTGGAGGGCGGCGTGCCGGACCAGGGCCCCGACGCGAACCCAACGCTCGTCAACGGTCACGGTGTCCAGCGCGCCCACCCGGTTGATGTCGACGAGGTGTCCGGGGCTGGCCAGGCGCATGTTGAGCAACGGGATGAGGCTCTGTCCACCGGCGAGCACCTTGCCGTCATGGCCCACCTCGGCCAGCACGCCTACCGCCTCCTGGACGGTGCGCGGCGCGTGGTGCGCGAAGGGTGCGGGTTTCACCTGTTCGATCCTGCCTGCTCGAGGGGCCTGGGAGAAGACCGGGCCCACCCGGAGGTCGGCGGCTCCGGGTGGGAGGCAGTCATGCAGGCGGCAGGATCACGGCCGTGAGCCACGGTCGGGGCCGCCCTCGTCATCGTCGCCGGGGCGGCCCGGCCGGGACAGGTCGTCAACGCCGTCGCCTTCGCCGTAGACGTGGTCCCCGACGGAGATCGCGGCGCCTTCGGCGCGGAGGCGCAGGTCATCGGGGGCGAGGGCCCGGGCCAGGTGGAAGCCGGCGATGACGACGATGGTGCCGAGCGAGATGCCCTCGAGGGAGAAGTCGTCGGTGATCTGGAGCTTGACGTTGCCGATGCCGATGACGATGCCCGCGGCGACCGGCACGAGGTTGATCGGGTTGCCGAAGTCGACCCCGTTCTCCTTCCAGATCTTCGCGCCCAGCAGACCGATCATCCCGTAGAGCACCACCGTGATGCCGCCCAGCACTCCGCCCGGCACGGAGGCCACGAGGGCGCCGAACTTCGGGGACAGGCCGAACACGAGGGCGACGATCGCCGCGACGTAGTAGGCAGCGGTGGAGTAGACCCTGGTGGCGGCCATGACCCCGATGTTCTCGGCGTAGGTCGTGGTGGGCGAGCCTCCGACCGAGGTCGCGAGCACCGTGCCGATGCCGTCCGCCGCGATGGCGCGCCCCATGACGGGGTCGAGGTCGTGTCCGGTCATCTCGGCCACCGCCTTGACGTGGCCGGTGTTCTCGGCGATGAGGGCGATCACCGCGGGGAGGACGAGGAGGATGGCGGCCGTGGAGAAGCTCGGCGTGTGCCAGCCGACGACCTCCTTGCCGTCGGCGGCCACCATCGTCCGCGCCGGGAACCCGAACCAGGAGGCGTCGCCCAGCGCGGCGGTGTCCCAGCGCAGGTGCGTGGTGGCCTCGGTCGCACCGCCGAGGACGGAGGTGATCTGGCCGACCGTGGAGTCGAGCAGCCAGGACAGGGCCGTGCCGAAGATCAGGGCGAGGAAGATGGCGATCCGACCGACGAAGCCGCTGAAGGCCGTGGCGCAGACGACCACGAAGAGCATCGTCGCGATCGCCACCCACTGGTCCTGCGGCCAGTAGACGCCGGCCACGACCGGTGCGAGGTTGAACCCGATGAGCATCACGACGGCGCCCGTGACGACCGGTGGGAGCACCTTGTGCAGCACGGACGAGCCGAGCACGTGGATGGCGACCCCGACCGCCGCGAGGACCAGGCCGGAGACGAGGATCGCTCCCGTGACCTCCTGTGAGTCACCGCCGTTGGCCCGGATCGCCGCGACACCACCGACGAATGCCGCGCTGGTGCCCAGGTAGCTGGGCACCTTCCCCTGGACGATGAGGAGGAAGGCGATGGTCGCGACACCGCTCATCATGATCGCCAGCTGCGGGTTGAGCCCCATGACCAGCGGGAAGACGAAGGTCGCCCCGAACATCGCGACGACGTGCTGGGCACCCAGACCCACGGTCTTGCCCCACGAGAGGCGCTCGTCGGGCGCGACGACCTCGTCCGGCCCGAGCGGGCCACCGTCACCCTTCAGCGTCCAACCCAGGCCCAGCGACATGACAGCCACCTCTCTCGACGGACCACGTCGCCGAAGACGTGGCTCACTCACCGTGATACAGGGACCGTAGTGACCATGTCACGCGACACTCTCGGCAATGATCCACATGTCGCGGGAGCCGACCTTGGCAGAACCCACGATGGGTCGGCGAGTCATCACCCGGGAGCCACTCCACCGACGACCAGGCCCTCACGCGTTCCTCAGTGGGTACGTTGTACCGATTCCCCAACGGTCGAGGAGGCGCGATGACGTTGCATCACGTTCAGGTTGCCTGCCCGTCTGGGGGTGAGGACGTCGCTCGGCGGTTCTACGCAGAGGGCCTGGGGCTGACCGAGGAGGAGAAGCCGGAGGATCTGAAACCCAAGGGCGGGGTGTTGGTTTCGTGCGCACGACGACTCCGGAGCGGTGACCGCCGAGACCCACATCGGGGTGGAGGTTCCGTTTGCACCGGCGCTCAAGGCACACCCGGCATTCCAGGTCGCTGGCGTGGCCGCGCTCGAGGCCGTTGCTGAGCGTCTGATCATGCTCGGGTTCGACGTCGACTGGAGCCAGCGCCACAACTTCCCTGGCACGAGAGGTGTCACACTGCTGACGGTCACGGGAACCGCGTGGAGCTCCTCGCGCCCGTCGACCGCGAGTGAAGCGCTCGTCGGCACTTCGCGGACCCGGCGCGATCGGCGGCACCACAGGACGTCGCGCTCGGGTCTTGCTCCGAAGTCGAGCGCGGGACGAGAGCAGCGGGCCAAGAGTTCCCGTGGGAAATGGCAAGCCCGCGAGATGCTGGTCGCGATCGTTGGAATCCTGGACCTGGGAGGAACCACCGAACGGTTCTGGCTGAGCCTGCAGACTCGTTCCCACCTCGAAATCGAAACGGATCATCTCGGTGCCGCACTCGAAGACATCCAGCCGCTCCGGAGTGCCTGACTCAGAGAACGCCCGGAGGCACCAGGCGGCAGATGAGGGCTCTTCCATGGGTCCCCGATGACGGAGTCACTCGGCTTGAGGCTGACGCCCGAATCGGCGCACTTCCTGGGGCCAGCCACATCCCTGCGCGAGCCGTCCGGCCCACAGCTTGGCCGCCTCGTCCTCGGCCACGTCAACCACCGCGAAACCGCCAAGGAACTCCTTGGTCTCGGCGTACGGGCCGTCGGTCATGACGAGCTTGCCGCTGGTGGCGTCGGCGCTGTAGACCGGGCCGCCCTCCTCCAGCCCCCCGGCGAACACGTACACGCCGGCAGCCTTCATCTCGTCCACGACGGCCGCGGCACGTGGTCCGCGGCTGCGGAACCACTCGTCGGTGTGCTCGCCCACCCACTGCTGGTTGAAGTAGATGAGGTACTCGGCCATGACTGCTCCTTGTGCTGCGGCCGGCCCCGGGACCGCGCTCACCCATCCCACGAACGCGGACAGCCGAATGCGACATCGTCGCGCCGGAACATTGAACACCGATTCTGGCAGGGCAACGCAGACCCTTGCACTCACAACGGCAGGATCGACGGGCACGGTCAGCCACAGAGCCATCCGCACTGAGCGTGGCACGAGAGGTCGTTCGAAAGGTGAGTCTTTCTGGGGCAGGCGGGTCGACTGGCGGCGGAATGGGCTACGTCTGCAAACGCACGACGGGCGGAAATTGCCGATGACGCGGGGTCGGTGAGTGAGGAAGAGTGCTGGCTGTGCACCGAGCAGGTGCGTGAATGGCGCGCCCAGGAGGGCTAGGTCGTCATCCTGGCGCCGGAGACGCCGCGCTGGTCCTGCGCGCAATAGTCAGCCATTCAGACCGACGGCTACGCCGAGCTTCAGCATGACTACGTCGTGGCGTTCGGCTACGAGCGCCCGGAACAGGATGGCTATCAGCTCCGAGCTGTGGATGTCTGGCCGCCAGAAGCCGACCAATCAACGGCGGCCCGGTCAGCGCCGATGACCGAACCGAGCAGGGCGCATCGAAACACGCTCACTTTCCGGTTGGACGACGGACAGGTCATCACGGGTGACGCGGCGGACGCACTCGTCCGGCCACGATCACAAGAGATGCCGGCGGCCTAGCAACTCGTCGGCTGTTTGCACGCCGAGACAGGAGTCGGCGCCCGGCGTCCGTGCGTTGCACGCGTCGGGGCAAGAGCGGAAGCCGAGGAACGGGTCGCTCGCGCATGGTCATCCGGGGAAGTCCGCGTCCGAGGCCCCGCGACGATCGCCGCCTGGGCCTGATTGCGCTCCTTCTCCGAGGCCATCGACGCTGGGCGATTGAAAGAGCCATAGGGGATCGCTCACGGGTGACGGTTCGGCTCGCGGAACACCGCGTTGGGGCGAGCAGCGACCAGGCCGTGGGTTGCTACGACGCCTCGAGCGCCCCGAAATGTCCGTCTTGCGACTTCCTCGTCACGGGCGCCAGTCCTCGCCGTCCGGGCTGGCGACGACCACGACGTAGCCCTCGGGGTCGGTGACCCAGATCTCGCGATGGGCGGGGCCGTTGCCCTCGGGAGGGTTCCGGTGGACGTCGCGCACGATGGGTGCCTTGAGGAGGGCGACTCGCTCGACCACCCCGTCGAAGTCGCCGACCTCTCCGAACCAGACCAGCGCACCATTGCCGACGGGGGCGGACGGGTCGCCTACCCGGCCGTGGTGGTGCTCGACGTCGCCCTGATGCAGTTGCAGCACCAGCTCGCCGTCGGAGACCAGACGCTCATAGTCTGGTCCGCCGTGGTCGCTCACCAGCCCGAGCAGCTCCTGGTACCAGCGGCTGGTGGCCTCGACGTCGCGACACATCAGGAGTGGCTGTGGCCGGCCCGTGCGCATAGGGCAGGCCAGGCCGAGGCGGTTGCCGGAAGGGTCCTCGATCTCGACCAGCCAACGCTGGCCCTGGTCGGGCTGTGGTCGTTCGAGCACACGCCCACCGTGCTCGACCACCTTGGTGAGGGTGCTGTAGATCCCGTTGGTCCACCACCACAACAACGGGCCGCCGTCGCTCGCCGGTGGCCGGTGGGCGGTCCACTGGCCGATCAGGCCGGGCGCGGTAAAGGAGCCGTGCTCTGTCTCACCCTCCCAGCCCAGGACGGCGGTGTAGAAGGCGAGGGAGGCCTGCAGGTCGGTGGTGGGCAGCTGCAGGTAGCAGAGGGCGCCGGTGGCGGGTGGCTGGTAGTCGGGCATGTGCGCGTTCCTGTCTCGTAGGGATCAGTGGTCAGGTGTTAGCAGGTGGACGGCGGCGTCGGCGAACCAGTGCTGGTAACGCTCCAGGCTCCAGCCCAGCCGCCGGGTGACCCGGTCGAAGACTGCGGGTTCCATGAGCGTCCAGAGGGTGTCGACGCTGTGGGCGTGCGACGCGCGCAGCGGCCGCTTCGCCGCCACCAGGTCGACGATCCAGCTGGCGGTCTTGTGGCGCTGGGTGGCCAGCTCCTCGGCCAGGGCGGCCAAGTCCGGGTCGCCGCCGGCGCCCTCGAAGGCGGCGTTGACCAGCCCAGCCGAACGGTGCTGGGATCCGGCGAGGACATCGGCGACGATGATCAGGGATCCCGTCGCCGTCGTAGCTGCGCTGGCGCGGTGCGCGAACTCCCGGTCCAGCATCGAGACCGGCTCGTCGTCCCCAGCGATGGCGACGTCGATCGCGGCCTTGAGCAGTCGGGCCTTGCTGCCGAAAGTGGCCTCCACGGTGGGAACGGACACACCGGCCTCCTCGGCCACCGCGCGCACCGTCGTCGCGGCGTACCCCCTGCTGGTGAAGAGCCGGTTCGCCGCATCCACGATCGCGCCACGGGTACGGCGAGCTTGAGCATCGCGGAGATCGGAGCGGTAGGTGCGTGCCACAGTCCAATTATTCGCTATGGCTATACCATAGTCAATGATCACGGGGTAGGCCCTCGACCAGCGGCATCGTTGACGGAGGATCCAGATGCCCTGCGCGGCGCGAACGCCGCTCCGGCCGAAGTCGGTGATGTTCTGGAACCACGAGTCCTGCGACCCGGACGTTTCACCGCGAGTGATATGACCGCCAAGTCATCGCTCCCGACAGGATCAACCCGGCAATGCCGGCGAGAAGCAGGAAGGGGCGATTCCTGACTGCTGCACGCCGAGGCTGCAGGGTCGGCGGAGCGATGCAGGAGCCACCTGGAGTCCCGATGGCCAGGGCGACAACCGCCAGCGCGATCACACCGATAGACCGACGCATGGCGCGGGGCATGTCTGCATGGTCTCTCATCAGAGTCTTCCGGGTCAGCGCGCAGGGGTGACCTTTGGCCCTGTTGGGAGTTGGGAGCACAGTGTTCGCTTGAGATATGAAGGCTGGCTCGAAGGCATTGCCCCTTGTCACGACGGTCGCATTGGCCGCTCTACTGACAGGATGCGGCGGCAGTTCGGCCGCACCGATGATGGGGCAACACCCGGCCAGCGGACAGCGACCGGGCGGCTTCGGGGCTCCGATGATGGGCTCGGCGCCGACCGGATATCACCCGCGTGCCCTCAGTTGCGCTGAGCCGACCTCGCTGCCCGCAACGATTGTCTACGTGATGCTCGGGGACATGGGGATGACCTCGATGATGAATGGTGACGCGCCGCTCGGTGGGCACATGATGCTGCGCACAGTACCCGCGACCGTTCCGGCCGGTCAGGTCAGCTTCGAAGTCGCGAACATGGGTTGGCGGACCCACGAGATGGTCGTCCTCCCGGTGTCCGGCGGACAGTCCACCGGACAGCGCGCCCCTGGCCCGGACGGCCGCGTGGATGAGACCGGCAGCCTGGGCGAGGCGTCGGCGTCGTGCGCGGAGGGGACGGGCGACGGGATCGCGTCCGGCTCGATCGGCTGGGTGAACCTGAAACTGCCTCCGGGCGACTACGAGCTGGTGTGCAATCTGACTAACCACTACGCGAGCGGGATGCACGAAGCGTTCACCGTCACCTGACCGGCCCAGGGCGCCACGCCGCTGTGCATCTTTCGAAGTTCGCCTTCTTTCACGTGAGCAGGAACGGTCGAGGAGTTGACCTTTACTGGTCCCCCTCGCTCCGGAGGCGACGTCCTTCTGGGCTGCGAGAGACTTCCGGTGCGGCCGGTGTCTGGCCAGACTCGGTCCAGGTGCTCGGCGGGCGCTCTCTTTTGGGCTGCCCACCCGTCACGGGTGTGGCTCTCTATCGGTCTGCGGCCCGCCGGTCACGTGACGAGGCGTGGCTCAAGAAGGGATTGCCCTGCTCGTAGTAGCACTGCCCACCTCGCCGTCCCTTTCGGTTCGAGCACAGGTGGGAGCAAGCGCATGGAACACATCGTCATCGGGGTTGACCCCCACAAGCTGTCGGTGACGATCGAGGTAGTCGACGACCACGAACGCAAGCTCGGCCATGGCCGGTTCAGCACCGACAAGGCCGGCTACACAGCGATGCGCGCCTACGCGAAGGCGTGGCCACATCGCAGGTGGGCGGTCGAGGGTGCGAACGGGGTCGGGCGGCCGCTGGCGCAGGGGCTGTTGGAGGCCGGTGAGGACGTGGTGGACGTCCCGGCCAAGCTCGCTGCCCGGGTCCGGCTGTTCGACACCGGGCTGGGCCGCAAGACTGACGCCCACGACGCGCACTCCATCGCGATGGTCGCGGTGCGCACCCAAGGCCTGCGTGTGCTGCGCCTGGACGGTGAGCTCGAGGCGCTGCGGATGCTGGTCGACCGGTGAGAGGCACTGAGCCGGCGGCGGGTCCAAACCGTTGATCGGCTCGAAGCCCTGTTGGCGGAACTGCTTCCGGGACAGTCGAAGAAGGACATCACCACCGGGCAGGCCAAGCGGATGCTCGCCACGGTCCGGCCCCGCGACATCACCGGGAAGACGCGCCGCTGGATCGCCGCCGAGGAGCTCGCCGAGCTCATCGCCGTCGAGACCAAGATGAAGAAGGCCAACGCTGAGCTCAAAGCGATCGTCCTGGCCCGCGGGTCGCACCTGACCGACATCCACGGCATCGGCCCGGTCGACGTCGCCCGGTTCGCTGACCGCAACCGGTTCGCGTCCTGGACCGGAACCGCACCCCTGGACGCCTCCTCCGGAGAACAGAACCGCCACCGCCTCTCCCGTGCCGGCAACCGGCGCGTCAACCACATGATCCACATCGCCGCGATCAGCCAACTGAGGACCGCCACCGACGGGCAGGCCCACTACCGGCGCAAGCGCGCCGAAGGAAAGAAGCCACTCGAAGCCCTCCGCTGCCTCAAGCGCCGCATCTCCGACGCCATCTTCCGACAGCTCCTCACCCACCGGCTTGCCCACCACGGTGAAGAAGACCTTCAAGTCGAACCACGTCGCCAACACCGTGTTCGGGCGCGAGCGGGCCGCCACGAACTCCACGTAGGCATCGAGCAACGGATCACCCAACGAGCCCGCCCGCGTTCTCGACACAGCCTCGACAGGGGGGATCAGACACGGCAGCACACCACTCATCACGGCTCCTCCTCGAACGAATCGACGAGGCCAACGATGCCGCGCCCATGACCGGGAAGATCACCTACACATCAGGCACGAGGGGACGGAGCCGGCCGGGCAGGGAGGATGGAGGCGTGCACCACGTCGAGCTGCTCATGGACCCCGTGTCGGAGGTGGCCGTGCGGGAGGAGTGGCGGGTCCTCGACGAGGCGGGCCTGCCGAGCCAGGCCCGGCACCGCGGCGCGTCCAACGCTCCGCACGTGACCCTGACCATGACCCAGGCGTGGCCGGGCGCCGGCGACCTCGGGTGCGCCCTGGCGTCGCTCTCGCCCCTCCCCGTGGCGGTCTGGCTCGGGGCGCCGCTGGTGTTCGGCCCCGGTCCCTTCGTCCTCACCCGGCTCGTCGTGGCCTCCCAGCCGCTGCTCGAGGTGCACCGGGGCCTTGTCGACCGGATGCCGCCGCTCGCGTCCGACCTCCTCGTCCCGGGCCGGTGGACCCCGCACGTGACCTTGGGCAGGCGTCTCGACCAGGAGCAGGTGTCTCGCGCGGTCGGCCTGCTGGCCGCGGCGCCGGGGTACGAGGTGCTGCTGGACCGGGCCCGGCACTGGGACTCCCAGGCCCGCGTGGAGGAGCCCCTCGTCCCGTGATGCTCAGATGCCTCGCATCTGGTGGATCCGCAGGGCCAGGGCGAGCGTCAGGCGCAGCTGCGGGTCGGTGGTGAAGGGGCCCAGCATCCGCTCGAGCTTGGCGATGCGGTAGCGCAGCGTGTTGTAGTGGAAGAACAGCTGCCTCGCCGTCTCGGCCACGTTGAGGTTGGTGTCGATGAGCACCGAGAGCGTGTGGCGCAGGTCGGCGTTCTCGGGGGAGTCGTCGGTGGCGAGGTCGCCGAGGGACTCGGTCACGAATCGGCGGAGGTCCGCGCCGTCGGGCACCAGCGCGAGCAGGCGGTAGATACCGAGCTCGTCGAAGTGGGTCAGCGCCGACTCCCCGTGCATCTGCCGGCCGACGCGCACCGCCTGGCGCGCCTCCTCGTAGGCAGCCGGCAGGTCGGCCGCGGAGGTGATCGGGCGTGAGACCCCGGTGCAGAAGCTGCGCCGTCCGCCGCCGCCGTCGCCCCTGACGACCTTGACGATCTCGGCGACGCCGCGCACGACCGCCGTGGTCTCGGCGGTGTCGACCACGGGATGGAGGGAGACGACCTCCTGGCTGAAGCCTGCGACCGGCGCGCTGGGGTCCCGGGTGCGCACGGCCTGGAGCCAGGCGCGCACGAACCGCTCCTGCAGGGAACGCACCTCCTCGGGCTCCCGCGTGGTCTCGGCGTCGTTCTCGTCGGTCTCCGCCACGACGACCACCATCGGACGGTCGATGTCCCAGCCCAGCGACGCGGCGTGGGACACGGCATCCGCTGGCTCACCCGCCTTGCCCGCGAGCAGGTCGCGCAGGAACTCGGCGCGGTACTTGCTCTCGACGGCGGCGACGGCCTGCTCCTTGGTGATGGCCAGGGCGGCGACGGTCGCGGCCCTCTCGAGAAGGTGCACGTCGGCGGCGGTCAGGGGTCGCTCGGGGGAGAAGGCACCCAGCAGGCCGTGGTCGGAGGACCCCGCCACGATCTTGACCATGGCCCGCGCCCTGGCCGGGTGGTCGGCACGCCGAGGGCCCACGGGCTCGTCCTCCACGAGGAGGCGACCGGTGCGGTCGAAGCAGGGGAGCGCGGTGGCTCGCTCGACCTGGAGCGGGTCACCGGCCATCGCCAGCACCCGTCCGTCGGTGGTCGTCACCACCGCGGCTCCACCGAAGAAGCCCGCGACCGCGTCGCACAGCTGGGACAGGCTGCCCCCGGCCAGCACGATCCGCACGAGGACCCGGTGCACCTCGTCCTCGCGCCGCAGCAGGGCGGCCTGGTGCTCGACCACCTCGGCCAGCGCGTCGGCCCTCAGCCGCGGATCCTCCGGCAGGGCCTCGAGCGCCACCACGAGTCCATAAGGATGGGACCCACCGGATGCCGGGGATGGCAACTTCTGGGCCGCAGCGACGTCATCGTTGGCAACATTGACCATCCGGACACCCTAACCCCCTCGCTAGCGTCGGCACATGGAATCCAGGGAGCCGGCCCTCACTCCCGCCGCGGTCTCCTCGTTGAGTGTTCGGAGCGTGCAGGGCGAGATCCGCGCGGCTCGGGTCATCGCCGCCCACCGCTTCGGGGTCTACCTCGACGTCGCCGGGGGCGTGCTGCCGGTGCTCACCAGCGACGCTGCGGCCCTGCCCACGTCGGTCCGGGTCGCGGCGCGGGCCGGTGAGGTCGACTGGGGCGTCACCCCCGGCGACGAGGTCGTGGTCGGTGGCGGTCGGGTCCGGGTTCCCGCCCTCGTGTTGGCCGCGGCCCGCACCTGGCGCCCCCCGCGCGTGCGGGTGCTCACCCCCGGCCAGACCGCACGAACCTCTGCTAGCAGAGCTTCGTGCGCGAACCACATGCAGGAACCTGTGGTCCCTGACGCAACCTCTGCTAGCAGAGGTTCGTGCAGGGGGGAGGAGGGCGAGCGCGGGTGGCTCGGCGACGGCATCCGGGCGGCAGTACTGGCGTCGGCCCCCGGCGAGGAGGTCGACCGGATGCTCGGGAGGGGCCCGGGCCTGACGCCCGCCGGAGACGATGCGCTCGCCGGCGCCGTGCTCGTCGAGGTCGCACTCGGCGGGCCACCGACGCTCGCGGATGCCGTCCACCGACGTCTGGCTGCCACCACCGCGGTCTCCCGGGCGCTGCTGTCGGCCGCCTGCGAGGGGTATGCCGCGCCACCGGTGGTCGCCCTCGTCGATGCCGTGGTGGTCGGTGACCACGACACGGCTGCCGCGCACCTGCCGCGGGTTCTCGCCATCGGGCACACCTCGGGCCACGACCTCATGACCGGCGTGCTCGCGGCCCTCGTGACCACGCGGTCCGCACCCCGGTGGCGGGCCGCGTGAGCAGCCACGTCGAGGTCCGCCCGGGCGCCTACTACGACTCGGTCAGCCTGCTCCAGGTCTCGCGCACGGTTGCCGCCACGCCCGGGGTGCGCGCCGCCCAGGTGGCGATGGCCACCGACCTCAACGTCGAGGTCCTCACCGGGATGGGCTTCTCGGTGCCGGACGGCGTCGGGCCCAACGACCTCGTGGTCGCCCTCCACCTCGACGACGGCACCACCGTGGACGACGGGCTCGTGGCGGTCGAGTCCGCCCTCGCCGGCCTGCGTGGGGGCGGGGACGGGACGGAAGAGCGCGTGGCACCGCGCACCCTCGGGTCCGCCATCTCCGCCGCCTCGGCCACGCTCGCCGTCGTGTCCGTGCCGGGGACCCATGCGGTCACCGAGGCCTACGACGCGATCGGCTCCGGCGTCTCGGTGATGCTCTTCTCCGACAACGTCTCCGTGCAGGACGAAGTGCGCCTGAAGGATGCCGCCGCCGCCGCCGACGTGCTCCTCATGGGTCCGGACTGCGGCACGGCGCTGGTCGGCGGGGTGGCGCTCGGCTTCGCCAACGTGGTGCGGCCCGGCGCCATCGGCCTCGTCGCGGCATCCGGTACCGGCGCGCAGCAGGTGATGTGCCTGCTCGACGCGGCCGGCGTCGGTGTGAGCCACTGCCTCGGCGTCGGCGGGCGCGACCTCACGGCCACCGTCGGGGGTCGGTCCACGCGCCAGGCCCTTGCGGCTCTCGCCGACGACCCGGCCACCACGTCGGTGATCGTGGTCTCAAAACCCCCCGACCCCACCGTCCTCTCGGAGATCGAGGCGGATGCCGAGCGGCTGGGCCTGCGGGTGCACTGGGCCATCCTCGGCTCGGGACGACCCGACCTCACCCGCGCCGTGGAGGGCGTGCTCACCGCGGAGGGGGTCGAGGTACCGACCTGGCCGACGGTGACTGCTCCGGGCGAGGACGCCGACCTGGCCGTGGGTCCGGCGCTGCGCGGACTGTTCTGCGGCGGGACGCTCGCCGACGAGGCGATGCTCGTCGCGCAGGACGCGATCGGTGGCATCCGGTCCAACATCGCCCACGACCCCGAGCTCGCCCTCGGGCCCGACCTGCGTCACGAGGGCCACGTGGTCATCGACTTCGGTGACGACGGGCTGACCCGGGGCCGGGCCCACCCGATGATCGACCCGACGCTGCGGATGGAGCGGATCGCCGTGGAGGCCGCCGACCCGATCTGTGGGGTGCTCCTCCTCGACCTGGTCCTGGGCCACGGGGCCCATCCGGACCCGGCCGGCGACCTGGCCGACGTCATCCGGGGCGCGCGGTCGACCGCGGAGACGGCTGGCCGGGCGCTGCCCGTCGTGGTGTCCCTCGTCGGCACCGACTCCGACCCGCAGGACCGCGGCAGGTGCAGCGCGGCCCTTACCGCGGCCGGTGCGTCCGTGTTCCTGTCCAACAGCGCCGCCACGAGGCATGCGCTCACCCTGCTGGGGAGCACGCGGTGACCCGCCCGTTGCACGGTCTGCTCCAGGGTGACCCCGTCGTCGCCACCTCCGGCGCGTCCCTCTTCGCCGATGCGTTGCGCGACCAGGCCGTCACGGTGGCCGAGGTGGACTGGCACCCACCGCTGCCCGGAACCGAGACCGACCTGGCCCGGGTCATGGGCGACTCTCGTCGTGCATCCGCCAATGCCCTTGCGCTGGAACGGATGACCAGCGCCCAGGCGACCCTCGTCGATGTCGTCCCGGCAAGCGAGGGGCTGGGCCTCGAGCGCGGCACCTTCCTGCACGCCGGTCCGCCGATCGAGTGGTCGCGGGCGTCGGGGCCGATGCGCGGCGCCCTCATCGGGGCCGTCCTCCTCGAGGGGCTGGCCGACAACCCGGAGGACGCCCAGCAGCAGCTGGCACGAGGCGCCCATCACCTCGAGCCGTGCCACCACCGAGGGGCGGTCGGCCCGATGGCCGGGGTGGTGAGCCCCTCGATGTGGGTCTATGCGCTGCGCGACGAGGTGCACGGCAACGACTCGTGGTGCTCGCTCAACGAGGGCCTGGGCAAGGTGCTGCGCTACGGCGCCTACGGGCCGGAGGTCATCGAGCGACTGCGCTGGATGACCGACGTGCTCGGCCCGATCCTGCGCCAGGCCGTGCGTTCGACCGGGCCGATCGACATCCGGGCGATCATCGCGCAGATGCTCCAGATGGGCGACGAGGGCCACAACCGCAACCGGGCCGGGTCGCTGATGCTGCTCCGTGAGCTGCTGCCGGGCATGATCACCGCCGACGCCTCGTCAGCCGACATCGCGGAGGCGGTGCGCTTCTCCGGGGCCAACGAGCACTTCTTCCTCAACCTCGGCATGCCGGCCTGCAAGCTCGCGACCCTGGCCGCCGAGGGCATCCCCGGGTCGAGCGTCGTCACGACGATGGCGCGCAACGGCACCGACTTCGGCATCCGCGTCTCCGGCACCGGGGAGCAGTGGTTCACCGGCCCCGCCAACACGCCCGAGGGGCTCTTCCTCGGTGACTACGGCCCCGACGACGCCAACCCCGACATCGGGGACTCGGCCATCACCGAGACCGGTGGCATCGGCGGGTTCGCGATGGCCGCGGCGCCAGCGATCGTGCGGTTCGTCGGCGGAGATGTGCCCTTCGCCCTGCGCACGACCCGCACGATGTACGAGGTCACCACCGGTGAGCACCCGGCATACCAGGTGCCGATCCTGGGGTTCCGGGGCACGCCGACGGGCATCGACGTGACCAAGGTGGTGCGCACCGGCATCCTGCCGCAGATCAACACCGGCATGGCCGGGCGCGTCGCGGGCACCGGGCAGGTGGGGGCGGGGCTCGTCACTCCACCGGCCGAGTGCTTCACCGCCGCCCTGGCCGCCCTCGCCGCCAGCGTCCCCACCTGACACAACTTTCTCGCCCGATCCCAGAACCTTCAGGCCCGCACCCCTTCGTTTGTCGTGTCGAGGTGAAGGTCTCGGTGTGAAGCAGGCGGATGCCGGGCCACGGCATCCGCCGTGGGACGTGGCCCTCAGCAGCCGTGAAAGAATTGGGCTCGTGACCGCGACGACTCTCGACGGCAAGGCAATCCTCGCGACGATCAAGGAGGAGCTCACGGCCCGGGTGTCCACCCTGGCCGGGCACGGCATCGTTCCCGGACTGGGCACGGTGCTCGTCGGCGACGATCCCGGCAGCCACTGGTACGTCGGGGCCAAGCACCGTGACTGCGCCGAGATCGGTATCCGCAGCTTCCGCCACGACCTGCCCGCTGGCACCTCCCAGGACGAGGTGCTCGAGGTGGTGCGCACACTCAACGAGGACCCGGACTGCACCGGCTTCATCGTCCAGCAGCCCACCGGTCTCGACGAGTTCGCCATCCTCTCCGCAGTCGACCCCGCCAAGGACGTCGACGGACTGCACCCGATGAACCTCGGCTGGCTGGTGCTCGGCGCGCCCGCACCGCTTCCGTGCACGCCGGTCGGGTGCATCGAGCTGCTCCGCCGGTACGCCGTGCCGATCGCGGGTGCCAAGGTCGTCGTCGTGGGCCGAGGGTTGACCGTGGGTCGCCCCTTGGGGCTGATCCTCACCCGACGCTCCGAGAACGCGACCGTCACGCTGTGCCACACCGGCACTCGTGACCTTGCGGCAGAGGTGCGCCAGGCCGACATCGTCGTTGCCGCGGCTGGAGTGCCCGGCATCATCACCGCTGACATGGTCAAGCCGGGTGCCGCCCTGCTCGACGTCGGGGTCTCACGGGTCGTGGACGACGAGACGGGCAAGTCCGTCGTCGCGGGTGACCTCGCCCCGGACGTCTGGGACGTCGCCGGTTTCGTCAGCCCGAACCCCGGTGGCGTCGGCCCGATGACCCGGGCGATGCTCCTCACCAACGTCGTCGAGGCCGCCGAGCGCGCGCTGATGGACGCGGCATCCCGCCCCGGCGCGACGATCGGCACCTGACGCCCGTCGCCGCCCAACTTTCTCGCCCGATCCCGCAACCTTCAGGCTCGCACCACAACCGTGGGGGTGCGAGCCTGAAGGTTCTTGCGTGAAGGGCGCGCCTGTCGGACCGCACGGTCTCCGTCCACAGCCGGCGTATGCCGTGCCGCCCCGTCCACAGCTCTCCGCGCGGTCTGGTCATCGGCTGGGGCCTTGGGCGAGGGTGCGTCCTCATGACGACTCCATCGGCCCTGACCCTCTGGCCCGCCAGCCCGCAGAACCGGTCCCGCACCGACGAGCGTGCGGTGCCGTCCTCGGGGCCCGCCGGCGGATCGGCAGTTCCCTCCCTCGACCCCGTGCTCGTCGGCATCGCTCAGACTCAACGGGGGATGATCACCACGGCCCAGGCCACGGCATCCGGCATCTCGGCTCCGATGCTCGTGGCGCTCGTGAAGACGGGGGTGCTCCGGCACCCCGGGCGGGGACTGTATGCCGTGGAGGTGTTGGTCGACCACGCCGCCGAGGGGTGGCACCGGCAGCTCTGCGCGGGGGCGTTGCTCGTCTACCCCGACTCGGTCCTGGCCAGCACCTCGGCGCTGCTCGCCCACGGTGTTGCGGTCTGGGGTGCGCCCCTGGACGTGCCGAGCATCCTGCGACCCGTGAGGCGCGCCGGGGGAATGAGCGCCTTCTGGGTGCGCCCGATGCGCGGCGGCATCGTGGACACCGACTGGGGCCCCGCGACGGCACCCGGCGAAGCGCTGGTACAGCACGCGATCGACCGGGGCATCGTGGCGGGCGTCGTGAGTGCGGATTCCGCCCTGCGCGAGGGGGTCGTGACGGACCAGCAGCTGGCCGACGCAGGGGCGGCCGCGGCGACGTGGCCGCACTCCAGCCGGGCGGCATCCATGCTGCGGCTGCTCGATGGCCGGCGGGAGTCGGTGGGGGAGTCCCGGTGCGGTGTGGCGATGTCGATGGCGGGGATCGTCGCGCGACCGCAGGTGAGCATCACGGACGAGTCAGGAGCCTTCGTGGCACGCGTGGACTTCCTCGTCGAGGGCACCATGGTGGTCGTCGAGTTCGACGGCAAGGTGAAGTATGCCGCCGGGGACCCGAAGGTGCTCTGGGACGAGAAGCGCCGAGAGGACCGTCTGCGACGACTCGGCTATGTCGTCGTGCGAGTCACCTGGGCCGACCTCGAGCGGCCCGGCGCCGTGGCCGCGGCGGTGCGTGCGGGGCTGCGCCGCGCCTGACCAGGCAAGCGCCGAGCGCGCGCCACCGCACGCAGGAACCTTCACCTTCGCACCGGTGACGACGTGGTGCTGAGGTGAAGGTTCCGGGATCGGGCGAGAAAGTTGAGGCGGGGGTCAGATCAGGCCGAGGGCCCGCACCGCGTCGCGCTCCTCGGCGAGCTCCTTGACCGAGGCGTCGATCTTGCCGCGCGAGAAGTCGTCGATGTCCAGGCCCTGGACGATCGTCCACGCACCGCCACTGACGGTCACGGGGAAGGAGGAGATCAGGCCCTCCTCGACGCCGTACGAGCCGTCGGAGCGCACCGACATCGAGACCCAGTCACCCTCGGGGGTGCCCTCGACCCAGGTGCGGGCGTGGTCGATGGTCGCCGATGCTGCGGATGCCGCGGATGAGGCACCCCTGGCCTCGATGATCGCGGCCCCGCGCTTGGCGACCGTCGGGATGAAGGTGTCGGCGAGCCAGTCCTGGTCGCCCACGACCTCGGCGGCGTTGCGGCCGGCGACCTCGGCGTGGAACAGGTCGGGATACTGCGTCGCGGAGTGGTTGCCCCAGATCGTCATCCTCTTGATGTCGGTGACGGGCACCCTGAGCTTGGCGGCCAGCTGGCTGATCGCACGGTTGTGGTCGAGGCGGGTGAGCGCTGAGAACCGCTCCGTCGGGATGTCGGGGGCGTTGCTCATCGCGATGAGCGCGTTGGTGTTGGCCGGGTTGCCGGTGATGGTGATGCGCACGTCGTCGGCGGCCACCTCGTTCAGCGCCTTGCCCTGCGGCGCGAAGATGCCACCGTTGGCCTCCAGCAGGTCCCCGCGCTCCATGCCGGGGCCGCGCGGACGCGCCCCGACGAGCAGGGCGTGGTTGACGCCGTCGAAGACCTTCGCGGCGTCGTCGCCGATCTCGACGCCGGCCAGGGTCGGGAAGGCGCAGTCGTCCAGCTCCATGACGACGCCCTCGAGCGCCTTGAGCGCGGGCGTGATCTCCAGCAGCCGCAGCTCGACCGGAGTGTCCGGGCCGAGCAGAGCTCCGCTGGCGATGCGGAAGAGGAGGCTGTAGCCGATCTGGCCGGCGGCGCCGGTGACGGCGACCTTGACGGGCGTGCTGCTCACGGGGGTACCCCTTCGTGCGACGAGGACATCTGGTCGGACTCGACGCTATCAGCGCGCCACCATGGTGTGGCACCGGGCGGTGTGCTGGGGTGGCCCCATGGTGAGTGCGGGGCGTGGTGGGCGCGATCCCCGGCCGCTGGCCGCAGCGGGCGGCGCCGCGATCCTGTCACTCGCGCTGGTGCTCGGCGCTGCGCGGTGGGGCTGGCTCGGGCCCGACGTCGGTCGGGGCGACGGCTTCTGTGAGGCGGCGCGCGGCACCTGGCTCCTCCAGCCGGTCAACTCGTGGAGCAACATCGGCTTCGTCATCGCCGGGCTGTCGGTCGCCTGGTATGCCGGAGACCGGCTCCGCCTGGGCCGCACCATGGGGGCGCGCCCGGGCCTGGCCACGGCCTACGCCGTGCTGGTGGTGCTCCTGGGCCCGGGCAGCATGGCGATGCACGCGACGCAGAGCGACCTCGGTGGCCACCTGGACCTGCTGAGCATGTTCCTCGTGTCGGGCTTCGCCCTTGCCTACGCGCTGATGCGCTACCTCCGCCGCGGGCCGGGCCTGCTCGCGGTGGCGTTCGTCGTCGCGGTGGCGGCGGGCATGGCGATCTACCTCCAGGGGGGCAGCGTGCCCCTGCTCGGGCACATCGGAAATGCCGTGTTCGCGGCCGAGCTGTGGGTGGCGATCGGGCTCGAGGTGGCCCTCGTGCGGCGTCGCTCACCACGCCAGGACGTGGCCTTCGGGGTGGCGTCGGTGCTCGTGCTGGCGGTGGCCTTCGCGATCTGGACGACGGGGAAGAACGCGCACCCGTGGTGCGACCCGACCTCGTTGCTCCAGGCCCACGGCATCTGGCACCTGCTCTGCGCCCTCTCGTCCTACCTGCTCTTTCGGCACTACGCCGCCGAACGCGCCGACGCCGCCCACGGTGGGTGAGCGGCGCCGGGGGTGAGGAGTCAGCGAGGGGCGTTGGGGTCGATGCCGTCCGCGGGGGTGACGTCCTCGGCATCCACCTCGCCGGAGATGTCGCGGTCGCGGCGGTCGACCCCGGTGATGAGGTGGAACGTCGCGCCGGCGATCGCCGCACCGAGGATCGGGGCGAGCCAGAAGAGCCACAGCTGCCCGGGGGCGCCCGCGCCGTTGAAGAACGCGACGCCGGTGGAGCGCGCCGGGTTGACGGAGGTGTTGGAGATGGGGATCGAGATGAGGTGGATCAGGGTCAGCGACAGGCCGATCGCGATCGGGGCGAAGCCCTGCGGTGCGCGCGAGTCGGTGGCCCCGAGGATGACGTAGAGGAAGACCGCGGTGAGCAGCACCTCCGCGACGAGCACCGCGGTGAGCGAGTAGCCGCCGGGGGAGTGGGTGCCGTAGCCGTTCGCGGCCATGTTGCCGGTGGCCTCGAAACCGGCCTTGCCGTTGGCGATGCCGTAGAGCGCCGTGCCGGCCAGGAGTCCGGCCACAACCTGCGTGACGACGTAGGCCGGCACGTCCTTCCACTCGAACCGCTTGGCGACGGCGACGCCGATGGTCACCGCCGGGTTGAAGTGCGCCCCGGAGACGTGGCCGACGGCGTAGGCCATGGTCACGACAGTGAGGCCGAAGGCGAGCGCGACACCGAGGAAGCCGATGCCGATCTGCACCGCTCCGCCGGACACCGGTGAGATGACGGTGGCCGAGAAGATCGCGGCGCCGCAGCCGCCGAAGACGAGCCAGAAGGTGCCGAGGAACTCCGCACCGAGACGTTGAACCATCGAGGGTGAGGTCATGGGTTAAAGTCTGCCCGGGGAGAGTCGATCTCGCGCGAGACACACCGGTGAGACGCGTCTCGCGGCGGCGCCCCGCCGGTGGGGCCGACCGAGTCACCCCAAGCTGGCGAGGATCTCGTTGAAGGTGGTCGACGGGCGCATCACGGCGGACGCCTTCTCACCGTCCGGGCGGTAGTAGCCGCCGATGTCGGCCGGGTGACCCTGCACCGCGATGAGCTCGGCCTCGATGGCCTCGGCACCCTCGGCCAGGGCGGTCGCGACCGCAGCGAATGCCGTGGCGAGCGCGGCGTCGTCGGTCTGCTCGGCCAGCTCCTGGGCCCAGAACCGCGCGAGCCAGAAGTGGCTGCCACGGTTGTCGATCTGCCCGACCCGCCTGGCCGGCGACTTGTTCTCGTTCAGCAGGCGCTCCGTGGCGCGGTCCAGGGCCTCACCGAGGAGTCCGGCGCGGGCGTTGCCGCCGTCGGCCTCGTGGCGGAAGCTCTCGGCCAGGGCGAGGAACTCCCCGAGGCTGTCCCAGCGGAGGTAGTCCTCCTCGAGCAGCTGCTGCACGTGCTTGGGCGCGGAGCCACCCGCGCCGGTCTCGAAGAGGCCGCCACCGCTCATCAGGGGCACGACGGAGAGCATCTTGGCGCTGGTACCGACCTCGAGGATCGGGAAGAGGTCGGTGTTGTAGTCGCGCAGCACGTTGCCGGTCACCGAGATCGTGTCCTCGCCGCGGCGGATCCGCTCGACGGAGACCCTGGCGGCCTCGACGGGGGAGAGCACCTGGATGTCGAGACCCTCGGTGTCGTGGTCGGCGAGGTAGGTGTGCACCTTGGCGATGAGGTTGCGGTCGTGGGCCCG
>JBBSQC010000014.1:0-80039 GCA_038258215.1 Actinomycetales bacterium | reverse complement strand
TCGAGGACGGCCGGCTTGCTCAGGCCGTCGACCTCGGCGAAGGTCAGCGGCACGGGCTGGGGGGCGTTGCCGACGAAGCCCGTGACACCGGGGGTGTGGCGCACCGCGCCCCACGACTCGTCGGTGAGGTCCATGCGCACCACGACGTATCCGGGCATCCGCACGCGACGGACGAGCTTGCGCTGGCCGCCCTTGATCTCGGTGACCTCCTCCATGGGGACCTGGATCTCGAAGATGAAGTCCTCCATGTTCAGGGACTGGATCCGGGTCTCGAGGTTGGTCTTCACGCGGTTCTCGTAGCCGGCGTAGGAGTGGATGACGTACCACTCGCCGAACTTCCCGCGCAGGTCGTCCTTGAACGCCTTCACGGGGTCGACGGCCTCGAGGAGGTCACCGTCCTCGTCCGCGGTCTCGGTCGCGGGGGTGGCTTCCTCGACGACCGCGAGGTCCTCGTCCTGCACTGTGCCGGCCGGCGCCTCCTCGACCGCTTCGGCGTCGCCGACGACACCCGCCTCGGCGTCAGCAGCGGACTCGCCGTCGACAGCGGGCTCAGCGTCAGGAGCAGGCTCGCCGTCGACACCGGACTCAGCGTCGAGAGCAGGCTCCATGGTCGGGTCGAGCGACTCCTCGGCAGCGTCGGGCAGCACCTCCGGAGCGTCCTGGGGCGCTCCTTCGCGGGTGTCGGTCCACTGGTCGGACACGGGTGACCTCTTCCTTTGTTGCGATGGGCCTGGCGGGTGGTGTGGCACGGCGAACCGCGTGGTCAGGTGCCGAACACCAGGCCGACGAGTTTGGTGAAGCCGAAGTCGAGAGTGGCCACCATGGCCATCATCACCGAGACGAAGACGATAACGACGAGCGTGTAGTTCCACAGCTCCGACCGCGTGGGCCGCACGACCTTCCGCAGCTCGTCGAGGATCTGGCTGACGAACAGCCCGATCGAGCGGAACCACCGCGAAATGGGGTTGCCACCGCGCTCCCTCCCCTTGGCGGGGCGGGAGGGAGTCCTGGTCTGACCTACGTCAGTCACGGTGCCTCTTCACGTCGAGTGCTTCTCTGGGTGCCTTTCGCGCGGCACGACCGCGAAGGCAGCCCGCACGCATCGCGGGCCGCAGTCGTGGACGAACCACACGTGCGACGCAGGGCAGGAGGGACTCGAACCCCCAACCGCCGGTTTTGGAGACCGGTGCTCTACCAATTGAGCCACTGCCCTACGGACGGCCCGGTCAGGAGGGCCATCCGGTCGGCGCGACCACCGTCCCACGGGCACGCCGAAGGATGGTGGTGACACCGAGGAGCCAGCATACGTGACGGCGCAGGCCCGGCGCGAACCGGCGCCGGTGCCCACGGCTGGGTGAGATCGCACCCCGCGTGCGCCCACGGCGCGGTCGGGACCCGCGCCCTCTCGCTGGCTCTGCCACGATGGGGTGGTGAGCCAGACGACTGCCGCCGCACCCGACCGCACCCCTCTCGCCCAGCACTCGCCCGAGGACCTCGCGAGGTTCCTCGAGGAGCAGCGCACGGCATACGCCACCCTGCAGGAGCGGGGGCTGAAGCTGGACCTCACCCGCGGGAAGCCCAGTGCCGAACAGCTGGACCTGTCCGACGCCCTCGTGACGCTGCCGCACGGGACCACGGACGCCGACGGGGTCGACGTGCGCAACTACGGGGGGCTGAGCGGCCTGCGCGAGCTCCGCGAGATCTTCGCCGAGCTGCTGGGGGTCGACACGGCCCAGGTCGTGGCGGGCGGCAACGCGAGCCTGACGATGATGCACGACGTGCTCGTCTACCACCTGCTGCACGGGGGCGTGGACTCGCCGCGACCGTGGAGCCAGGAGGAGAAGGTCACCTTCGTCTGCCCCGTGCCCGGCTACGACCGCCACTTCGCGTTGCTCGCCTCGTACGGCATCGAGATGGTCACCGTGCCGATGAACCAGGACGGCCCCGACGTCGAGGCCGTCGCGGCCCTGGTCAGGGACGACCCCAGCGTCAAGGGCATGTGGATCGTGCCGACCTACGCCAACCCGACGGGCTCGGTCGTCACGCAGGAGGTGGCCGCAGCGCTGACCTCGATGCCGACGGCCGCGCCGGACTTCCGGATCTTCTGGGACAACGCCTACGCCGTACACCACCTCACGGCGGAGGAGACCAAGTCGGCCGACGTGCTCTCCCTCGCCTCGGCCGCGGGCCACCCGCACCGACCCGTGGTGTTCGCCTCCACGAGCAAGATCACGTATGCCGGGGCCGGCGTCGCCTTCCTCGCCGGCTCCCGCGAGACCATCGGGTGGTACCTCGGCCACCACCAGTTCGCGTCGATCGGGCCCGACAAGGTCAACCAGCTCCGGCACGTGCAGCTCTTCGGCACGGCCCAGGGGGTGCGGGAGCACATGGCGGGGCACCGCGAGATCCTCGCGCCCAAGTTCGCCGCGGTGGACTCCGCCCTGAGCGCCGCGCTCGACGGGCTCGGTGTGGCCGACTGGACCAGGCCGCTCGGTGGCTACTTCGTCTCCCTCGACGTCCTGGACGGGTGCGCGGCGCGCGTGGTCGCCCTCGCCAAGGAGGCCGGCATCGCGCTCACGCCGGCCGGTGCGTCCTTCCCCCACGGCCGTGACCCGCGGGACCGCAACATCCGGCTCGCGCCGTCGCTGCCGCCGCTGGCCGAAGTCGAGACGGCGATGGCGGGGGTCGCGACGTGCGTCGCGCTCGCCAGCGCCGAGAGGCTGACCGCAGACGTAGGGTGAATCCCATGTCCGAGCAGAACGACAACATCAGCGACGACCTGGGCGACTACAGCGTGGACGCCGAGGACCAGCTACAGCCCGAGGACACCCTCGACCAGGATGACGTCGAGGACGTCCTCGACCGCGGCTTCTCACCGCCCGACACCGACCGTGGGTCGCGCGCCCACGGCGTGACGGCGGAGGAGCAGGGCCGCGAGGAGACGATCGACGAGCGGATCGAGCAGGAGGTTGCCGACCCCGACTCCGCCTACGGGGCCCCTGACAACGAGTCCGGGCTCGACGTCGAGCGGGTCGGTGGCGACGACCCAGACAGCATCGACGAGCAGGACGACTGGCTGGGCGACGGTGAGGTCGGCAACCAGCGGGCGGGACGGCTGGTGTCACCGGACGAGGGGCTCGGCGAGGACACCGAGTCCGACCTCGTCGGTGAGGACGTGGGCATCGACGGCGCCGCGGCCTCGGCCGAGGAGGCCGCGGTCCACGTCATCGACGAGGGGCTCGACGGCGAGTGACCGAGCCGGCCCAGGCCCCGACGGGGCCACGGTCGGTCACGACCCTTCCCAAGGCGCACCTGCACCTGCACTTCACCGGCTCGATGCGACCGACCACGGTGCGCGACCTGGCTGTCGAGCACGGCATCCGGCTGCCCTCGTCCCTGCTCGACGATGCGCCGCGTCAGTTCGACACCGGAGACGCCCGGGGGTGGTTCCGCTTCCAACGGCTCTACGACGCGGCCCGCGTGTGCGTGCGCAGCGAGTCGGACATGCGTCGCATCGTCCGCGAGGCGGCCCTCGACGACGGGGCGGAGGGGTCGCGCTGGCTCGAGATCCAGATCGACCCGACCTCCTACGCTCCCTTCGTCGGAGGGATCACCCCCGCGCTGGAGATCGTGCTGGACGAGGCCGCGGCGGTGTCGCGGCAGTCCGCGGAGACGGGAGCAGCACAGGTCGGGGTCGTCGTGGCCGCGAGCCGCATGCGGCACCCGCTCGAGGCGCGGACGCTGGCGCGCCTGGCGGCCCGGTACGCCGGGGCCGGCCCCGGCGCAGTGGTCGGCTTCGGCCTCTCCAACGACGAACGGCGCGGGAACACGGCCGACTTCGCGCCGGCCTTCCGGATCGCGCGCCGAGCGGGGCTGCTGCTGGTCCCCCACGCCGGTGAGCTGTTGGGCGCGGGCGCCGTGGCACAGACCCTGGATGCCGTGCAGCCGGACCGGCTCGGTCACGGGGTGCGCTCGGTGGAGGACCGTCACGTGCTCGAGCGAGTGGTGTCCGAGGGCGTGGCCCTTGAGGTCTGTCCCGCCTCCAACGTGGCGCTGGGGGTCTTCGCAGACGCGGTGGCGGTGCCCTTGGGGGCGCTCCTCGCGGAAGGGGCCACCGTGGCCCTGGGCGCCGATGACCCGTTGATCTTCGGCGCCCGGCTCGTCGACCAGTACGCCTCCGCACGCACCGACCACGGGCTCGATGACGCCTCGCTGGCCGGCCTGGCTCGGGCGTCGCTGGCGGCGAGCGCAGCCCCGCCGGAGGTGCGCGGCCCGGCCGAACGGGACATCGAGGCGTGGCTGGACCCGGCGACCACCCCCACCTGACCCCCCTCCCCACTCCCTATCGAGTGCCTCCACTGCCGAGCAAATCTCGACGATGCCTTCCCATAGCGAGCAAATCTCGACGATGCCTCCGGATGACGAGCAGATCTCGAAGGTGCTCGTCAGCGCGGGGCACCTCCCTGGGTGCACCCGGTGAGCGCGCAGATTTGAGATTTGCGTTCGAGAGGAGGCATTCGCCATCGCGCGCGGGGGAGTCCGGAGGATGCGCCCGATCGGCGGTACCCAGGGTCCCCTGACCACTGGTTGGTGGCCCCGTCCGGTGACCCCCGGTGGGATCACAACACTGTGCACAGGCCGGCGCACGTGCTGGCGTCGTCCACAGCCACCAGGACCTGCTTCCGGTCGCTGCGGTCAGCGGCGACGCTGAGCCCATGACATCGACACCTCCGTCGTGGCCCACCTTCGCCCGAGAGCTGCTGGCCGCCCGCGGCTCCCTGGACCTCGGCGCGGAGATCGGCTTGGCCCTTCGAGCCGATCGGCACAAGCGGGGGTTCAGCCAGCGCGCCTACGCCGCTGTCCGCGGGCTCACCCTCTCATCGGTGATCCGCCTCGAGAGCGCCGCGGCCGGCCTGAAGCTGGTCGACGTGGTCGCTGCCCTCGAGGGCACCGACTTCGTGCTGTGCCTGTGCCACCGGCCCCAGCCCGCGGGCCCGGCCACGGCCTCACGGGTGGCCAAGCCCCCGCCCAGCCACCCCGACCCTGAACCTAGCCCCGGCCCCGGCCCCGAGGTCGGCGTCGCACCCGAGCCGGTGCATCCGGCGTTCTGGCCCCGCAGCGAGCTCGTGGCCAGGGTGCGAGGAAGCTCTCGGCGCTTCCCCGCCCATCACGTGGTCGAGCAGACCTCCTCGGCGCCGCCGTGGTGGTGGTACGCGGAAGCGACCCGGGCGAGCTCGGTGGCACCCCACTGGTACGCGCCACGCTTCACCCAGCGGCGGGAGGGCGCGTGAGCGCAGTCGCAAGGCAAGGCAAGGCAAGGCGAGGCGCCCGTGACGCGCGCCATCAGCGCTGCCGGTCAGAGGCTGTCGCCGACGATGACCGGCTCGTTGACCAGGGTCACGCCAAAGGCCTCCCACACGCCGTCGCGGACCGCACGCGCCAGGTCGACGACGTCGGATGCCGTGGCCTCGCCACGGTTGGTCACCGCCAGGGTGTGTTTGGTCGAGAGAGTCGCCGGCCCGGGCGCCCCGAACCCCTTGCCGAAGCCGGCCCGCTCGATGAGCCATGCAGCGCTCGTCTTGACATCACCGTCCTGCCCCGCGAAGCGCGGCGGCCCAGGCGCGTCCACCCCGAGGCGGTCCGTCACCCTCCGTTCGAGCGCGTCGAAGCTCTCACCGGACAGGATCGGGTTGGTGAAGAACGACCCACAGCTCCACGTGTCCGGGTCGGCCGCATCCAGCACCATCCCTCGTCGCCGACGCTGGGCGAGCACCGCCTCCCGGGCCTCCGCCAGCCGCACCCGACCGCCCACCTCGACCCCCAGTGCCGCAGCGAGGTCGGCGTAGGCCACCGGTCTGGACAGGGAACCGGGGACGAGCTGGAACATCACGTCGATGACCACGTATCGGTCCGTGCCCTTGAACAGCGAGTGCCGGTAGGTGAACCGGCACTCCGGGGAGGACAGCGTGCGGACCTTCTCCTCCAGGCGATCCCACACCCGCACCCGGGCGATGGTCTGCGCGACCTCCTGCCCGTAGGCCCCCACGTTCTGGATCGGGGTGGCCCCGGTCGACCCCGGGATACCGGAGAGCGCCTCCACCCCGGACCACTCCTCCTCGACGGCGAGAGCCACGACGTCGTCCCACGGCTCCCCCGCGGCGACGGTGATGTTCGCTCCCCCGCACGAGTCCTCGGACTCCAGGGCCACACCACGGGTGGCGACCTTCACGACCGTTCCCGCGAACCCCTCGTCGGCCACGACCAGGTTGGACCCACCGGCGAGGACGAGCAGCGGCTCGTCCGCGTCGTCGACCTCACGCACCGCGTCGACGAGCTCGTCGGGCGTCTCGACGACGACCATCCGGGCCGCAGGGCCGCCCACGCGGATCGTCGTGTGGGCGGCGATCGGCTCGTCGACGAGCTCCTGCATCAGTCGAGCCGGACCACGGCCAGGCAGCGACCGAGCACCTTCACCCCGTCGCAGGTCGTCGTCAGCTCGACGGTGGCGAGGGAGCCCTCGGCGTCGAGCGACTTCACGACACCCGACACGGCGATCTCGCTCCCCGACGTGGGCACGACGACCGGCTGGGTGAAGCGGGTACCGAACTGGACGACCCGGCCCGCGTCACCGGCCCAGTCGGCGACGACGGTGCCGGCGGCACCCATCGTCCACATCCCGTGCGCGATGACGTCGGGCAACCCCACCGACCGGGCGAAGTCCTCGTCCTGGTGGATCGGGTTCTGGTCACCGGAGGCGTTGGCGTAGGCGACGAGGGTGTCGCGCGCCACGGGGATGCTCGCCGGGCCGATGGCGTCGCCCACGGAGACCTCGGCGAAGCGACGGATCGAGCGGCTCACGCCCCACCACCCCTCACGACGATCGTCGAGAGGCACGTCGCGAGCGCCTCACCGCCGGTGGTCGCCAGCTCCGTACGCGTGGTCACCATCGCGTGGCCACCGGCCGAACGGGCCTGGTCGACGGTGAGCGTGCCGACGACCTCGTCGCCGGCGGTGATCGGCCGGTGGTGGACGAAGCGCTGCTCGCCGTGGACCACCCGGCTGTAGTCGATGCCGGCTTCCGGATCGGTCACATAGGCATGGTCGGCCATCTGCGCGAAGCGCACGGCCATCGTCGGGGGGGCGATGACGTCGGCGTAGCCGGCGGCTCGCGCGGCCTCCGCATCGGTGTGCACCGGATCGGTGGCACCCACCGCGGAGGCGAAGGCGGCCACGAGGGCGGCGTCGACGGCATACGGTCCACTCGGCGGGTAGGTGCGCCCGACGAAGTCAGTGTTCACGGCCATGCCGCCACTCTAGGGCCCGGCCCGACGAGCGACCTCGGCACACACAGCGAGAGGCCGCCGACACCGGGTGGTGTGCGGCGGCCTCTCGTGCAGGACCTGCGTCAGCGGGTCTCGCGGTGCGTGGTGTGCTTCTTGCAGCGGGGGCAGAACTTCGCCAGGTCGAGCCGGTCGGGGTCGTTACGACGGTTCTTCTTGGTGATGTAGTTGCGCTCCTTGCACTCCGTGCACGCCATCGTGATCTTCGGGCGGACGTCGGTGGCCTTGGCCATGGGGGCAACCTGCTCTCAAGAAAGTGAATCGACATCGGGGGGTCGCGCCGGACGCGAGGCACGCGCGACACCAGCACAACAGACTACGCGACCACCGGCATTCCCAGAAATCGCTGTCTCGGTAGCGGGAGCGGGGCTCGATCCCGCGACCTCACGATTATGAGTCGTGCGCTCTAACCAGCTGAGCTACCCCGCCTTGGGGCCTCGGCCGTCCCGATGGAGGCGGGTCGGCCGGAGGAGAGCCCCCTGTCGGAATCGAACCGACGACCTTTTCCTTACCATGGAAACGCTCTACCGACTGAGCTAAGGGGGCGCGGGCCACTCACGAAGAACCGCCCGGGCGCGACGGAGACATTACACGCTCAGGATCGGTCCAGCGAAATCCGAGCGGGCACGAGCGAGGGCCCGTACCAGGTGAGCAGACGACCCGACACGAGCCGGGTCGGCACCGCCTCGAAGGCCTCCGGCCCGTCGGTCTCGGTGAACACGTACGGCTCGTCCGGGAGGAGCACCACGTCCGCCAGGGACGGGTCGTCGAGGGCATCGAGATCGACCCCGGGATACCGTCCCGAGACCCCTCCGGTGGCGACCTCCAACCCGCACCGGGCCAGCAGGTCGGCGGTGAACGTCGGACGCCCGACGACCATCCACGGGTCCCGCCAGATCGGCACCACCACCCGCGCAGTGGGGGTCGGCACCGCCCCCGACCACGCGGCATCCGCCTCTGCCAGCCAGCCCGGGTCACACCCGAGCCCGAGGACATCGCGCAGCAGCCGCCGCATCGAGGCGATCGCGCCGGGCACCGTCTCGATGTCGGTGACCCACACGCTCACCCCACGCTCGCGAAGGCGCCGCACGTCGAGCTCGCGGTTCTCCTCCTTGTTGGCCACGACGAGATCCGGTCGCAGCGCCTCGATCGCGCGCAGGTCGGGGTTCTTGGTCCCGCGCACCCGGGCCACCCCGCGGTCGTCCAGGTCACTCGGGTGGGTGCACCAGTCCGTCGCCCCCACGAGCACGCCCGGGCAGGAGGCCGCGATCGCCTCGGTGAGGGACGGCACGAGGGAGACGACCCGCCCCACCGACCTCGGCACCTCGCACGCTTCGCCGAGGTCGTCGGTGAGGTGGCGCGGCATATCGGGTCGGGGCTCGAGGTCGAGATCGTCGGCGGTCAGCGCGGTGCCATGCGCAGCGCGCCGTCCATGCGGATCGTCTCGCCGTTGAGGTAGTCGTGGTCGACGATCGCCAGCACCAGCTTGGCGAACTCCTCGGGGAACGCGAGCCGCGGCGGGAACGGGACCCCGGCGGCCAGCCCGGCCCGGAACTCGTCGGACACCGTCGCCAGCATCGGCGTCTCGACGATGCCCGGGGCGATCGTCATGACCCGGATGCCGTGCTGCGCCAGGTCGCGGGCGGCCGGCAGGGTGAGGCCCACGATGCCACCCTTGGACGAGCTGTAGGCCGCCTGCCCGACCTGGCCGTCGAACGCCGCGATGCTGGCGGTGTTGACGACGACGCCGCGCTGGCCGTGCTCGTCGGGTTCGGTGGCGGCGATCGCCTCGGAGGCGAGCGCCAACACCGTGAAGGAGCCGATGAGGTTGATCTCGATCACCTTGCGGTAGAGCGCGAGGTCGTGCACGCCCTTGCGACCCAGGATGCGGGTGGAGGGCCCGATGCCCGCGCAGTTGACGACGGTGCGCAGCGGCTTGGCCGGGTCGTCGGCGGCGCGGGCCACCGCGGCCCGCACCTGCTCCTCGTCGGTGACGTCGGTGGGCACGCACTCGACGCCGTAGACCTCCTCCGCGGCCTCGCAGGAGGCGGGCAGGTCCAGGGCGAGGACCCGGGCGCCGGCCCCGGCCAGGGCGGCCGCGGTGGCGGCGCCGAGACCCGAGGCGCCCCCGGTGACGATGGCTGTGGTGTCGGTGAGCAGCATCCGGCCATCCTGCCACCACGCCTGCTCGCGGCCCTGCGTCCCCGCGCTGGGGTCAGACGTTACGGCGGTACTGGCCCCCCACCTCGAAGAAGGCCTCGGTCACCTGCTGGAGGGAGCAGACCCGTGCGGCATCCATGAGCACCGCGAAGACGTTCTCCCCGCTCGACGCCGCCTCCTTCAGGCGGGCCAGGGCCTGCTCCGCCTCGTCGCGGTGGGTCTCCTTGAAGGTGGTGACGCGGCTGAGCTGACCCGACTTCTCGTCCTCGGACCCGCGCGCCAGCACGACCTCGCGGTCCTCGCGGTCGGGGTGCGGGTTCCGGAACGTGTTGACGCCGACGATCGGGAGGGAGCCGTCGTGCTTGCGGTGCTCGTAGAGCATCGACTCGTCCTGGATCTTGCCGCGCTGGTAGCCCGTCTCCATGGCACCGAGCACTCCCCCGCGCTCACTGATCCGGTCGAACTCGGCGAGCACCGCGGACTCCACGAGGTCGGTCAGCTCGTCGACGACGAAGGACCCCTGCAGCGGGTTCTCGTTCAGCGCCAGGCCCCACTCCTTGGTGATGATCATCTGGATCGCCAGCGCCCGGCGCACCGACTCCTCGCCCGGGGTCGTGACGGCCTCGTCGTAGGCGTTGGTGTGCAGGCTGTTGGCGTTGTCGTAGATCGCGGTCAGCGCCTGCAGGGTCGTGCGGATGTCGTTGAAGTCCATCTCCTGCGCGTGCAGGGAGCGGCCGCTGGTCTGCACGTGGTACTTCAGCTTCTGGCTGCGCTCGTTGGCGCCGTACTTCTCCTTCATCGCGATCGCCCAGATCCGGCGCGCGACCCGGCCGATCACCGTGTACTCCGGGTCCATCCCGTTGGAGAAGAAGAACGACAGGTTGGGCGCGAAGTCGTCGATGGCCATGCCGCGGGCGAGGTAGGCCTCGACGTACGTGAAGCCGTTGGCGAGGGTGAACGCCAGCTGGCTGATGGGGTTCGCCCCGGCCTCGGCGATGTGGTAGCCGCTGATCGAGACCGAGTAGAAGTTGCGCACCTTCTGCTCGATGAACCACTCCTGGATGTCGGCCATCATCCGCAGGCTGAACTCGGTGGAGAACAGGCAGGTGTTCTGGCCCTGGTCCTCCTTGAGGATGTCCGCCTGCACCGTGCCCCGCACCTGTGCCAGGGCCGAGGCGCGGATGCCGTGCTCCTCCTGCTCCGTCGGTGTCCGCCCCTGCTCGGTGGTCCACTCCTCCACCTCGTGCTCCATGACGGCGTTGAGGAAGAAGGCGAGGATCGTCGGAGCCGGTCCGTTGATCGTCATCGACACGCTTGTGGTGGGGGAGGTCAGGTCGAAGCCGGCATACAGCTCCTTCATGTCGTCCAACGTCGCGACCGACACCCCCGAGGTGCCGACCTTGCCGTAGATGTCGGGGCGACGGTCGGGGTCGCGGCCGTAGAGCGTGACGGAGTCGAAGGCCGTCGAGAGACGGGTCGCGGGCTGCCCCTCGGACAGCAGGTGGAACCGACGGTTGGTGCGGAAGGGATCGCCCTCCCCGGCGAACATCCTCGCCGGGTCCTCGTTGTCCCGCTTGAACAGGAACACGCCAGCGGTGAAGGGATAGTGGCCCGGGAGGTTCTCACGGCGCAGGAACGACACGAGCTCGCCGTCGTCGTTGAAGCGGGGAAGCGAGACGCGTCGGATCCGGTTGCCCGAGAGCGTCTCCCGCACGAGGGAGGTGTGGATCTCCCTGTCCCGCACCGTGACCACCTGCTCGTCACCGGCGTAGGCCTCGACGACCGAGGACCACCCGCTCAGCTGGCGGGCCACCGAGAGCGGGAGGTCATCGCGCGCACCCTCGCGCAGCGCGTCGACCGCAGAACGGTCGGCATCGGCGTGCGCGAGGTCCTCGCCCACCTCGGTGAGCCGCTGCACCCGACGGGCCGCGGCGGCATACCTCGCGGTGTCCTCGTGGTAGCCGCGCACGGTCTCGGTGATCTCGGCGAGGTAGCGCACCCGCTGTGGCGGCACGACCTGGCGCAGCACCGAGGAGTGCCGCACCTCGACCGGCGCGAGCACCCCCTCGGACACGCTGAGCCCCGAGTCGACGAGCAGGCCGCGCAGCTCCTGGTAGAGCGCGGTCACCCCGTCGTCGTTGAAGGTCGCCGCTGACGTGCCGAACACGGGCATGTCCTCGGGCCGCTTGCCGAACGCCTCACGGTTGCGCACCATCTGGCGCCCGACGTCGCGCAGCGCGTCCAGGGCACCGCGCCGCTCGAACTTGTTGATCGCCACGACGTCGGCGAAGTCGAGCATGTCGATCTTCTCGAGCTGGCTCGCGGCCCCGAACTCCGGCGTCATGACGTAGAGGTTGACGTCGGCGAAGGTGGTGATCGCCGCGTCGCCCTGACCGATGCCCGGCGTCTCGACGATGACGAGGTCGTATGCCGCGGCCTTGAGGATGGTCAGGACGTCGCCGAGCGCCTCGGGTACCTCCCGGCTTCCCCGGGTCGCCAGGGACCGGAAGTAGATGCGGTCGCCGTCGAGGGAGTTCATCCGGATCCGGTCGCCGAGCAGGGCTCCACCGCCGCGGCGCCTCGTGGGGTCGATCGCGACGCACGCGACCCTCAGCTTGTCCTGCTGGTCCATCCGGATGCGGCGGACCAGCTCGTCGGTCAGGCTCGACTTGCCCGACCCGCCCGTGCCGGTGATGCCCAGCACCGGCACCTGACGGCTGGCGGCCGCGGCCTCGAGCTCGGACCGCATCTCCTCACCGAGGTGGCCGGTCTCCGCGGCGGTGACGGCGCGGGCGACGGCGGACCGCTCGCCGGACATCACGGCCTGGGCCGTGGTGGGGTGCGCCTCCCAGAGGTCGGTGTCACAGGCTGCGATGACCTGGTTGACCATGCCGGGAAGCCCGAGCCGCTGGCCGTCCTCGGGGCTGAAGATCGTCACTCCGGCATCCCGAAGCCGAGCCACCTCGGTGGGCACGATGACCCCGCCACCGCCCCCGACGACCCGGACGTGCCCGGCGCCGGCCTCCCGCAGCAGGTCGACGAGGTACTCGAAGTACTCGACGTGCCCGCCCTGGTAGGAGCTGACGGCGACGCCCTGCACGTCCTCCTCGATGGCTGCGTCGACGACCTCCTGCACCGAGCGGTTGTGCCCCAGGTGGACCACCTCGGCGCCCTGGCTCTGCATAATCCGGCGCATGATGTTGATCGACGCGTCGTGCCCGTCGAACAGGGCCGACGCGGTGACGATGCGCACGGGGTGGGTCGGCACGTGGAGCTCGGGCTTCGGGCTGGACGGCTGCGCTGCCATGGGGGTCCCTTCGAGACGATTCACTCGATGGTAGGACGTCCAACAACCTACCGACCAGTCACCGACGGTCGCCCGCTACCCGGGGCGCTTCGGCGGGCGAGCGTCGGGGTGGTTCAGCGCTCGACAGCCGCGGCATACGGGTCGGGCGCCGCGGCGTCGACGACCCACTCGACGGCCGAGCGAACGAAGTCCCGGTCGACGACCCGTAACGGAACGTCACGCATCAGGCGGGCCCACGACTCCGCGCGGTGCAGGCACGAGATCCGGTCCGCAGCGGGCAGCAGGGCGGCAAGGCTTTCGCGGTCCCACCTGTCGGTCCACGGCTCGAGCCCCGCGTCGCGGGCGCGCCGCAGGTCGGCGTCGTCCTCGGCGAGCCCGAGGCGGTGACGCATGATCCACAGCGGGATGCGCAGGGTCGTGAGCGGGTGCGCCCACACCGAGTCCCCGAGGTCGATATAGGTGATCCCGCCATCCATGCGCCGGAAGGCGTTACCGAGGTGGAGGTCGTTGTGCTGGAGCGTCGACGGCAGACCGCTTCCGGCGAGAACGGCAGCCGCGTCGCGGATCCGGTCGAGGCCTTGGTCGACGAGCGCCGCCTCCGCGTCGGTCGGTCGGCGCGGGTCGTCCACCGGGAGGGCACGGAGCTCGTCGAACAGGTCGGACACCCAGCATCCGACGCCGTCCGGGGTCTCGGGGAAGACCGGGACCCCGGCGCCGACCACCACGCCCGCGTGGTCCGCGAGCGCGGCCTGCGCCGTGGAGTACCCCTCCACCACGGCGACCCAGTCCTCGACCGGTGGCGGGGCCTCGCCGTGCCACAGCGAGATCCCGAGGTCGGCGGTCGCGAACCACCCGCGCCCGGCGTCGACGGCGACCAGCGGTGCGCACAGTCCGGGGACGACGTCCTCGACGACCTGGACCAGCCGCGCCTCGAACGCCTGTGGTGGGGCGTTCTCCTTGACCCAGACGCGCCCGGCATCCGTCTCGACGTGCAGCACCGTCGACCAGAACCGCACCCGCTCCTGCACGAGGGGCCCGGCGACCGGCACCCCCGCCTCCTCGAGGGCCGGCATGAGCCAACCCTCGATCTCCTCACGCCACTCGGGGCTGAGCCACAGGGCGGGGAGGTCACGCTCCACGGTGCTCGGCAACCCAGGCGACCGCCTCGGCATACCCCTGGGCGCCCCGGCCGATGATGACGTGGTCGCAGACGTCGGTGAGGTAGGAGTGGTGGCGGAACTGCTCCCGGGCGTGGATGTCGCTGAGGTGCACCTCGACGCGCGGCACCCGACAGGCCGACAGCGCATCGCGCAGGGCGACCGACGTGTGGGTGTAGCCCGCGGCGTTGACGATGATGCCGGCGCTCGCGGTCCGGCCCTCCTGCACCCAGTCGACGAGGGTGCCCTCGTGGTTGGTCTGCCGGAAGTCGATGGTGAGCCCCGCGGCGGCGGCGGCCCGCGCGCAGAGTGCCTCGACGTCGGCCAGGGTCGCGCTGCCATAGACCTCGGGCTCGCGCTCGCCGAGGAGGTTGAGGTTCGGGCCGTTGAGCACGAGCACGGTGCGGTCGTCCATGACGGGGAGTATGCCGTGGCTGCCTCCCCCTGGGCCTCGGGGTTTCGCCACCATGGTGTCCAAACCCGGGGACGGCGCCCAGATTCGGACATGGACCCACGGTTTGGACACCATGGCGTCCAAACCGTGGCGATGGGTGGCTCCGACGCGGACATCGAGGGGGCCTGGAGCGACCCGGCGGGGGCTCCTCGGGCCTCAGCGCGCGCCGTACTCCGAGGACAGGTACGGGGTGCAGGGGCCGTCTCCATCCGAAGCCCGGACGGATGCCGGATCGGGCAGGTCGGGTAAGGATGCCGTCGCGCTCGCCGCGCGGGACCGCCCCAGGTTCCATGACAGCGCGTCGTCCGGAAACTCCAGGGCCCCGGAGGACCCCACGATGCAGGTCGCGAGCTCGCCGGGGAGGCGCTCGACGATGACGGGAGTCGCGTCCGCGCTCAGGGTGGAGAGGTAGGAGGCGTCGATGACACCCGTCTGCTCGAAACGGTCGACGTTGTTCGAGGCGACCCACGCGTCGGGGTTCATCGCCACGAAGCCGAGGGTGAAGGCCGCTCCGGTGACCAGGGCCGCCCGCGGAAGCCAGGCACCCGAGAGCCGCACCAGCGCGACGAGCAGCATCAGCACGAGCAGGCCCAGCCACAGCTCGAACCCGTCGACGAACACCCGCAGCACGGTAAAGCCGAAAGCGTCCTGGTAGAGCGACATCCGGTAGAGCGCCGAGGCGACCACCGCCAGGGTGAGCACCCCCAGCGCCCCGACCAGAGCGCGCACCAGCGCTCGCTCGCGCACCGTCGCCACCGACGCGACACGCAGCGTCGCGGCCGCGACGACCAGGGTGAGGAAGGTGGCCACGGTCAGCTGCGCGAAGCCCTGGTGCACGTACTCGGCATACGACAGCCCCGTCGTGCGCCGCAGGTGGTCGACCCCGCCCCACATGGCCGTGGCCTGCGCGCCGAGGACGCCGGCGAAGAGCACGACCACCAGCCCGACCGGCACGGCCCACTCCCATGCCTGCCGCGTGCGCGGCGAGTCCGGGAGGCGGACGACGTCGACGGCCGGCGGGTTGATCGCGAGGTAGGCGCCCGTGAGGCAGACGCCCGTGACCAGCGTGAGCAGGAAGGTGCGCAGCACGATGGTGTCCCACCCGAGATCGGGGACGAGGGCCGAGGCCCACGAGCCGAACAGGGCATCCCCACTGGCGAACAGGCCACCGAACACGGCCAGTGCGACGATCGAGACGGCCAGGGTCCGCAACACCGGCCAGAGCAGCGAGAGCCGGCTCGTCGCGGAGAACGTGCGCCCGAGCAGCGGCAGCCCGCGGACCGCCGAGAGCGGCCACGCCGCCGCCGCCGCGACGTGGGCGAGCAGGCCGTGCGCCCGGGTGAGGCCGGCCGCGGTCACGACCACCCCGGCCAGGACCGCGAGAGTGACGACACCCCCCGCGTCGCGCACGACCGTGGCCAGCACCAACGCAGTGGCCAGCACGCCGCAGGCGATCGTCCAGTGGCGGGTGCGGTTGCGGGCGACCACCCACATCAACGCACCGGCGAGCAGCAGGACCAGGGCGGTGGCGAGACCGATACCCCGGTAGGGCCAGGTGAGGGCGGCCACCGTGCCGATGCCCAGGGCGGCGAGGACCACCACGGGTCGAGGACGTCCATCGCTCTCCGGCCAGATGGTGTTGGCCGAGGTCGACGACGGAGGTCCGCCTGCTGGGGACGGAGCGGGCTGGGACGGAGCGGGATTGGGCGGGGCGCCGGATGCGGCCGGGACTCCGAGGGGGTCTGAAGGACCCGGGGCGCCTGGCGTCGGGGCAGGGTGCGGGGCGAGAGTCATGGGAGTCTCCTCGGTCGTGGTGGAGGGTCGTGGGCTCCGGGGCAGCCGCACGCGCAGCAGCGCGCCGGTCTGGTCGGCCGGAGTGGGGACGACGGCGACGGTGCCGCCGTGCAGCTCGGCGACCCAGCGGGCGATGGCGAGCCCGAGCCCGGTGCCGCCCCCGGTGGCGTCCAACGAGCCGAACCGGTCGAACACGCGGGTCGCCCGCTCGGCCGGGATGCCGGGGCCGTCGTCGCCGACCTCGAGGAGCCAGGCGCCCTCGTCCACGACACGGGCGACGACCCGCACCTCCCCGTAGGAAGGGCTGTGGCGGATCGCGTTGTCGACGAGGTTCGCGAGCAGCTGGGCGATCCGGGCCGGGTCGGCAACGACGGTGAGGCCGGCGGGGACCACGGAGTGGTGAACCCGGACCGGCCGACCGTCGACGGCGCTCTCGTCCACGGCCTGGCGGAGCAGGTCCTCCACCCTGACCTCCGCCAGGCGCAGCGGGGCGGCACCGGCATCGATGCGGGAGAGGTCCAGCAGGTCGGTCACGAGCTCGCTGAGCCGTTCGGCCTGGTGCAGGGCCTTGCCCAGGGCGTCGTCGTCGGGGCCGACGACGCCGTCCACGAGGTTCTCGAGCAGGGCCCGCTGCGCCGTGAGAGGGGTGCGCAGCTCGTGCGACACCGTCGCCACCAGCTCCCGCCGCTGGAGGTCGGCCGAGGCGAGGTCGGCGGCCATCGCGTTGAACGCACCCGCCAACACGCCCACCTCGTCCGTGGACGTCGCGGTGACCCGCTGGCCGTAGTCACCGCCGGCCATCGCACGCACGGCCGAGGTCATCTGGTCCAGCGGCGCGGTCATCCCCCGAGCGAGCCACTGGGTGGCGGCCAGCGCCGCGGCGACGGTGACCGGGATGCTCATCCACAGCGGCACGCCGGCGGCGTCACCGATCTGGTCGACGAGCACGGCCACGACGACGCTCACCGCGACGAGCAGGCCGAGCTTGACCTTGATCGAGGAGACCGCGTCGAGCGGGCGGTCGGCGCTCACCTCGGCCCCTCCAGCGCGTAGCCGATCCCGTGGACCGTGCGCACCCGGTCGGCCCCGATCTTCGCCCGCAGGGCCTTGACGTGGCTGTCGAGGGTGCGCGTGCCCGACGCGTCCGCCCAGCCCCACACCTCGCGCATGAGCACCTCACGGCTGCGCACCACTCCCGGTTGGGCGGCCAGCGCGCACAGGAGGTCGAACTCCAGCGGGGTGAGGTGCACGTCCCGGCCCTGGAGGCTCACCATGCGGGTGGCGGCGTCGACCACGAGGCCCGCGATGTCGACCCGACCGTCCACCGCGGCCGCCAGCGCTTCGGCACGCTCGACGCGGCGCAGCAGGGCCCGCACCCGGGCCACGACCTCGCGCATCGAGAAGGGCTTGGTCATGTAGTCGTCGGCCCCCACGCCGAGGCCCACCAACAGGTCGGTCTCGTCGTCGCGGGCCGTGAGCATGAGGACCGGCACCGGGCGCTCCGCCTGGATCCGGCGGCACACCTCCAGACCGTCGAACCCCGGGAGCATCACGTCGAGCACCACGAGGTCGGGGCGGTGCTCGCCGAAGGCCGTGACGGCCCCCGGCCCGTCGTGGGCCTGGACCACACCGAACCCCTCGGCGCGCAGCCGGTCGCTCACCGCGGCGTTGATCGTCGGGTCGTCCTCGACGACGAGGATCCTCGCCGGTGCCACGGTGCTGTTCCCCTCGGTCATGCTCCGAGCGTAGGAGGGGGCGGATGGGGGACGCGGGTGCGCCGTGTGGAGATCATGTGAAGGTCCGGCGGCACCCTCCCGGGACCCACGACGACCGGCGCCCGGACCCCCTCCAACGACGAGCCCGCGTCGTGCGGATCCACCATCCACACGGCGCGGGCTCGACGTCAGGGTCTAGGAGGAGCGCCTGCCCAGCAGGTAGCCGAGTGCGACGCCGAGGAGCCCGGCCACGGCATACGGGGCATAGCTGCGCAGGAGCACGGGTAGCACCGTGGCACCCAGGTCGAGGGCGTCGTCCGGTGCGCCGGCCGATCTCGGTGTCACCGAGGGTCGGGGTGCGGCGGGTGCGGGCCGATCCGGCGCGGTGGTCGGGGCCGTGGTCGGGGGGGATGCCGTCGCCACGTCGTCCGCCGCGGGGGCAGGCGCATCGGCATCCGGTGCGGACGCCAGCTGGGGTGCCGAATCACCCTCGGGCTCCGGTGCCGGCTCGTCGAACCGACCCTCGATGCACGAGACGAACTGCTGGAGCAGCTTGTCGGAGACGTCCTGCATGACGCCCCGCCCGAACTGCGCCGGCTTGCCGGTGACCGACAGGTCGGTGGCCACGTCGACCCGGGTGCCGGCGTCGGAGGGCGCGAGCTGGATCGTCACGGTCGCCCCGGCGGTGCCGTTGCCCCGCTTGTCCTTGCCCTTGGCCTCGATGACTGCCCGGTGCCCGTCGTCATCACGCTCGACGAAGGTTCCGCTGCCGGTGTACACCAGCGCGATGGGCCCGAGCTTGACCTTCACCGTGCCGGAGAAGCCGTCTGCACTGACGTCGGTGACGGTGGCCCCGGGGAAGCAGCTCCCGACCGATTCGAGGTCCATGAAGGTCGCCCACGTCGTCTCGACGTCGGCGGGCACGGTGAAGTCGTGCGTCAGCTCCATGCGGCGGTCAGCCGCCCATCGCGGACAGCACGGCGCGGCGGGTCAGCACCCCGGCGAGGTGGCGGCGGTAGTCGCTGTCACCGTTGAGGTCGCTCGGCGGGTTGGTGCCCTCGGCGGCACCAGCGCACGCGGCCGGCACGTCGTCCATGGCCTTCCCGACCAGGGCCTCCTCCACGCCACGCGCGCGCAACGGGGTCGAGCCCATGTTGGTCAGGCCGATCCTGGCCTCCTGGATCAACCCGCCCTCGACGCGCACGGTGGCCGCCACGGCGACGATCGACCACTGGTGCGAGACCCGCACGAACTTCTCGTAGCGCGACCCCCAGCCCGTGTGCTTGGGGATGCGGATCGCCGTGAGCAGCTCGCCCTCACCGACAGCGGTCTCGAAGAGGTCGACGAAGAAGTCGTCGGCCGCGACGGTGCGCTCACCACCGGGGCCCGCGATGACCAGCTCGGCACCCAGGGCGAGCACCGGCGCGCCCACGTCGCCGGCGGGGTCCGCGTGCACCAGGGCGCCACCCACGGTGCCGCGGTGGCGGATCTGGGGGTCGGCGACCTCGCGGATCGCGTCGACGAGCACACCGGCGTGCTCGCGGACCAGGTCGCTCTCGACGACGTCGCTGTAGGGCGTCATGGCGCCGATGACGATGTGGTCGCCGTCGTCGCGGATGCCGCGCAGGGCCTCGATCCGGCCGAGGTCGATGACCTGCTCCGGCGCGTTGAGCCGCATCCGCAGGATCGGGAGGAGCGACTGGCCGCCGGCCATGACCTTCGCCTCGTCGCCGCCCTCGGCCAGTGCCGCGAGGGCCTCCTCCACACTCGTCGGGGCCAGGTAGTCGAACGCTGCGGGAATCACTGGTCTGCTCCGTCCGTCGATCCGCTGGCTGGGTCCTGGTTGGGCGCATCGGCCGCGAAGTGGGGCTGAGCGTCGTCGGTGACCGGTGCGGCCTGTCCAGCGCCCTGGATCGCCTTCCACACCCGTTCGGGCGTGCACGGCATCTGGATGTCGTCGATGCCCAGGTGGCGCACCGCGTCGACGATGGCGTTGACGACCGCCGGCGTGGACGCGATGGTGCCGGCCTCGCCGACACCCTTGACACCCAAGGTGTTCGTCGTCGACGGAGAGGTCGTGTGCTCGCTGACGAAGTTGATCGTGTCGGCGGCGGTCGGGAGGGTGTAGTCGACGAAGGACCCGGACACGAGCGTGCCGTTGTCGTCGTACTCCGCTCCCTCCCAGAGCGCCTGCGCGATGCCCTGGAGCAGCCCGCCGTGGATCTGACCCTCGACGATCAGCGGGTTGACGATGGTGCCGATGTCGTCGACGCAGACGTAGGACCGCATCGTCGTGGCCCCGGTCTCGGTGTCGACCTCCATCGCGCACAGGTGTGTTCCGTGGGGAAAGGAGAAGGTCACCGGGTCGAACGTCGCGTCGGCGTCGAGGCTCGGCTCGGTGCCGTCGGGGAGGTTGTGGGCCGCGAAGGTCGCGAGGGCCACGTCGGTGAGCCCGACACCCTTGTCCGTGCCCTTGACCGTGAACCGACCGGCACTGAACTCGAGGTCGTCGACGCTGGCCTCGAGGAGGTGCGCCGCGATCGGTTTGGCCTTCTCGATGACCTTGTCGGCCGCGAGCACGAGGGCCTCGCCACCGACGACGAGCGAGCGCGACCCGTAGGTGTCCATGCCCTTGGGGGCGATCTGGGTGTCGCCGTGGAGCACCTCGATGTTCTCGAAGGGGATACCGAGCCGGTCGGCGACGATCTGGCTCCACGCCGTCTCGTGACCCTGACCGTGCGCCGACGATCCTGTGAGCACCTCGACGGTGCCGGTGGCGAGCATGCGGATGCTCGCGCTCTCCCAGCCGCCGGCACCGTAGTTGAGCGAGCCGAGCACCCGTGAGGGGGCGAGACCGCACATCTCGGTGAACGTCGAGACCCCGATGCCCAGCTGCACCGGGTCACCCGCGTCGCGGCGCTTCTTCTGCTCGGCGCGCAGGTCGTCATAGCCGAAGAGCTCCAGCGCCTTGGCCGTCGCCGCCTCGTAGTTGCCCGAGTCGTAGGTCATGCCCGCCACGGTCGTGAACGGGAACTCCTCGTGGGTGATCCAGTTCTTCTCGCGGATCGCGATCGGGTCGACGCCGACCTCCGCGGCGAGCTCGTCCATCATCCGTTCGATGGCGAACGTGGCCTCGGGCCGGCCGGCCCCGCGGTAGGCGTCGACCCACGTCTTGTTGGTGAGGACCGTCTGGCAGTTGAACTGGTAGGCCGGGAACTTGTAGATCGAGTTGAACATCCACGCCCCGAGCACCGGCACGCCACCGCCCATGATGGCGACGTAGGCACCCAGGTCGGCGAGCAGCTCGACCTTCAGGCCGGTCACCGTGCCGTCCTTCTCCGCAGCGAGGGTCAGCGTCTGCCACTGGTCCCGGCCGTGGTGGCACGAGATCATCGTCTCGGAGCGCGTCTCGGTGAACTTGCACGGCTTGCCCAGCTTGCGCGCGACGGCAAGGGTGGCGAACTCCTCGGGAGTGGTCTGGAGCTTGCCACCGAACCCGCCGCCGACGTCCGGGGCGATGACCCGGATCTTGGACTCGGGAAGGCCCGTCGTCGCCGCGATGGCGAAGCGGAGGATGTGCGGCACCTGGGTCGCCGACCACATCACCACCTGCTCGCCGGTGGGGTCGACGACGGTCGAGCGCGGCTCCATGAAGGCGGGGATCAGCCGCTGCTGGCGGTACTCCCGCTTGATGAGGATGCCGTCCTGGCGCGCCGTGGCGATCGCCTCGTCCACATCGCCGCCGCTGCCCTGCTCGGCCGAGTCGAGCTTCCAGAACGCGGACTTGTTGGTGCCGAGGTCGGGGTGGGCGAGGACGCTGTCGGTCAGGGCCTCCTTCATGTCGAGCACCGCCGGCAGCTCGTCGGAGTCGACGTCGACCAGCTCCGCGGCATCCCTCGCCCTGGCGGCACTGCGGGCCACCACGACGGCGACGATCTCGCCGGTGTGGGCGACCCGGTCGGCGGGGACCGGGAGGTGGGTGGGGGTGACCTGGTCGGTCGTGATCGGCCACGCGTTGATGTTGACGCCCTGGATGTCGGCGAGGTCGGCGCCGGTGAAGACCGCGATCACGCCGTCAGCGGCGCGCGCCTCGGTGGCGTCGATGCCGGTGATGGTGGCGTGGGCGAACGGGCTTCGCACCATCGCGAGGTGCAGCATGCCGGGAAGCTGGATGTTGTCGGTCCACCTGGTGCGACCGGTGATGAGGCGCTGGTCCTCCTTGCGCTTGCGCGCGGCGCCGACCTCGGTGGTCGGGCGGTCGTCGACGGCGGTCATCAGGCGTCACTCCCCTGCGGCACGGCCGAGCTCGCGCACGCCGCCACCGCCTTGACGATGTTGTGGTAGCCCGTGCACCGGCACAGGTTGCCTTCGAGGCCGACCCGGATCTCGTCCTCCGTGGGGTCCGGGTTGCTACCCAGCAGGTCGATGGCCTGCATGATCATGCCGGGCGTGCAGTAGCCGCACTGGAGGGCGTGGTTGTCGTGGAAGGACTGCTGCATCGGGTGCAGCTCGCCGTGGGGCGCGATGCCCTCGATCGTCGTCACCTCGTGCCCGTCGGCCTGCACCGCGAGGACGTTGCAGGACTTCACGCTGCGCCCGTCGAGGTGCACCGTGCAGGCTCCGCAGTTGCTCGTGTCACACCCCACCACGGTGCCCACCTTGCCGAGGGTCTCTCGGAGGTAGTGGACCAGCAGCATGCGCGGTTCGACGTCGTCGGAGCTGCTCACTCCGTCGACCGTGACGTTGACGCGAGTCATCGGTGACTCCTTCGGGAGGGGATCGTGTCGTTCTTCGTGATCCTCACAAGTTCGGCCCCACAAGACAAGGGCCTTCGCCGAAAAACCTGTTGAACGTCGAACGATTCCACGACCGGACCGCGTTCGGCCGTCGACTTTCCCGAGAAGAAAGCCCCGGGGCCTCACCCTGCGGAGTTGCCGTTCGTTGCCTCGCCCTTCGTCGAGTCGCGGCTCGGGGAGTCGCCGTTCGTGGCGGGCTGGGTGGTGCCGTGGTGGTGGATGGGACCACCGGTGTCCTGCAGCCGACGCCCGTCGCCACCCCACCGCAGGGCCACGACCTCGGCGGCGATCGACACCGCCGTCTCCTCCGGGGTGCGGGCTCCCAGGTCCAGGCCGATCGGCGAGGACAGGCGGGCGAGCTCTTCGGAGGTCAGCCCCGCCTCGCGGAGCCGCTCGAGCCGGTCCTCGTGGGTGCGCCGCGAACCCATCGCCCCGACGAACGCCACGTCGGGCAGGCGGAGGGCGACCTCGAGCACCGGGACGTCGAACTTCGGGTCGTGGGTCAAGACGCAGATGACGGTGCGTGGGTCGATGCGCCCCTGCGCCACCTCCTCCGCGAGGTAGCGGTGCGGCCAGGTCACCACCACCTCGTCGGCCGCCGGGAACCGCGTGGCGGTGGCGAAGACCGGGCGCGCGTCGCAGACGGTCACCCGGTAGCCGAGGAAGGCACCCACCTGGGCCACCGCAGCGGCGAAGTCGATGGCGCCGAAGACCACCATCCGGGGGCGCGGCGCGAAGGCCGCGACGAAGACCCGCATCCCCTCACCGCGGCGCTCGCCGTCCGGCCCGTAGGTCAGGGTCTCGGTGCGACCCGCGGCGAGGAGCCCTCGGACGTCGTCGGTGACGGCGGCATCGGCCCGGGGCGAGCCCAACGTCCCCCCGGCGGAGTGGCAGGTCGAGCGGTGTGGGGACGTATCGGCCCCGGCAGGGGCCGTGGGGCCGGGGCCGGCATCCTCGGGACGGACCACGAGCCGCCGCCCGACCCACGCCGGTTCGGGGTGGGCGATGACCGTCGCGACCGCGACCGGCCGGCCGGCCTCGATGTCGTCAGCGACCGCCCCCAGCTCGGGGAAGCTGGCCTGCGACACCGACTCCACGAACACGTCGAGGATGCCGCCACAGGTGAGGCCCACGGCGAACGCGTCGTCGTCGGACACGCCGTAGCGCTGTAGGACCGGCCGGCCCGAGACCACCACCTCCTGCCCCAGCTCGTAGACCGCCCCCTCGACGCACCCCCCGGACACCGAGCCCACGGCCTCACCCTCCGGGCCGACGAGCATCGATGCGCCCGCGGGGCGAGGCGCCGACTGGAAGGTCGCGACGACGGTGCCGACGCCGACCTCGGCACCGGCCCGCCACCAGCGCAGCAGGTCAGGGAGCACGTCACGCACGCGCCACCACCTCCGTCAGCTCCTCGAACGCCGCCATCGAGTGCCCCGCGACGAAGTCGTCGACATGGGGCAGCACCGCCATGATGCCTCCTTGCACGGCTTCGTAGCCCGGTCGACCCCGGTGCGGGTTGACCCACACCACCCGGTGGGCGACGGCGTGCAGCCGCCGCACCTGCTCCCCCAGCGCCTCCGGCTGCTCCCGCTCCCACCCGTCGCTGAAGACCACGACGACGGCGCCCCGGGCCATCCCCCGGCGCCCCCAGCGGTCCAGGAAGGCCTTCATCCCCTCTGCCAGCCGGGTGCCGCCGGACCAGTCCGGGATCGCCTCGCCGGCCGCGACGATCGCCCGGTCGGGGTCGCGCTGGCGCAACGGCCGGGTGATGTGGGTGAGCCGCGTCCCGAGCGTGAAGACCTCGACGGGGAAGCCTGCCGAGCAGTACGTGTGTGCGAGCCGGATCAGCGCGTCGGCGTAGGCGCTCATCGAGCCGGACACGTCGACGAGGAGCACGACGCGCCGGGGCCTGGTGCCCCGCGCCCGCCACATCAGCTCGCCCGGCTCCCCCATCCGGCGCAGGGTCGAGCGCATCGTGCGCCGCGCGTCGACCGTCCCCCGTCGGTGCGGGCTCTGCCGGTGGGCGCGCCGGCGCGGGGCCCTCGGGCGCAGGGCCGCGAACAGGGCAGCCAGCTGCTCCCGCTCGCGCCGGTCCAGGGTCGCGACGTCCCGGTGCCGGAGCACCTCCGTGGCGCTGGCCGTCGCGTGCACCTCCTGGCTGTCCCCCTGCTCCTGCTCGCCGCCTCGCGAGGCCACCAGCCCGGCCTGGGCCACTCTCGCCGTCACGGTGGTGCGGGCGTTGGTGCCGGCCCGCTCCCCGCCGAACCACGCGGCATACACCAGGTCGTACCTCTCGAGGTCGGCCGGGGACCCACACAGCGTGGCCCGACCGGCGTGGTAGACAGCCGGTTGGTGCTCGATGCCGGCGAGGGCGACCGCCTCGAGGTAGGTGCGCTCCCGGTCGGCCGTCACCGGCACCCCCGCGGCCCGCAGCGCACGAGCGAAGCCCAGGAGCACCTCGTCGGGCGGGTGGAGCAGGAGACCCTGCGGGGCCTCGCCGGACGTGCTCATCGGGCGAGCATCACGTCGAGCGCCTTGCGGACCCGCTCCGCGTCCTCGCGGTACTTCACGGCCACCCCCAGGGTCGCGGCGGCCGTCTCGGTGTCGAGCTCCATGGTGCCGAGCTCGTGCAGGGCCCGCGCCCAGTCGAGCGTCTCGGCGACCCCAGGGGGCTTGAGCATGTCTCGGTCGGCGCGGATCGCGTGCACCACGCGCACCACCTGCTCGGCGAGTGCCGCGCTGACCTCGGGAGCCCGGCTGCGCAGGATGGCGAGCTCACGCTGGATGCCGGGGTGCTCCAGCCAGTGGTAGAGGCAGCGCCGCTTCAGCGCGTCGTGCAGCTCACGGGTGCGGTTGGAGGTGAGCACCACCACGGGAGGGACGGATGCCGAGATCGGGCCGAGCTCGGGGATGGTCACCTGCCAGGTGGAGAGCACCTCCAGGAGGAACGCCTCGAACTCGTCGTCAGCGCGGTCGATCTCGTCGACGAGCAGCACGACGGGCGCGTCACGCAGCGCTCGCAGCACCGGCCGGGCGAGCAGGAACCGCTCGTCGAAGAGGCCCTCCTCGACCTCGCGCACATCGCTCGCGGCCCCCTCGACGGCCTCGAGGGCCCGCACGTGGAGAATCTGACGGGGGAAGTCCCAGTCGTAGAGGGCCTGCGTCGCGTCGATGCCCTCGTAGCACTGCAACCGGATCAGCGGGAGGTCCATCGACTCGGCCAGGGCCTCGGCCAGGGCGGTCTTGCCGGTGCCGGGCTCACCCTCCATGAGCAGCGGCCGGCCCAACCGCAGGGACAGCCACGCGACCGTGCTCAGGGAGTCGTCCGCCAGGTACCCCGTGCCGGCGAGGGCACGCGCCAGGTCGTCTGCCGATCCGAACATCGTCCGAGGGTCCATGGCGTCAGCATTGCCGACGCGGGCGCCCACGCCAAGCACACGCTCACGCGAGGTCGGCGAGCGCCGCGAGCAGCTCCCCCACGGCGAGGGAGCCGACGGCCACGGCCACCACCGTGGGCAGCCGCCCGTCCGGGAGCACCGTGAACGAACGGCCACCGGCGTCGCGGCGGGCTGGTCGGCGGGATCGGAGCGAGACGACGACCACCCAGAGTGCCAGAGAGGCGGCGAGCAGGGTCGGCAGGACCACGACGACCCCGAGGGTGTCCAGCGTCAGCCGGCCGATGGTCAGCGACCCGACCACGAGGGCGAGACCGGTGCGACGCCAGGCGAGCGTCGTGCGCTCCTGCTGGGCCCCGCGGTCGGCCACCGCTCCACTCACGACGTGGTGCCCCGGACCAGGCTCGAGACCGCGATGACGACCGAGGCCACGGCCACGGCGGCCAGCACCACCGCCATCGCCGGGTTGTTCGGCAGCTCGCGGCCCTCGCGCATCGCCCGCTCCACCCGCGCCCAGCCCCACCAGGCGGCCCCGGCCGTCAGCAGCGCCGCGACGGCGAGGAGGGCCGCGAGCAGGGCCTGCAGGGTGTCGTCGAGCGGGAGGTCGAGGGCGTCGAGCGCGGCCGCCCCGGCGAGGAGGGCCAGCCCGGTGCGCACCCAGGCCAGGAAGGTGCGCTCGTTGGCGAGGGAGAACCGTGGGTCCGGCTCGCTGCCGTGGTCGTAGACCCGCCCCGGCCAGCGTCGTCGCGTGCTCACCGCCCCATCATCCCCTGCCGAGGTCCGCCGACGTGTCGACGTCCCGCCCGGTCGCGAGGTCACCGCACTCCACGAGGTCGACGTCGTGGCCCTCGAGGTAGCCGCGGGCGCCACGGTCGCCGACGGCGCCCGCCAGCACCGCGGCCCAGTGGTCCCGGCCGAGCAGGACGGGGTGCCCGGGGCGTCCGGCGAATGCCGCGCGCGCCAACACCGCGCTGGAACCCGGCGAGCCGAGCACCCGACGGTGCACGGCCTCACCGACGTCAGGCAGGTCGACGAGGGTGACCAGGGCGCGCTCGGGCACGGGGTCCGAGCCGATGACGACGGCGAGTCCCGCGCGGAGGGAGGCCCCCATCCCCTCCTGCCAACCCTCGGCGTGGACCACCTCGGCACCGGCCGCCTGGGCGAGCGGGCCGGCTTCCGCAGCGGCGGCCCCGACGACCACGACGACACGGTCGAGCCCACAGGCGCGCAGCTCGGCGACCCCCGTCTCGATCCGTGTCGGTCCGTCGGGGCGAAGTCGGAGCAGGGCCTTGGGGCCGCCCATCCGCCGACCGGCGCCGGCGGCGAGCAGGAGCCCGACGGTCGAGGTCATCGGCCCAGACTGTCACGACGCTTGGATACCCTCACGGGAGACGGACGTGCCGGTGTCGGCGAAGGCGTCCGCGTCTCACCACCGAGGAGGTGCCGGGTGATCGCCGTCCTGACCGGGATGGGCCTCTCCGCCGCAGCGGGGCTCAACGCCTACATCCCCTTCGTCCTCGTCGCGCTGATCGCCCGGTTCACCGACCTCATCACCCTGCCGGGTGGCTACGCCTGGATCGAGAGCAACTGGGCCATCGGCGTCGGCCTCGTCCTGCTCCTCGCCGAGGTCGTCCTCGACAAGATCCCCCGCCGTGGACACCGTCAACGACGCGATCCAGACCGTCATCCGCCCCATGATGGGCGGGCTGATCTTCGCGGCCACCAGTGCCGCCGCCCAGCTCGACAACTCGACGTGGATGCACGAGAACCCCTGGGCGCCGGTGGTCCTGGGCATCGTGGTGTCCGGGATCGTGCACACCGGCAAGATGGCCGCCCGGCCGGTCGTCAACATCGGCACGGCGGGATTGGGCGGGCCGGTGGTCTCCACGGTGGAGGACGGCGCGTCGATCGGCCTGTCGCTCATCGCGATCCTCGCCCCGGTCTTCGTCGTCGTGGCCCTCGCGCTGCTGGCCTGGCTCCTGATCTGGATGGGCTTGCGCGTGCGGCGCTGGCGGGCGGCACGCAACAACCCGGCGTACCAGCCGTCGGGCTGACCCCGGGTCAGCGCGGTTGACCTCGGCTCAGGCCGGGTCGACGACGTCGGACGGTGCCGGCGGGGTGGCGCGCTCCGCGCGGTTCCAGCTGCTGAACCTCAGGTCGCAAGGAGCCGCTTTCGGCCCCCGCAGCCGGAGCAGGGTGGCGCTGCCGTCGGTCGCCACCCACAGCCTGGCACCGTCCTTTCCCGCGAGAACGTATGCCGGAGAGCCGTCGAGATCGCCCTTGCCCACCGGCTTCACGCTCCCCTCCATCGCCGAGATCGCCGGCTCCGAGAGCTTCTCGGTGAGGATGGTCCGCAGGGTGAACGAGCCCAGCTCCTCGGCGTCGGACCGGGTGATGGAGGAGTACATCCCCACCATCTTCTTCCCCGCGCGGGCGTCGCCGGTCTGCTCGGTCCAGAAGACCTTGTCGCCGCCCAGCCAGTAGTCATCGCCGACCGTGAGCACCTCCGATCGCCCGTTGTCTCCGGCGGTGAGGATGAGCTCCTGGTTGCTGCCGTCCGCGAGACCCTCGACCTCGATCTCGACGCTCTTGCCCTCGCGCTGCAGCGTGCCCTCGATCCGCGCTGACTCGGCGGCGAGTGCAGCGGTGCGTGCCGCGCGGAAGACGTCACCGACCGCGGGGAGCGCCTCGACCGGTGACGCGGTCGGCGGTGTCGAGGGTGCCGCCCCGGTGCTCGTCGACGTCGGCGGGGCCGGATCCAGGCCGCTGCACGCTCCGAGGACGCCCAGACAGGCCGCGAGAGCGAGCACGCACGCGGCCCGGCCCGGTCTGGTCAGCACCTGGAGCTCCACATCTGGTCGGGTACCGGGTCGGCTTCCGGTCGGGCCCGCCCATGCTAGGTCGGATCGCTAGCGCATGTGTCGTCTCCACGGAAGAGCCTGCGGCTCAGTGGTGTTCGTGAAGACCGAGCACCACGACCTGAACCGCCGACGTCACGAGCGCCCCCGGGCGCTCGGCACACCTCCCAGCCCATACCCAGCCGGCGTCCAGCGAACGGTCCGGGCGCCCGGCATACGCTGTGCGGCATGCGGCGGCAGCACCTCACGGAGACCTGGCTCGTCCTCGGTGTCTCCCTCGGCGCCTCGGCGATCTGGTCGCTGCTGCGCATCGTCGACCGGCTGACGCGTGTCGAGTCACTGCGCCAGCAGACGGCCGCGATGAACACCTCCGTCACACCCGACCGGCCCTGGCTCGACCTCGCCTACCAGCTCACCGGCATCGTGCTGGCCCTGGTACCGGTACTCCTGGCGCTGCACCTCCTTCGGCGCGACGACCCGTCCGAGCCACACACCATGGGGTTCGACCTGCGCCGGCCGGGCCAGGACCTGGCTCGCGGAGCCCTGCTCGCGGCAGTCGTCGGCATCCCCGGTCTGGGCTTCTACCTCGCCGCGAAGTCGCTCGGCATCAACGTGACCGTGTCGGCGGCCAACCTCGAGCAGGTGTGGTGGGCCGTGCCGGTGCTCGTGCTGTCGGCGGCGCAGAACGCGGTGCTCGAGGAGGTCATCATGATCGGCTATCTCTTCCGGCGCTGGGGGCAGGCGGGGTGGGGTCCGTGGCGGGTCATCGTCACGAGCGCGTTGATCCGCGGCAGCTACCACCTCTACCAGGGCTTCGGCGGGTTCGTCGGGAATGCCGTGATGGGGCTGCTGTTCGGGTGGCTCTACACCCGCACCAAACGGGTGATGCCCCTGGTCGTGGCGCACACCATCCTCGACGTCGTCGCGTTCGTGGGCTACGCGCTGGTCAAGCCGCACGTCTCCTGGCTCTGACCCGACTCCGCGCCCCCACCCGACTCATTGCCCTGAGCCCACCTTGGAGGGCCGTTCGAGGGGCTCATGACGTGGGCTCAGAGCAATATGTCTTGGCGGTGGGGGCCGGGGGTGGCCGGGCGCGCGCGCGGAGCGGTGAGTCGGGTCAGTGGCCGGCGCGCAGAGCCGAGCGGAGGTCCTTGTTGAGGGTGGAGATGACGTCCTGCGGGATGCCCTTGGGGCACGCCTGCGAGCACGCGCCGACGTTGGTGCAGCCGCCGAAGCCCTCGTGGTCGTGCTGACCGACCATCGAGACCACGCGCGCCATCCGCTCGGGCTGTCCCTGGGGGAGCTCGGAGAGATGGGTGACCTTGGCGCCCATGAACAACATGGCGCTGGCGTTGGGACAGGCCGCCACGCAGGCTCCGCAGCCGATGCACTCGGCGGCCATGAAGGCGCGGTCGGCGGCCGGCTTGGGCACCGGGGTCGCGTGGGCGTCGGGCGCCGCGCCGGTGTTGACCGAGATGTAGCCGCCGGCCTGCACGATGCGGTCGAAGGCCCCGCGGTCGACGACGAGGTCACGGATCACCGGGAAGGCGTTGGCCCGCCACGGCTCGATGGTGATCGTCTCCCCGTCCTTGAAGCTGCGCATGTGCAGCTGGCAGGTCGTGGTCTTCTCGGGGCCGTGCGCCTGGCCCGAGATCATCAGTCCGCACTGGCCGCAGATGCCCTCGCGGCAGTCGGAGTCGAACGCGACCGGCTCCTCGCCCTTGGCGTTGAGCTGCTCGTTCAGCACGTCGAGCATCTCGAGGAAGCTCATGTCGTCGCTGATCTCGGCCACCTGGTAGGTGACGAGGCGGCCCTTGTCGGACGGGTTGTCCTGGCGCCAGATCTTCAGGGTGAGGTTCATTCGTCGAATCCTTGTGTGGTGCGCCGTCGGGGGGTCCACGGGGGGCGGAGCCCCCTGTGTGTCACTTGTAGCTCCGCTGCTTCAGCTCGATGGCCTCGTAGGCCAGGTCTTCCTTGTGGAGCACCGGCGCGCCCATGTCACCGTCGCTCTCGCCACCACCGAACTCCCACGCCGCGACGTAGAGGAACTCGTCGTCGTGACGCAGCGCCTCACCCTCCTCGGTCTGGGACTCGCCACGGAAGTGGCCGCCGCAGGACTCGCGCCGGTGCAGGGCATCGATGCACATCAGCTCACCGAGCTCCAGGAAGTCGGCCACCCGGCCGGCCTTCTCCAGGCTCTGGTTGAGCGTGTCGGCGGACCCGAGCACTCGCACGTTGCGCCAGAACTCCTCGCGCAGGCCGCGGATCAGGTCGATGCCCTTGAGCAGCCCCTCCTCGGTGCGCTCCATGCCGCAGTACTCCCACATGACGTTGCCGAGCTCCTTGTGGAAGGAGTCGACGCTGCGCTCGCCGTTGATGGCCAGCAGGCGCTGGGTGCGGTGTTCGACCGCGGTGCGCGCTTGCGCGACCGACGCGGTCTCGGCGGACAGCGGCTCGAAGGGGCCCTTGGCGAGGTAGTCGCGGATGGTGTTGGGCAGCACGAAGTAGCCGTCGGCCAGGCCCTGCATCAGCGCCGACGCGCCGAGCCGGTTGGCCCCGTGGTCGGAGAAGTTGGCCTCGCCGGTGACGAACAGACCCGGGATGCTCGACTCGAGGTCGTAGTCGACCCACAGGCCGCCCATGACGTAGTGCACGGCGGGGTAGATCCGCATCGGCACCTCGTACGGGTTCTCCCCGGTGATCCGGGCGTACATGTCGAAGAGGTTGCCGTACTTGGACTCGACCGTGGCCTGGCCCATCCGCGAGATCGCGTCGACGAAGTCGAGGTAGACACCGCGACGGAAGTCACCGACGACCGGGCCGACCCCACGGCCCTCGTCGCACACGTTCTTGGCCTGCCGCGACGCGATGTCACGGGGCACGAGGTTGCCGAAGCTCGGGTAGATCCGCTCCAGGTAGTAGTCGCGGTCCTCCTCGGCGATGTCGCGCGGGTCCTTGTCGCAGTCCTCGCGGTTCTTGGGCACCCAGATCCGGCCGTCGTTGCGCAGCGACTCCGACATCAGCGTCAGCTTGCTCTGGTGGTCCCCGGAGACCGGGATGCACGTGGGGTGGATCTGCGTGTAGCAGGGATTGGCCATGTGGGCGCCCTTGCGGTGGGCCCGCCAGGATGCCGTGACGTTGCACCCCATCGCGTTGGTCGAGAGGAAGAAGACGTTGCCGTAGCCACCGGAGGCGAGCACCACGGCATCCGCGAGGTGGGTCTCGATCTCGCCGGTCACCAGGTCACGGGCGATGATGCCCCGGGCCCGGCCGTCCTCGACGATGAGCTCGAGCATCTCGTGCCGGGTGAACTGCTGCACCGTGCCGGCGGCGACCTGGCGCTCCAGGGCCTGGTAGGCGCCGATGAGCAGCTGCTGGCCGGTCTGGCCGCGGGCGTAGAAGGTGCGCGAGACCTGCACGCCACCGAAGGAGCGGTTGTCCAGGAGACCGCCGTACTCGCGGGCGAAGGGGACGCCCTGGGCGACGCACTGGTCGATGATGTTGGTGCTGACCTCGGCCAGCCGGTAGACGTTGGTCTCGCGGGAGCGGTAGTCGCCCCCCTTGACCGTGTCGTAGAAGAGGCGGTAGACGGAGTCGCCGTCCTCCTTGTAGTTCTTCGCGGCGTTGATCCCGCCCTGGGCGGCGATCGAGTGCGCCCGTCGCGGGGAGTCCTGGTAGCAGAAGGACTTGACGTTGTAGCCCGCCTCGCCGAGTGTCGCGGCGGCCGAGGCACCGGCCAGTCCGGTGCCGACGATGAGCACGTCGAGCTTGCGCCGGTTGGCGGGGTTGACGAGGGCGGCCTCGAAGGAGCGGGTGGTCCACTTGTCCTTGATGGGACCCGCGGGAGCCTTGGTGTCGGCGATCGGCTCGCCCTCGGTGTACAACCGGTGCGCGATGCCGGCGTTGACGGTGGGTTCGGTCATGACGTGGCTCCTTAGATCAGGCCGAAGAGGATGGCCAGCGGCGGGATGAGGAAGCCCACGACGATGACGGCGGACAGGGCGTGCCCGATGACCTTGGCCCGGCGGTAGGCCCCAGAGGTGCCCGTCCACCCCAGCGTCTGCTGCGCGCTGAACGCCCCGTGCGAGAGGTGGAAGGCCAGGGCGACCATGGCCAGGACGTAGATGAGGGTCACCCACGGCACCTCGAAGCTCGCGTGGACGAGCTTGTAGGGGTTGTTCTCGATGTCGGGTCCGGACGCGTTCGGGTCGCCGGTGAACTTCACGATGGTGAACTGGAGCAGGTGCCAGACGAGGAACAGCAGGAGGAAGGCGCCTCCCCAGCGCATCCACATCGTCCGCGCGGCCGTCCGGACCGCGGCGTACTTCGTGCGGCGCGCGCTGCCGGCTCGACTCCACAGGGTGAATGCCGCGTACACGTGTCCGACGAGGCTGAGGATGAGCACCACGCGGATGATCCACAGCAGCCCGGCATACGGAAGGAACGGCTGACCGATGGTGCGCAGGTGCTCGGCGTAGGTGTTGAACGCCTCCTCACCCGCGAGCAACTTCAGGTTGCCGTACATGTGGAGCAGGACGTACCCGACGAACACCAGTCCGGTCCCCGCCATGAGAATCTTCAGGGCGATGGTGGTGCGGCGGGCCGTCGCGGGTCGCGGAGCTGCTGTCGTTGAGGCCACGAGGGTCAGGCTAACGGGGCCCACCGTCCCGGGCGAGAGCACCCCCGGCCCTGTCCAATGTGACATTCACCCGGTTACCCATCGGTATGCCGGTCAGCCGCGATCGGGCTCAGCCTCGGCGAGCTGCGACTGCCGCGTCGTAGAGCGACTTCTTGGACAGCCCCGACACGCGGGCAACCTCTCCGCAGACGTCCTTGAGCCGCTCCCCCGCCGCGACCCGCTCCAGCACGCGCCTCACCTCGCCGCCCAGGTCCGCGACCCGGGGGGCGGCACCGGAGACCACGACGGTGATCTCTCCGCGAACCCCCTCCGTCGCCCACTCGGCCAGCTCGGCCAGCGGGCCGCGGCGGACCTCCTCGTAGGTCTTGGTGAGCTCGCGGCACACCGCGGCGTGACGGTCCGGCCCGAGCACCTCGGCCATCGTCGTCAGCGTGCGCGCCAGCCGGTGCGGGGCCTCGAAGAACACCATGGTGCGCGGCTCGTCGACCAGCCCGCCGAGTGCCGTGGCCCGCTCGCCGCCCTTTCGGGGGAGGAAGCCCTCGAAGCAGAAGCGGTCCACCGGCAGACCCGAGACCGCGAGGGCCATGAGCACCGCCGACGGGCCGGGCACACAGGTGACCCGCACGTCCGCCTCCACCGCGGCACTCACCAGGCGGTACCCGGGGTCCGAGACCGACGGCATCCCGGCATCCGTGACGACGACGACCCGGTCACCGGCCAGCAGGCGGGCGACGAGGTCCGGCGTGCGGTCGCCCTCGTTGTGCTCGTGGAAGGAGAGGACCCGCCCGGTCGGGCTGACGTCGAGGGCTTGGCAGAGGCGACGGAGCCTGCGGGTGTCCTCCGCGGCGACGACGTCGGCCCCGCGCAGCTCGTCCGCGAGCCGGGGTGCCGCGTCGCGGGGGTCGCCGATCGGGGTCGCCGCCAGGACCAGGACTCCAGCAGTCATACCGCGATCCTCGCACGGGGGGAGGCGACCTAGGATGTGCCGGTGACCCGGACGGACGAGCTTCGCGCCCGCCTGCTCGGCCTCCAGCCGACCGACCGCTTGTGGGGGTGGCTCGGGCCGGGGCTCATCGCCCTGGTGGGTGGCGTGCTGCGGTTCTGGAACCTCGACCGACCGCACGCCCTCGTCTTCGACGAGACCTACTACGTCAAGCAGGGCTACTCGATGCTCCGCTACGGCGTCGAGATGCGGGTGCTCGACTCCCTGACCGACCCGAACGCCGCGTTCGTGGCCGGCGACTCCGATGTCTTCTCCTCCACCGACGGGGACTTCGTGGTGCACCCACCCGTCGGGAAGTGGGTGATCGGGCTGGGGCAGTGGCTCTTCGGCGCCGACAACGGGCTGGGCTGGCGCTTCTCGGTCGCCCTGCTCGGGACGCTGTCCGTCCTCGTCGTGGGCAGGGTCGGACGGCGGCTGTTCGGCTCGACGGCTCTCGGCTGCATCGCAGCGTTCCTCCTCGCCTTCGAGGGGTCGCACTTCGTCATGTCGCGCACCGGCATCCTCGACATCATCGTCATGTTCTTCGCCCTGTGCGCGTTCGCGGCGCTCCTGGTCGACCGGGACCGGAGCCGGGCGATCCTCGCCGAGAAGGTGGGCGCCCTCCCCCACGGCACCTGGCCGGTGGGGGTCGGGCCGTGGCTCGGATGGCGGCCTTGGCGCTGGGTCGCGGGCGTGTCTCTGGGGTTGTGCACCGGGACGAAGTGGTCGGGCCTGTTCTTCCTCGCCGCGTTCGGGCTGATGACCGTGTGGTGGGACATGGGGGCCCGCCGGGCGGCCGGGGTGCGGCGCTGGGGCCGCGGGTCGCTCCTCGTGGACGGACCGTTCGCGGCCGTGCAGATGGTGGTCACGGCCTTCGTGGTCTACACGCTCTCGTGGACCGGCTGGTTCCTGTCCAGCAACGGCTACCACCGGCACTGGCACACCTACAACCCCGGGCAGGGGGTGCAGTGGCTGCCGTCGGTGCTGCGCAACTGGTGGAAGTACCACCAGGACGCCTACGCGTTCAACACCACGCTGGCGACCCCACATCCGTACCAGTCGAGCCCGTGGTCATGGATGCTCCAGCTGCGGCCGACCTCGTTCTACTACGAGAGCCCCACCATCGGCGTCGACGGCTGCACCGTCGACAAGTGCTCCTCGGCGATCAACCCGATCGGCACGGTGTCGGTGTGGTGGCTCGGCATCCTCGCGCTGGCGGTCGTGCTCTGGTGGTGGCTGCGGCGGAGGGACTGGCGCGCGGGTGCCATCGCGGCCGGGATCATCGGGGGGTACCTGCCGTGGTTCGCCTACCAGGACCGCACGATCTTCACCTTCTACGCGGTGGCCTTCGAGCCGTGGGTCGTGCTCGCCATCGCCTTCATGATCGGGCTGTGGGTGGGGAGCCGGGAGGACGACCCGCTGAGGTGGCGCAACCGGTGGCTCGTCGTCGGCGGGTACCTCCTGCTCACCCTGGCCCTGTTCGCCTTCTTCCACCCGGTCTACGTCGCCGACACCATCCCGTACTCGCACTGGCACTGGCGGATGTGGCTGCCGAGCTGGATCTGAGCTCCCCCGGCGCCCAGTCGTGTGCCCATCCGGTCGGGGGTGCAGTCGTCGGGGCAGCCATCTCGGCACACGACTCGGGTGTCGGAGGGCGTGGGTAGGTTCGGGGCATGTTCCTCCTCGACGGCGCGCGCCTCGTGATCAGCGCCAGCGACCTCCGCACCGCGGCCACGTGCGAGTTCGCACTGGTCGCAGGGCTCGACGTGCTGCTGGGTCGGCGCGCCCGGGTCGAGGTGGTGGACGACGCGATGCTCGAGCGGGTCAAGGAGCTGGGTGACCAGCACGAGCAGGCCGAGCTCCGGCGGCTGTCCCGCACCCACCCCGGTGGCGTCGTGCAGCTGGGTCGGCCGTCCTACACCGGCGAGGGCCTCGCGGGGGCAATGGAGGAGACCCTGCAGGCCCTGCACTCCGATGCGGAGGTGGTCTACCAGGCGACCCTCTTCGACGGGGGGTTCGTGGGTCACGCCGACTTCATCGAGCGCACGCCCGACGGGTGGTTGGTCAGTGACACCAAGCTGGCGAGGTCGGCGAGCGTGCCCGCCCTCCTCCAGATCGCCGCGTATGCCGCGATGCTGGAGTCCGCCGGCGTCCCCACGGCACCGGTCGCGCGCCTCGTGCTCGGCGACGGTGACGCACGGGACCATGCCCTGTCCGACATCCTCCCGGTCTACCGCAGCCGTCGGGCGCGGCTCGACGCGATCCTTGCCGAGCACCGCAGGCATGCCGAGCCGGCCCGGTGGGGTGACGATCGGTGGTTGGCGTGCGGTCGGTGCGAGGTGTGCGAGCCCGAGGTCGAGGCCGCCCGCGACCTCCTGCTCGTCGCGGGGATGCGTGGGCCGACCCGGAGACGGTTCATCGAGGCGGGGGTCACCACCGTCGAGGAGCTCGCCGTCCGCGTCGACCCGGTGCTGGACGTCCGGCAGGCGACCCTCGACCGGCTGCGCGAGCAGGCCAGGCTGCAGCTCGAGCAGGAGCGCGACGGCGAGGTGGTGGCCGAGGTGATCGACGAGTCCGCCCTGCGCCGCCTGCCCGCTCCCAGCCCCGGCGACATCTTCTTCGACTTCGAGGGCGATCCGTTGTGGACCGAGCCGGGGTCGACCGTGTGGGGGCTGGAGTACCTCTTCGGGATCGTCGAGGTCGACCGGGGCGACCCCGTCTTCCGCACCTTCTGGGCGCACGACCGGGCCCAGGAGCGGCAGGCGCTGGTCGACTTCGTCGGCTACCTCACCGAGCGTCGGGCCCGGTGGCCCGGGTTGCACGTCTACCACTACGCGCCCTACGAGCCGAGCGCCCTGCTCCGGCTCGCCGCGCGGCACGGTGTGTGCGAGGACGACGTCGACCAGCTGCTGCGCGACGGAGTCTTCGTCGACCTCTACGCCACCGTCCGGGCCGGCATCCGGGTGTCCCAGCGGTCCTACTCCATCAAGAAGCTCGAGCCGCTCTACATGCCGGCCCGCGAGGCTGCCGTGACCAACGCGGCGGACTCCATCGTCGTCTACCACCAGGTGGTGGCGGCCCGGATCGAGGGCCGGGAGGGCCGGGCCACTGAGCTGCTGCAGGAGATCGCCGACTACAACCTCGACGACTGCGTGTCCACCCTCCGACTGCGCGACTGGCTCCTCTCCCACCTGCCCGAACACGAGCGAGGGCTTCCCACCCCCGACGTCGGTGAGAGCGGTCCACCCCAGCCGTCGGCGCAGCGCGCGGCGCTCATCCAGCTCGAGGGGCTCGTGCGGGCCAGGGTCGAGGGGGTCAAGCCCCATGAGCGGTCCGACGAGCAGCAGGCCCTGGCGCTGGTGGCGGCCTCGGTGCTGTTCCACGCCCGGGAGGACAAGCCGATCTGGCAGGCGCACTTCGAGCGGCTGCGCACCGCCGTCAGCGAGTGGCGTGGGGCCGACGGGGTGTTCCTCGTCGAATCCGTGGAGGTCAAGGACGAGTGGCACCGCGACACCCCCCGGCAGCGTCCTCGGCGCACCCTGGTCCTGTCCGGCGAGCCCATGCGCGGGGTGCCGCTCAGCACCGCCAGCGCCGTCAGCGCCGTCTACGCCGACCCGGCGCCACGTGGCATCGAGACCCTTCCCGGTCACGCCAACGCCCGCTCGACGGCGGGGGTCAAGGTGCTGGAGGTGCACGACTCGCTGTCGGCCAACGGTCGGCTCCACCAGCGCCTCGTGGTCGAGGAGCTCCAGCCCAAGGACGGTGAGGGCCACGACCTCGTGCCCCTCGCCCTGGTCCCGTCGGGTGTCGTCAACACCGCACCCATCGACGTCGCCCTCGCCGAGGTGGCCCAGGCGGTGGCCGACGCACCCGGCGGTCTCCCTCGCACCGCAGGTCTCGACATCCTCCTGCGCCGACCTCCTCGCCTGGCGGGCCAGGCGTCCCTCACCGCCGTCGGCACCGGAGCAGACCGTCACATCACCGCCATCACCTCCTCACTGCTGGCGGTCGAGGGCTCCTACGTCGCCGTCCAGGGCCCCCCGGGCACGGGCAAGACCTTCGTCGGGTCGCGGGTCATCGCCCGGCTCGTGCTCGATCACGGGTGGCGGGTCGGGGTCACGTCGCAGGGCCACAAGGCCGTCGAGAACGTGCTGCGGGCCGTCGTCGACGCGGGGGTCCCGGCCGAGCAGGTCGCGAAGGCGACGAAGGACACCATCGACCCACCGTGGACCTCGTTGCGGCACGCGGACGAGCTCGCAGCCTTCTCCGCCGAGCACCGCGCTCGAGGGCGTGGCTACGTCGTCGGAGGCACGGCCTGGGACCTCACCAACCCCAAGCGGGTCGCTCGCGGCGAGCTCGACCTCGTCGTCGTGGACGAGGCCGGCCAGTTCTCGCTGGCCAAGACCCTGGCCTGCGCGGTGGCCGGCTCGCGGCTGCTGCTCCTCGGCGACCCGCAGCAGCTGCCCCAGGTGTCGACCGGCATCCACCCCGACCCCGTGGACGCCTCGGCGCTGGGGTGGCTCATCGGCGACCAGCCGGTCCTCCCGGCCCGCCTCGGCTACTTCCTCGAGACCACCTGGCGGCTGCACCCCGCCCTGACCGCGCCCGTGTCCAGGCTGGCCTACGCCGGCAAGCTGGAGTCCGAGGAAGAGGTCACGGCGGCCCGATCGCTCGAGGGCGTCGAGCCGGGAGTGCACCTGCGGGTCGTGGACCACCACGACAACTCCACGTGGTCGCCCGAGGAGGGAGCCGAGGTCCTCTCGATCCTGCGGGACCTCCTCGGTCGCACCTGGCACGACGGCGAAGAGTCCACCGGAGGTCGCTGGGTCGGCTCCGGTCGACCCCTCGCACCCTCGGACGTCCTGGTCATCACCCCCTACAACGCGCAGGTGGGGCTGCTCCGGCGGGTGCTGGCCGATGCCGGGCTCGACGACGTCCCGGTGGGCACGGTCGACAAGTTCCAGGGCCAGGAGGCGGCGGTCGTCATCGTGTCGATGGCCGCGTCCAGCCCCAGTGACGTCTCCCGCGGGATGTCCTTCCTCCTCGACCGCCATCGGCTCAACGTCGCGGTCTCCCGCGGTCAGGTCGCGTCCTTCATCGTGCGCTCCGCGGTGCTCACCGACTTCTCGCCTCGCACCCCTGACGAGCTCATCTCGTTGGGCGCGTTCCTCGGCCTCTGTGACGCTGCCTGCTCGACCGTCTCGACACGGCAGGTCCAGCCGCAGGGCACCTGACCACGCTCGGGTGTGCCCACCAGAGGTCGGATCCGCGCGAAGGACGGCACTCAGCTGCCGAGCCGGGGGACTCACAAGGTTTCCCGCCCCATGAGGGTTGCCCGAGGTCCGCACGGGTGACTCGTGCCGCGTCGATGGTCAGGACGCCAACTGTCCGGAACTCCTTCTACGGTGGCAGGGCCATCACCGGAAGACACCACGGACGGAGCGAGACCATGGATGATCCTCAGCAGGGGCTGACCGCGGTGGAGGTGCGCGAGGCAGGCATCGACGACTGGCGCCAGATCCTCGGCCAGATCAAGGCCCGGTTCCGGACCCGGGACTTCGCCACCGGTGTGCGGCTGCTGAACGCGATCGCGGAGGTGGCCGAGGTCGCCGATCACCATCCCCACATCACCCTCACCGCCTCGGACGTCATCGTCACTCTGCGCAGCCACGACGTCCACGGCATCACCTCGCGCGACATCGAGCTGGCCCGCCAGATCAGCCGAGAGGCTGCCGAGCTCGAGATCGAAACCGACACATCGGGTCTCACCCAGCTCGAGCTGGGCCTGGACACCACCGCAGGTCAGCACCTGGCGCCGTTCTACTCCGCCTTGCTGGGAGCCGAACTGGACCACGGTGAGCCGGTCGATCCCAGCGGCCAGGTTCCCACGGTGTGGTGGCAGGACCCCACCGAAGCGGACCAGGGGCGGACCCTCCCTGACCAGTCCGTACCTCAGCGGTGGCACTTCGACGTGTGGGTCCCGCACGATGACGGTGAGCGCCGCCTCAACGACGTGCTCGACGCGGGTGGCCGACTGGTCAGCGATGCCGCCGCGCCCGCCTACTGGGTCGTCGAGGATGCCGACGGGAACCGATCCTGCATCTGCACACCCTCCGGGCGATGACGATGATCTATTCCGGCACCGACGAGTTCGAGGGCGCGACCTTCGTCAGGGCGAGCTTCAAGGGCGCCACCTGGCGATTCTCCGACGTCAGTGGTGTGACGATGCGCGGCGTCGATCTGGATGGGCTCGACGTGGACAGCCACGACCTGTTCTTCGGCAGCCTCTTCGTCAATGGGGTCGACGTGGTGCCGCTCGTGGATGCCGAGCTCAACCGGCAGTTCCCGGGCCGCGAGCTGCAGAAGGCGCAGACGCCCGAGGGTCTGCGCGAGGGTTGGGTCGCTGCGCAGTCCGCGTGGCAGACGACCGTGGCGGGCACGCCGCCGGACCTGGTGGACCCCCACGTCGAGGACGAGTGGTCCTTGGCCCAGACCCTGCGGCACCTCATCCTGGCGACCGACGCCTGGCTCCGGGGCGGGATCCTGCGGATGCCGCAGCCGTTCCACGAGATCGGCCAGATCTTCACCGGTGCCGACGAGATGGGCTTCGACGTGTCGACCTTCCGCGCGGACGCGCCCGCCTACGAGGAGATCCTCGCGGTGCGCGGCGAGCGACAGCGGCTGGTGACCGACTTCCTGGCCAGCGCCACGGCGGAGCTGCTCGCCGAGGAACGCGAGGACCCCTGGGGTGGCGGTGACTGGCGTCCCAGCGTCGGTGACTGCATTCGCGTGATCCTGGAGGAGGAATGGGCGCACCTGCGCTACATCCGACGGGATCTCGCTCGTCTGCGTTGAGCCGGAGCAAGCCAGCCCGGACGACGCGCCGCAGGTCTCTACGATGACCCATGACCAGGAGGACGTATGGAACCCGTGAACATCGGAGTGTTGGGCGCCTCGAGCTTCGCCCTTGCCCAGACTTCCCGCGCTATCCATGAGGCGCGGGGTGCCAGGTTCGCCGCACTGGCCACGTCGTCCGCGGCCAAGGCGGAGCCGTTCAGGGCGTTCGCACCCGACCTCGTCGTGCACCTCGACTACGACGCGATGCTGGCCGATCCCACGATCGAGGCGGTCTACATCCCGCTGCCCAACCACCTGCACGTCGAGTGGAGCCTCAAGGCACTGGAGGCCGGCAAGCACGTCCTCACCGAGAAGCCGATCGCCATGACCGCGCCGGAGATCGACACCCTGGTCGCTGCCCGTGACCGGACCGGCCTGTTCGCGTCCGAGGCGTACATGATCGTGCACCACCCGCAGTGGCAGCGCGTGCGGACGCTCTTGGACGAGGGCGCGATCGGCGGGCTGCGGCACGTGGATGCCGTGTTCTGCTTCGACCTGCCGGACGTGGGCAACATCCGCAACCGTGTGGAGACCGGCGGCGGGTCGATCCCGGACATCGGTGTGTACACCTACGGGTCGGCACGGTTCGCTGCGCGTGCCGAACCGGTGGCACTGACCTCGCGGATCCGTCGGGAGAACGGCGTCGACGTGTGGGCCCAGGTCACCGGGACCATGGCCGGGCCGTCGGGTGAGTTCACCTACTGCGCGCTCACCTCGACCCGGCTGTATCCGCGTCAGGAGGTCACCTTCCAGGGCGAGAGCGGACTGATCCGGGTGACCGCGCCGTTCAACGCCGGCACCGTGGGTGAGGCGCAGGTCCACGTGGTGCAGGGCGAGACGACACGCGTCGAACGGTTCCCGGGGGTGCGTCAGTACGTGCTCGAGTTCGAGAACCTCGTCGGGACGATACGGACCGGTGTCGAGTTCCCGTGGACCCTCGAGGACGCTCGCGGCACACAGGCGATGATCGACCTGGTGCTGGCCAACGAGGTCTGAGGACCCGGCACGTCACTGGCCTCCTCGTCGACGATCCAACGAGCAGCATTGTCCTGGGCCATTGGTCACAGGAGCGCATCGACGTGGTCCATCCGGTCCCGGACTCAGAGGGGACCAGTCACGAGGTGGCGCGGCGGGCGTCAGGGACGTGGTCCACGCAGGTCCTTGCGGTCGGTCTCGCCTCCATCCGGTCCGCGTCGATCGACCGACGGCACACCTCGCAGACCCCATACGTTCCCGAGGCCACCCGCTCAAGGGCGGCCTCGACCTCCTTCAGGTGGTCCAGCGCCTGACGGGCCACCGCTGACAGCTGCGAGCGCTCGTAGGCGATCGTCTGGCCCTCCGGGTCGTGCTCGTCATCCGCGTTGGAGTCCCGCGACGCCGCGATGAGTGCAGCCATGTCGTCAGACAACTGCGAGGCACGAGCCAGCAGGGCGGCGCGTTCCTCGTGGAGCAGCGCAGCCGCACCGGCAACTCCGGGAGCAGGATCAGGGCTGGGGCTTGCTGGCGGCATGATGTGCGATCCAACCGTGCACGAGCCACCACCATTCCGAGACGTGCACCCGCACCCGCGGCACCAGCTGTCCGAATGTCGGTGCGCCGGTCCACGCCCGGTGCTACCGTCGCCACGAGGGATTGGACCGCCTTGGGCGGCGCGGCGAAGGGATTGCCGATGTGTGACGACGGCCACGGACACGACCACGGACCGGACCACGATGTCCTGTCGATGGACCCCCGTGAGGACCCCGCGCTGGGCGGGTCCGCTCGACCACCGAGCAGACGCGCGGTCATGGCCGGCTCCGTGGGCGGTGCGGCCGGCATCGTCGGCTCGGGGTTCCTGCCCTTCGGTGCGGCCGCGGCGCCGCTGGCGGCCACCCCGCTCACCGACGCCCAGCTCGTGCGCACCGCGATGCACGTGCACGGTTCGTGGGACGAGGGCCAGGGCAGCTGGGAGTCCCAGTTCGCCCAGGCCGACAGCCTCGGACTTCAGGTGCTGTACATGTCGACCCACGACTACCGCGCCGAGGCCTACAACTACCTGACGTCCCTGTCCGGCGTCGTGTTCGACGCCGCGAAGCGGACCGGGTCGCTGCGCCAAGGAACGGTGTCCAACAACGGCGGCACGGTCCGGGTGGTGGCCCAGAGCGCGAACTCCTCCCCCGCGTCCTTCACCGCGCCGATGCAGGCCAAGCCGATGGCGGCCAACAAGCTGCGGACCTCGATCGCCGGCCAGGTCCTCACGGTGCGCTTCTTGGCGTGCCGGATCGACGACGGCGGCAGGTACGAGCTGATCGTCGACCTGTCCAACCACCCCCAGTACGGCAACCACAAGGTCGGCCAGTACCACCTGCGCTACCAGTTCGGAAACCTCACCCCGGGCAGGTCCCTCGACGCGAGCGGCCTGGTCGGCACCGTCAGGAACCGCACACCAGCGGCGGGGGCGACCTTCACGTTCACGCCCGAACAGGACGTCGCGGCGCTCTGGCCGGACCTCGTCGCGTTCGACAACACCTTTTTCATGCTCTCCTTCGCGGCGACCAGCCCGGACCAGGGAGCAGTCACCGACGTCTCGGTCACGATGCAGTTCGCCCGCAGCCACACCGGAGCCGCAGACCTCAGCTCCCTGCACGACCAGCTCGTCACGGCATACCGTCCACGACACCCCGGCCTCACGGTGTACCCGACGGTCGAGGTCAGCCGGTTCGACCCCTTGCACGTGATCCCGTTCGGGCTCGGCTCGCAGCTCTGGTACGACCAGAGCCTGATCACCAAGTCGACCGTGCACCAGGCCTATACGCGGCTCGCCGACAGCATCCACGCCCAGGGCGGGCTGATGTCGATGAACCACCCGTTCGGTCCCAGCGACAAGCTCGGCCCGCCGGCCGGCATGGAGGCGCTTCGCTCCCAGACGTATGCCGCGCTCAGTGCGGTCGACGTGGACCACGCCGACATCCTCGAGGTCGGGTACTCCAAGCGGGGCGGCGCAGACCTCGAGACGCACGTCGCGCTGTGGGACACCTTCACCCGCAACGGCCGCTTCCTCACCGGCACGGGCGTCTCCGACGACCACGGCGGCGTCAACTGGAAGGGCCTGGGCAACGGCTTCGTCACGGCCATGTGGGCGATCTCCCGGACCCAGGCCAACCTGGTGACCGCCCTGGCCGGCGGGCGTGTCTACACCTACCATCCACAACGCTGGGCGACGGCGCAGCTCGACACCGCCCTGGAGGACGGGACCCGGATGGGCCAGGTGTCCGTGTCGGCGACGACGTCGCGCACGCTGAGCATCTACGCCCCGACCGTGCCCGCCAGCGCCAGCGTCCGGGTCCTCACCGGGCCGGTGGACCGGGGAGGCAACTCGGTCGCGCTGACGACCGCCGCGTCGCTCGCCGGCAGCCGGTTCACGGGGTCCGGCGTGGTCGCCGTGCCGCTCACCGTCAGCCGGCCCAGCTTCCTGCGGGTCGCCGTCGTCCTCGCCAGCGGCAAGATCGCGGCCGTGTCCAACCCGACGTGGCTCTTCCCGACCCCACCGGCGGGGGTCACCGTCCCGCACTCGCGGGTGTCGGCACCGGTCTAGCGTCGAGCGAGGAGGACCTCCAGCGAGTCACGAACCGTGTGGCCGGCCCACCTCCTCGGGGCGGACCTCCGTGGGCGACGAGCTGTCGGCCGGCAGGTTCGTGCGGTGACCCAGCCGCTCGAGCCATCGCACCATCTGGTGGTGCACCGCGTCCGCACCGTGCAGCAGTCCCCGCTCGTCGAGCAGGTCCTCATCCAGAGGCCACTCCACGGGGTGGACGAGCAGCGGCCTGGTCTGCCAGCCACCGAGACCGCCGTGGCACCCCACGAGCTCCTCGAAGGCCGCCACCTCGTCGAGCACCGGGTCGTAGAGGCTGTTCACGTAGATGTCCGGGGCGCTGTCGTAGGTCATGACGTGGATGAAGTCGTCCGCGGCATTCGGTCCGAACAAGGCCAACGGGTCCTGCCCCACGACCGCCCCGGTCAACAGGTCATGGGTGCCCGCACGGCCCAGTGCGATCGGGCCTCCGCCGCCCATGACCACCACGAACCCGATGCCCGGATGGGCGGACAGGGCCGTGAGCAGCCCCGGGTGCAGCCCCTCGATGTCTGCCGCGGAGAGTCGCTGGGGGTGCCTGCTGAACCACACGCCACCGAGGTTGCCCGACCCGACGACGGTGAGCTCGGCCGGCTGGTCGTCCTCCGCCTCGCCCCCCCCGCCCTTCGTCGGGCCGACCGGGGCCTCGGGGTCCCGCTCGCCGATGGCCCGGCGGGTGAACCGACCGGACACCGAGTTTTGGCCCGAGAGCTGACCGAGCAGGATGTTGACCGGCCCCCACGACTCCACCTCGGCGGTCTCGGCCGTGACCGTCTCCACGCCGTCGAGGTGCTCGAGCAGGAACTCCTCGAGGGAGTGCCCGTAGCGCTGGAGGAAGGTCGCGCCCTGGCTCTGCCCGTGGTCCGAGACCAGGACCACCTGGTAGGGACGCGGCGCGATGCCCGAGTCGATCACCTGCTCGAGGCTGCGCAGCACGTCGTCCAGCCCATACAACGCGGCGAGGGACTCCCCTCGGGTCACCCCGGCGTGGTGGGCGATCTCGTCGTAGTCCACGAAGTCGACGTAGACCGACTTCGCACCACGCATCATGGCCTCGACCACGAGCGCGACGTTGAGGTCGCGGAGGAAGACGTTGGTGGCGGCACGCAGGGCCACATAGGAACCCCCGCGGTGGATCCTCGGCTCCACTCCGCGGCGCACCTGCCGTCGGGCCTGGAACACCTCCTTGAGCATCTCGCCCACGGTGAGGATGAGCGCCCGCAGGAACCCGGCCGGGTGGGTGAAGAACGCGGCATACGACGTCGACGGCCCCAGTCCCGACGACCCGCGCCGCAGCCCGCTCATGGTGAGCAGCGACTGGGGGGCGTCTCCCGAGAAGAGGTTGGAGATGCTCACGCCGTCGTCGACGAGCAGACCGCGCCCGTCGCTCACCCGGGCCTCGATGACCGCCGCGTCGGCCGGCCGGTTCGCCACCAGCAGCCGGCCGAGCTCTCGGTCGAACCAGCGGAATGCCGGGATGCCGTCGTTGTTGCCGTGCAGCAGGCCCGCCTGGCTGACCGGCGTCGTCGACGGGACCCGAGCCGTCCACTCGGTCCACGTGTGGCTCCCTGACCGCACCCAGCGACTGATCGTCGGGATGTTGCCGGCCCGGATCTCGTTCTCCAGCAACGGCGCCGGCACACCGTCGAGCTGCACGAAGATCACGCCGGGGATGTCGGACGGCTCGGGTCGCTCTCCGCTGGAGGCCATCCGGGTCGCGTGCACCGTGAGGTAGTCGCGACCACTGATGCTGAACGCCCAGGTGAGCAGCGTCATGACCAACGCGTAGACCCACGAGGCGATGAAGGCCGCCGCAAAGCTGTCGATCTGCACCCCGGGAGTGACGAACAATCCCGCCCCGATCACCGCGGCGTTGCTGAACAAGGCCAGCAGGGCAGCCCCCAGCCAACCGAAGATCAGGGCCACCCGGACGAAGACCGGGCGTAGGAGCCAGCCGGCCAGGGCGATCGTCACCACCGCAGCCACCAGCGACCCGGCGTTGCCGACCGATATCCCGGGCGTCAGCGCGACCGTGCCGCTGACCACGACCAGCCGGGAGACGAAGTCGAGCACCTTGGTGCCCGACCGTGCCTCGTCCAGCCGACCGCGCCCGTCCATGCTGCCCGACAGCTCCCGGTCGCGGCGGGTGTCGAAGAACCGGGAGGCACTCGCGTTCCACACCAGCAGCAGGGTGACCACCGCCGCAGCCAGCCCGACGAAACCCTCCACCTCGCGGACCCCCAGCTGCGACGCGATGAACCACGCGTGGACCTGGCGGGCGATCAGGACGAGGGTGAGCGCGAGCCGGGCTGCGTTGACCCCCCGGGCGAGGAGCACCGAGAGGAAACCCTGGCTCAGCGCCAGCACCACGAACGCCAGGCCGAGAACTCGTGAGAGCGAGGCGGCCTCGTCGGTCCCGAGTGCAGGCGCGACCCCACGAAGCGCGTTCGGGTCACCCGCCCCGAGGAGGACCCGCGTGCCGACCACCAGGTCGAGGAGTGCTGCCGCAGCGGTGAGGACGACCACGAGCGTCACGGTGAGGGGCCTGCCACCCGAGGGTCTCGAACTCATCCCCACATGCTTCCACGCCACGTTCACCGTGTCCGGTCCCCTCGCCGCTGCCCGTACACTGGGGTGGTTGCCGTGCGCGTGGGTCCGAGGACCACACCCGACCGTCCGTCGGGTTCGACGCGGGAGCGACCACGGTGCGTGCCGATCTTGGCTGGTGCACCGGCGCACACCCAGAGGGCGAAGACACCGACCGTCCGAAGACACCCGACCGCCCGAAGAGACACGCTGCCCGGTTCACTGCCGTCCCGGGTGCCGGTCCACCACCCTCGGACCGCCCACCGCCACCAGGAGCCTCGCACCGTGCCCACATCCTCCCCCGCCGTCAAGGCATCCCCCGATGGCCCCGTCTTCCCTCACGAGCGCGACGTCACCTCCGTGCGCGCCGCCCTCAGGTCACCGCGCCGCCTGCGTGTCGAGGTGCTCGCCGGGCTCGTCGTCGCCCTCGCCCTGATCCCCGAGGCGATCTCGTTCTCGATCATCGCCGGTGTCGACCCCCGGGTCGGGCTCTTCGCGTCCTTCACCATGGCCGTCTCCATCGCCTTCCTCGGCGGGCGCCCGGCGATGATCTCCGCCGCGACGGGGGCAGTGGCCCTCGTCATCGCGCCCCTCGTGCGCGAGTACGGCCTGGACTACCTCATCGCGACGGTCATCCTCGCCGGGCTCATCCAGGTGGCCTTCGGGCTGCTCGGGGTGGCCAAGCTGATGCGGTTCATCCCGCGCTCGGTCATGGTCGGCTTCGTCAACGCCCTGGCCATCCTCATCTTCCTTGCCCAGGTCCCCCACCTCACCGGGGTCCCCTGGGCCGTCTACCCGCTCGTCGCGGTCGGCATCCTCATCATGGTCTTCCTCCCCCGGGTGACCACCGTGGTGCCGGCACCGCTGGTCGCGATCGTCGTGCTCGCGGCATACACGGTGGTCGCCTCGGTGGCCGTCCCCACGGTCGGCGACGAGGGCGCGCTGCCCGACAGCCTGCCCGGCCTGTTCGTGCCCGACGTGCCGTTCACGCTCGAGACCCTGACGATCATCGCGCCGTTCGCCCTGGGCATGGCTCTGGTCGGGCTGATGGAGTCGCTGATGACGGCCAAGCTCGTCGACGACGTCACCGACACGCACTCCTCCAAGACCCGTGAGGCGTGGGGCCAGGGCGCCGCGAACATCATCACCGGGTTCTTCGGCGGCATGGGCGGCTGCGCGATGATCGGCCAGACGATGATCAACGTCAAGGCCAGCCACGCCCGCACCCGCATCTCGACCTTCCTCGCCGGCGTCTTCCTGCTCATCCTCGTGGTCGGGCTCGGTGACGTCGTCGCGGCGATCCCGATGGCGGCCCTGGTCGCCGTGATGATCATGGTCTCGGTGGGCACGATGGACTGGCACAGCCTGCGGCCCGCCACGCTGAAGCGGATGCCCAAGAGCGAGACCTTGGTCATGGCGTCCACGGTGGCCGTCGTCGTCATCACCGAGAACCTCGCGATCGGCGTCGGGATCGGGGTGGTCGTGGCCATGGTGATGTTCGTCCGACGGGTGGCCCACTTCACCGAGGTGGTCGACGTGGCCCACCCCGACGAGGAGACCCGCGTGTATGCCGTGCGCGGCGAGCTCTTCTTCGCCTCCAGCAACGACCTGGTCACCCAGTTCGACTACGTCGGCGACCCGGTCAACGTCGTCATCGACCTCACCGGCTCACACATCTGGGACGCCTCCACCGTCGCGACCCTCGACGCGATCACCACGAAGTACGCGGCCAAGGGCAAGACGGTGACGATCGTGGGCCTCAACGACGCGAGCCAGGAGCGCCACGACCGGCTGGCCGGGCACCTCACCTGACGCCCGTCCCCAACCCCCTGAGTCGTGTGCTCAGGGGGCTGCTCGGGCCGCCACCTGAGCAGCCACGACTCGCAGAGGCTCGTGCTCAGCTGGGAGCGTCCTCCGTCTGCCCGGCAAGTCGCAGCCAGGTCTCGACGACGGTGTCCGGGTTGAGGGACATCGACTCGATGCCCTGCTCGAGGAGCCACTGCGCGAGGTCGGGGTGGTCCGAGGGGCCCTGACCACAGATGCCGACGTACTTTCCCCGCGCCTTGCACGCCTCGATGGCCATCGACAGCATCTTCTTCACCGCCGGGTCGCGCTCGTCGAAGCTGCCCGCCACGAGCGAGGAGTCACGGTCGACACCCAGGGTGAGCTGGGTGAGGTCGTTGGAGCCGATCGAGAAGCCGTCGAAGTGGTCGAGGAACGCGTCTGCGTTCACGGCGTTCGAGGGGACCTCGCACATCATGACGACCTTGAGGTCGTTCTCGCCGCGCGTGAGCCCGTGCCGGCCGAGCAGGTCGATGACCCCCTCCGCCTCGGCGATCGTGCGCACGAACGGGATCATCACCTGGACGTTGGTGAGCCCCATCTCGTCACGCACCAGCTTCAGGGCCTCGCACTCCATGGCGAAGCACTCGGCGAAGTCGGCGGAGAGATACCGCGCGGCGCCGCGGTAGCCGAGCATCGGGTTCTCCTCGTCGGGCTCGTAGCGCTCCCCGCCGAGCAGACCGGCATACTCGTTGGACTTGAAGTCCGACATCCGCACGATGACCGGCTCGGGCGCGAAGGCTGCCGCCAACATCGAGATGCCCTCGGCCACGCGCTTGACGAAGAAGTCCCGCGGCCCGTCGTAGGCCGCGATGAGCGACTCGATCTCTGCCCGCACCCCCGGCTCCTGGTCCTCGAGCTCGAGCAGGGCCCGCGGGTGGATGCCGATCTGCCGGTTGATGATGAACTCCAACCGCGCCAGCCCCACCCCGCGGTGCGGCAGGTGCGAGAACTCGAACGCCTGGTCCGGCGTGCCGACGTTCATCATGATCTTCACGGGCACCTCGGGCATGTCGTCCAGGGCGGTCTCGGAGACCGAGAACGCCTGGAGCCCCTCGTACACCAGCCCGGTGTCGCCCTCAGCGCACGAGACGGTGACCTCCTGGCCGTCGGAGAGCACCCGGGAGGCGTCACCGGTGCCGACGACAGCGGGGATGCCGAGCTCGCGGGCGATGATGGCGGCGTGGCAGGTGCGCCCGCCGCGGTTGGTGACGATCGCGCTCGCGCGCTTCATGATCGGCTCCCAGTCGGGGTCGGTCATGTCTGCGACGAGCACCTCACCGGGCTTGAACTCGTGCATCTTCTCGACCGCGTCGAGGATGCGCACCGCGCCGGCGCCGATCTTCTGGCCGATCGCCCGGCCCTCCACGATGACGGGGCCCCGCTTGTCCATCCGGTAGCGCCGCAAGATCGAACCGCTCTGTCGGGACTTCACGGTCTCGGGTCGGGCCTGGAGGATGAACAGCCCGCCGTCCACGCCGTCCTTGCCCCACTCGATGTCCATCGGCCGCCCGTAGTGCTCCTCGAGGGTGAGCGCGTGCCGGGCCAGCTCGGTCACGTCCTCATCGGTGAGGCTGAGCCGCGCCCGCTCGGCCTCGTCGACCGGCACGAACTCGGTGGAGCGCCCCACGGACGAGTCGTCGGTGTAGACCATCTTCGTCGCCTTGCTGCCCAGCCCGCGGTTGAGGATCGCCGGACGGCCCGCGCGCAGCGCCGGCTTGTAGACGTAGAACTCGTCGGGGTTGACCGCTCCCTGCACGACCGCCTCGCCCAGCCCGTAGCTGCTCGTGATGAACACGGCATCCGAGAAGCCGGACTCGGTGTCGATCGTGAACATGACCCCGGAGGCGCCCACGTCCGAGCGCACCATCCGCTGGATGCCGGCCGACAGGGCCACCGACGAGTGGTCATAGCTGGAGTGCACCCGGTAGGAGATGGCCCGGTCGTTGTAGAGCGAGGCGAAGACCCGCTTGATGGCCAGCAGGATGTTGTCGATGCCGTGCACGTTGAGGAAGGTCTCCTGCTGCCCGGCGAACGACGCGTCCGGCATGTCCTCGGCGGTGGCGCTGGAGCGCACCGCCCAGGTCACCCCTTCGCCTTCGTGCTCCACGAGGTGGTCGTAGGCCGCGGCGATGTCGGCATCGAGGTCCGGCGGGAAGGGCTGACGCTCGACGGCGTCGCGGATCTCGGCCCCCACCCGGCTCAGCTCCCGCGTGTCGTCCACGTCGAGGTCGTCGAGCATCGCGTTGATCCGGTCGGCGAGACCCTCGTGGGCGAGGAAGCGTCGATAGGCCTCCGCGGTCGTGGCGAAGCCGTTGGGCACCTGGACCCCAGCCTTCGTCAGGTGCTGGATCATCTCGCCCAGAGAAGCGTTCTTGCCACCGACCGACTCCACGTCGCCGAGTCCGAGGTCGGCGAACCAGGCGATGCTGCGGGGTGCGGTCTGGTCCTCTGTGCTGGTCACGACGTTCCTCTCGTTGGGCGGCCGGGTGGTCGCCGGGTCTGCTCTGCGGGGTGGGAGACCCCGAGGGTCTCAGGTCTGGGTCGGCAGCCTGCTGCTCTGCATGATGACGGCGGCCATCTCCTCGACGGACATCGACGCGGAGTTGATCGACGGGATCCGGTGCGTGCGGTAGAGCGCCTCGGCCCGCCGCAGCTCATAGCTGCACTGGCCCAGGCTCGCGTAGTCCGAGCCCGGCCGCCGCTCGCCGCGCACCTGGCTGAGCCGGGCTGCCGTCGAGAGCAGCCCGAAGGAGACGGCCTTGAGGTTGCGCACCGGACGCGGTAGCTCCGAGGTCGCGAAGTCCTCCTCGACGAGCGGGTAGTTCGCCACCTTGAGCCCGTGCTGGAGCGCCAGGTAGATCGACGTGGGGGTCTTCCCGCACCTCGACGGAGCAAGGAGGATGAGGTCGGCCTGCTCCAGGTTGCGCAGGCTCGCCCCGTCGTCGTGCTCCATCGCGAACTCGATGGCCTTCATCCGCCGGTCGTAGCGGCGCAGGTCCCCCACGCCGTGCAGCGCGCCGCCCCCGTGGGTCGCGTTGACGTGCAGCACCCGCTCGACGGTGTCGAGGTGCGAGCCGAACAGGTCGACGAAAGCGCAGGTCGTGCGCTGGAGCTCGGCGCGCACCTGTTCGTCGGACACCGTCGAGAAGACCAACGGCGTGACACCGTCGGTCATCGCGCCGTCGAGGGTCACCACCACGTCCCGGGCCTGGTCCACCGAGGTGATGAACGGGATCTTGTTGCGCGCGAAGGTCACGCTGGGGAACTGCTGGAGCATGAGGTTGCCCAGGGTCTCGGCGGAGATCCCCGTTCCTCCCGCAAGGAAGAACACGGGAGTCGCGGGCGCTGGCGTTGCGGGCGCGGGGGTCTGCACGCCCCCACTGTGGCAGACCCGCGGGCCACCTCCCGGACTTCCTCGGTCAGATCGCAGCGACACTCCGCCGGGGCGGCACGTCGCAGCACGAGGACAGACGAGGTCGCGGAGGTGCGAGGGCGGTCTGTCGGACGCTCCGGCGCCGGCCGGTGTGCGAGTCACCGGGACCCTTCCTGCCGTCACCGTGGCATGTGGGCCTGCGCACCACTGGCTTCGCTCCTCGGGCTCGGGCATCCGGCTGCGCCACCCCACCCGCACCAGGACAGGCAGTCGACCGGCTTTGGCACTGTGGCGAGCGTCGGGGCCCAGCCCGTGACCCCTCTTGCCTGTCGGTGTCCGCAGCCGCGTCCCAGCGCGAGGGTCCGCCCCCCGAGCCTGGAACCCCAACGACGGAACCCCGCCCGACGCGTCGCGTTGCCGCTGGTCGGACGGGGTTCGTCTCGGGTGGAGCTGCGGGGAATCGAACCCCGGACCTTCTCATTGCGAACGAGACGCGCTACCAACTGCGCTACAGCCCCGAACTGCGGGGCAACGATAACACCGGCTCGGACCTCTCCCGAAACCGGTGACCTGCGCCCCGACCCGTGACCTGGTCTCACCCGAGGGGGGTGGTTCCCCCGGACGCCCGACGGCCCGGCACGGCATACGATCGCGCCATGCGACTTCGACTGCCCGGGGGCAACCGTGAGGGCCCGGACCCCGCCGACCTGCCGCGCGGCCTCGTGGGCACCCCACAGCAGACCACCGTGGCGGGGCCGGCGGCGTGGTCAGTGCCGCGGGGGGTGCGCACGGCCAGTGAGTGGGCGTGGCGCGGGCTGGTCATCGCGGCCGGACTGGGCGCGGTCCTGTGGGGGATGAGCTTCGTCTCCGAGCTGGTCATCCCCATCATCGTCGCCATGCTGTTGGCGGCCCTGCTGCAACCGGTCTTCCACGGCCTGGGCCGCCTGCTCCCCCCGGCACTGGCCGCTTTCATCACCGTCCTCGGGACGCTCGGCGTCATCATCGGCCTGCTCTCCTTCGTCGGGAGCCAGCTGGTCAGCCAGCTCGACGACATCACGACGAAGGCCACCCAGGGGCTGGACCAGATCCGCTCCTGGCTGCGCACCAGCTTCGGGGTGACGGACTCCCAGCTCCAGGACTACCTCGACCGCGCCCGCGAGGGGCTGAGCTCCAGCAACCTCACCGACACCGCCACCGCGGCCGGGCTCACCGCCACCCACGTCGTCACCGGCTTCTTCCTCGCGCTGTTCAGCCTCTTCTTCTTCCTCAAGGACGGCCCCGTCATCTGGGGATGGCTGGTGCGCCTCTTCCCGAGGGCCGCCCGATCCAGGGCGCACTCCTCGGGTCTCATCGCGTGGGGCCAGCTCTCGGCCTTCACCCGGGCCACCCTGCTGGTCGCCGCGGTCGACGCCACCGGCATCGGTGTCGGAGCTGCCATCCTCGGCGTGCCGTTCGCCTCGGGCATCGCGCTGCTCGTCTTCTTCGGCGCGTTCATCCCCGTGGTCGGTGCGGCGATCTCCGGCGGGGTGGCAGTCCTGTTGGCGCTGGTGGCCCTCGGGCCGGTGCAGGCCCTGATCATGCTCGGCATCGTCGTGGCGGTTCAGCAGCTCGAGAGCCACATCCTCCAGCCGCTGCTCATCGGTCGGGCCATGAAGATCCACCCCCTGGCGGTCATCTTCGCCATCGCGGCCGGCCTCATCCTCGCCGGGATCATCGGGGGCCTCATCGCGGTGCCGACCATCGCGGTGCTCAACGCCGTCGGGCACCACCTGCTCGACGAGCCCACCGCCGAGGGCGACACCCCGGACGACGAGCAGGATGAGTCACCGACGGCCGACGACCTGCTCTCCCCCGAGGAGGCAGCCCAGGCACGGGAGCACGCTGACGGTGCTCATGCCGCGTCCCGGAAGGACGGGCCCGAGAGCGGAGCCTGACGCGTCAGGCTCCGGCAACCCTGCGGGGCTCGTATGCCGCTTCGTCGTCCTGCTGCACGGGACGCGCCTCAGGCGTCGTCGCCGCGGGCGCCGGGGCAGGCCGCTCGGCCTTCGCCTTCATCGTGTACGTCGGACGGGGTACCGGCACCGGGTCCCACGTGAGGGGGAGGTCGTCCTCGTCGACGAGCGGCACCGCGACCGGGGACGTGTCGATGGCCACCGCGACCTCCGCCAGGTCGGGCTCTTCCGTGGACGCACCCTCGACCGGCACCTCTGACGTCGCCTCGCTCGGCGCGACGCCGGGCTCGGAGGTCACCGTCTCGGACCGACCGGCATGGGCCCGGTCGCTCTCCGCCGTGGCTGCCGCCTTGGCGGGGGCGGCGGCGCCGCTGCGCTCGCGCGTGCGTTCGCCGGCGCGCCGTCGACGGGCGCGCGCCACGGACCGCTCGGCCCGCACGGCGGAGCGCACCCACAGGTCGGCGACGACCGGGGCGAGGACCGCGGGGGCCAGGGCCCACAGCGGGAGGATCGAGATGGCGACGAGCGGAACGACGACGAGGAACGCGAGGAGCGCCGCGAGCAGCACGAGCCCGCGCACGCGCCGGCTGGGTCGGAGCCTGGCCTTGCCGGGCGTGTGGGCGGCGGATCGCTGCGGCGTGGCGGTTTGCGCCTGCGCAGCCGGGGAGACGGTGGGGTCGGGAGCGGTCTCGATCGGCACGGACACCTCACTGCGGCGGGTGGTCTCGGCGGGGACGGCGCGCTTGACGAGCACCTGCGGGCGCGCGGAGCGCCGGGGGTGCACGGCGTACGACGGAGGAGCGGGCGCGGACAGGTCGGTGCGGGGCGCGGCGTCGCGGCGCTCGAGGACCCGCATCGCGGCGGTGAACTGGTCGACCGACCGTGCGGTCGCCAGGTGGTCGCGACGACGGATCCAGTACTGGACGAAGTAGGCAGCCCACACCCCGAGGAGGACGATGAAGATCAGGCTCGAGGGTGACCGCACGCTCCGACCGTAGGCGGGGTCAGCCGGTCGGTGCCGGACCCCCGCCGGTGTGTCGCGAAAGTGACTGCTGTGACGACTGTTTCAGCCGTTCCATCAGGGTCTGGCCGGCAAGGTCCTCCTCGGTCAGCGCGAACGACTGATGGTCCCGCCACGCAGCGTCGATGTGCAGGTAGTGGGGTCGCAGACCCTCGCTCCGGAAGCCCAGCTTCCGCACCACCGCGAGGCTCGCGGTGTTCTCCGGTCGGATGTTGACCTCGATGCGGTGCAGGGACAACGCGGCGATCAGGTGGTCACCGCCCAGGGCCACCGCTGCGGGCACCACCTCCCGACCCGCGACCGAGCGGCTCACCCAGTACCCCACGAAGCACGACCGGAACGACCCGAGCACGATCGAGCCGAATGACACCTGTCCCACGAGCCGGCCGTCGACCTCGATCCCGAGAGGCAGCGCCCGCCCGGCGCGCGCATCGGCGTCGTACTGCCCCACGAGCTCCTCGAAGCTGCGTGCCGGGGCGTCCGGGTCCGGTGAGGTCGCGTCCCACGGCTCGAGCCACGTCGCGTTCGCCCGGCGCACCGAGTGGAACACCGGTGCGTCCTCCACCACCAGGGAGCGCAGCACCACCGGGAGGCCGGCGGGGGTCTCGCCCTCCAGGCGCAGCGGCCAGCGCCACAGTGGTCCGAGCCCGGACTCGCCCGCCGCCACGCGGCGTCGATGTCGCCAGGCCCGCCACATCAGTGGTCGCCTCCCTGCACCTGGCTCAAGGCGTGCGGGAGCACGTCGGCCAGGACCGCGAGGGCATCTCGCACCCCGCCGGTCGAGCCGGGCAGGTTGACGACCAGCGTGCGCCCGGCGAGGCCCGACACCCCCCGCGAGAGCATCGCGGTGGGGATGCCGGCCGCGACGCCCTGCGCCCGGATCGCCTCGGCGATGCCCGGAACGGCTCGGTCCAACAGCGGCATCGTCGCCTCCGGGGTGCCGTCGCCCGGCGTGAGCCCGGTGCCGCCGGTGGTGAGCACGAGGTCCGGTGCGGCGTCGACGGCAGCGCGGATTGCCGCCGCGACCTCGGGTCCGTCGGGAACCACCGCGGCATCGGGGACCGAGCACCCCCAGCCCCGCAGGGTCTCCACCAGCAGTGCGCCCCCCCGGTCGGGGTAGACGCCGGCCGCTGCGCGGGTCGAGCAGGTGACGACGCGGGCGGTGCGGCCCTGGAGCGGAGCGGTCACGACGCCTCCTCGCGCCAGTCACCCGAGCGACCACCCGACTTCGCGGTCACCCGCACGTCCATGACGCGGGCATGGCGATCGACCGCCTTGACCATGTCGATGAGGGCCAGAGCCGCCACCGCCACCGCCGTCAGCGCCTCCATCTCGATGCCGGTGCGGTCGGCGGTGCGCACGGTGGCCGAGATCTCGACGCCGGCGTCGACCACCTCGAGGTCCACCTCGACGGCGTGCACGGCCACCGGGTGGGCCAGCGGGATGAGCTCCGGGGTGCGCTTGACGGCCTGGATGCCGGCGACGCGCGCCACCGCGAGGGCGTCGCCCTTGGGAACCCCGCCACCGCGCAGGGCAGCGACCGCCGGGCCAGAGAGGAGCACCCGACCCGCGGCGCTCGCCTGCCGCGCCGTGACGGCCTTGCCCGACACGTCGACCATGTGCGCGCTGCCGTCGGCACGCACGTGCGTCAGCCCGCCCGGCCCGGTCGCCTCACCCACGAGGTCGATCCTGCCCCACGAGCGGGATGCACCGCACCCTGTCACCCTCGCGCACCTCATCGACCTCGGCAGGCACCACGGCCAGGGCGGTGGCGCGGGAGAGCGCGCCGAGGACGTGCGACCCCTGGCCGCCGGACGGGCGGACGGTGCCGGCGTCCTCGAGCACCCTGGTCATCTCCACCTTGCCCGATGCCGCCGACCAGGAGGTGGCGGCGACCGACTCGAACGACCCGTCGGATGCCGGGTCGAGGCCCGCGAGCGCCCGCAGCGCGGGGAGGACGAAGACGTGGAAGGAGACGAACGAGCTCACCGGGTTGCCGGGGAGCGTGACGATCGGGGTCCTCCCTGGACCGACCACGCCACAGCCCTGAGGCATCCCGGGGCGCATCGCAACCTTGACGAAGTCCACCCCGCCATCGGCCGTGAGCACCTCCTTGACGGTGTCGTAGACCCCCATCGACACCCCGCCGCTGGTGAGCACGAGGTCGGGGTCACCGGGCAGGTCCGCGAGCAGGGCCCGCATGACCGTGGGGTCGTCGCGCAGGTGGGCCGACGCGGCGACCTCCGCACCCGCCGCCTCGACCAGCGCGCAGAGCATGACGTGGTTGGAGTCGACGATCTGCCCGTGCTCGAGCGTGGAGCCGGGCGGGACGAGCTCGTCGCCCGTGGAGACCACCAGGACCCTGGGGCGCGGGTGGACGACGACCTGCGCGACGTTGCTCGCCGCGACGAGCGCGAGGTGCCCCGGCCCGAGCCGCACCCCCGCCCGCAGCACGACCGAGCCCTCCCGGATGTCCTCCCCCCGGTGACGTAGGTGACGACCGGCCTCGGGCGCGAGCGAGATGGCGACGACCTGGGCGCCACCGTCGGTGCGCTCCACGGGCACCACGGCATCCGCACCGTCCGGGAGGGGCGCCCCGGTCATGATGCGCAGGACGCGACCGGGGGCGAGCACGTGAGCGGTCGTGTCACCCGCGGCGATGTCCCCGTCGACCGGAAGGCTCACGGGCGACTCGGGAGACGCAGCCACGAGGTCCGCCGCGCGCACGGCATACCCGTCCATCGCGGAGTTGTCGAAGCCCGGGAGGTCGACGGCGGCCACGACGTCGGCGGCCAGCACCAGGCCCAGGGCGTCACCCACCGGCGTCGCGACACCCGGCAGGGGGTGCACCAACGTCAGCACGGCGTCGCGGTGCTCGGCGACGGACCGCATCAGCTGATCCCCTCCAGGACGGCCCCGTCGGGGACGGACTCGACGTCGGGGCCCAGGCGCACGTCACCCAGGCACACGACGTCGGCGCCGAAGGTCGTGTCGCCCTCGACGCGCAGGCTGGAGCTGCGCCGGATGGAGGGCACTCCCGCCGGGAACCGCGCGTCGAAGTCGTCGACGAACCGGTAGGTGGGAGAGAGGTCGACGAAGGGCTCGGCGTGCGAGATGGTCGACTCGACGAGGCCCTCGTCGGTGATGCGGTAGAGGTCGGACCGCAGGAGCAACAGCTCGTTGGTGGTCTTCACCGGCCGGAACCGGCTGCGGTCCACCGCGAGCGCCCTCGACCCGTCGAACAGCTCGATGGCCGCACCCATCGCGGACTCGACCTGGATCACGGGCGTGGAGTCGGGGCGGGTCGGGTCGACGGGCTTGCGGTTGATGATGATGGGCAGGCCGAGGACGCCGTCACGGTCGTCGAGGCGGGCGGCGAGCACGTCGAGGTCCACCCAGATGTTGTTGGTGTGGAACCACGGGTGCCGCTCGACGTCCTGGAAGTAGTGGTCCTCGCCGGGCTCGACCATCGCGCTGTCGCGCAGCACGAGGCGGTCGTCGGCGTGGCGCACGGCGAGGTGGCCGCCCTTGCGGTCGTTGCGGGTGCGGGCGCTGACCTCGGCGACGTAGGGGATGCCCTCGCGGGTCATCCACGCGGGAACGGCTCCGTCACAGGTGGCACCGAGGTTGTCGGCGTTGGAGAGGAAGGCGTGACGGATGCCGCGCTCCCGCAGGGCGTCGAGGAGCCCGGTCGTGCGCAGGGCGACGTAGATGTCGCCGTGGCCCGGTGGGCACCACTCGAGCTCCGGGTCCTGCGCCCAGCTGACCGGGGAGAGGTCGTCGGCCCGGAGCTTGGGCTCCATGCTCTGGAGGAAGTCCACCGGCAGTCCGTCCACCTCGAGGCCGTCGTGCCGGCCGAGGATCTCCAGGGTCTCCTCGCGGGTCCGGAAGGAGTTCATCATGAGCAGCGGGGTGCCCACGTCGTGCCGTCGGCGCAGGCCCAGGACCTGCCGGGCGATGACGTCGAGGAAGGTGAGTCCCTCGCGCACCTCGAGAGCGGTCTTCGGGCCGCGGATGCCCATGCCCGTGCCCAGGCCGCCGTTGAGCTTGATGACGACGGTGTGCCCGAGAGCGGACCGGACCTCGGCGTCCGAGCCCGCCACGTCCTCCAGCCGGGGCACCTCGACGAGCGGTGCGATGTCGGCCTCCGGGATCGTCCCGGTGGCGTCGGACCTCAGCTGGGCGTGGAAGCCCGCGAAGACGTCGATGGCCAGGTCGGACACCCCCGCCGTACGCATCTTGTCGGTCGCGGCCCTCAGCCCGTCATCGGTCATGGTGGCCACCCTACGATGCTGGGGTGCCCACCGATCCGACGAAGAAGCAGGTGCGTTCGGCGCTCCGTGCTCGGCGCCGCTCGCTGGCCTCCGGCCGCGAGGTCACGGCGGATGCCCGGGATCTGGTGCACCGGGTCGACGAGCTCGTGGACGCCTTCGGCCTCTCGCCCGGTTCGGTCGTGACGTCGTATGCCGCGGTGCCCGGCGAGCCGCCCACCGCCGAGCTCAACGCGCGGCTGGAGGCGCGCGGCATCCGGGTGCTGCTCCCGGTCACCGAGCCCGACCTGGACCTCGACTGGCACGACTCGCGCGACCCCTCGGCGGCACGGCTCGGCAAGGACGCCATCGCCTCCGCCGACCTCGTCCTCGCGCCCGGCCTGGCGGTCGACCCGTGGGGAACGCGGATGGGCCAGGGGGGCGGCTGCTACGACAAGGCCCTCCCCCGCCGACGGCCCGGCGTGCCGGTGGTGGTGCTTCTGCACCCGGGCGAGCTCGGGTCCGATCCCCTTCCGCGCGAGCCGCACGACGTGGTGGTCGACCTCGTGCTCACCTCGGACGGGTTGCACGACCTGCGCGGGCGACCCGGCTCGTGACGGTTCTCGGCCGGGTGTGAGGCCCGGCTAGGGCGCGGCGTTCGCCTGGTCCTCCGGGCGCAGGGTCAGCACGTCCGGGTCGGTGTCGCGCACCGCCTGCTCGGTGAAGGGCCACGCCCGTTGACGACCGGCGACCCAGTCCCCGACCTGGTCGGTGTAGTGGTCGTCCATCGGGTGCCCGCTCACCCCGGTCTGGTTGATCCATGTCGAGGCGTCGAGGTCGGAGAGGTCCACCACCATGCGCATCGACGGGGCCCAGTCGACCTCGTAGCCCTCGCTGGCGTCCCAGCCGTTGGCGTTGACGACGGCCGAGTCCCCCGGCATGTCGTGGGGTCCGTCGTTGAAGAGCCACCGCACGATCCCCGGGGAGTCCTCCCCGCCGAGCACCTTGTGGTCGAGCTGGAGCCGGTGCAGCTTCCCCCACTGCCAGCCGTCGGGGTCCTTGCCCAGCTCCTTGGTGAGCTCGAGCCGGGCCTCGACGAGCGCCTGGCGGAGGATCTCGTCCTTGCCCTCGGTGATGTTGGGGGTGAGCTTGTTGTCCCACCACGCGCTGTCCGGCTCGCTGAGCAGCTGCTGGACCGCGGCCCGCCACCTCGCGCCGCCGTCGGCCCTGAGCTCCGTCGGGAGCTCGTCGTCGAAGAGCAGCTCGAGCAGGTTGCGCCACACGGCGTTGTAGTAGGCGGCCGGCGCCCCCTGCGGCGAGTCACCGGCGGGGGTCGTGTAGTCCCAGTCCCGCATCAGCTCGCGGGCCTCGTTGGTGAAGTCGAAGAGGTCCTTGGTGGACCGATCGGACTCGGGTGCGTTCAGCGGCACGCCGAGCAGCGTCGGCACGAGTACCTTGGCGAAGGCGTTCTGGTCGTCCATCTGGATCTCGGCCATGTCCTCGGGCCGCACCCGGTCCACCGCGGCCAGCCGTTCCCCGATCCGGGTCGAGCGCCACCCCTCGTCCCACTCGGTGGTGAGGAACGGGATGTCGCTCTCGGTCACCTGCTGGTTGGCCGCCACGATGACGCCGCTCTTGGGGTCCAGCACCCACGGCATCTCCTCGAAGTCCACGAACCCCTTCCAGTCGTAGGCCGAGCTCCAGCCGGGCGCGGGCCAGTAGCCGGGCACCGACTTCGGCAGCGCCGCCCGCCGCACCGGCACCTGACCGGGCGCCTGGTAGCCGATGTGACCCTCACGGTCGGCGTAGACCAGGTTCTGGGCGGGCACCGCGAAGGACCGCGCGGCCTCGCGGAACTGTTCGAAGTTCGTGGCCTTGTCGAGGTCGAGGATCGCGTCGGCGGTCTTCCCCGGGAGCAGCCCGGTCCAGGCCAGTGACACGGCGTACCGGTCGTTCTCGTCCCCCTCGACCTCCGTGGGCGCTCGGGCACCGGCGTCGGCGACGGGCTCCAGGACGTCGGACATCACGGGGCCGTGGACCGTGGAGCGCACCGTGATCTTCTCGTCCTGCTGACCGGCGACCTTGATCACCTCCTCGCGGGTGGCCAGGGGCTGCCACGCCCCGTCGCGCAGGTAGGTCTGGTCCACCACGCGCTCGAGGTAGAAGTCGCTGACGTCGGGGCCGAGGTTGGTGAACCCCCAGGCGATGTCGGCGTTGTGCCCGATGACCACGCCGGGGACGCCGGCGAAGGAGAACCCGCTCACGTCGAGCGGGCAGGCCGGGGAGACGGTGCGGCAGTGCAGGCTGTTCTGGATCCAGATCCCGGGCTGGCTGACACCGAGGTGCGGATCGTTGGCGAGCAGCGGCTTGCCGGTGGTCGTGCGCGACCCCGACACGACCCACGAGTTCGATCCCACACCGTCTCCGCGCCCGACGAGCTCGGGAACGGCCGCGAGGGCGTTCTGAACCGCGGCGTACGCGGCATCCGCAGGGTCGCTGGTGAGCGCCGCCAGGTCCGCCCCGCCGGCCGGCTGGTCCGTGCCAACGGGGGCGACCGCCCCGGTCGACGCGGTCGATGCTGCCGAGCCGGTGGGGGTGGCAGCCTTCCCGAACCGGTCGAGCGGGTCGGGGGTCCAGTCGCTGCGGGAGAGGATCGGCGGGTGGGCCGAGGAGTCGTAGGCCGGATAGATCTCGGCGATCTGCTTGGTGGAGAGGCGGCCGCTGAGGCGGGCCCGGGCGAGCTCGTCGTCGTAGTCTCCGCGCAGGTCCCAGGCCATGGCCTTGAGCCAGGACAGGCTGTCGACCGGGGTCCAGTCCTCGATGTCGGCCAGGGGCAGCTGGAGGCCGAGCACCGTGTACTCCAGCGACACCTCTCGCGGGCTGCGTCCCCGGAGGTAGGTGTTCACGCCGTCGGCGTAGGCCTGGAGCGCCTGGCGGGTCTCCGGCTTGAGCGTCGGCAGCTCCTCCTCGGCGACCTTGCGCCACCCCATGGTGCGGATCACCTTGTCGGACTCCACTCCGGGCTCACCGACGAGCTCGGCGAGACGCCCGGCGGTGATGTGCCGCCGCAGGTCCATCTCGAAGAACCGCTCCTGGGCGTGCACGTAGCCCTGGGCCCGCGCCAGGTCCGTGATGCTGTCGCCATAGATGTGCGGGATGCCGCTCTCGTCGCGCAGGACGCTGACGTCGGCCTGAAGCCCCGGCAGGCGGGCCTGGCCCGAGGTGCGTGGGAGGGAGTCGCGCATCGCCGTCACGACGACGACGCCCCCCACGAGGGCGACGACGACCACGACGGCCAGGAGTCCCAAAAGGGCGCGACGAATGACAGTGGCACGACTCACCCTGCGAGACTAGGACACCCTGGGACCGACGACGCGAGGACTGGCCGTGGGACGGACGTGGACGCTGCCGCTGAGCGGGGGCGAGGCAGCGCCCGGTTCCTTCTCCCTCGACGACCTCACCGCAGCCCTGTTCGTCGGCAGCCTCGTGCTCGTCGTGGCCGTCGCCGCGGTGCGGCTCTCGGTGCGGTCCGGACTCCCGTCCCTGCTCATCTACCTCGCCATCGGGCTGGGCCTGGGCGAGGCCGGGCTCGGGATCGACTTCGACTCCGCCCAGCTCACCCTGGTGCTGGGCTACGCGGCCCTGGTGCTCATCCTCGTCGAGGGTGGGATCACGACCCGGTGGTCGGGGATCAAGGGCTCCGTGGGGCCGGCCGCGGTGCTCGCCACCGTCGGGGTCGCGGTGTCCGTCGTCACCGTCGCAGCCCTGGCCCACCTGTTTCTCGACTTGTCCTGGGAGGTGTCGCTGCTCGTCGGCGCGGTGGTCTCCAGCACCGACGCGGCCGCCGTCTTCTCCGTGCTGCGACGGGTGCCGCTCCCCCGGCGGGTGTCCGGCATGCTCGAGGCGGAGGCGGGCTTCAACGACGCGCCGGTGGTGCTGCTCGTCACGGCCCTCGCTGCCTCGCTCGCCCCCGGCGCCACCCCCGACCCCTGGTGGTCGTTGCTCGTCCTGGCCGCCGTCGAGCTCGCCGGTGGCGCGGTCATCGGGCTCGCGGTGGGCTGGTCGGGTGCGTGGCTGATGCGGCGGTTCGCCTCGGCGTCCTCCGCGCTCTTCTCCATCGGCGTGGTGTCGGTCGCCGTGTTCGCCTACGCCGCCGCGGACAGCGTGCACACCTCGGGGTTCCTCGCCTGCTACCTCGCGGCCCTGGTGCTCGGCAACGTCTCGCTCCCGCACGGTCCCGCCGTCGGTGGCTTCGCGACCGCGCTGGGCTGGATGGCGCAGATCGGGCTCTTCGTGCTGCTGGGGCTGCTCGCCTCTCCGAAAGGTTTCGTCGACCAGCTCGTCCCGGCTCTCGTGGTGGGCACTGCTCTGCTCGTGCTGGGGCGGCCCCTGTCGGTCCTGCTGTCCTGCACCCCGTTCCGGATGCCGTGGCGCACGCAGGTGTTCCTCTCCTGGGCGGGGCTTCGCGGCGCGGTGCCCGTCGTGCTCGCCACCGTGCCGATCACGGCGGGCACCCCGGGGCTGGAGTGGATCTTCGACCTCGTGTTCGTGCTCGTCGTGGTCTTCACCTTCGTCCAGGGGCCGACCCTGCCCTGGGTCGCCCGCCGGCTGGGGCTGGACCAGTCCCACCACCGTGTCGACCTGGCCGTGGAGGCCACTCCGTTGGACGACCTCGGCGCCCAGCTCCTCGAGATCGACGTCGGCCCCGGCTCGAAGATCGGCGGCGTGCGCGTCTTCGAGCTCCGGCTGCCGCTGGGAGCCGCCGTCGCGCTGGTGCTGCGCGAGGGTGCCTCCTTCGTCCCCCGGGAGTCCGATGTGCTCCGCCACGGGGACCAGCTGCTCATCGTCACCCCCTCGGCGGTGCGGGAGGCCACCGAGAAGCGCCTCTATGCCGTGAGCCGCGGCGGTCGCCTCGCGGACTGGTCCGACACCTGACCCGTCCCGGGGAGCCTCGGGGTCTGGTCAGGGTCGCGTCAGGTTCCTCCCCCATATCGAGACCGACCGGCCAGGGGCAGGCTGTCGAGTCATGATCACCGTCGAACGACTCACCAAGCGCTACGGCCCCTTCACGGCCGTGGACGACATCTCCTTCGAGGTCCAGCCCGGGCAGGTCACCGGCTTCCTCGGACCCAACGGCGCGGGCAAGACCACCGCCATGCGCATCATGGCCGGGCTCACCCCCGCCACCTCGGGCACGGCGACCGTGCTCGGCCGCCCCTACGCGCGGCTCGTCAACCCAGGCCGCCAGGTCGGCCTCCTCCTCGACGCCTCCGCCCAGCACGCGGGACGCACCGGGCGCGAGGTGCTCCTGCTCGGGGCGATGGTCATGGGGGTCGACCGCTCCCGCGTCGACGAGATGACGGCGCTCGTGGGGCTCACCGACAAGGAGTCCCGTCGACGCGTGCGCAACTACTCCCTCGGCATGCGACAACGCCTCGGCATCGCCCACGCCCTGCTCGGCGACCCGGAGGTGCTCATCCTCGACGAGCCCGCCAACGGGCTGGACCCGGCGGGCATCCGCTGGATGCGCGACCTGCTCCGCGGGTACGCCGACCGGGGCGGCACGGTGCTGCTCAGCTCGCACCTCCTCAACGAGATCGAGCGGGTCGCCGACGAGATCATCGTCATCGGCGGTGGGCGCATCGTGGCCCGCGGCAGCAAGGACGAGCTGGTCGCCTCCGCCGGCACGGTGGTGCGGTCCACGGACGACGAGGCGCTGCGCCAGGCGTTGACGGCGGCGGCGGTCGAGGTGCGGATTGCGGCATCCGGCGGGTTGGTCGTCGACATCGAGCCGTCGGCGGTGGGGCGGATCGCCCTCGACGCGGGCGTCGCACTCACTGAGCTCAGGGCCGGTGACGGCCGCGGACTGGAGGAGATCTTCCTCGACCTCACGGCCGACTCGGCCCGCGAGGAGGTGGCGGCATGAGCACCGAGACCGTACGCCGAGCGCCCGCGACCGAGTCCCCCCTCCCCTCCACCCTCCGGATGCCGGACCGCCTTCCTGCGGCGGACCCCGGCCGTGGGGTGCCCTTCGCCCGCGTGGTCCGCGTCGAGCTGCGCAAGATGTTCGACACCCGGGCCGGCCGCTGGCTGGTCATCTCGATCGGGCTGGTCATCGCCGGTGCCCTGACCATCATGTTCTTCACCGACGGCGGTCAGCACCCCTTCGAGGACTACCTGCAGGCGACGACCATGCCGCAGGCCATCCTCCTTCCCGTGGTCGGCATCCTCGCCGTCACCTCGGAGTGGTCCCAGCGCACGGCGTTGGTGACCTTCGGCCTCGAGCCGCGCCGGGTTCGGGTGGCCTGGGCCAAGCTCGTCGCCGCCCTGGCGGTCGGGGTCGGGGCGGTCGCCCTCTCCTTCGCCCTCGGGGTCGCGGCCTACGGCGCCGCCATCGGCATCCGCGGCATCGACGGTGACTGGAACCTGCCGGGCCTCGCCCTGGCGGGCGCGGCGGCCTACGTGCTGCTCGGCCTGGTCCAGGGCGTCGGCTTCGGGATGCTGCTGCGCAACACCCCGGCCGCGATCGTCGCCTACTTCGTGCTTCCTACCGTGTGGAGCATCCTCGGGTCGCTCGTCGCCTGGGCAGAGAGCGCCGGGGCGTGGCTCGACCTCAACCGGACGATGGACCCCCTGTTCACCGGCTCACTGACCGGCGAGCAGTGGGCCCAGCTGGGCACGGCCGTCGGCGTGTGGGTGCTGCTCCCGATCGTGCTCGGCATGTGGCGCCTGACCCGGGCCGAGGTGAAGTAGCAGGCCGCGGAAGGGGCACGCCCCGACCTCACGTATCCTCGGGGGGTGTCGCGCAGGTGCGCGGCACCCCCCGTTCCCGTCCGCAGGAGGACCACCGTGCCGACGTACGCCTACGCGTGCACCGAGTGCGACCACCGTTTCGAGGTCGTCCAGTCCTTCTCCGACGACTCCCTCACCGTCTGCCCCGAGTGCGAGGGCCGGCTGCGCAAGCTGTTCAACGCCGTGGGAATCGTGTTCAAGGGCGGCGGCTTCTACCGCAACGACTCCCGCACCGACTCCCGCAACGGCTCCCGGAACGGCAAGGGCTCGGGCGACTCGGACTCGAACAGCAGCGGCGGCAAGGGGGCCGAGGGTGGCGACGGGGCGAAGGGCTCCGACAGCACCAACGGCTCAGGGAAGTCCGTGGGTTCGGAGAAGTCCACGGGCTCCGGGCAGTCCACGGGCTCCGGGCAGTCCACGGGCTCCGGGCAGTCCACGGGCTCCGGGCAGTCCACGGGTTCGGGGACTGCGGGCGGCTCCGGGTCCTCCTCCTCGTCGTCATCCACAGGCGGCTCGAGCCGCACAGCGGCATCCACAACCTCGGCCTGACCACCCTGCTCGAGCCCGCCGCGACCTAGCGTCGGGGCATGAAGGCCCTGCCGTTCCCGGGCGTGACCGGCCACTCCCGCAGAGCGCGCTGGCGTCGCCACCTGCTCCGCCGCGTCGCCGCGGCCCTCATGGTGTGCAGCGCCCTCCTCCTGGTGGTGCACGAGGTCCGGCCGCCGCCGGAGCCGAGCACCGCGGTGGTCGTCGCGGTGCACCCGGTGGCTGCCGGCTCAGAGCTCGCCCCCGGCGACCTGGGGGTGGTCCGCGTCCCCAGCGCCCAGGTCCAGCCCGGGGCGATCCGCGAGCCGGCGACGCTCGTCGGGCGCCGCATCGGCTCCGCGCTGGCCGCCGGGGAGTCGATCACCCGCACCCGGCTGGTGCCCCGGTCGCTCGCCGACGGCCTGGCGTCCTCGCGCACCGTCCTGCACGTCCGGGCGGCGGACCCTGTCTCGGTCGGGCTGCTCCACGTCGGGCAGCGGGTCGCGGTCTACCCCGTGATCGGTGGAAAGGCGCTCACGAGTGACGCGGAGGTGCTCTCGACCGACCCGGAAGCCACGGTCGACGCCTTCACGGCAGGTCAGGCACCGGCCCGGGGGGTGGTGCTCGCCGTGGCCAGCACCGACGTCGAACGGCTCCTCGCGTCGGGCCAGGACGCGGACGGGCCGGCGCTGGTGCAGGTGGTCGGGCTGGGCTGACGGTGAGGACCTTGACCGTGGTCGAAGGATGCCGTGGTGCCCTTTACCCTTGTCTCCGACACTCAACCCAACCATCAGCAGGAGGTCACCCGTGAAGGGTTTCAAGGACTTCGTCATGCGCGGCAACCTCGTCGAGCTCGCCGTCGCCTTCGTGATCGGTGCCGCGTTCGCCACGCTCGTGACAGCCTTCACCGCGATGTTCATCGACATCCTCGGGAAGCTGGGCGGAAAGCCCGACTTCTCGTCCTACAAGCCGGGCGGTATCTCGGTCGGCGCATTCCTCACCGCTCTGATCAGCTTCCTCATCGTGGCCGCTGTCATCTACTTCTTCGTCGTGAAGCCGTACGCGGCCGCGAAGGAGAAGTTCTTTCCGGCCGAGCCCGAGGCGGCCACGGTCGACCCCAATACCGAGCTCCTCAAGGAGATCCGCGACTCGCTGCGCGCCCGCGGCTGATCCTTCCACCCCCGCATCGGCGAGGGCCCACCGGGATGTCCCGGTGGGCCCTCTGCGTGCCCCCGTCAGTCAGGCACCCGCGCGCTCGACTCTGGGATGGCAGCCATCACTGGCCCTCGGCGAGATCCGGTCACTCCCAGTGGGGTGGACGCTGCTCTCGCAGCCACCGGTCCGCCTCGGTCTCCCCCGGGCCCGGTGGCGGCCGTTCCGGGGCCAGGTCGGGCAGGTCCTCCGCCGACGGGTTGGTCCCCGGACGCACGGAACGGCGGACCGGGCGTCGACGGCCGCGCCCCTCGTGGTCAGGCGGCCGAGGGTCAGCCACCGGGCGCCTCTCGGACGCCCGCTGCCTCGAGGATCCTCGAGACGTCGCGGGCGGGGTCCCGGAATACGTCCGTTGACCACACCCGCAGGTGTCGCCAGCCGAGCCGCTCGAGGTGCTCGGCCCGCAGCCGGTCCCGGTCGCGGGGAGTGCGCATCGCGGCATACTCCGGGCCGTCGGACTCGACCGCCAACAGGAGCCGGCCCGGATCCTGGGGGTCCTCGACGGCGAGGTCCACCGGGTCCGCCGAGGACCCGACCCTCTCGTGCACGACGAGGCCGTGGGCGCGCAGCCGCTCGGCCAGGTCGGCCATCACCACGGAGGGCGGCGTGTCCGGGCGGGCACCGGTGCCCGGCACCGCGGAGGTCGGGTCCGCGGCGTAGGCGAGGAAGTCGCGCAGCATCATCGCGCCACGAGCACGCAGGCGCGCCGGGTCCAGATCCTCCGCGGCGATCGACGACACGACCGTCATCGCCCTCCGGGCCCGGGTCGTCGCGACGTTGAGCCGCCGCTCGCCGCCCTCGGTGTTGAGCGGTCCGAAGCGGTGGAGCACCCGCCCGTGCGGTGTCTTGCCGTAGCCGATGGTGAGGATGACGTCGTCCCGCTCATCGCCCTGCACCCGCTCGAGGTTCTTGACGAAGAACGCGTCGTCGGCGTCCTCGTCGAAGAAGGCGAGCACCTCTCCCCGCTGGCTCGCGAGCGCCCGTCGCAGGGCGTCCTCCACCCGGAGGGCGTGAGTGCTGCCGAGGGCGATGACCCCCAGGGAGCGCTCCGGCCTCGTGCGGGCGTGCTCGAGGACGAGCTGCACCACGGCGTCGACCTCGGCGGTCGTCGTCTCGACGGCGGCCTCCCCCTCGGCGACGATCCCGTGCCCCTCGACCAGGACGTGCCGCACGACGGCGTCGGCCGCAGTCCCGGTGCCGGGGAAGGTCACGAGCGACCCGTCGTAGACCTGGGCGTTAGCAAAGGCGATGAGCCGCTCGTCCAGCGAGCGGTAGTGCCACGAGAGCCGGCGCACGGGCAAGGTCGCCCCCAGCGCGTCGAGGATGGACTCGACCCCCTCGGTGATCGGCTCGTGGGCGCCGACGACTCCGGGGTCGCCGTCGGGCACGGTCGTGAAGAAGGTCGTCGGCGGCAGCTGGTGGACGTCTCCCGCCACGACGACCTGTCGAGCCCGGGCGATGGCCGACACCGCCTCGGCCGGGGGCACCTGTGAGGCCTCGTCGAAGACGACGACGTCGAACCACTGCCCCGGGGGGAGCACGGAGGCCACGACGAGAGGGCTCATCGCCCAGCAGGGACGCGCCGCGGTCAACAGGTCCGGACACCGCACGAGGAGCTCGCGCAGGGGGGCCAACCGGCGCGCCCGTGCGGCCTCGGCCCTCAGGTGCGTCTCCTGTCCCGGGTGCTCGCGCGCGACCTCGGCGACCCGCTCCGCCACCGCTGCCGCGACGCGAGCGGCATTACCGGCCACCACGGCTCGGTCGGCGTCCGCGAACTCAGTGAGACCCGCGCTCAGGGTCCGTCCGTCGTGCGAGGCCACCCGAGGATCCTGGCGGGCGATCTCCTCCGCGAGCGAGGACCACCAGACCCACTCGGCCTCGGCCACGACCTCCTCAGCGGGGACCCCGCGGGCTCGCAGGTCGTCGAGCAGGGGGCGCAAACCCACCGCCGTCAGCGCGTCGACGGCGGCGGTCAGCGCCGGCGCGACCCCCAGCCGCCCACCGGCCGCAGAGAGCTCGGCGGTGCGCGCAGCCAGGGCCGTCAGGTCGAGGTCACCCAGCGGCGTCGGCGCCGGCAACGGCTCCTCACCGGGCGACGTGGGCGGTGGGCTGTCCGGGAGGCGTGCGTCGAGCCAGTCCACGTCGGTCATCAGTTCCGCGTGGGCGTGCTTGGCCCGATCCAGCTCCACGGGGATCTCGGGTCGCCCACCGGACCCGGCCAGCTCACGCCAGGCGAGGCGCTGGGCGCTCGCCTCGGCGAGCGCCTGGTGGAGGTCGGCGGGGGGCCGTCCGGGGCGCAACAGGCCCTTGGCCTGGCGGCGCAGCCGCAACCGGTCGAGCCAGCTCAGGTCGGAGCCGATGGATCGGCGGTATGCCGCGGAGCCGGTCGCGGCCACGAGGCCGCCGAGCGGGATGTCGAAGACCTCCGGCCGGAAGACCTCCAAGGTGTCCCGGACCCGACCCACCGTGTCGAGCACCGCCCCCCAGCCGGTGGCCGTCGGGGGCTCGGGCAGCGCGATGCCGCGGAAGACCTCGCCGAAGGTGCGGGCGGTCTCCTCGACCTCTCCACCGGCGAGGGCGTCGACGCACTCGCGGGCGGTCTCGGCCTCCTCCGCGCTAGAGAGGCGCGCCCCGAACCACGGGTCGTCGCGCCCCGCCGCGTCCCAGTCCGAGAGGGACGCGGCGCTGGTCAGGGTCGCGGCATGCTGTTCGACCTCCTCCCGGCCGAGGTCGGCGAGCGTCGCGCCGCGCAGGCGCACCCTCGATCGTGGGGGCGCCGCGAGGGCCGAGAAACCGGACACCGCCTCCTGCACCTCGTGGAGGGACACCTGCCAGGGCTCCCGCCGCTCGTGGAGGGCACTGACGTGCTCCGAGAGGCGGGCAGCGGCGGCTTTGCGAGTCGAGCCGGGCGAGGACACCCGCCGCACGCCGGCGCCGTGGGTCTCCGACCCGGGCCCTCGGCGGCGGTCCAGTCCGGTGAGGAGCTCGCGGGCCACGCGGCGCCGACCCCGCGATCCGGAGTGCAGGTCCAGCACGAGGTCTCCCAGCCCCACTCGCTCGAGCCGCCCGACGACGGCGTCGATGGCGGCGCGCTTCTCGGCCACGAACAGCACGCGCTTTCCGTCGGCGGCGAGGGTCGCGACGAGGTTGGCGATGGTCTGGGACTTCCCGGTGCCAGGTGGCCCCTGGAGCACGAGGTGGGACCCGGAGCGCACCGCCTCGATGGCTTCCTGCTGGCTGCTGTCGGCGTCGAGGACGAGCAGGTCGCGGTCCGCGTCGTCGAGGTCGAGACGGCTGGGGTCGAGGACCGAGCGCACGCTGCGCAGGGCCTCGGGGTCGCCCGCGAGGGCGGCGATGACGTCGTGGTCGGCGAGGGCGTCCCCCTGGGCGGCGAGGTCCGCGACCATGGGCAGCTTGGCGTAGGAGAAGGACCCCACCACGAGCCGTGGGGCCACCGCGAAGTCCGGGACGTCGGCGCACAGCTCGCTGAGGGCGGCATACGTTGGGTAGGGGTCGAACGTCGAGCCGGTGTGGGCCAGCGACTCGAGCGCGTCGGCGTCGACCTCGATCCCTCGCTCCGACGCGAGGTAGTGGGCGAGCACCGGGTTGAGCTCGAGCTCAGGGCCGAGCTCGAGGACGAAGTCGCCGTGGGCGGCTCCGGTGGGGCGGATCGTGCAGGAGCGGAGCAGCACCGGAGCAGCCGGCACGCGGGGGGCGGGCCGGCCGTCGGGGAGCTGCACCGTCCAGGTGGCCATCCCGATCGCGAGGAAGCAGGTGAGGATGCCGCGCTCCTCGGCGAGCTCGCGGCTCTTGGCGGCGATCGCCCGGGCCCGTCGCCGGGCCTCCTCGTGCGACGCCTTCTCACGGACCAGGTCGGACAGGGGCGTGGGTCGGCCCGAGATCAAGGTGGCGACGCCCTGGGCGTGGGCGAGGGTGAGGTCGAGGGTGCCGGCGGGCAGGTCGCGGTGCCACAGCAGGGTGTTGCGTCCACCGAGGTCGACGAGGTGGCGGGTCCAGGCGGCGCGGGCGGCGGCGATCCGGGCTGCGCGGGGATCGCCCTCTGGTGGGCGGGCTGGCTCCTGCGTCGGAGGCGTCGCCTCGTGGTTCGCAGGAGTCGGCTCGTCGGTCGGAGGAGTCGGCTCGTCAGTCGCCGGGCCCGTGTCACTCACTGCAGCAGGCTAACAACGACGGCCGTCACGACCGCGCAGGCGGGGCGTGGGGCTCAGGCGGCGGGCTGCGACGGCGCCGGTGTCGATGCAGGGGCGGATGCCGGTGGGATGGTCGTCAGGGCAGCGGCCAGGCCGATGACCACCGCGATACCGAGTGCCGACAGCGCGAGGGCGTGGAAGCTGGCCCGGTCGACGACGACACCCGCGAGCGCCCCGCCCAGACCGGCCGCGAGCCCCATGAGCAGGTCGGACGCGCCCTGGGCACCGGGCCGCTCCGGCGCCGGGACGGCCGCGGTGAGCAGGGTGGACCCGGCGACGAGGGTGCAGGACCAGCCGACCCCGAGCAGGAAGAGGCCCGCGACGAGGCTGGAGGACTCCCCCATCGGCGAGGCGGAGGCCAGGAGGGTCGCCGTCGAGAGGATCACCGACCCCACCACCGCCACCGCCCGCCCCCCGAAGCGGTCGACCGCCATCCCGGTGATGGGCGAGAAGGCGTACATCCCGAGGATGTGCACACTGATGACCAGCCCGATGACCTCGAGGCCGGCGTCACCGTGGGCCATGTGCAACGGCGTCATCACCATGACACTCACCATCACCGCGTGCCCCAGGGCGAGAGTGATCAGCCCCAACCGCGCCGCGGGGATGGCGCTCGCCACCCGCAGCCCGCGGGTCACCGAGCCGTGGGTGCGCTCCCCGGTGCCCGTCCCGTCGGCGAGAGCGAGCCGGCGGGCCTCCACGAGCGGGTCCGGGCGCAGTCGCAGCGCGACGACTGCGATCGCCAGCAGCAGCCCCACCAGCGAGAAGGCGAACGGCCCGGTGAGCCGCGGGATCCCGAGGGCGTCGGCCACCGGCGCACTGGGGCCGACGAGGTTCGGCCCGAGGACGCTGCCGACCGTGGTGGCCCACACCACGATGCTCAGGTCCCGCGCCCGGCGGCTGGGCAGCGCCAGGTCGGCGGCGGCATACCGGCTCTGGCTGTTGGAGGCGGTCGCGCCACCGAAGGCCAGGCTCGAAGCCAGCAGCAGCGGGAAATTGCCCACCAGCCCGGCGACGATGAGTCCGACGGCGCCCAGCGCGGCGAGGGTGTAGCCGAGCACCAGGCCGGGTCGACGCCCCCGCGCCGCCATCACCCGCGCCATCGGCACGGCGATGAGGGCGGCCCCCAACACCTGGAAGGTGCCGCCCAGACCGGCCCAGCGGGCTGACCCGGAGACCTCCTCGGCGAGCAGCGCCCCCACCGCCACCCCCGCGGACAGGCCCACCCCACCGAGCATCTGCGAGGCAACGAGGGACCGCACGACGTGCCGCTGCGTCTGCTCGCGCTCGGCGGTCGTCGTCACCGGAGCAGTATGCCGCCCGGGCCGGTGGTCGGGGCGACGCACCCGTCGGGTGGTCCCGTAGGCTGGCTCGCGGCCTTCCCGCCCTCGTAGCTCAGGGGAAGAGCACTTCTCTCCTAAAGAAGGTGTCGCAGGTTCGAATCCTGCCGGGGGCACGCACGAAACCCGCTTGATCAGCGGGTCTTTCTCTTTCGCTCGACGGCGAGGGAACGCCCCCTCTCGTCAGTGACTCGTCCCGACCCATCGGAGCCTGCGCTGCGAAGTGACTCGCAGTCGCGCCCAGCGACGACCCGGGGGCGTTTCGCGTCAGGCGGCGGGGGAGGATGGCGATGCTCAGGTGCTCAGCGCGGCACCGGTGCTGGTACGACCGCGACGGGGCCCTGGGCGTGCTCGAGCACCGCCGGGGCGACGGAGTCGTGGATGAGCTCGGCGAGGTGCCCGACTCGATGGTGGCCGACGACGACCAGGTCGTGATCGTGAGAGGCGGCGATGAGGTGGTGGTCCGTGGAGCCGGAGACGATCCGCACCTCGAGGGTGACCCCCGGGTACGTTTCGGCGATCCCGGCCAAGGACTTCTCGACGAGCTCGCGCTCGACGCTCAAGTCCGGCGGCGGCGCGTCGTCGCGCACGCTCGTGACGGGCGGCGCCGTCAAGGTGCAGTGCAGGACGGTCACCGAGCTTCCGCGGAGGGCGGCCATCCGGCAGGCGAACTCGACGGCTGGAATCGAGTCTTGTCTGCCGTCGACACCGACCACGATCTGGTGGTCGGACCGGGTCGATGCATGGGGGCGCCACACGACGACCGGGCACGACGCGTGCCTGGAGACCGAGACACTGACCGATCCCAGGAGAAGGCTGGCGATCGGACCACGCCCTCGGGAGCCGAGGACGATGGTCGCGGCATGTTCGCTGAGGTCGAGCAGGACCTTCCGGGGATCCGTCACGCTCAGGATGTGGTGGACCTCGATCCCCGGTTCGCGATCTCGCGCCCGTGCCGCGGAGGTGGCGAGAAGCGACTGGGCGGCTGACTGGGCGTCATCCAGGAGCCGGGTGACCTCGAGGTCACCCGCGGGGTAGATGGCCAGGGTCGAAGGGGACACGGGGGCGGTGGCGTGCAGGACGACCAGTGGCCGCGATTCGAGGGCGGCCTGATCCGCCGCCCAGTCGACCGCCCCGTCCGAGAACGTGGAACCGTCGGTTCCGACGACGACGCTGCCGGGGGGCACCTGGGAGACGTCCATGGTCAGCACGACCCTCTCGGTTCCTTGACGGACGGCGGCGCCGTCGCACGTAGATGGCCGACGCCCCGCGAGCCGCGTTCGACCACGTCGTTACAGCCACGCGGCTGACACCGGCCCACGGGGTGCAGGGACGCGACCGCCCGGAGTAGCGGGCCGTCCTGGGACCCGGTGTCGGCCCCCATCAGGGCGACGTGTGGTTGGGCGCAGGAGGTGTCAGGACATCGCCTGAACACGACGTGTGGGTCCCGTCCCACAGGGCCGCATCGGGTGCGCCGGGAAGAACGCGGGGGTCTTTGTGGAAGGCCGCGGACGCGTCGGTCGCCCAACGGTTTTGGCGTGAGTCGACACCCACCCTGGTCCGGAGGGGAGGGGTCGAAACCCACTCGCCATTGGTTGCCTGCATCATCACTGTCGACAGTACGGTGCTGGACGGCCCCCGTCTACGGCCCGGAACCGTCGTGGCCATGCTGGCCCCCGCCCCAGACCTGCCCGCCAGGCCGGTGGCCGGGTCCGGGCGCTGACGTCGTATGGGACCTCCGCCCGGAACGCGCGTGACGAGATCTCGGTTGCTCTTCGCGACCGGCATCCTCCCTGGCCTGTGCGTTGTGGGTCTCGGTGTCGGCATGGTGTTCGTGCCCGTCTCGGTGACCTCGTTGGCCGGCATCCCCGCCTCCCACGCCGGCGTTGCCTCCGGGTTCCGGATGACCGGCCACGAGATCGGTGCCGCGCCCGGCGTCGCCATCTTGTCCGCTGTTGCCTCCAGCGCCGGCTCGCTCGCCACCACCACCGGTGCCGCCGACGCGTTCTCGGCCGGGTTCGTCGGCGTCGCCCTCATGGGTGCCGTCTTCGCGGTTTCGCTGCGCTCCGGATGCCGGCAACCACCGTGAGCGGTGGCGGCCACGTCCACCTGCACTCCCCCCAGCCGCGGCGCCGCCCACGCCGACCGGGCGGTCCGGGCGGTCTGGGCGGTCGGGTTGCTGCGGGGTGGCGCCGGACATCCGACCGGTCGTGGCTGGCACCTGCTGCGGGAGGAGCGACAGGTTGGCGTCGTGCCTCGCGGTCTGGACGACTGACGGGAGGATCCGCTGACTCCAGAGCCGTTGCGGGGTCATGGCGTGCGGACCTACGGTGGCGAGGAGAGGTGGACCCATGCACGAGCTGGCGATCGCGGAGAGCGTGGTGTCGACGGTGCTCGAACGCACCCGTGGCCAGGTGAGCGTCGTCCGGCTGCGGGTCGGACGGCTGTCGGGCGTGGTGCCGGACGCCCTGATGTTCTGCTTCGAGCTCGCCGCCGCGGGCACCGCGCTCGAGGGTGCGACGCTCGAGATCGAGGAACAGGTCGGTCGGGCGCACTGTCGCGACTGCGACAGCGACTTCTCGATGCGTGATGCGTTCCTCCTGTGCGACTGCGGGAGTGCCGACGTGGAGCTGCTGTCCGGTCGCGAGCTCCAGGTCACCTCGGTGGAGGTGGCCTGAGGTGTGCAGCACGTGCGGTTGCGGCGAGGGCGACGTCCGCGTGACCACGCCAGGCGCCGCGACAGAGCTCGGCCACGGGCACGGCGACGACGCCGAGCACAGCCACGACCACGTGCATCTGGGGCGCGACGACGAGCTGCGCACCCACACCCTCGAGCTCGAGGTCGCCGTGCTGGCCAAGAACGACGGGCTGGCGGCGCGCAACCGGGCCTGGCTGGGAGAGCGCGGGATCACCGCACTCAACCTGATGAGCTCCCCCGGAGCCGGCAAGACGACCCTGCTCGAGCGCACCATCGCCGCGACCGACCGGGCGGTCAGCGTGATCGAAGGTGACCAGGCCACGCTCTTCGATGCCGAGCGCATCAAGGCCGCGGGCGCCCGAGCGGTGCAGGTCAACACCGGGGCCGGCTGTCACCTCGACGCCACCATGGTGGCCAGGGCGCTCGAACAGCTGCGGCCGGAGCGCGACAGCATCCTGTTCATCGAGAACGTCGGCAACCTCGTCTGTCCGGCGCTGTTCGACCTCGGGGAGCTGCGCAAGGTCGTCGTGATCTCGGTGACCGAGGGCGACGACAAGCCGTTGAAGTACCCCCACATGTTCGCCGCGGCGGACCTCGTCGTCATCAACAAGACCGACCTGCTCCCCTACGTCGACTTCGACATGGAGCGCCTGGCCGGGGACGCCCGAAAGCTCAACCCCGACGTGCAGCTGGTCCCCGTCTCGGCGAAGACCGGCGACAACCTGGAGGCGTGGCTGGCCTGGCTGGCCTGAACTCCCTAACCGCCGAAGCGACCCTTGACAAGGGTTGGGCCAAGGACTCTCATGGTCGGTGGTAGTGATGCAGGTCATCCAGATGCCGACCTGCGAACCAACCGGGGACCCGAGGGCCCTCAGAGAGCCGGCGCAGATGCCCACAGCCGAAGCAGTGCAGGCCGAGCAAACTCTCATCCACGTCTTGTGGATCAACGCCGGCCTCAGTTGTGACGGCGACTCCGTCTCGCTGACGGCCGCGACCCAGCCCAGCATCGAGGAGATCGCGCTCGGCGCCCTCCCGGGGCTGCCCCAGATCGCGGTGCACTGGCCGCTGATCGACTTCGAGTGCGGGCCCCAGGGCGGGCAGGACGACTTCCTGGAGTGGTTCCACAAGGCTGATCGCGGTGAGCTCGAACCGTTCGTGCTGGTCGTCGAGGGGTCCATCCCCAACGAGCAGCTGCACGACGAGGGCTACTGGTGCGGGTTCGGCAACAATCCCGACACCGGGCAGCCGATGACGACCAGCGAGTGGCTGGACCGGCTGGCCCCCAAGGCCACCGCCATCGTGGCGGTCGGCACGTGCGCGACGTACGGCGGCATCCACGCGATGGAGGGCAACCCCACCGGCGCGATGGGCGTGCCCGACTACCTCGGGTGGGGCTGGAAGTCGAAGGCCGACATCCCCATCGTGTGCGTGCCCGGCTGCCCGGCGCAGCCCGACAACATGGCGGAGACGCTGACCTATCTGCTCTACATGGCCACCGGCCAGGCGCCGATGATCCCGCTCGACGAGGCCCTGCGACCGACCTGGCTCTTCGGGCAGACCGTGCACGAGGGCTGCGACCGAGCGGGCTACTACGAGCAGGGCGACTTCGCGACGGAGTACGGCTCACCCAAGTGCATCGTCAAGCTCGGCTGCTGGGGGCCCACGGTGAAGTGCAACGTCCCCAAACGCGGCTGGATGAATGGCATGGGCGGCTGCCCCAACGTGGGCGGCATCTGCATCGGGTGCACGATGCCCGGCTTCCCGGACAAGTTCATGCCCTTCATGGACGAGCCACCCGGCGGCAAGCTCTCGACGACCGCGGTCGGGGCCTACGGCACCACGATGCGTCGGCTCCGCCAGGTGACGACCAAGACCCTGGACAAGGAGCCCAAGTGGCGCACGCCCGGCAAGCGGCTCACCACCGGCGCCCGGCGCACCTGGTAGCCCCCAGCTCTCCCACCCACAGCGCAGACGACCGAGAGGCAGCGGGATGACGTCGACCATTCCAGCACCCAGCAGCATGTCCGAGGACGCAGATGGCCTGACCGAGATGGCGTGGGACCCGATCACCCGCATCGTGGGCAGCCTCGGGATCTACACCAAGATCGACTTCAAGCAGAAGACCGTCGTCGAGTGCAAGAGCACCAGCTCGATCTTTCGCGGCTACTCCATCTTCATGAAGGGCAAGGACCCGCGCGACGCGCACTTCATTACCAGCCGCATCTGTGGCATCTGCGGTGACAACCACGCGACCTGCTCCTGCTACGCCCAGAACATGGCGTACGGCGTGAAGCCGCCGCCCCTAGGTGAGTGGATCGTGAACCTCGGCGAGGCCGCTGAGTACATGTTCGACCACAACATCTTCCAGGAGAACCTGGTCGGGGTGGACTACTGCGAGAGGATGGTCGCGGAGACCAACCCCGGCGTGCTCGAGCTCGCCAACACCACGGAGTCCCCGCACGCAGAAGCCCACGGCTACAAGACCATCGGCGACATCATGCGGTCGCTGAACCCGTTCACCGGTGAGTTCTACCGCGAGGCGCTGCAGGTCAGCCGCTGGACCCGCGAGATGTTCTGCCTGATGGAGGGCCGGCACGTCCACCCCTCCACGCTCTATCCGGGCGGTGTCGGCACCGTCGCGACGATCCAGCTGATGACCGACTACATCACCCGGTTGATGCGCTACGTCGAGTTCATGAAGAAGGTCGTCCCGATGCACGACGACCTCTTCGACTTCTTCTACCAGGCGTTGCCGGGCTACGAGGAGGTCGGCAACCGCCGCATCCTGCTGGCCTGTTGGGGTTCGTTCCAGGACCCGGAGCACTGCAACTTCGACTACAAGGACATGACCAACTGGGGACGCAAGATGTACGTCACCCCGGGGATCGTGGTGGACGGCAAACTCGTCACCACCGATCTCGTGGAGATCAACTTGGGCATCCGGATCCTGCTCGGGTCGTCCTACTACGACGACTGGACCGAGCAGGAGATGTTCGTGACCAAGGATCCGCTGGGCAACCCGGTGGACCGCCGGCACCCGTGGAACCAGCACACTAACCCGCACCCGCAGAAGCGCGACCTGGACGACAAGTACAGCTGGGTGATGTCGCCGCGCTGGTTCGACGGGAAG
>JBBSQC010000013.1:0-84598 GCA_038258215.1 Actinomycetales bacterium | reverse complement strand
CGCCCATTGTGCAATATTCCCCACTGCTGCCTCCCGTAGGAGTCTGGGCCGTGTCTCAGTCCCAGTGTGGCCGATCGCCCTCTCAGGCCGGCTACCCGTCGTCGCCTTGGTGAGCCGTTACCTCACCAACTAGCTGATAGGCCGCGAGTCCATCCCAGACCGAAAAACTTTCCAGACGGTAGAGATGCCTCTCCGTCTCGTATCCGGTATTAGCTCCGGTTTCCCGGGGTTATTCCAGAGTCTGGGGCAGGTTACTCACGTGTTACTCACCCGTTCGCCACTGATCACCCAAGAGCAAGCTCTCGAGGTCACCGTTCGACTTGCATGTGTTAAGCACGCCGCCAGCGTTCGTCCTGAGCCAGGATCAAACTCTCCGTTGATGTATGACTCTCGACACGAGGTCGAGAAATCGTTACCCACAAAGGGTTGTTTCACTGGCTGAGCACGAACAACCAGCTTTCGCTGTTGTTCGTTGTCCAACCAAAGGATTTTCGTGCATCACTCACATCACCGACCGTGCTGGCCGGCTCTGCTGGCGATGCGACGAGGTTAATTGGCATCGATTTTTGACACGCTGTTGAGTTCTCAAGGTTCGGACGCGCACCTACAAGAGGCTCGATGTGAGCCGGTCGTGGGGGCTTGTTCCGCGTTGCTCACGCATTGGCTGCGAGGCAACTGTTCCAACTTACCCGCGTCACGCTTGGGCGTCAAATCCGTGCCCACGGTGCACCTGAGGTGCTCCGCATGGGGCCGGACCGGTCGCTCTTGGTCTTCGGCGGGTGTCCCACTCTAGCAGCCTCTCGGCGGCCAGCTCCACTCGCGTCCAGGCACCACCGAGGTGGCGCATGTTCCCTTGCAGGTGTGGGGTTCAGCTCGCGGGACCGGCCTGCTTGGTGCGGGGCTCTCACCCTGCCGCTTGGCGTCCGTTCCTCCCTCTCGGGCTGACGTCGAGAACATTAGATGACGTTCTGCGGGGAACACAAATCCGTCCCCGTCCCCACGGCGCCCAGGGCGGTGCGCCGGGCTGAATACTGTTGCAGCACAGCGATGTTGCGCGCCAGGCGTTTCCTCAGGACGCGGCATCTCCAGCCCCGAGGCGCCCAGCGGCCAACGCCTTCCGGCCGCGACGGAGCACCACGACCCGTCCGTGGAGCACGTCTGCGGCCTCGATCACCCGCTCGACGTCGGTCACCTTGGCCCCGTTGACCGAGGCGCCGCCGTCCGTGATCGCCCGCCGTGCGGCGTTCCTGGAGTCCACCAGCCCCACCGCCACAAGGGCCTCGAGCACCGGCATCCCCACACGGACGACCCCCCCGGGCAGCTCGGCCGTCGCGTCGCTCAGGGTTCCCTCGTCCAGCGCCGCCAGGTCCCCCTTCCCGAAGAGCGCCTCCGATGCGGCCTGCACCGCATCCGTGGCCCGCTCCCCGTGCACCAGGGTCGTGACGTCTGCCGCGAGGACCCGTTGGGCGCCACGCCGGAACGGCTCGCGCTCCAGGGCCCGCTCGAGGTCCTCGACCTCCTCGGCCCCTCGGTCGGTGAAGACTCGCAGGAGGGTCAGCACCGAGGCGTCCTCGACGTTGAGCCAGTACTGGTAGAAGGCGTAGGGGCTCGTCATCTCCGCCGACAGCCAGATCGCGTTGCCGGCGCTCTTGCCGAACTTCTCCCCCGCGCTGTCGGTGAGCAGTGGGGTGGTGAGCAGGTGCACCGACGTCCCCTCGACCCGGTGGATCAGGTCCGCGCCGGCGGTGAGGTTGCCCCACTGGTCGTTGCCACCGGTCTGCAGGGTGCAACCGTGGTCGCGGTAGAGCTGGAGGTAGTCCAGCCCCTGGAGCAGCTGGTAGCTGAACTCGGTGTACGAGATCCCCTCGTCGCTGTTGAGCCGGGCGGCGACAGCCTCCTTCTTCACCATCTGGTTCACCCGGAAGTGCTTGCCGACGTCGCGCAGGAAGTCCAGCGCCGACATGGGAGCGGTCCAGTCGAGGTTGTCGACGAAGATCGCGGGGTTCTCCCCCTCCGTGCTCAGGAAGGGCTCGACCTGGCGGCGGATGTTCCCCACCCACTCAGCGGTCTGCTCCTTGGTCTTCAGGACGCGTTCGGACGTCGGCCTGGGATCCCCGATGAGACCGGTGGACCCTCCGACCAGGCAGATCACCCGGTGCCCCGCCCGCTGGAGGTGCCTCAGCACGACGAGCTGGACGAGGTTGCCGAAGTGCAGTGATGGGGCGGTCGGGTCGAAGCCGCAGTACGCCGTGATCGGCCCGTCGGCCAGCGCCGCGCGCAGGGCCGCCTCGTCGGTGGTCTGGGCCACGAGCCCGCGCCAGTGCAGCTCGTCGAGGATGTCGGTCACGGCCTGGAATCCCTTCGTGCGTGGAGCGCAGGCCCGTCGGAGCCGCGCCCGCCCAGCCTGCCACGGGCCCGGTGGTGGCGGCACACTCCTCCCATGACCGCTGAGCAGACACGACGCCCGGATCTGAGCACCTTCATCGCCGGCCTGCCGAAGGCCGAGCTCCACGTGCACCACGTCGGTTCGGCGTCGCCCAGGGTGCTGGCCGAGCTGTCAGCGCGGCATCCCGGCTCATCGGTTCCCACCGAGCCCGGAGCCCTCGCCGACTACTTCACGTTCACCGACTTCGCCCACTTCATCGAGCTCTACCTCGCCACCGTCGACCTGGTCCGCACCGCCGACGACGTGCGCCTGCTGACCTACGAGGTGGCTCGGGACCTCTCGGCGCAGCGGGTCCGCTATGCGGAGGTGACGATGACGCCGTTCACCTCGGTCACGCGCGGCATCGCCATCGAGGCCTACACCGCGGCGATCGAGGATGCGCGGGTCGCTGCGGAGGCCGAGCTCGGCGTCGTCCTGCGCTGGATCTACGACATCCCCGGGGAGGCGGGGATGCCGGCCGCCGACGCCACGCTCACGTATGCCGTGGACCACGGCCCCGCCGCCCTCGTCGGCTTCGGCCTCGGGGGCCCGGAGATCGGCGTGCCCAGGCCACAGTTCGCCCCCCACTTTGCGAGGGCGAGGGCGGCGGGGCTGCACTCGGTCCCCCACTCCGGTGAGTCGACCGGACCGCAGAGCATCTGGGACGCGCTGCTCCACCTCGGGGCGGAGCGGATCGGGCACGGCACCTCTGCGACGGCCGACCCCCGACTCCTCGACCACCTTGCCGAGCACCGCATCCCGCTCGAGGTGTGCCCGACCTCGAACATCGCGACCCGCGTCGTCGCGCGCCTCGAGGACCACCCGTTGCGCGCTCTGCGCGATGCGGGCGTGGTCGTGACGATCAACAGCGACGACCCGCCGATGTTCGGGACGACGCTGAACCGGGAGTACGACATCGCCGCAGACCTCCTCGACCTCGACGAGCGAGGGGTGGTCGACCTCGCCGTGGCAGCGCTCGACGCGAGCTTCGCGCCCGACGACGTGCGCAGCAGGCTGCGGGCCGAGATGGTCGCCGTGGGTCCGTGACGGGTGCGCTCAGCGCAGCGCCGAGCGCACGAGTACCGCGCCGGGTCCGAAGGCCTCAGCGGCGCCTGCCTACAGCGAGCCGTCATCGTGGACCACCGACACGTACACCGGCCCCCCGGGGTCCTGCCGGCCGACGGTCAGGACCCCGGGGAGGTCCCGGGCCCGGTCCTCGACGGCGAGCCACTCCCCCTCCGAGAGGGTGGGCGGGGCGACCGGTCTCGGGGACGGCGGGGCGACCGTGTCGTAGAGCGCGAGGGGCACCGAGCCGGTCACGTCCATTGCCACGCCGTCGAAGGTTCCCGTCACGGCGTAGGTGCCCCACCGCGTGATCGCCGCGCCCTCCCCCGCCTCCTCCTGCGCACGGGCGCTCCCCCAGTCCCACCCGGAGAGCGGGATCCCCTCGCACTGCGGGGGGTGGGACTCACGGACCGCGCCGAGGCAGAGCTCCGGAGCGCCGTCGGGGACCTCGATCACGGTTCCCTGCCCGGTGACCGGGCCCGCAGCGGGCGGCACCGCATCCGGGACCGCGGAGCTGGTCGGCGCGGTGGGGGTCGCATCCGCATCGTCCTTCCCCGGGGGCGATGTCGCGCTGCCGCAGGCGGAGAGGAACACGGCGGCGCACACGATCGGCACGGTCAGCAGTCGCACGGGGTTCCGACGGATCACGTCGTCGCGCGGTTCCGAGCCCGCCCCGGTCGATAGGAGCTGACGGTGGGCTCGCCGTCGATGTGGAAGCGCCACGGGTAGACCGTCCCGTCACCACCGGCCCCGCTCACCCCGACTCGGGGGCCGGTGCGCAACCGAGTGGGGTCGAGCACTTCCTCGGGTGGCTGGATGCGTGCTCCGGCCCTTGCGCCGACGAGCGAGAGCCCGTTGTGGTCGCGCCCGAGACCGAGGGTGCTCGCGAGGTTCGCCGGTCCACGGGCATGGTCGCGCTCGCGGATCCCCGGCCGGCGCTGCGCCGCGAGATCATGGCCGGCGACGACCTCACCCGCCCGCATCAGCACGGCCGACGCGGTGCCCTCGTGGCCGGTGACGACGTTGGCGCAGTAGTGCATCCCGTAGGTGAAGTAGACGTACAGGCAACCGGCCGGGCCGAACATCGCCTCGGTCCGCGGCGACCGGCCCCGGAAGGCGTGCGAACCGGGGTCGCCCTGCCCGGCATACGCCTCGACCTCGGTGAGCCGCACGGTCACACCGGCGTGCGTGACCCGGCACCCGAGCAGCTCGCGGGCCACGATCAGCACGTCGCGCGCGAAGAAGGCGCGGGGGAGGGAGCTCGAGGGGGTCACCCCGACAGTCTCGTCGCTCACGCAGGTCCCGGATGCCGTCAGCGGACCGTGGGCAGCACGCCGGCCCAGGCCCGGTGGTCGGCGGCGGTGGCCACGACGCGCTGGAGCTGCTCGGCGACCCGGACCGGCGCGGTGCCCCCGCGGGCGCTGCGGGAGGCCAACGAGCCCTCGACCGACAACACGTCCCGGACGCCGGGCGTGAGGTGCTCGCTGATGCCGTGGAGGTCGTCGTCGGTGAGGTCCCACAGCTCGGTGCCGCGCTCCTCGCACACCCGGACACAGGCCCCGGCCACCTCGTGGGCGACCCTGAACGCCACCCCTTCGCGCACGAGCCACTCCGCGATGTCGGTCGCGAGCGAGAAGCCCTGCGGGGCCAGCGACGCCAGCCGACCGGTGTCGAAGACCATGGTCTCGACCATCCCGGCGAAGGCCGGCAGCAGCACCTCGAGGGTGTCCACGGCGTCGAACACCGGCTCCTTGTCCTCCTGGAGGTCCCGGTTGTAGGCCAGCGGCAGCGACTTGAGGGTGGTGAGCAGCCCGGCCAGGTCGCCGACCAGGCGACCGGCCTTGCCGCGGGCCAGCTCGGCGACATCGGGGTTCTTCTTCTGCGGCATGATGCTCGACCCGGTGGAGTAGGCGTCGTCGAGCGTGACGAACGAGAACTCCTTGGTGGCCCAGAGCACGACCTCCTCGGCCAGGCGCGACAGGTCGACCGCGGTCATGGCGGCGACGAACGACAGCTCGGCCACGAAGTCCCGCGACGCCGTGCCGTCGATGGAGTTCTCCACCGAGGAGTCGAAGCCCAGGTCGGCCGCCACCGCCTCGGGGTCCAGACCGAGCGAGGAGCCGGCGAGCGCGCCCGACCCGTAGGGCGACACCGCGGCGCGAACGTCCCAGTCGCGCAGGCGGTCCACGTCGCGCAGCAGCGCCCAGGCGTGCGCGAGCAGGTGGTGGGACAGCAGCACCGGCTGCGCGTGCTGGAGGTGAGTGCGGCCCGGCATGGCGACACCGAGGTGCCGGGTCGCCTGGGACACGAGGGCGTCGACGACGTCGAGCACCAGCCCGGCCACGACGCGGGAGTGGTCGCGCAGGTACATCCGGAACAGGGTCGCCACCTGGTCGTTGCGGGAGCGGCCGGCCCGCAGTCGCCCGCCGACCTCCGCGCCGGCCCGCTCGATGAGGCCCCGCTCGAGAGCGGTGTGGACGTCCTCGTCCCCGTCCTGGGGCCGGAAGTCGCCCGAGGTGACATCGGCCCGCAGGACCTCGAGCGCGTCGAGCATCGCGGCCAGGGTCGCGTCGTCGAGCAGGCCCGCGGCGTGGAGCACCCGGGCGTGAGCACGGGAGCCGGCGATGTCGTACGTGGCGAGCCGCCAGTCGAAGTGTGTCGACTTGGACAACGCGGCGAGGGCATCGGCCGGGCCCCCGGCGAACCGGCCGCCCCAGAGGCTGACGGAGGCGGGCCGGCCATCGGGCTGGGTCACGTGGTGTCCTTCCGGGTGAACGACATGAGGCGGTCGACGAGGGCATGGCTGCGGGCATCCCCGGGTGTCACCACCATGATCGTGTCGTCACCGGCGATCGTGCCGACGATGTCGTCGAGCCCGGCGTGGTCGAGCGCGGAGGCGAGGAAGCTCGCGGCGCCGGGTGGGGTGCGCAGGATGACCAGGTTGGCCGACGGTTCGGCCGAGACGAGCAGCTCGTGGCAGCGGCCCTGGAGCCGGGTCACCCGCTCGGCACCGTCGGGCGCCGGGCGCACCGTGCGGTCCCCGCCCTCGCCCGGCACGGCATACACCAGGTTCTTCCCGACCCGCACCCGCTCGGCCCCGACGTCGACGAGGTCGCGGGAGAGGGTCGCCTGGGTGACCTCGATGCCGTCCGCCGCGAGGAGGTCGAGCAGGTCGGTCTGGGAACGGACGGCCGTCGCCGAGAGGATCTCGACGATGCGCTGCTGGCGTGCCCCGCGGCTCGTCGACACCGTCATGACGGGCTCCCGGCGGACTGCTCGAGGAGCCAGGACAGCAGGGCCTTCTGGGCGTGGAGGCGGGTCTCCGCCTCCTGCCAGACGAGCGACCTCGGGCCGTCGATGACCCCGGCGCTGACCTCGTGGCCCCGGTAGGCCGGGAGGCAGTGGAGGAAGACCGCGGTCGGCGAGGCGTGCGCCATGAGTGCCTCGTCGACGCGGAAGGCGTCGAACGGGCTGGTCGCGCCTCTGCGCTGCTCGCTCTCGGACTCCTGGCCCATCGAGACCCAGGTGTCCGTGGCGACCACGTCGGCACCTCGGGCCGCCTCGACCGGGTCAGCGGTGACCGCCACGGATCCGCCCTGCGCGGCCGCGATCGCCACCGCGCGGCTCAGGACGTCCGGACGCGGTGGGTGGCTTGCCGGTGTGCCGATGCGCACGTGCATCCCGGCGAGGGCGCACCCCAGCAGGTAGGAGTGCGACATGTTGTTGGCGCCGTCCCCGAGGTAGGCGAGGGTGAGCCCGGCCGGGTCCCCGAGGGCCTCGCGCACGGTGAGCAGGTCGGCGAGGATCTGGCACGGGTGGTAGTCGTCGGTCAGGGCGTTGACCACGGGCACTCCGGCGTGCTCGGCCATCTCCTCGAGGGCCTGCTGCCCGAAGGTGCGCCACACGACGACGGCCGACTGACGGCCGAGGATCCGGGCCACGTCGGCGACCGACTCCCGCTCCCCCACGCCCGCGAGCCGGCCGTCGACGACCATCGGGAAGCCGCCGAGCTGCGCGACGGCGCCGACGAAGGAGACCTGGGTGCGCAGGGTGGGCTTGTCGAAGAGGATCGAGACGGTGACGGGACCTTCGAGGCTGCGGTCGGAGAACGGCTGGGCCTTCAGCGCCAGGGCCCGGTCGAGCACCTCGCGCTGCTCGGCTGCGGTGAGGTCGTCGTCGGCGAGGAGGTGGCGCAGGGTCATGGGGCGTCCTTGGCGGTGGATGGGGGTGCGGCGGCGTCGAGGAACCCCGGGAGGGCGTCGACGAAGAGGTCGAGCTCGTCGGTGGTGACGACGAGCGGCGGGGCGAGGCGGATGGCGTCGGGGGCGACCGGGTTGACGATGAAGCCCGCGTCGCGGGCCAGGCCCGCGACGGCGACGGCGTGCTCGCCGCCGAGGGTGATGGCCCGCAGCAGCCCCGCGCCCCGGATGCCGGTCACGAGTGGGTGGGACAGGTCGTGGACCCGCTGCTCCAGGTGCTCCCCGGCTTCGCGGGCGTGGTCCAGGAGCCCCTCGTCGGCGATGGCGTCGAGCACGGCGAGCCCGGCGGCACAGGCCAGCGGGTTACCCCCGAAGGTCGTGCCGTGCTGGCCCGCGGTGAGCAGGCCGCTGACCTGCGGGCCGAACGTCAGCAGCGCACCCACCGGCACCCCGCCCCCGAGCCCCTTGGCCAGGGTCATCGCGTCGGGCACCACCCCGGCCTGGTGGAACGCGAACCAGGTGCCCGTGCGGCCGATCCCGGTCTGGATCTCGTCGAGCACCAGGAGGGCCCCGACGTCACGAGTGACCTCACGGGCGACCCGCAGGTATGCCGGGTCGCCGGGTCGAACCCCCGCCTCGCCCTGGATCGGCTCGAGGACGAGGGCGGAGGTGTCCCTGGTGACAGCGGCGCGGAGCGCGTCCACGTCCCCCCAGGGGACGTGCGAGACGCCGGGCAGGAGCGGCTCGAACGGCTCGCGGTAGGCGGGCCTGTGGGTGAGCGCCAGGGCGCCGGTCGTGCGGCCGTGGAACGCGCCCTCGGCGGCGACGATGCCGGTGCGCCCCGTGCGCCGGGCCAGCTTGACGGCTGCCTCGATCGACTCCGTGCCGGAGTTCGTGAAGAAGACGGCCGACCCCTCGGGCGCGCCGGCCAGGGAGAGCAGCCGCTCCGCGAGCTCGACCTGGGGGACGGAGGTGAAGAAGTTGGAGACGTGGACCAGCTGGCCCGCCTGCTTCGAGATGGCCGCGACCAGGGCGGGGTGGTTGTGCCCGAGCGCGTTGACGGCGATGCCGCCCACGAGGTCGAGGTAGCGGCGCCCGTCGACGTCCCAGACCCACGCTCCGTCACCGTGGTCGAGGACGAGCTGCGGACGCCCGAAGAGCCCGAGAAGGGACCGGTCGTAGCGGTCGAGCCACTGCTCCGAGGTCGGGGCCGCGTCAGTCATGACGCGCCTCCGCGTCCGGGAGGATCATCGTCCCGATGCCCTCGGAGGTGAAGACCTCGAGCAGGAGGGAGTGCGGTTGACGCCCGTCGATGACGTGCGCCCGCGGCACGCCGGCCTCGACCGCGCGCACGCACGCCTCGAGCTTGGGGATCATCCCCGCGTCGACGGTCGCGAGCAGCTCGCGGGCGCCGCTCACGGAGAGCTCGGAGAGCAGCGAGCCGCGATCCGGCCACGACGCGTAGACACCCTCGACATCGGTCAGCACGACGAGCTTGCTGGCCCCGAGGGCCGCGGCCAGCGCAGCGGCAGCGGTGTCGGCGTTCACGTTGAGCACCTCGCCGGGGGCGTCGAGGTCGGGGGCGATCGTGGAGACGACGGGGATCCGGCCCGCCTCGAGGAGGTCGTGCACCGCGGCCGGCTCGACCTGGACCACGTCGCCGACCAGCCCGATGTCGTGCTCGATGCCGTCGACAACCACCCCGCGGCGTCGGGCCCCGAGCAGGCCCCCGTCCTCCCCCGACAGTCCGACGGCGACGGGACCGTGCTGGTTGAGCAGGCCCACCAGCTCGCGCCCGACCTGGCCCGTCAGCACCATCCGCACGACCTCCATGACCTCCGGGGTGGTCACCCGCAAGCCTCCCCGGAACTCGGACTCCAGCCCGAGCCGGTCGAGCATCCCCTTGATCTGCGGTCCGCCCCCGTGGACGACGACCGGCCGCAGCCCGGCATACCGCAGGAAGGCCACGTCCTGGGCGAAGGCCGCCTTGAGCTCGTCGTCGACCATCGCGTTGCCGCCGTACTTCACGACGACGAGGGCACCACGGAACTGTTCGAGCCACGGGAGCGCCTCGACGAGGGTGCTGGCCTTCGACTGTGCGACACGAAGGGCGGCCGCGTCGATCGCGCCGCGCAGCGCCTGTTCCGGGGGCGTCATGGGTGGGGACCTCCTCAGGTCGAGTACGCGGAGTTCTCGTGGACGTAGTCGTGGGTCAGGTCGTTGGTCCAGATGGTGGCGGTGGCCCCGCCGGCGTGGAGGTCCACGACGACGCCCACCTCACGCCCCGAGAGGTCGACGAGCGAGCGGTCCTCACCGACCCCGCCGCTGCGACAGACCTGGACCCCGTTGATCGCGACGTCGAGCTCGGTCGGGTCGAACGCTGCCGAGGTGGTGCCCACGGCAGCCAGGACGCGCCCCCAGTTGGGGTCGTTGCCGAAGACGGCGCACTTGAAGAGGTTGTTGCGGGCCACGGAGCGCGCCACCTCGAGGGCGTCGTCCTCGGATGCCGCCGAGCGCACCTCGATCGCGATGTCGTGGTGGGCCCCCTCCGCGTCGGCGACGAGCTGGCGGGCGAGCGAGGCGCAGACCTCGGTGACGGCCGCGGTGAGGTCGGGGGTCGAGACGGTCACGCCGGAGGCTCCGGACGCCATGAGCAGCACCGTGTCGTTGGTGGACATGCACCCGTCGGAGTCGACGCGGTCGAAGGTCGGAGCGGTCGCGGCGCGCAGCACGCCGTCGAGGCCGGGGGGGTCGGCGACGGCATCCGTGGTGACCACGACGAGCATCGTCGCGAGCGAGGGCGCCAACATGCCGGCCCCCTTGGCCATGCCACCCACCGACCAGCCCGGGCGCTCGGCGACCGCTGTCTTGGCGACGGTGTCGGTCGTCATGATCGCCTCTGCCGCAGCGGCCCCGCCGTCGACAGTGAGCCCCTCGGCCGCTGCCGTGACCCCCGGCAGGAGGAGGTCCATCGGCAGCAGCTCGCCGATCAGGCCGGTGGAGCACACCACGACGTCGCCGGCGCCGACGTCCAACAGCGACCCGACGTGCTCGGCCGTGGCGTGGCTGTCCCGGAAGCCCGGCGCCCCGGTGCAGGCGTTGGCACCCCCGCTGTTGAGGACGACCGCGTCCACCCTGCCGTCGGCCAGGACCTGGCGGGACCAGGTGACCGGGGCGGCCTCGATGCGGTTGGACGTGAAGACCGCGGCGCCGTGGTGGTCGGGGCCGTCGTTGACGACCAGCGCGACGTCCGGGCGGCCCGACGCCTTGAGCCCGGCGGTGGTGCCCGACGCGCGGAACCCTCGGGGGGTGGTGACGGACATCAGCGAGACCCTCCGGACAGCGACGTGGGGGTGACGATGAACCCTGCTCGCCGCCACGCGGTCTCCGCGTCACCGACGTGGTCGGTCGGCACGAGGATCCAGTCCGTGTCGAAGGTCGAGAAGCCCAGGATGGAGATGCCGGCCGTGGCCAGCGGCTCGAGCACCGTGGCGAAGATGCCCACGGCCCCGAAGGTCAGCGGCCCCGCCACCTCGACGGCGACGAACGGTCCCTCGGTGCGGGCCCGGGTCGGCACCGAGGCGGTGAGGCACACCACCGACGTCTCGTCCGGGGTGCGCGTCAGGCTCGCGAACGGCCCCGCGGCCCAGTCGAATCCGGGCTCCTCGCCACCGGGCAGTCGCACGATCGACAAGCGCTCGGGATGTTTCATGAGGTGCAGGGGCATCACGCTCACGGCGCCACCCCCGCGACAGGAAGCCCGGTGGCCTCCGGCAGGCCGACGGCGAGGTTGAGGCACTGCACGGCGGCTCCTGCGGTTCCCTTGGTGAGGTTGTCGACGGCGGCGACGACGACGACGCGTCCGACCCGCTCGTCGAGCACGACCTGGAGGTGCACCGCGTTGCTGCCGAGCACACTCGAGGTGCTGGGCCACCGACCCTCTGGGAGCAGGTGCACGAAGGTCTCGCCCTCATAGGCCGAGGTCCACGCCGACCGCACGGATGCGGCATCCGCGCCGGGGTGGACCCGGGCGGTGCAGGTGGCGAGGATGCCACGGGGCATGGGGGCGAGGGTCGGGGTGAACGACACGGTGACGCCTCGACCACCGGATGCCGCGGTGAGGTTCTGCTCGATCTCGGGCGTGTGCCGGTGCACGCCACCCACGCCGTAGGGCGACATCGCACCCATGACCTCCGAGCCGAGGAGGTGCGTCTTGAGCGCTCGCCCCGCGCCCGAGGTGCCCGAGGCTGCGACCACCGTGATGTCCTGCTCCTCGATCACGCCCGCAGCCAGCCCCGGGGCGAGCGCGAGGGAGACGGCCGTGGGGTAGCACCCGGGCACCGCCACCCTGCGTTGGCCCTGCAGCCGGTCGCGCTGCTTGCCTGCCGGCGTGAGGAGCTCCGGCAGCCCGTAGGGCCACGACCCGGCAAACGGGGTGTCGTAGAAGGCGTCCCAGGCGGCCGCGTCCCGGAGGCGGAAGTCGGCACCGCAGTCGATGACCACGACGTCGGGACCCAGCTGAGCGGCAAGGGCAGCGGAGTGGCCGTGCGGCAGGGCGAGGAAGACGGCCTCGTGGCCCGCGAGGACCTCGGGGGAGGTGCCCTCGAGGCGACGGTCGGCGAGCGGGGTCAGGTGCGGGTGGATCGACCCGAGCGGCTGGCCGGCGTTGGAGGACGCGGTCAGCGCACCGATCTCGACCTCGGGGTGGGCCAGCAGCAACCGGAGGAGCTCGCCCCCGGCATACCCGCTCGCCCCCGCGACCGCGACTCGAATCATGTGCATGACTATACAGGACTCGGATACTTCATACACACATCCACCCTGGGCCTTCACCAACTTTCCCGCCCGATGCGACAACCTTCACGTTCGCACCCTCACCGAAGTGGTGTCGAGGTGAAGGTTCCGGGATCGGGCGAGAAAGTTGGTCGGGGTGGTCAGGCCAGGGGGTCCTCGGGGCGCAGGACGAGGTCGAGCACCCGCTCCCCCGGGTCCAGACCGCGCTCGGCCATCGCGGTCAGCGAGTCGACCGTGTCGACACCCGCCCGCACGAAACGGCCCGACCAGTCGTCCAGCGCGCCGGACGCCAGGGCCAGCACCAGGTCGGTCACCTCGTCGGGGTCGGTCCACTCGATGCGACCGGCGTGCGCCTCCATGGCCTCGGTCATCTCGGTGCGCACCACCCCGGGCATGAGGTCGAAGGCCCGGATGCCGCGCTCCCACCCCGCGAGGTGGGTTGACCCAGTGAGGCGAGCCAGGGCGGTCTTGCTGACGTTGTAGCCGGAGGCCACCGCAGAGGCTCGCCGGGCCGCACCGCTGTTGATGTTCACGACCCGACCACCGCCGGCGGCGAGCATGTGCGGGGCGACGAGCCAGGTCATGAGGTATGGACCCAGGACGTTGACCTCCTGGGTGTGCCACCACTGGTCCGGGTCCGAGGCGAAGACGTCGACCTCGGTGTCGATGACTCCTGCGTTGTTGACGAGCACGTCGATGCGGCCCTGCCGCTCCACGATCTCCTCCACCCAGGCCGTCACGGCCGCGCGGTCGGCGATGGGTGCGACCGCCGTGGAGCCCCGCTCCACGGCATACCCGGCGTCCTCGAGAGCCTGCGCGACGTGGCGACCGATGCCCCGGCTGGCCCCGGTGACCACGGCGACGAGGTGGCCGCCCTGCCCCGGGGCGGTCATGCCCGCTGCACCGCGCCGACCGCGGTCCCGACGGACGCCAGGGCCGCGTCCCGGAGGGAGCTGACCTCGTCCGTGGTGAGGGTGCGGTCCGGAGCCCGGAAGGTCAGCCGGTAAGCCAGCGACTTGCGCCCCCGCTCCACCTGGTCGCCGCGGTAGACGTCGAACAGCGTGACCGACTCGAGCTGGGCCCCGGCCCCCTCCCGCAGCAGCCGCTGCACCTCGGCGGCGGGCACGCTCTCGCCGACGACGAGCGCGATGTCGGTCTGGGCCATGGGGTAGGTGTGCAGGGTGCGGGCCTGCACGGTGGGCTCGGACGCCCGGGTGAGCACGTCCAGGTCCAGCTCGCCGCCCACGGTGCGCTGCGGCAGACCGAGCGTCGCGAGCGCCTTGGGGTGCAGCTCGCCGACGTGCCCCACGACGGTGCCGTCGGTGAGCTCGACCCGGCCGCACCGCCCCGGGTGGAACGGTGCAACGGCGTCGGACCTGACCTCGAGCGGCACGCCGAGGGCTTCGCCGAGTGTCCGAGCCAGCTCGACGACGTCGGAGACGTCGGCCGGCCGCCCTGCACCCCACCAACCCGCGCGGTCCCGGTCCCCGGCGAGCAGCACGGCGAGGTGTCGTGGCTGCGGCGGCACGGCCGCCCTGATCACGTCCAGCTTCTCGTCCGACGGCCGCACCCCCACGTCCTCGGTCGGGGCCGAGCCCTGAGGCCCGTCGAGCGCCACGACGAGCCCGACCTCGAAGAGGCCGACGTCGCGGGTGCCGCGAGCGACGTTGCGCCGCAAGGCGTCGACCAGCGTCGCGAGGAGCCTGGTGCGCATGAGGGGTTGCTCGTCGGACAGGGGGTTCGCGAGGCGCACCCCGCGTGCGACTTCGACGTCGACGTCCAGGCCGAGCGCGGCATACCGGTCGGCCGCCACGAACGGCGCGCTCCACACCTCGCTCAGACCCTGACCGGCGAGCACGTCGGCGACCGTGCGCCGCACGCGCTGGCCGTGCGTCAGGCCGCCCCCACCGGGCGGGGTCGGCACGATCGACGGGATCCGCTCGTAGCCGTGGATGCGGGCCACCTCCTCGACGAGGTCCTCTGGCGTCGTGAGGTCCGGCCGCCAGGTCGGCGGCACGACCGTGAGGACGTCCGCGTCGTCCGACACCTCGCAGCCGATCGACTCGAGGATGGTGGTGACCTCGGATGCCGGGTAGTCGACCCCGACGATCCGGGCCGGGAATTCCGCGTCCATCGTGACCGGAGCCGGGCCGGCCGGGTGGCCCACGTCGGTGACGTCCGGATCCGCCGCGCCACCGCCGTGCTCGACCAGGAGGTCGACCGCGAGCTGGGCCGCAGCCGCGGCGAGCGCCGGGTCGACACCCCGCTCGAAGCGACGCGAGGCCTCCGACGGGAGCCGGTGGCGGCGCGCGGTGCGCGCGACGGTGACCGGCTCGAAGTGGGCGGACTCGATGAGGACGTCGGTGGTCGAGCGTCCCACCTCGGTCTCGGCCCCGCCCATGACGCCGGCGAGGGCCACGGCGCGGTCGCCGCCACGGTCGGTGATGAGCAGGTCCCCCGGGTCGAGGGCCCGGTCGGAGCCGTCGAGGGTGGTGAGCCGCTCGCCGGCGTGGGCGCGGCGGACCACGATCGGCCCCTCGAGGGTGTCGAGGTCGAAGGCGTGCAGCGGCTGCCCGAGCCCGAGCATGACGTAGTTCGTGACGTCGACGGCCAGCGAGATCGAGCGCATGCCGGCCTCGGTGAGCCGCGTGGCCATCCACCGTGGCGTGGGGGCCGCGAGGTCGATGCCCCGGACGACCCGCACGACGTAGCGGTCACACCCGTCGCGGTCCCGGATCGGGGACCGGTCGTGGAGCTCCACGGGGAAGCCGCCGTCGGTGGCCGCGGGGGCGGCGGCCGCCAGGGCGGATGCCGGGTCCGTGAAGACCGCGCCGGTCGCGTGCGAGTACTCCCGCGCGATGCCACGGACCGAGAAGCAGTAGCCGCGGTCGGGCGTGACGTTGACCTCGACCGTCTCGCGGTCCAGCCCGAGCAGGGTGATGGCGTCGGATCCGGGCGTGAGCCGCTCCAGGGTGCCGGCGTCCTCGGCGAACCGACGGCCCAGCACGAGGATGCCGTCGTGGTCGTCGCCGATGCCGAGCTCGCGCTCGGAGCAGATCATGCCCGCCGACACGTGTCCGTAGGTCTTTCGGGCGCTCACGGTCAACGGACCCTGCGGAGTGCTCAGCACGCCGCCGGGGAGGATCACGACGACGAGGTCGTCGACGTCGAAGTTGTGGGCACCGCACACGATGCCCTGGGGCTCGCCGGTGCCGTTGGCATCACCCACGTCGACCCTGCACCAGTTGACCGTCTTGCCGTTCTTCTGCGGCTCGGCCACCCGGCTCAGCACGCGGCCGACGACGAGGGGCCCGGTGACCCCTCCGGTGTGCAGCCCCTCCTCCTCCAACCCGACGCGCACGAGGTCGGCGGCGACCTGCGCGCCAGAGACGTCGGCGGGGACGTCGACGTAGTCGCGCAGCCAGTCGATGGGAACGCGCATCAGATCTCCATCCCGAACTGGGCGTCGAAGCGCACGTCGCCCTCGATCATGTCCCGCATGTCGCTGACCCCGGTGCGGAACATCAGCGCCCGGTCGATGCCCATGCCGAACGCGAAACCGGTGTAGCGGTCGGCGTCGACGCCGCACGCCGTGAGGACGTTGCGGTTGACCATCCCGCAGCCACCCCACTCGATCCACCCCGTGCCCTTGCAGGTGCGACAGTCCGGGTCCTCGCCCCGGCAGACGAAGCAGCGCAGGTCCATCTCGGCGCTCGGCTCGGTGAACGGGAAGAACGAGGGCCGGAGCCGGGTGGTGATGCCCTCGCCGAACAGCTCGGCCGCGAGCCGGTCGAGGGTGCCCTTGAGGTGGGCCATGGTGATGCCCTCGTCCACCGCGAGCCCCTCGACCTGGTGGAACGCCGGCATGTGGGTGGCGTCGAGCTCGTCGGTGCGGAAGACCCGGCCGATCGCGGCGACGTAGACCGGCACTCCGCGCTCGAGCAGGGTCCGGGCCTGCACCGGGGAGGTGTGCGTGCGCAGCACGAGACCGTCCTCGGGCGGGTCGACGTAGAACGTGTCCTGCATCTGGCGCGCGGGGTGGTCGGCGTCGAAGTTCAGCGCGTCGAAGTTGAACCACTCGGCCTCGATCTCCGGACCCTCGGCGATCTCCCAGCCCATTCCGACGAACAGGTCGGCGATGCGCTGCGACATCAGCTCGATCGGGTGGCGCCGACCCAGCGGCCGGCGGCCAGTGGGCAGGGTGACGTCGACGGACTCCTCGGTGAGGATGCGCTCGTCGCGCTCGGCCTCGAGCTCGGCCTGGCGGGCCGCGAACAGCGCCGCCACCCGGCCGCGGGCCGCCCCCACGCGCTTGCCGGCCTCCGCCTTCGCGCTGGGCGGCAGGGCGCCGATCTCGCGGTTCGCGAGGGCGAGCGCGCTCCTGTCACCCTGGTGAGCCGTGCGTGCCGCCTTCAGCTCATCGAGGGAGGATGCCGCCCCGGCGGCACAGACGGCGTCCGTCACGGCGTCCTGGACGGCCTGGGGGTCGAGCGCGGCGACCTCGACGGGGTCGTAGCTGGTGTTGGGTCCTGACATGGTGTCCACTTCGGGCGGGGGTGGGGCGGGCCCGAGTCTAGGAGGCTCGAAGCACGCCGGGGCTGGGGTGGTCTGGCCCCCGGGCGGGTGCGGACGCAGCGAATGCCGTGCCAGGACCTGCGCTCAGTTGGCGCGGTCGACGTGGCCCGAGGGCCCGGTAAATCGCTGAGCGGTCGACATCACCCGGTCAGCCTAGCGCCACGGGACCGCTCACCCCCGGCTCGCCTGCAGATCCCGCCGGTCCACGGACTGACGGACCCGGACCGCAGCGAGACCGACCAGGGCGATGGCCAGCCCGACGGCCGCCACCGCGATGAAGCCACCGCCGAAGCCGTAGCGGTCGATGGCCACCCCCGCGAAGGGCGCGCCGAGGGCGCCACCGGCGGTCATGAACGACCCGTGCCAGCCCATGGCCTCGCCGCGCGCCTCCGCCGGCACCAGGCGGCTGGCCTGGTCGATCGTCGCGGTGATCGTGGGAGCGCACAGCAGCCCCGCCACGAAGCTGATGGCGGCCAGGCTCCACGCGGAGGTGGCCAGGGCCATCGGCGCTGTCGCGACGGCGAGGGCGGCCAGGAGCCAGAACGGGGAGATCGGTCGGTGGAGCGCGCCGTAGGTGAGACCGCCGATGAGCGAGCCCGCCCCCCAGAGCAGGAGCACCAGACCGATGCGTGAGGTCGCGTCGAAGTCGCGCATGGCCGCCACGATCGAGATGTCCGACCCCCCCAGCACCACGGTCGACGCCAGCACCGCGAGGCACATGGCCACGAAGGGCATCCGGAACCACGAGGCGCGCGGCACGGCATCCGCTCGCTCGGATCGTTCGGCGTCACTGCGCAGCGGCGGGTCCACCACCCACATGGCTGCACCGGCGACGACCCCCAGCATCTGCGTGATGAACAGCACCCACGCCGTGGACCAGTGGGCGGCGGCCCACACGGCGAGCGCCGGCGCGATCATGAAGGACAGCTCGACGGTCGCGGAGTCCAGGGAGATCGCCGTGCGCCGGTCCGCCTCGGGGACCGCGGCGATGACCGCCTGCCGGGTGATCGAGAAGGTGGGGACGACGAACAACCCGGCCACGAGAGCCAGGAAGAGCAGCAGCCAGTAGCCCACGAACGGAGCGATGCTCCAGCACACGAGAGCGACGACCACCGAGGGGGCCACCACCTGCCGCAGCCCGTGGCGGTCGAGGAGCTTTCCGCGCCACGGACCACTGACGGCGATGGCCACGGTGGCGACCGCCGTGAGCAGCCCCGCGGCGGCGTAGGACCGACCCAAGGTGGTCACGACGTGGACGGTGAGCAGGATGCCACCCGCGAACACCGGCCCGCGCACGAGGGTCCCGAGGATCAGGGCCGTTCGCAGGGGTCGGTTGGCCAGCGCCCGACGATAGGGCGCGAACGACACGGGGGACACCGGGACACTCTGACACCCCGCTCCGACACCCGCCAACCGAGAGACACGGCAGCCAGGAGGAGTGGCCAACTTTTGACCGACTCAAGAAGAGGTGCGACGGTGGGCGGTGGCGGCGACGAACGTCGCCACCGGAGCGAGGAGAGACGATGACGACGACTGATCCGTACGCAGACGGAGCCCCCCTGGGCACCCCCACGGGGTCGACGATGGCCAACGGAGCCCCGGCGGAGAGCGACCAGCACAGCCTGAGCCTGTCCCCGAACGGGCCGTTGATGCTGCACGACGTACACCTGCTCGACACCCTTGCCCACTTCAACCGCGAGAACATCCCCGAGCGCAAGCCGCACGCCAAGGGCTCGGGCGCGTTCGGCCGCTTCGAGTGCACCGAGGACATCTCCCGGTTCACCAAGGCAGCCGTCTTCCAGCAGGGCGCGAGCGTGCGGACCCTGGCACGGTTCTCCACCGTCGCCGGCGAGCTCGGCTCCCCCGACACCTGGCGGGACGTGCGCGGGTTCGCGCTGCGCTTCTACACCGAGGAGGGCAACTGGGACATGGTCGGCAACAACACGCCGGTGTTCTTCCTCCGCGACCCGATGAAGTTCCCGCACTTCATCCGCAGCCAGAAGCGGCTCGCCGACTCCGGCCTGCGGGACGGCACGATGCAGTGGGACTTCTGGACCAACTCACCCGAGTCCGCCCACCAGGTCACCTACCTCATGGGTGACCGAGGGCTCCCCCGGTCGTGGCGCTCCATGAACGGGTACGGCTCGCACACCTACATGTTCAGCAACGCCGAGGGCGAGCGCTTCTGGGTGAAGTTCCACTTCAAGAGCGACCAGGGCATCGACAACCTCAGTAATGAGGAGGCCGAGCAGCTGGCCGGGGCGGATGCCGACTTCCACCGTCGCGACCTCTTCGAGGCGATCGAGCGCGGTGACCACCCGAGTTGGACGCTGCACATCCAGGTGATGCCCTACGCGGACGCGAAGGACTACCGGTTCAACCCCTTCGACCTCACCAAGACGTGGCCGCACGAGGACTACCCGCTCATCAAGGTGGGCACCTTCTCGCTCGACGAGAACCCGGTGAACCACTTCGCCCAGATCGAGCAGGCGACCTTCGCGCCGAGCAACATCGTGCCGGGCATCGGCTTCTCCCCGGACAAGATGCTGCTCGCGCGGGTCTTCTCCTACGCGGACGCCCACCGCGCGCGGGTCGGCACCAACGCCGACCAGCTGCCGGTCAATCGTTCCATCGTCCCGGACCAGAACCACCTCGTGTTCGACGGCCCGATGAACTACGAGGTCAAGGGCGGCCCCACCTACGTGCCGAACAGCTCGGGACGTGGACACTCCGACGCCCAGGGCACCGTCGCCGAGGGCTGGGAGGCCGACGGCGAGATGGTCCGGCAGGCCTACCTCCTGCACGCCGAGGACGACGACTGGACCCAGCCGGGCACCCTGGTCCGCGAGGTCTTCGACGACGCCCAGCGGGACCGGTTCGTCGACACGGTGGCCGGTGCCCTGGGTGGCGTCCGCGAGGACGTCCTGGAGCGGGCCTTCGCCTACTGGCGCAACGTCGATGCCGAGGTGGGCAAGCGGATCGAGGCCAAGGTCCGGGCCGACTCCGGTGACGCCATCCCCGGGATGGAGGACGAGGACGTCACGGCGGCATCCACCGAGCCGGCTGAGACCGGTCGGACCAACTGAGACCACCCGAACGCCACCAGCTCCTGGTGGTCGGCCGCCGGAGGCCTCAGGGGAGGTCGGGGACGTCCGGGAAGGTGGCGCGCATCAGCGCGCCACCTTCGGGCGCCTCCTCGACCACCACCGCACCACCGTGCGCGGTCATCAGTCCGCGCACGAGGAAGAGCCCGAGACCCGTGCCGTGCTTGGCTCCGGCCTGCCAGAAGCGCGAGAAGACGAGCTCTCGGTGCTCGACCGGCACGCCGTCACCGTCGTCGGCCACGACGAGGTCCACGGCTGGTTCACCCTCGTGGTCCGAGGACTCCGCCGCGAGCCGCACCGTGTGCCGGGAGTGACGGAGCGCGTTCTCCACGAGGTTGCTCACGACCTGCTCCAGCCGGTCGGCGTCGGCCCACACCGGCGGCAGGTCGGCCGGGACGTCGACCACGAAACGCTCCCGCGTGGCGCCGGCGGCCACCCGCCGCTCCACCTGCGAGGACAGCACCGACGCGACGTCGAGCGGCTGCGGGTGCACCGTCAGGCGCCGCGCGTCGATCCGGGAGGCGTCGAGCAGCTCGGTGATGAGCCGGGTCACCCGGTCGGCGTCGGCCTCGATCGTCTGGAGCATGAGCAGCTTCTGGTCGTCGGTGAACCGGGCCCAGTTGCGCAGCAGCGTCGAGGAGAAGCCCTTGACGCCGGTGAGCGGGGAACGAAGCTCGTGGGCGACGGTGGTCAGCAGCGCCGCGCTCTCGGCCTCCGCGCGGCGCCGGCCCTCGGCGTCGCGCAGCCCCAGCACCACGCTCTGGACGGGGCCGTTCCGCCCCGACCGCACGTACTTCGCCGTCACGAGCACCTCACGGCCCGAGGGAAGCACCAGCAGGCGCTCCCGGTGACCCGTGCGGGTCGCCAGCCCGTCCCACGGGTCGCTGATCTCCCACCACGACACACCACTGAGATCCTGGAGGGGGAACGCCTCGGTGATGTCACGGCCGACGACCTCCTGCGAGGTCAGACCGGAGATCCGCTCCGCGGGCGAGTTCATGAACCCCACCACCCGGTCCGGGCCGATGGTGGCGACCAGCCCGTCGGGCAGGAACTCGAGCCCGTGTGCCGCCACGTCCGTGGGGATCGCGAACGGGTCGTCCATGGCGTGCAGGTTACCGTGCACCGGCCCGCCCACCCTGCACGCCTGCCGAGGCGAAGAGACACAGGGTCGCGGCCATCGCGAGGTTGAGCGACTCCGCGCGGCCGTGGATGGGCACCCGCACCACGTCGTCGCAGGCCTCGCGGGTCTGGGCCGTGAGGCCGTTCGCCTCGTTTCCCATGACCCAGCAGTGCGCCACGGACAGGTCGGCGTCCGGGAGCAGCGTGCGGCCGGCGCCGTCCGCCGCATACGTCCGGATGCCGCGCGCCGCCAGCGACCGCAGCGTGGGCGCCAGGTCCAGGCCGGTCACGACCGGCAGGTGGAAGAGCGAGCCGGCGGTCGACCGCACCACCTTCGGGGAGCGGACGTCCACCGACGAGCTCGACACGAGCACGGCGTCGGCTCCCGCAGCGTCCGCGCCCCGGATCACGGTGCCGGCGTTGCCCGGGTCCCGGACCTCGCTCAGCAGGATCAACAGGCGCGGGCTTCCGGACAGCACGTCGTCCAGCTCGGGGAGGTCGACCGAGAGCACGGCTAGCACTCCCTGGGGGGTCTCGGCCTCGGACATCGCGGTGAGCACCTCGGCCGTGACCTCGTGGAGCCGGAGGCCGGCGGCGCGGGCCGGCTCGACGATGTCGGCGGCGTAGCGCTGCGCGGCCTCGGGGGTGAGGTAGAGGTCGAGGACACGTGGGGCGGCATACCGCACCGCCTCACGGACCCCCTGGGGGCCTTCGACGGCGAAGCGGCCGGTGGGCGCACGCACCGGCCGCCTCGAGAGGGATGCGACCGCCCGGACCCGGTCGGCCCGGGGGTTGGTCAGCACCGGTCGCGAGTCAGGCGGAGGCCTTGGCCGGCGTCTGGACGGGCTGGTGGGCCCGGGCGATCTCGACGAGCGCGGTGAAGGCGGCCTCGTCGTTGACCGCGAGCTCGGCGAGCATGCGGCGGTCGACCTCGATCTCAGCGGCCTTCAGGCCCTGGATGAACCGGTTGTAGGTCATGCCGTTCGCGCGGGACGCAGCGTTGATCCGCTGGATCCACAGGCGACGGAAGTCGCCCTTGCGGGCCCGGCGGTCCCGGTAGCTGTAGCCGAGGCTGTGCTGGACCTGCTCCTTGGCCTTGCGGTACAGCCGCGAGCGCTGCCCGCGGTAACCGCTGGCCCGCTCGAGGACGACCCTGCGCTTCTTATGGGCGTTGACCGCCCGCTTCACGCGTGCCACGTGATTGCTCCTTGCTGTCTGGCGAAATCTGGGGGTGGGGGGCGGCTCAGCGGCCGAGAAGCTTCTTGATCTTCTTGACGTCGTTCTCGGACACGAGGATGTCCTTGCTGAGGGCGCGAGCCTTCTGCGGGGTCTTCTCGTGGAACTTGTGGACGTGGCCGGCCTGCTCGCGCATGATCTTGCCCGACCCGGTCACCCGGAAACGCTTCTTGGCGCCGCTGTGCGTCTTGTTCTTCGGCATGGTGCCGATCTCCTTGCAGTTCGGTGGTGCAGAGGTTCGGTGGTGCAGAGGTTCGCGGATGCTGCTCAGACGGTCTCGGTCGCGCTCTCGGTCGCGCTCTCGGTCGTGCTCTCCGCGGTGCCCTCGGGCCCGTCGACCACGTCGGTGGCCTCGTGCTGAACGGCGTCCTCGGATGCGTGGGAGGCCTCGTCGCGGCGGCGTCGCTGCTCGGCCATGGCCTGGGCCTTCTTCTTCGTCGGCGCGATGACCATGACCATGTTGCGGCCGTCCTGCTTGGGCGAGGACTCCACGGTGCCGAGCTCGACGATGTCCTCGGCCAGGCGCTGGAGCAGCCGGTACCCGAGCTCGGGGCGGGACTGCTCACGACCGCGGAACATGATCGTCACCTTGACCTTGTCCCCGCCCTTGAGGAAGCGCTCGACGTGGCCCTTCTTGGTGCCGTAGTCGTGCGGGTCGATCTTCGGGCGGAGCTTGATCTCCTTGATGACCGTGTTGACCTGGTTCTTGCGTGCTTCGCGGGCCTTCATGGCGGCTTCGTACTTGAACTTGCCGAAGTCCATGAGCTTGGCAACCGGTGGCTTGGCCATCGGTGCCACCTCGACGAGGTCCAGGTCCGCCTCGGCGGCGAGGCGCAGGGCATCCTCGACGCGGACGATCCCGACCTGCTCGCCGTTCGGGCCGACCAACCGCACCTCGGGAACCCGGATGCGGTCGTTGATGCGTGGCTCGCTGATGTGTTTCTCCTTCGTCGCGTCGTCTGTCCTGACCACCGACACGAGAAGAGGCTCCTCGCGCCGTGTGCGCGAGAAGCCTCGGGCTCCGTCCATCCGACCACTGACGGTATGCCGTCGCCGCGCCCATCTCGGGCGTGGCACGACTCACGTCGTGGACCAGTGGACCCGGCGACGCAAGCGTCGACGCGGGTGGAAGCGAGCTTCTCTTGCACACCGCCCCGGGTGGAGCGGTCGGTCAGCAGGCCACGATACCAGCGGGCCCGGCATACCCCGAAATCCGCCGGCCCACCTCAGCGGATCCGGAAGGCCAGCCCGTCGATCCGGGCCCGCAGCTCACCGTCGGTGGCCAGCCGCTCCCCCACGCGCTTGGCGACGGCGCGCACCTGCTCGGGTTGGAGGCCGGGGCGCAGGTCGAGGACGACACCGAGGACCCCGTGCCCGAGCGGGGTGCCCTCCTCGAGCTCGAAGGAGCCGATGTCGCTCTCCGGCGCGAGCGCCCGGGTCACGCTGCGCGCGACGAACGGGTCCTCCCGGGGCGCCTGCCACGGGCGGTCCTGCGCGAGCGCCCAGACCATCGAGGGGCGCAGCACGCGCGTGGCGGGGCCGGCCACGTCGACGACGATCACCTCGCACCCCTCGGACACCGCCGCCTGGGCGGCCCGCGCGGGAGTCACCGGCACCGGGCGGGCTGCTGCATCCCACGACGACAGGGCTTCGGTGCTCGTGAAGACCGGGAGGGCGCGCTGCCCGTCCGGTGCGACGAGGGTCACGGCGGCCAGGTCGACCTGCGCGTCCACGACGTGCGCACCGGAGGTGTCCAGCGCCGCGGGCTCCGCGACGATGGGGACGAGCAGCCGGGCGGCCTCCAGGGCGCGCATGAGCGTGGCGTCGTCGGCCTCACCGGCCAGGGCGTCGCGCAGGGTCTCGTCGGCGGCCCCGCTGTCACCCTCGAACCCGCTGGGTGAGAGGTCCCGCCCGGCCCACGGCAGCTGCGCCGAGTCCGCGCGAGAGGCCTCGGCGCCCGGGGCCCCGGTTCCCCTTGTCATGGGCGGCCGGCGGCATCGAGGGCCTCGGGCAGCGTGAAGGCGCCCTTGTAGAGCGCCGAGCCCACGATGGCGCCCTCCACCCCCTCGCCGACGAGGCCACGGATCGCCTCGATGTCGGCCAGCGTGGAGACCCCGCCGGAGGCCACGACCGGACGGTCGGTGCGGGCGCACACCTCGCGCAGCAGGGGCAGGTTCGGGCCCTGGAGCATGCCGTCCTTGGCGACGTCGGTCACCACGTAGCGGGCGCACCCCTCGGCGTCGAGCCGGGCGAGGGTCTCCCACAGGTCACCGCCCTCCCGCGTCCACCCGCGGGCCGCCAGCGTCGTCCCCCGTACGTCGAGCCCCACCGCCACCGCGTCGCCGTGCTCCGCGATCGCCTTCGCGGTCCACTCCGGGTCCTCCAGCGCCGCGGTGCCGAGGTTGACCCGCCGGCATCCGCCGGCGAGGGCGCGGTCCAGGGACTCGGCATCCCGGATGCCGCCGCTCAGCTCGACCTTGATGTCCAGCGTTCCGACGATCCGCGAGAGGAGCTCGGCGTTGGAGCCGCGCCCGAACGCCGCGTCGAGGTCGACGAGGTGGAGCCACTCGGCACCCTGTTCCTGCCAGGCCAGGGCCGCCGCCACGGGGTCGCCGAACTCGCCGCCGGTGTCGGCGACGCCCTGCACGAGCTGCACCGCGCGACCGCCCACGACGTCGACGGCGGGCAGGAGCTCCAGGCGGGGCTGATCGGGCACGGGGGGTCCTCCGGGGTGGTCATGCGGGAGTCGTGTGCTCAGGTGGTCGCTCTGGGCGCCAACCGGGCTCACGACTCGGGTCATGGGCTCGTCACAGACTACGGACCCAGTTCTCCAACAGCGCCAGGCCCGCATCACCGGACTTCTCGGGGTGGAACTGGGTGGCGGCGAGCGGGCCGTTCTCCACGGCCGCGACGAACCGTTCGCCGTGCACGGCCCAGGTGACGCGGGGTTCGACCGCCGCGAACGTGACGCCGGGCGGGGGCACCTCCCACGTGTGGGCGGCGTAGGAGTGCACGAAGTAGAAGCGCTCGGACTCCACCCCCGCGAAGAGCGTGCTGCCACCGGGCACCTCCACGCCCGACCAGCCCATGTGGGGCACGACCGGCGCGGTGAGCCTCGAGACGGTGCCCGGCCACTCCCCCACCCCCGGCACCGGTGTGGCGCTGGGCTCGGTGGACCCCTCGAACATCACCTGCATCCCGACGCACACCCCGAGCACGGGGCGACCTCCGGCGAGGCGCCGCCCGATGATCAGGGGCCCACGCGCAGCAGCGAGCCCGGCCATGCAGGCGTGGAAGTTGCCGACGCCCGGCACGAACAGGCCGTCCGCGGCCAGGGCGGCCTCGGGGTCTCCGGTGAGCAGCACGTCGCCACCCACGTGCTCCAGCGCGCGCACGGCGCTGCGGATGTTGCCGCTGCCGTAGTCGAGGACGACGACCGCCGCGCTCACGTCAACGGCCCCCGGTCGCGCTCGGCCCCTCGCGGGCGGCGCGGCTCGTCCACGGCCATGTCCACGAGGTGGGCGGCCTCGTCGGCCATCAACCGGTCGAAGGCGATGACGGCGCGTTGCGTGGGCTCGACATCCGTCGCGCCCGTGCAGTCGCGCCGCAGGAGGAGGTCCTTGCCCGGCAGGCCGAGCACGCCCAGCACCGTCACCAGGAGGTCCAGCGGCGACCCCTGGCCGGACGCCAGCACCTCCGCGACCGACTCGGCCCGCACGCTCCCGGACGCACCGGCGGCGTCCAGCAGCAGGGAGAGCCGCAGGCGGGGCAGGTCAGGAGTCCGCACCACACCTCGCCGCGGCTCCCAGACCAGCCAGCGGTGGGCCGACCGCAGCCCGGCCGACTGCACCGTGAACGCGGCCCGCCCCTGGAGCTCGAAGAAGCCGATCGCGGGCCTGGCCCGTCGCGGGACCGGCCGGGCGGCCAGCAGCTCGAGGGCCACGTCGTAGGGCGAGGCGCTGCGCGCCTGCTTCTGGGACAGGGTGATGCCGGTCCACGCGCCGAGCGGGGCCACGGTCGTCGGCACCATGCCCTTGCGCAACCACCGCTGGACGGCCGTGGGCGACCGGCGCACGAGCACCAGCCCGTGCCCTGAGGTGGACCTCCCGTCGGGAGCCACGGGCTTAGAGGGCGCCCTTGGCGCTCGGGACGCCGTCGACACGCGGGTCGAGGGCCACCGCGGCGCGCAGCGCGCGGGCGAGCGCCTTGAACTGCGCCTCGACGATGTGGTGCGGGTCGCGCCCGGACAGCACGCGGACGTGGAGGGCGATCTGGGCGTGGAACGCGAACGACTCGAGCACGTGGCGGGTCAGGGAGCCGACGTAGTGCCCACCGATCACGACGTACTGCTGCCCCTCGGGCTCGCCCTCGTGCACGCAGTAGGGGCGCCCCGCGACGTCGACGACCGCCTGCACGAGCGCCTCGTCGAGCGGCACGGTGGCGTCGCCGAAGCGCGAGATGCCGGTCTTGTCGCCCAGCGCCTCGCGGACCGCCTGGCCGAGCACGATGGCGACGTCCTCGACCGTGTGGTGCGCGTCGACGTGGGTGTCGCCGGACGCCTGGACCGTGAGGTCGATGAGAGAGTGCTTCGCGAGGGACAGCAGCATGTGGTCGTAGAAGGGCACGCCGGTGCTGACCTGCCCGGCCCCGGTGCCGTCGAGGTCCACGCTCACCTCGACGGTGCTCTCGGACGTGGACCGGCGCACCGTGGCGGTGCGGGCGTCGAGGCTGCTCACGGTGCGTCTCCTGAGTGGTCGTCGGTGCGGCGGTGGGTGGGCACGAGCGCGGCGAGTGCCTCGAGGAACCGGGTGACCTCGTGCGGAGTCCCGGCCGTGACACGAAGATAGTGGGCGATGCCGACGTCACGGACGAGGACTCCCGTGTCGAGGAGCGCCGACCACGTGGCGTTCGCGTCGGCGAGCCCACCGAAGAGCACGAAGTTGGCGTCGCTGGGCACCGGGTCCAGCCCCATGGCGGCGACCTCCCGCACGATCCGGTCCCGCTGTTCCTTGATCGCCGCGACGCTCTCCAGCATGAGGTCGGCGTGCGCCAGGGCTGCACCCGCGACGGCCTGGCTCTGCGTCGACAGGTGGTAGGGCATCCGCACCAGGCGCAGGGCGTCCACGACCGCGGGGTCCGCAGAGAGGTAGCCGAGGCGGGCACCGGCCATGGCGAAAGCCTTGCTCATCGTGCGGGTGACGACGAGCCGGGGTCGCCCGGCCAGCAGGGTGAGGGCGCTGGCCGTGCCGGGCCGGGCGAACTCGGCATAGGCCTCGTCGACCACCACGAGCGCGCCCTCGGCGGCGTCGTGCACGGCGAGCACGACGTCGAGGTCCAGCGCCGTGCCCGTCGGGTTGTTCGGCGAGCACAGGAAGACGACGTCCGGGCGCTGCACCCGCACCTGGGCCACCGCGGACTCCACGTCCAGGTCGAACGCGCCGCCGCCCGGCACCCCCCGCAGGCCGTCGACCCACCTCGTGCCGGTCGTCGTGGTGATGATCGGGTGCATGGAGTATGCCGGGGTGAACCCGAGGGCCGTGCGTCCCGGCCCGCCGAAGGCCTGGAGCAGGTGGAGGAGCACCTCGTTGGAGCCGTTGCCGGCCCAGACCGACTCGGCCCCCACCTGCGTGCCCGACCGGGAGAGGTAGGCCGCGAGCGCGTTCCGGAGCGCGGTGAACTCGCGGTCCGGGTAGCGGTTCAGCCCGGGGGTGACCGCGGCCACCGCGGCGGTGACGGCGTCGACGACGACCGGCGGCACTGCATACGAGCTCTCGTTGGTGTTGAGCGCGACCGGCACGTCGAGCTGCGGTGCGCCGTAGGCACTTCGCCCCAGCAGGTCGGGGCGCAGCATCGCCTCGACGGTCTCGCGGGGGTCCATGCCGGGAAGTCTAGAAGGCCCGGGGGTCGCGCTCGAAGGTGCCCTTCCGCAGGCGCAGATCTCGAAGCCCGCCGCGATGCCCTGACGGTCAGAAGGGTGGGGCGGTCGGGTAACACTCCGCTGCCGGTGTGCCGGCCGTCCTCGGATCGGGCTCCGGCTCGGTGTGGGGTGGGGGCCAGGGAGTGTGGTCGGGGTGGGTGACCCGCTTGGCGCCGGTGGGTGAGACCCAGGTGATGGTGCCGTCGCGGTCCATGGTGTAGCGCCATCGCGCGCGCTGCTTCATCTGGTGGTGGCGCCGGCACAACCCGGCCAGGTTGTTCGAGGCCGTGGCCCCGACCGGCCAAGGCTTCGTGTGGTCGAGATCGCACCGGTACACGGGGTGGGTGCAGCCCCACGTCCGGCAGGTCCCGTCCCTGGTCTGGACGTGCCGTCGGATCGCCCGGCCCGGCGTGTAGGCCGCGGTGGTGGTCTCCAGCAGGGTGCCGGTGGTCTTCTCGAGGAGGGCCCGCCCGATGGTGAGCGGGAAGGTGGAGCAGATCCCCGCGACGGTGTCCGCCTCGACCCAGCCGATGCCGGGGATGGCGCACCCGGAGATCGCGACCCCGGTATTGGACGGGGCCAGGACGACGGCCCCGTCACCCACCCGTTCCGGGGGGACCGCCACGACGCCCACCAGGGCGCGGGAGGCGGGGATCATGTCCGCCACCATGACGACCTCGCCCGTGTCGTGGTCGGTCACCCACTCGACGTCGGCGACGTCCAGGACCGGCCCGCCGTCACGGGGCTCACCGCTGGCGTGGTCGGTCGACACCTCGGGGTGCGGCGCATCCTGGTGGAGCCAGTCCACCGGTCCGCTCGCCCCGGCACCGGGGCCGGCCGCTTCTTCGGTGCCGGTGGTGACGACGGGGATGCCGAGGGTGACCTCCGCGGTGACGGTGACCCGGTGCAGGATCAGGTCGACCATCGCATCGGCGCGGGCCTGGTCGATGGACAGCGACTGGTCCACCTGCTGGTAGTCGGCGGCAAGGGTGGTCACCGCCGACCACGCGACCGCGGAGTCCGCGGTCGGCAGCAGCGCCCACCACGTGGTGGTGCCGTCCAGGCCTGGGGAGACCTCCACGGTGCGCGAGCGCCGGTTCTTCCCCACCTACGCCGCGGCCTGCTCCGGGGCGACCCGGTGCGCGACCCGCCGCGCGACGGCGGTGACCCGTGCGGGGTCCAGGTCGGGGAGCCGGTCCACCAGCACACCCTCCACCAGCGCGCACGCCCGGGCATCCAGCCCTTCGCACGCGGCCACGACCTTGCGCGCCGTGCTCGCGTGCACCATCCCGGCCACCACCCCTGCGAGCAGTCTCGGGAACCGGTCGGCCAGCTCCGCACCCAGCTGCACCCGGTGCCCCGCGACCCCGACGGTGGTCCCCGTGGCCAGAGCCACCTCACTGGGCGCCATCGCATCGATGACCCCCCCCCGTGGTGGACCTGCACCGGGCCCCGCTCGGTCAACCTCGTTTCGTGCGACGCCGCGTGCGCGGAGGCGATCAGCACGACACCGTCGGCGGCGTTGGCCACGCCCTGCGCGGCTTCGGTCAGCTCGAACAGCTCCTCGACACCCAAGGTCGACCCGCAGGCTGAGACCTCCGCCCCGATCGCCGCCACCTCGTCCTGCACCGCCGCCGACCGGGCCGCGACCGTCACGGCTCGCAGGTCGGTGGTGGAAGTGCTGGACATGCCTCGATTCTACTCGAACACGTATTCGAAAACTAGGCGCAAGCCCGTCGTGTTCGCCTGCAGCGCAATGGTACTCAAGTGGCTGATGACACCCGCTCACCCGAGCACTACGGGCCGTTCACGACGACATGGGTCGGGTCGCGCTGCTGCGCCGGGTGCCACGGAACGGGATGTTGCTCATGGGCGAGCGTGCTGGCTCACGGAGAGTCAGGCTCCGGGCTCGACCTCGGGCACGCGAGCCAGCACGGCCTCGCCGTGGGCTGGGAGGTCCTCGGCCCGGGCCAGGGTGACGACGTGGGCCCCGACCTCGCGCAGCGCGTCCTGCGAGTAGGTGACGACGTGGATGCCGCGCAGGAAGGACTGCACCGACAGGCCGCTGCTGTGGCAGGCGCACCCACCGGTGGGCAGCACGTGGTTGGAGCCCGCGCAGTAGTCGCCGAGGCTGACCGGGGCCCACGGGCCCACGAAGATCGCGCCCGCGTTGCGCACCCGGGCGGCGACGGCCGCGGCATCCAGCGTCTGGATCTCGAGGTGCTCGGCGGCGTAGGCGTTGACGACGTCGAGCCCCATCTCGATGTCGTCCACGAGGACGAGCGCCGACTGCCGGCCGCGCATCGCCGCGGCGACCCGCTCGGTGTGCTTGGTCGCGGCGACCCGGCGCGTCAGTGCCTGTTCGACCGCCTCCGCGAGGTCCGGGCTGTCGGTCACGAGCACCGCCGCCGCGAGCGGGTCGTGCTCGGCCTGGGACACCAGGTCTGAGGCGACGTGCTCGGCATCCGCACTGTCGTCGGCGAGCACCGCGATCTCGGTGGGCCCGGCCTCGGAGTCGATGCCGATGACCCCCTTGAGGAGGCGCTTGGCCGCGGCGACGTAGATGTTGCCGGGGCCGGTGACCAGGGAGACCGGCTCGCAGGTCGCGCCGTGGTCCTCGAACCCGAAGGCGAACGCCGCGACCGCCTGGGCGCCGCCCATGGCGTAGACCTCGTCGACGCCCAGCAGGGCGCACGCGGCGAGGATCGTGGGGTGCGGCCAGCCACCGTGGTCGCGCTGCGGGGGGCTGGCGACGGCCAGGCTGCCGACCTCGGCGAGCTGGGCCGGCACGACGTTCATCACGACACTGCTCGGGTAGACGGCCAGACCGCCGGGGACGTAGAGCCCGACCCGGTCGACCGGCACCCAGCGCTCGGTGACCGTGCCGCCCTCGGCGACGGTGGTGGTGGCATCGGCCCGGCGCTGGTCGGCGTGCACGAGCCGGGCCCGGCGGATCGACTCCTCCAGGGCGGCCCGGACCGCAGGGTCGAGGGTCTCCAGGGCCGCCGCAACGACCCCGTCGGGCACACGCAGGGCCTCGGGGGTGACGCCGTCGAACCGCGCCGCCGCCTCGTAGAGCGCCACGGCACCCCGCTCGCGCACGTCCTCGACGATGGGCGCCACCACGGCCAGGGCCGCCTCGACGTCGAACTCCGCGCGGGGCATCGCCGCACGCAGCTCGCGCGCGCTCAGGCGACGTCCGCGCAGGTCGAGCCGCGAAATCACGCCGGTCGCGGGGCTCGGCGGGGGGCTGGCAGCGGTGCCGGTGGACATGGTGCCCAGTCTAGGTTTCCGGCTGGCCCCGCCCGAATGCCGCCCACACCGAGGCGGTCACTCGTCGTAGAAGGTGGCCTCGTGCGCGGCACGAGCCCGGCGAGCCACCCGACGGTAGCGCTCGCCCAGCTCCTGCCCGGACCCCGAGGGCAGCCCGAGGATCCGGGCGATGCCGTCGGCGTCGCGCCCGTCAGTGGGCACGGCGTCCACGCTCTTCGCACGGAACAGCACGCCGGCGTTGCGCATCGTCGACGCCAGCCGCCAGGCCGCAGCCAGGTCGGATGCCGTCTCCCGGCGGACCAGCCCGGCCTCCTCGGCGCCCGCGAGCGCGGCCATCGTTGAGGTGGTCCGCAGGGCGGGGTGCTCGTGGGCGTGTTCGAGCTGGAGCAGCTGCACCGCCCACTCCACGTCGGACAACCCTCCGTGACCGAGCTTGAAGTGCGTCTTGCGGTCGGCCCCTCGTGGCAGCCGCTCGGACTCCATCCGGGCCTTGAGGGTGCGGATCTCGCGGACCTGGGCGCCGCTGAGCCCGCCGTCCGGCCACCGGATCGGCTCGATGAGGGCGAGGAAGCGCTCGCCGAGGTCGACGTCGCCCGCGACGGGCGAGGCGCGCAGCAGGGCCTGGGCTTCCCACACCAGGGACCACCGCTCGTAGTACGAGCGGTAGGACCCCAGGGAGCGCACCAGCGGCCCGCTCTTGCCCTCCGGTCGCAGCGAGGCGTCGATCTCCAGGTTGGGGTCGGGGCCCGGGCGACCGAGCAGGCGGATCAGCTCCTTGACCACCTCAAGGGCCTGGGTCTGTGCGGCGGCCTCCTCGACCCCGGGCACCGGGTCGTGCACGAAGACGACGTCGGCGTCGGAGCCGAAGCCCTGCTCACGACCCCCGAGGCGACCCATCCCGACCACCAGCAGCCGGGTCACGGGCGCGGCGCCGGTGCGGGTCTCGACCTCGCGCAGGCACACCTCGAGGGTGACCTCCAGCAGCGCCGAGGTGAGGTCGGTCATCGCCTCACCCAGGGCGTCGAGCGACAGCTCGCCCGCCAGGTCGGCCACCGCGATGCGGAAGAGCTCGGAGCGGCGGATGGTGCGGGCCGCGAGCACCGCCGTCTCGGGGTCGTCCTTGCGGCCCGCCGCCGAGCGCATCCGGCGCACGAGGTCCTCGCGCGGTCGCGGTCGCATGCCGGAGGAGTCGCCCAGGAACTGCACGCACTCCGGCGCCTGCTCCAGGAGGTTGGCCGCGAACCGGCTCCGGGCGAGGGTGTGCGCCAGCCGTTCGGCGGCTGACCCCTCGTCGCGAAGGAGCCGGAGGTACCAGTGGGTCGACCCCAGCTCGTCACTGATCCTGCGGAAGGCGAGCAGACCGGCATCCGGGTCGGCCTCGTCGGCGAACCACCCCAGCATCACGGGAAGCAGCTGCCGCTGGATGGAGGCTCGGCGGCTCACCCCGTCGGTCAGGGCTGCCAGGTGTTTCAGCGCACCCCGCGGGTCACGGAACCCCAAGGCGGACAACCGTTCCCGGGCAGCCTCGGGGGTGAGGCGCACCTCGGCGTCGGAGAGCCTGGCCACCGCGGAGAGCAGCGGGTGGTAGAAGATCCGCTCGTGCAGCCGGCGCACCTCACGCTGCTGCGTGCGCCACTGCTTCACGACGGCCTCGGCCGGCTCGGACTTGTGACCCAGCGCCCGGCCCAGCCTGCGCAGGTCGGAGTCGGCCGTCGGCATCAGGTGGGTGCGCCGGAGCCGGAACAGCTGGATGCGGTGCTCGAGCGTGCGCAGCAGCCGGTAGGCCGCAGCGAGGGTGGCCGCGTCGTCGCGGCCGACGTACCCCCCGGCCGAGAGGGCGGCCAGGCCCTCGAGGGTCGTCGCCGTGCGAAGTGACTCGTCGGCGCGCCCGTGCACGAGCTGGAGCAGCTGGACCGAGAACTCCACGTCACGCAGGCCACCCGGGCCGAGCTTGATCTGCCGGTCGGCCTCCCCGGCGGGGATGTGCTGCTCCACGCGTCGACGCATGGCCTGCACGTCGTCCACGAAGTTGTCCCGCGAGGACGCCTGCCAGACCATCGGCTGGACGGCCTCGCAGTAGGTCTGGCCGACCTCCCGGTCCCCCGCGACCGGCCGGGCCTTGAGCAGGGCCTGGAACTCCCACGTCTTGGCCCACCGCTCGTAGTAGGCCTGGTGGCTCGCCACGGTGCGCACCAGCGGTCCGTTGCGGCCCTCGGGCCGCAGGGCAGGGTCGACCTGCCAGAGGGCCCCGGTGGCGGTGGACGCGCTGCAGATCCGCATCAGCCGAGTCGCGAGGTCGATGGCCACCGCCGTCGACTCCTCCTCGGGCACGTCCTCGGCCGGCTCCGCGACGAAGATGACGTCGACGTCGGAGATGTAGTTGAGCTCGCGCCCGCCCGTCTTGCCCATCGCGATCACCGCCAGACGGGTGCGGTCGGCATCCGGCCCGACCTCCGCCCGTGCGATGACCAGGGCCGCCTCGAGCGCCGCCTCGGCCAGGTCGGCCAGCGCGGCCGCCGTCTCCGGGAGGGTCTCCACCGGGTCGGGCGCGGTGAGGTCGATGGCCGCGATCCCGAGCAGCTGCTCCCGGTAGGCCGTGCGGAGCACGTCGATCGCGGGCGCCTCCCCCGGATCGGTGACCGCCGCGACGAGCCGCTCCACCCGTTGCGCGGCCGTCAGCGGAGCGGCCTCGACCACGGCGGTCCAGTGGTGCGGGTTGACGACGAGGTGGTCGGCGAGCGCCGCCGAGGAGCCGAAGACGGCGAGCATCCGGTCGCGCGCCGGTCCCGGGGCCAGCAGGGCGCGGGTCACCGGCTGCACCAGGTCCTGGTCGCGTTTGACGGCCTCCATGAACCGCACCAGCCCCAGCAGCGCTCCGTCGGGGTCGGGGATGCCGGCGAGCCCTTCGCTGATCCCCCCCTCGTCGATCCGGTCGACGCTCCCCGCGATGTCGGCGATGGCCGGGTCGTCGAGCAGGGCTTGAGCCCGTCGGGGGTTCGAGAAGCCCATCCGCGCGACCGCGGCCGGCAGCGACTCCGGGGCACGCGGGCTCACCAGGGCCTCCTCACAGGCGCGGCAGGTAGCGCTCGAGCTCGAAGGCGGAGACCTGGTTGCGGTAGTCGTCCCACTCGGCCCGCTTGTTGCGCAGGAAGAAGTCGAAGGTGTGCTCGCCGAGGGTCTCGGCCACCAGCTCGCTGGACTCCATGACGCCGATCGCCTCGTGGAGGCTGGCCGGCAGCGGCTTGATGCCCATCGCCCGCCGCTCGGAGGACGTCAGACTCCAGACGTCGTCCTGGGTCTCGGGGGGGAGGTCGTAGCCCTCCTCGATGCCTTTGAGCCCGGCCGAGAGGAGCACCGCGAAGGTGAGGTAGGGGTTGCAGGCGGTGTCGATGGAGCGCACCTCGACCCGCGTGCTGTTGCCCTTGCTCGGCTTGTACATCGGCACCCGGATCATGGCCGACCGGTTGTTGTGCCCCCAGGTGAGGTGAGCCGGGGCCTCGCCCCCGCCCCACAGCCGCTTGTAGGAGTTGACCCACTGGTTGGTGATGGCGGTGATCTCCGCGCCGTGGTGCAGCAGCCCCGCGATGAACTGGCGCCCCGTCTTGGAGAGCTGGTAGGGCGCGCCCGGCTCGTGGAAGGCGTTGGTGTCGCCCTCGAACAGCGAGAGGTGGGTGTGCATGCCCGAGCCGGGGTGCTCGGCGAAGGGCTTGGGCATGAAGGAGGCGTAGATGCCCTGCTCGAGGGCGACCTCCTTGATGACGGCCCGGAAGGTCATGATGTTGTCCGCGGTGGACAGCGCGTCGGCGTAGCGCAGGTCGATCTCGTTCTGCCCCGGAGCGCCCTCGTGGTGGCTGAACTCCACCGAGATGCCCATCGTCTCGAGCATCGTGATGGCGGCGCGCCGGAAGTCGTGGCTGTTGCCGTGCGGCACGTGGTCGAAGTAGCCGCCCTGGTCGATCGGCTCGGGTCGCTCCCCCGGCACCCACCCCTGCTTGAACAGGAAGAACTCGATCTCTGGGTGGGTGTAGAAGGTGAAGCCCATGTCGCTCGCCCTGGTCAGCGCCCGCTGGAGCACGTTGCGCGGGTCGGACATCGACGGGGTCCCGTCCGGGAGGGTGATGTCGCAGAACATCCGCGCGGTGCCGGGGCTCTCCCCGCGCCACGGAAGCACCTGGAAGGAGCTCGGGTCGGGCTTGGCGAGCATGTCGGCCTCGTAGACCCGGGCGAAGCCCTCGATGACCGACCCGTCGAAGCCGATGCCCTCGCTGAAGGCCCCCTCGAGCTCGGCCGGTGCGACGGCGACCGACTTCAGCGTGCCGAGCACGTCGGTGAACCACAGCCGCACGAAGCGGACGTCGCGCTCTTCGATGGTGCGGAGGACGAACTCCTGCTGGCGATCCATGTGTCGATCCTGCCGCACCCGTGTTTCCGTCGGGTAACCGCCACGCGCGGATAGGATCCGAGCATGAGCACCGAGCCCCCGGCCGCGGAAGGCACCGCCCCGTACGGCACCGGAGCCCAGACGGCTCCCCAGCGCCGGATCCGGGTGCCACACCTCCAGCAGATGAAGGAACGCGGCGAGAAGTGGGTCATGCTCACGGCGTACGACATGTACACCGCGGAGATCTTCGACGAGGCCGGCATCCCGGCACTGCTCGTCGGTGACTCGGCCGGCAACAACGTCTTCGGCTTCGAGACCACCGTGCCGGTGACGGTGGACCACCTCATCCCGCTGGTGCGGGCCGTGACGAGCTCGGCTCGTCGGGCGATGGTCGTGGCCGACCTCCCCTTCGGCTCCTACCAGGCCAGCCCGCAGCAGGCCCTGGCGACCGCCACCCGGTTCATGAAGGAGGGACTGGCCCACGCCGTGAAGCTCGAGGGCGGCAAACCGATGGTCCCCGAGGTGGAGCTGCTCGTGCGGGCCGGCATTCCGGTCATGGGCCACATCGGCTTCACGCCGCAGAGTGAGCACGTGCTCGGCGGCTACAAGGTGCAGGGTCGCGGCGAGCACGCCGACCGGCTGCTCGAGGACGCCCTCGCCCTGGAGGCGGCCGGTTGCTTCGCGGTCGTCATGGAGATGGTGCCCGCGCCGGCGGCCGCACGGGTCACCGCCGCACTGCGCATCCCGACGATCGGGATCGGCGCCGGCCCCGACTGCGACGCCCAGGTGCTCGTCTGGCAGGACATGGCCGGGCTCCGCGGCGGGCGGGCTCCGCGCTTCGTGAAGAAGTACGCCGACCTGCGGGGCGACCTGCGAGGAGCGGCCGAGGCGTATGCCGCCGACGTCGCCGCCGGCACGTTCCCCGCAGCCGAACACTCCTTCGAGGCGTGACCGGGAAACCGGCACCGGATCCAGTACGTCCAACCGCCATGTGGCCCATGAGCTCCCGCCCCGCCCCCTCCGGTCCCCCGACGCGGTGGTCCGCCCTCCAGTCCGGTCGTGAGGCGGCCCGCGCCTACCGCCAGCGGTTCCTCGACCTCGAGGCCGAGGGTGAGGACCTCCACGGTGAGGCCCGGTTCGTCACCCAGCTGGCCCCTCCCCCCTCCCGGGTCCTCGACGCCGGGTGCGGGTTCGGCCGGGTCGCCAGCGAGCTGACCCGCCTCGGGCACCTGGCCATCGGGGTCGACGCCGACCCCGACCTCGTCGCGCTGGCCGACGAGGACGACGACACCCGGTTCGTCGTGGCCGACCTCGCCACGCTCGACCTCCGCTTCGAGCAGGAGTTCCACGTCGTGCTCCTGGCCGGCAACGTCGTCCCCTACCTCGCCGACGGCACACTGTCGGCGGCGCTCGAACGGCTGACCGCCCACCTCGCTCCCGGAGGCAGCCTCGTCGCCGGCTTCGGGATCGGCGGCTCGCTGCCGGAGGCGGCGGCCGTGGTGAACCTCGCCGACTACGACCGGTTGGCCACCGCGAGCGGTCTGTCCTTCATCGCGCGCTACTCCACGTGGGACCGGGACCCCTTCCGTCCGGGTGGGGACTACGCGGTCTCGGTGCACCGGTTGAACGGCGGCTGACCCGCTGCACCCCGGTCGGGGCGAGCCCCCGGACACCAGCACACAGGCGGGTTGACGAGGCAATCGCGGCAGCCCGCGTCGTACCGAATTCCGGCAGATGAGTGCGCGTCTCGATGTCGGCTGTTCGTCGCATTTGGAGATGTCACCATCAGGCATGACCGGTGATGTGCCAGTAGTGCCGGATGTCGTTGCTGGGGTCCCCGAGCTTCGGCGGCTGCGAGACGAGCCGGAGCTCGGGGGTCGGTTGTGGCTGGTCCGATCTCCGTGGCGAGGATGGACCTTGGGCGAGACGTTCAGCGCGATGTGGAGGTGGCTGGAGCGCCCGGACGCCGAGTACGACGCCGACTACGTGCTGGCCGGAGCAGCCGACTTCCTGCGATGGGACGAGTCCGCGGCGCGAAAGTGGCATCGTGCGGACGACGCGCCGGAGCCATGGTCGTCAGCCGGGGGCTCTTTGTGTCTTACCCGCCGTCGCCAAGGCGGATGTCTTTCATCGATCCGATGACACCTGCGAAGGACCCGGTGAGCGGAAGGAGGTGTCGGGTGTCTAGGTGGAGATGGACCGTGCTCGTCGCGGTGGTGGCGATGTTGTCGACGAGTTGCTCGCTGAGCGCGGGAACGCTTGAGTTCCTCCGCGACCGGCATGAAGGCACCAGCGGTACCAGGTCATTCGACTCGTTGGACGGCCTCTTGGCGAACACGCGGTACAGCGTCGGTGACGCCCCCGCGAGTTCGTTGACCGCCGCCGTGGTCGTGGGCCGTTTCGAGTCGGTTGCCCCGGGCCGCGCCTTCACAGTCCCCGGAGGTGACGCCCCTGGCGGCCAGGAAGCAGACTTCGACGATCCTGACGCAGCGTGGAAGACGGTCGAAGCCTCCTTCGCCGTAGATCAGGTCGTGAGCGGAGAGGCCATCAAGGGCAGCCCGCTCACCGTTGGAATCAGCTTCGGTCCGGATGTCGACGCCAAGGCAGTCGAGCGAGATCTGCGTGGACTGGGCCATGTCGCGCTCTTCCTCGAGAAGTCGCCCGTGTTCGCCTACGACCCCCGGGTCTACGGCATCGTCGGCGACGGCGCCCTGATCGCGAGCATCGACGATGAGGGAGCCCTGAGCCTTCCGGTGTTCGAGGACTCCGAAGCAGCCCAGCTGCTCACCGGCACCCCCACCCTCGCCGCCCTTGCCGCCGCTGCCGCCGGACCCGAGCGAACCTTCGAGATGGACCCCACCGGAACCGAGGTCATCCGCGAGATCGTCGACAACCAGAAGTGATCGCGCTACCGACTCGACTCACTCGTCGCGGCGAGGGCGGACCTAGCGGCCTTCGGAATCTGTGGTCCTCGGGTCAAGGCCCGTATCGCCCGGTAGGTAGTTCGGGGCGGGGTGCGCGCGGCCCGCGCCAGCGACGCCACAGGGCCGGTGCGATATGGACTGACGCCCGAACGGCGATAAGTCCGAGGGTGAGCAGGACATAGGTCCGCGACGTCGGCAGCGGATTGCCGAACAGGAGTGGCACCAGCGTGAAGACACCGAGCATCAGCACGACGGTCAACGCTTCGCTACGCAGGCTCTTCCACTCCATGACGTCAACGTATGCCACGACCGCGGTGCTGTCCCGCCTCACGTGGGAAGCTGCAGCACGCAGTCTGCGGCAGATGGGGAAAGCGGGCCGCCGAGATGGCAAGGCGCCCCGCGACGCAAAGGATGCGGCACTTCTCGTGCCGAGCATCGCGGACCGGCCCCGATACCGAGGTGGGACCCTGGTGCCTACCTACCGCCGGCGCGGCCGAGCCGAAGGGCTCCGTTCAGGCGACGAAGCCCTTGAAGTGCGCGACTACGGCCCCATCGTGCGTGATGACCACACGAGTCGGCCCGACAAGGCTCTGGTGCACGGCAGCCTCCACGCCGCTGCCATCACCGAGTGCACCTCGCAGGGTGAAGTCACCCGCCGCTTTGGCCGTGTCGACTTCTTGCTCATCGACGAACAGCGCCCAGGTGGCGTGGACGGGCCCTGTCTTCCCGTTGACGACGACGGTCGAGCCGCCGATCGTGACACTGTGCTCATCACTGGTGAAACCCATGTGATCAGCCTAGCCAAGGTGGGGCCAGACCCGTTTGACTACGTGATTTGCCCCCGCCTGGCGGCCAGAACTGACCCCACTCAGACCACAGGATCCGATGGATCGACCCTTGAGAGTGTCGGGAAGTCCCGCACTCTGCGCGGCAAGAGCGTGAATCTCCACTGGCTCGGCGTCTGCGTCCCACCGAGGGCTCACGTACAGTTTTCCGTACAGGAGGTTTCGATGAAGACGATGAGCTACACCGAGTCCCGTGCACACTACGCGGAGGTGCTCGACGGCGTTGCCAACGACCGTGAGGAAGTGATCATCACCCGCTCTGGTCACGAACCGGTGGTCATCGTCTCCCTCGAGGACTACGAGTCCCTGCGCGAGACCGCGTACCTGATGCGTTCACCCACCAACGCGCGACGCCTCCTGGACGCGATGGAACGCCTGGAGTCGGGCCGGGGCGAGTCACACGACCTGATCGAGACCGACTGACGTGCTGCTCGTCTGGGACGAGAACGCCTGGCAGGACTACCTGTGGTGGCAGATCCAAGACCGCCGAGTACTGAAGCGAGTCAACACGCTGCTCACAGAGACCCAGCGAAACGGCAACGAGGGAATCGGAAAACCCGAGGCGCTCAAGCACGACTTCGCCGGCTACTGGTCCAGACGCATCACCGACGAACACCGCCTGGTGTACAAGCTCGTCGGCGACGAGATCAGGATCGCCGCCTGCCGCTACCACTACGGATAGCGCGCTGCGGCAGATGGGCGAACACGCCGGCATACCCCGAGAAGCCCCGGGTGTGCACGAGAAGGCTTGTCCCGCAGGGCCGGGGTTTATCGGGTCACCCGATAAACCTGGCCGAAGGAACTCGCGGTCGTCGGCACGAGAGCGAAACCCCCAGGGCTGAGGATGGACACGTCAGTTGGGCGACGGCTGTCCCGACCTCGCGTCGCAGCTCGTCCCCAGCGGCTCGCGCGCCGGACACCTCGGCCGAGGAGCTCCAGCCTCAGCCGACGGCCCAGCCACCCTCCGCGCCCTCATGCGCGGTCTGCCCCCAGACCTGCGGCGGGTGAGCGTCCAGGTGCACGCGGGCCGCGGAGGCCGACTCCGCACTCGCTAGGCCTGCCCGCACGAGGCGGGTCACCGCGCTGCGCTCCTCCCGGTCGAGCACCTGCTCGGGCGGTGGCGCGTGGGCCGTCAGCTCGAGCAGCACGGGCACCATGCAATCTCCGCACTGCAGCTCGCGCACCGGACAGGTGTGGCACTCGACGGTCAGTACCAGGTCGTTGGCGGTCATGCGTTTCACTCCTTTCGGGTGGTCTGCGTCCACGCTATGGGCGGCCACCGACAGGCCCCGGCCGGCTCCCCGACGGGCCCCGACCACTCGACGACGCGTCAGGCTGGCCGCGGCACGGACGCGAGCAGTGACTGGCCCAGCCACCGAGGCACCGACGCCTGGCTCTCCCTCGGCCCGTCGACCACGACCGAGCCGGAGCGCAATGCAGCGGACCAGCTCCGGTCGCCGCGCCAGATCTCGGTCATCGCGCGCAGCGACGTCCGGAGCGTGGCCACCACCTCGTGGCCGGGGTCGACGTCGCACACGTCGACCTCGGCGCCGTCGACGCAGACCCACCAGCGCGACACGGGCGCGGCCACGTCACCGAGCTGCACGGCGAGGACGGTGTGCCCGCGCGGCCACTGGTCCACGGGCAGGGTCCGGCGGATGTCCCAGAACAGCAGGTGGGGGTCCAGGTCCTCCTCGCCGAGACCGCCCACCCACCTGGCTCCCCAGGCCCCCAGGGCATCCACCACGGGGCGGAGCTCGCGACCGGACTCGGTCAGCTCGTAGGCGCTGCGACCACCGGAGGTCGTGCGTGCCACGACGCCGACCCGCTCGAGCCGGCGCAACCGCTTGGACAGCAGCGCCGGCGACATCCTCGGGTTGCCCCGTCTCAGCTCGTTGAAGTGTCTGCTGCCGAGCAGCAGCTCGCGCACGACGAGCAGCGTCCAGCGCTCGTCGAGCACCTCCATCGCCTTGGCGATGGGGCAGAACTGTCCGTAGGTGCTCATCACGGTTCCTTCGTCCACGCCGCGGCCTGTCGCGGGCCACCATCAGTGAACCCTTCTCGTGGCGCGCGCACCAGTACAGATCGTGAACTGCCGCCGCTACAGATCGTGCACTGGAGCGACGGTACGGGTCGGACCCACGCTGGAGGCACGCACCACACCAACCGCACGAGCCGACAGAGGGACCCCACCATGACGAGCACCGTCGACACGACACCGCCGGACCTCAAGGCCCGGCACCGCGCCATGTGGGCGCTCGGGGACTACCCGACCGTCGCTACCGAGGTCGTCGCGGCCCTGGGGCCGATCCTCGTCGACGCCTGCCGGGTCGGTCCCGGCGACCGCGTGCTCGACGTAGCTGCCGGGTCGGGCAACGCCGCGCTCCCCGCGGCGCGGACGGGCGCGCAGGTCACGGCATCCGACCTCACCCCGGAGCTCCTCGATGCCGGAGCCCGCCTCGCCGAGGACGAGGGGTTGGAGATCCGGTGGGAGGAGGGGGATGCCGAGTCCCTGCCGTATGCCGGGTCCTCCTTCGACGTGACGATGTCCTGCGTGGGCGTGATGTTCGCCCCGTTCCACCAGGCCGCCGCCGACGAGCTCGTGCGGGTGGCCCGGCCCGGCGGCCGGATCGGTCTCCTGAGCTGGACCCCCGATGGCTTCATCGGGCGGATGTTCGCCGTCATGCGTCCGTACGCCCCGCCGCCGCCCCTCGGTGCCCAGCCGCCACCGCTGTGGGGCGATGAGGCGCACCTGCGCGCGCTGCTCGGCGACCGCGTGCACCACGTCGAGGCCCGCCGGGAGGTGCTTCCGGTCGACCGGTTCGCGGACGGGGCCGCCTTCCGGGACTACTTCAAGGACGCCTACGGACCCACCATCGCGGTCTACCGGGCCATCGCCGAGGATGCCGAACGGGTCGCTGCCCTCGACGCGGCACTGGCCGAGCTCGGTGACCGCGGCCTCGAGCAGACCGGCGGCGCCATGGAGTGGGAGTACCTCCTGGTGACGGCCCGCCGCGCCTGACCCGCGCCGCGCGCCTCACGCCCCGTGTCGGTGGGGCGACCTACGGTCGGCTCCATGACGATGGTCCAGGGCACGTTCGACGACCTGGGCACCGCGTTGTCCACCGTGACCTTCGTCGTCGTCGACCTCGAGACCACCGGCGGCAGTCCTGCCGAGTGCGGCATCACCGAGATCGGCGCCGTGAAGGTGCGCGGTGGCGAGGTGCTCGGCGAGTTCCAGACCTTCGTCAACCCCGGCACGCCGGTCCCCGCCTTCATCTCGGTGCTCACCGGCATCACCGACGGGATGGTCGCGGGCGCGCCGCGGATCGAGGCCGCCCTCCCGGCGTTCCTCGAGTTCGCCGCAGGCTCGGTGCTCGTCGCCCACAACGCCGGGTTCGACACCTCCTTCCTCAAGGCCGCCGCGCGGCGCTCAGACCGCGAGTGGCCGGGCTTCCCCGTGCTCGACACGGTGCACCTCGCCCGCCAGCTCGTGCGTCGCGACGAGGTGCCCAACCACCGCCTCGCGTCCCTCGCCCACCTCTTCCACGCCACCACCGCCCCCGACCACCGGGCCCTGCACGACGCGCGCGCCACCGTCGACGTGCTGCACGGTCTGCTCGAACGGGTCGGCAACCTCGGTGTGCACTCCCTCGAGGAGCTCCTCGACTACACCGCCCGCGTGTCCCCCGCCCGCCGCCGCAAGCGCCACCTCGCCGACGGGCTCCCCGACGCCCCCGGCGTCTACCTCTTCAAGGACGCGCAAGGCCGGGTGCTCTACGTCGGCACGTCCGTCTCAATCCGCACGCGGGTCCGTTCCTACTTCACCGCGTCCGAGCACCGCCGCCGGATGGGTGAGATGGTGCGCATCGCCGAGTCGGTGACGCCCGTGGTCTGCGCCACCACCCTGGAGGCGGAGGTCCGTGAGCTCCGCCTGATCGCCGAGCACAAGCCGCGCTACAACCGCCGTTCGCGCCACCCCGAGCGCGCCCTCTGGGTCAAGCTCACCGTCGAGCCCTTTCCACGGCTCTCGATCGTGCGGGCCGTCGCCGACGACGGCAGCCGGTATGCCGGGCCGTTCGGTTCCCGGTCCTCGGCCGAGGCCGCCGTCGCGGCCGTCCACGAGGTGCTCCCGCTGCGCCAGTGCCTCGAACGGCTCTCCCCCACGCGACCCCGCTCGGCCTGCGCGCTGGCCGACATGGGCCGATGTGGTGCCCCCTGCACCGGCGCCCAGAGCGTCGAGGACTACGCACTGGTCGTCGACCGGGCCGCGGACCTGTTGACCGGCGACACCCGAGAGCTCCTCACCGCCCTGCGGGCCCGGCTCGCCGAACTCTCCGACGCCGAGCGCTACGAGGACGCCCAGCTCGTCCGTGACCGCCTCGTGGCCCTGGTGCGCGGCACAACCCGGTCGCAACGCCTGGACCCTCTCGCCCGGATCCCCGAGATGGTCGCGGCCCGTCGCTCGGTGGCCGGCGGGTGGGAGATCATCTGCGTGCGCCACGGCCGCCTCGCGGGCAGCACGTCCTCGCAGCGGGGCGCCGACCCGATGCCCTACGTCGAGGCCCTGCGGGCCAGCGCCGAGGTCGTCGCCCCCACGGCCCCGCCCTCGACGGCCGCCACCTCGGAGGAGAGCGAGAAGATCCTGCGCTGGCTGGAGACGCCGGGTGTGCGGATCGTCGACGTCGAGGGCGCGTGGACCTGTCCCGTCGGAGGCTCCGCCCCGGTGCGCGCCGAGCTCGAGCCGTTGGAGGCGTCCCGTCGCGCGGCAGCGGGCTTCGCCGGCACCCGCTGACCCCGGCACTCGCTGATCCGGCACACGCTGGGCCCAGCAGCCCCGTCGGATCCGGACCACTAGTGTGGCGTGGTGATCACCGCCATCGTCCTCATCAGCGCCGACGTCGACCGCATCCCGGAGGTCGCGCAGGATATCGCCGACCTCGACGGGGTGACCGAGGTCTACTCCGTGGCCGGCGACGCCGACCTCATCGCGATGGTCCGGGTCCGCGCCCACGAAGAGCTCGCCGACGTCATCGCCGACCGGCTGAACAAGGTCACCGGGGTCACCGGCACGGCCACGCACATCGCCTTCCGTACCTACTCCTCGCACGACCTCGAGGCCGCGTTCAGCCTCGGCCTCGACGGCTGACCCCCACCAGACTCCGAGGCCTTGACGCTGGAGGGGAGCTCGCGGGGCGAGGGCGGTGTCAACAATCGACCAATAGGTCACTTCTTTACCGGGTGGCGGTGTAAACAATCGACCTATTGGTCACTTCTTCGCGGACCGGGACACCGCCGAGCGGTTCCTCGTCCCGGCCGGAGCGCTCACCATCCAGTGGCGACGGCGACGCGCGGCTGGTGCCGGTCAGGCTCCGCTCGTCGCCGCAACCCACCGCGCGAGCAGCCGCTCCCCGGCCCCGGAGTCGATGGCCTGCTCGGCGCGGTCCATGCCGGTGCGCACGGCTCGGGCCAACAGCGGACGCGACACCTCAGCGGAGTCCGGGCCCAACCCCGATGCGGTGGCGAGCGCCATCCCCGCGTTGAGGACCACCGCATCCCGCACCGGGCCGCGGTCGCCGGCCAGCAGGCGGCGCACGACGTGGGCGTTGTGCGCTGCGTCGCCTCCTCTGAGGGACTCGATCGGGCTGTGGTCGAGCCCGACGTCGGACGGGTCGATCGTGAGCTGCACGACGCGCCTCTCGCGGACCCACCACACGGTGGATGTCGTGGCGAGGGTCAGCTCGTCGAGTCCGTCGTCGCCGCGGAAGACCGAGGCGGCACGGCCACGTCCGGCGAACACCCCGGCGATGAGGGGGGCGATGCGGGCGTCGGCCACCCCGACCGCGGCGTAGGTGGGCTGCCCCGGGTTCGTCAGCGGCCCGAGGGCGTTGAACGCAGTCCCGATGCTGAGCCCGCTCCGGGCCGCGGCGGCATGCCGGAAGGAGGGATGGAAGGCGGCGGCGAAGCAGAAGGTGATGCCGGCGCGTTCGGCGACGGCTGCGACCTCCGCCGGCGCGAGCGTGAGGTCGACCCCGAGCGCTTCGAGGACGTCGGCCGACCCGGAGGACGAGGAGGCCGCCCGGTTGCCGTGCTTGACGACCCGCAGCCCGGTGGACGCCACGACGACCGAGGCCATCGTCGAGATGTTGACCGAGTGCATCCGGTCGCCGCCGGTGCCGACGATGTCGACGCTCGGGCCCGGGACGTCGATCCGGTGCGCGTGCCGCAGCATGACGTCGGCCAGGCCGCGCAGCTCCTGGACCGTCTCGCCCTTCGCCCGCAGCGCCACGAGGAAGCCGGCGAGCTGCACCGGGGAGGCCTCGCCCCGCATCACCTGGTCCATGGCCCAGCCGGTGGCCTCGGTCGTGAGGTCCTCCCGGCCCAGGAGGGCGGTGATGAGGTCGGGCCAGGTGTATGCGTCGGAGGCGGGCGAGGTCACGACCTGGCGGCCGTGACCCGCGAGCGAGCCAGGCCGGAGATGGCCTCGGCGACGGCGATCGGGTCGAGCGGGTGGGACACCGCCTCGTCGGCCAATGACCACCCCGCGAGCCAGCCGTCCTGCGGCCGTCCGGTGAGCACGAGGATCGGGGGGCACTCGAAGATCTCGTTCTTCAGCTGACGGCACAGCCCGAGCCCACCCACCGGGGCTGACTCACCGTCGAGCACCACCACGTCGTGGCCACCGGCGTCCATCGCCTCGATGACGGCGTCGGCCGTGGCACACTCCCGCCACGCCACGATCTCCACGTCACGGGCCGGGCGACGCCCGGCGGCCGCACGAACGGCGTCGCGCGTGGTGATGTCGTCGCTGTAGAGGAGGACGGAGACGGAGTGGACGCCGTCGGCCGCCGCCGTGTGCGGGGGTGCGGAGTCGTGCTCAGAGGTCATGCGGGCATGCTACCGGTGGAGCGGATCCGCAGATGTCTAGCCTTTCGGGGGGGTCGACGCAGCATCCGGGCGCACTCTTGGCCATAATGGCTCCGTGGCCACTCACACAGCAGCTCCGACGGAGCCCCGAGGACCTGTCCCGTCGATCCCGGGCCAGGGTCCCGCGACCCGGCCCAACATGGTCGCCGTCGGCACGATGGTCTGGCTGTCCAGCGAGCTGATGTTCTTCGCTGCCCTCTTCGCGTTCTACTTCACCATCCGCGGTCACGAGCCGGGCCTGTGGGCCGAGCGCACCGCCCAGCTCAACGTGCCGTTCGCAGCGGCCAACACCGCTGTCCTGGTGGTGTCCTCGGCGTGGTGCCAGCTCGGCGTGTGGGCGGCGGAGCGTGGTGTCGCCGCCCGTCCGGCCGGGGTCTCGCTCCTCGCGGTCAAGCAGTGGGGCATGCGCGAGTGGTACGTCCTGACCTACATCTTCGGCTCGATCTTCATCGCCGGGCAGGTCTACGAGTACGCCCACCTCGTCCAGGAGGGAGTCAGCCTCTCCTCCGATGCCTACGGCTCGGTCTTCTACCTCGCCACCGGGTTCCACGGACTCCACGTCACCGGTGGTCTCATCGCCTTCATGCTCATCATCGGCCGCAGCTTCACCACCCGCCGGTACACCCACGCGCAGGCCACCGGTGCCGTGGTCACGTCCTACTACTGGCACTTCGTCGACGTCGTGTGGGTGGCCCTGTTCATGATGATCTACGTCCTGAAGTGATGTCCTCGACCCTTCCCCACCAGCCCCGATCCGCAGACAGGAACGCATCGTGAACGCACTGGCAGCCCGTCGCCGGCATCCGGCAGCGATCGCCGTTCTCCTCATGCTCGGTCTGTTCCTCATGGGAGCGGCGTATGCCGCGGTCGCGCCCACCCGCGCCGACGCCACCTCTGCGGCCCTCCCGGCCCAGACCGCCGAGGAAGGCAGGGCTCTCTTCCGCGCCAACTGCGCCTCCTGCCACGGCCTGAACGCCGAGGGTCGCGCGACGGGCAACGGTGACAAGATCGCCGGCCCCGCCCTCGCGGGCGTGGGCGCCGCCGCCGTGGACTTCCAGGTCGGCACCGGACGGATGCCGCTGGCCGGCCCGGCGATCCAGGCCCCGGACGGCAGCGTGAAGTTCTCCGACGAGGACATCGCGGCGATGGGTGCCTACATCGCGTCCCTCGCCCCCGGTCCGGCCGTGCCCAGCGACGAGGCCACCGACGCGAGTAAGGGGGACCCCGCCGCCGGCGGCGAGCTCTTCCGCGTCAACTGCGCGATGTGCCACAACTTCGCCGGCGCCGGCGGCGCGCTCACCCGCGGGAAGTACGCCCCCGCCATCGGGAGCGACATCACCGACACGCACATCTACGAGGCCATGGTCACCGGCCCGCAAAGCATGCCCGTCTTCGGTGACACCAACCTCTCCCCGGAGAGCAAGCGGGACGTCGTCGCCTTCCTGAACATCATCGGCGAGGCCGAGAGCCCCGGCGGCATGACCCTCGGCTCCCTCGGCCCGGTCACCGAGGGACTCTTCGCCTGGGTGTTCGGTCTCGGGCTCCTCGTCGCCTGCGCCGTCTGGCTCGGCTCGAAGGCCGCCTGACCCCCACGCTCCCGACCGCCACCTCGACGACAGATCGGCATCCCGATGAACGAGAAGGACACCCCCCAGACCGGGTCCGAGGTGACCCCTTCGGCCGGAGGCAACGACCCGGTCCGTCTCGACCAGGGGCACGTCGTCGGCGTTGGCGGCCTGCCCGAGAAGTTCACCAACCCCGGCCTGCCGGCCCACACCCCGCGCATGGCAGACCTCGGCGAGGACGCCGCCAAGCGGGCCGAGAAGCAGGTGGCCACGCTCTTCGGGGTCTCGATCCTCGGCACGCTGCTCTTCATCGTCCTGTACTTCGTCATCGACATCAAGCAGACGGTGTTCGTGCCCGGCATCGGAATGACCAGCGCCTCCAACCTGGCGCTCGGCGTCACCATGGCGCTGGGGCTGCTGGGGATCGGCTTCGGTGCGGTGCACTGGGCCAAGACGCTGATGCCCGACGAGGAGGTCGTGGAGTCCCGGCACCCGCTGCGCTCGGCGGAGGAGGCCCGCGACGACTTCGTCACCACGGTCACCGACGGTGGCCGCAACGCCCAGCTCCCGCGCCGCCCCCTCATCAAGTACACCCTCGGCGGCGCCCTCGGTCTCTTCGCCGTCCCCCTGGTCGTGCAGGTCGCCGGCAGCCTGGGGCCGATGCCCCAGAAGAGCCTGTCGCTGACCTTCTGGAACGGTGGCCCGAGCGGCCCCGGTGAGGAGCCCACGTTCACGCCGCTGCGCCTGATGCGCGACCCGGAGAACACGCCGATCAAGGCCACCGACGTCACGATCGGGTCGGTCTTCCACGTCATGCCCGAGGGCCTGCTGGACCTCGAGGAGCACCTGCTGGAGGAGAAGGCCAAGGCGGCCGTGCTCCTCATGCGCCTGGACCCCGAGATCATCGAGTCCCAGAAGCAGCGCGACTGGGGCTACCAAGGCATCATGGCCTACTCCAAGATCTGCACCCACGTGGGGTGCCCGGTCGGTCTCTACGAGCAGCAGACCCACCACCTGCTGTGCCCGTGCCACCAGTCAACCTTCGACGTCACCCGGGACTGCAAGGTCATCTTCGGTCCTGCGCGGCGTTCCCTGCCACAATTGAAGATCACGGTCGACGACGAGGGGTACCTCGTGTCGACCCAGCCGTTCCGCGAAGCGGTCGGCCCGAGTTTCTGGGAGCGTGGCTGATGAGTACGTCCTACGAGCGGCCTGCGGACGCCCTGCGCGAGGGCGACACCGCATCGAAGCCCGCAGCCTCCCCCACGGCGCGCAAGATCGGTGGCCTCGGCGGCTGGGTTGATGACCGCACCGGCGCCGGCAAGGGCGTCGGCTACCTGCTGAAGAAGGTCTTCCCGGACCACTGGTCCTTCATGCTCGGCGAGATCGCGATGTACTCGATGATCGTCTGCCTGCTCACGGGTGCCTTCCTCACGTTCTGGTACGTCCCGAGCATGGGCCAGGTCACCTACAGCGGCTCATACGTCCCACTGCGCGGGATCGAGATGTCCGAGGCCTACCAGTCGACGGTCAACATCTCCTTCGACATCAAGGGCGGGCTCATCATCCGCCAGATCCACCACTGGGCCGCGCTGATGTTCGTCGTGGCCCTCGTGGTGCACATGTTCCGGGTCTTCTTCACCGGCGCCTTCCGCAAGCCCCGCGAGATCAACTGGGTCATCGGGTCGGTCCTGGCCCTGCTGGCCATCGTGGAGGGCTTCGCCGGCTACTCCCTCCCGGACGACCTGCTCTCGGGCACCGGCATCCGCGCCATGCAGGGGTTCGTGCAGTCCGCCCCGGTCATCGGCTCCTACCTCGTGTACGCGATCTTCGACGGGCCGTTCCCCGGTGAGATGATCATCCCGCGCCTGTACTCGGTGCACATCCTCATCATCCCAGCGCTGCTCGTGGGTCTGTTCTCGGCGCACATCGCCCTCGTCGCGATCCAGAAGCACACCCAGTTCCCCGGCCCCGGTCGAACCAACGACAACGTCGTCGGCTACCCGGTGATGCCGGTCTACGCCGCCAAGGCCGGTGGCTTCTTCTTCATCGTCTTCGGTGTGCTGGCGCTCATCTCCGCGGTCGTGGGCATCAACCCGATCTGGGCCTACGGTCCCTACGACCCGTCGGCCGTGACCGCCGGAGCCCAGCCGGACTGGTACATGGGCTTCGCCGACGGTGCGCTCCGTCTGCTCCCGGGGTGGTTGGAGGTCAGTGCCTTCGGCTACACGCTGTCGGCGAACATCTTCCCCGGAGCCCTGATCCTGCTCCCGCTGGTCTACGTCGTCCTGGGCATCTACCCGTTCCTCGAGAAGTGGGTCACCGGCGACGAGCGGGAGCACCACCTGCTCCAGCGTCCGCGCAACTCCCCCGTTCGCACCGGTATCGGCATGGCCGGGATCACCGCCTACACGGTGCTGCTCTTCGCCTCGGGCAACGACATCATGGCGATCAAGCTGCACATGTCGATCAACGACCTGACGTGGTTCTTCCGGATCGGGTTCTTCGTCCTGCCGCCCATCATGTTCTGGGTGACCAAGCGCGTGTGCCTCTCCCTCCAGCGCCGCGACCGCGAGACGGTCCTGCACGGAGTCGAGAGCGGCACGATCATCCGCACCCCCGACGGCCGGTACTTCGAGAGGCACGAAGCCATGCCCCCCGAGGCGCAGTGGGTCCTCGTGCAGCACGAGGCCGTCGCGCCGCTCCAGCTGCCGGCCGCGGTGGATGAGCACGGTGTGGCCCGCCCGGCGGCCCGCAAGGACCGGATGCGCGCCAAGCTGTCGCACTTCTACTTCGCCGACGCGGTCAACCCCGTCACGCCGGCTGAGCTGGCGGCGGCCCATCACGACGGCCAGGAGATGGAGGCCATCGAGCCGTCCGCCTCAGGTGGGGCTGCAGCCATCGAGGCCGCCGAGGAGTCCCAGACCCCCGCGGGTCGCCACTGACGCACGGGTGGCTCGACCGGACCCGACCGGATGCCGTGTTCCGCTTCCGCGCACGGCATCCGTCGTCGAAGGGAGTCAGGATGTTGGACCGGATCACCGACCACTGTTGGGTGCGCACCAGCCGGTTCTGCCTCACCAACTCGGTGGTGGTCGTGGGCGCCGCCGGGTCGTTGCTCGTCGACCCCGGTGTCCACCGGGACGAGCTGGACGCCCTGGCCGTCGAGCTCCACGAGCTCGGAGCGCCGCCGGTGCTCGCCTTCTCCACTCATCCGCACTGGGACCACCTACTCTGGTCGCCGAGCCTTGGCCCGGCTCAACGTCTGACCTCGCCCAGGGCAGCACGCCACGGTGACGAGAACCTGGCTGATGCCCGGGAGAAGGCCGGCCGCCTCACCGTCGGCAACGACCTGACCCTGCTCGGGCTGGTGGAGCCCCTGGCGGTTGAACTCGACGCGCTTCTTTGGGATGGGCCCACCGTCGAGCTGGTCCACCACGATGGTCACGCGCCCGGCCACGTGGCCCTTTTCCTGCCCGAGGAGGGCGTGCTCCTGGCCGGAGACATGCTCTCGGACGTCGAGGTGCCGCTGCTGGACCTGAAGTCCGGCTCGCCCGAGCCGCTCGCCGACTACACCGAGGGTTTGGCCCGCATCGAGGCGGCAACCGCCGGTGGGACCTCCGTGCTGGTCCCGGGCCACGGGGGCGTCGCGACCGGCACCGCTGTTGCCGATCGCTTCGATGCCGACCACGCCTACCTGGCCGCCCTCGCGGGGGCGGCACCGGTGCGCGACACGCGGTTGGATCCTTCCGCCACCTACGGCCCGGAGTGGCTCATCCCCGAGCACGAGGCGCAGCGGGCCTGGTGCTTCACCCGGCACCGGGGCTGAAGGGCAGGCTGGGACCGTGCAGCCGATCAGAGATGACACCTTCGACGCGATCGTGGAGCAGGCGCTCGACGACGTGCCCAGCGAGCTCATGGCGATGCTCGACAACGTCGTGTTCCTCGTGGAGGACGAGCCACCCTCAGACGATCCCGACCTGTTGGGCGTCTACGAGGGCGTGCCCCTCACCGAACGGGGCGACTTCTGGGCCGCCGGCTCCCTTCCCGATGCCATCACACTCTTCCGCGGCCCGCTCACCCGGATGTGCGGGGACGACGAGGAGCTGACCGAGGAGATGACGGTGACCGTCGTGCACGAGATCGCTCACCACTTCGGCATCGACGACGACGCGCTGCACCAGCTGGGGTGGGGCTGAGCCCGACGACCCGGATCGGTCAGAGGGCGGTCTGGCCCCGCCAGTACTCGAACGTCCAGCCGACCAGCGCGGGGATGGCGAAGAACGCGCCGATGATGAAGAGCCACCAGCCCACGGCCAGCCCGAGGAAGCAGATGGCTGCCGACGCGCCGAGGAAGAGCGGCCACCAGCTGTGCGGGCTGAAGAAGCCGAACTCGCCCTGGATCTCGTCGACGTCACCCAGTGGGTCGTCCGACGGGTCAGCCTCGAGCCGGGTCCGCGTCATCCAGAGGTACCACGCGATCATGAACCCCAGGAGGCCGCCGAGGATCAGGCCGATGACGCCCACCCACTCGATGCCGATCGCGGTCGAGCGGGTCCAGAACCCATAGATGGTCGCCATGAGGAAGGCGAACACCCCGATCAGCGCACCGATCCGTTCCATCGCCCGCATGGGTCAGACCCTCTCGTCGTCGGCGAATGCGTTGTCGTGCAGGTCCGCCGGCCCGAGCGCCGACACCAGCCCGTTGCCCCCTGCGTGGCGAGAGTCGCTCAGACCCGCCGGGGCCACCTCGGGGTGGTGCAGGTCGAAGGCGGGCCGTTCGCTACGGATGCGCGGGATGCTGTCGAAGTTGTGTCGTGGGGGTGGGCAGGAGGTGGCCCACTCCAGCGAGGCGCCGTAGCCCCAGGGGTCGTCGGTCTCCACCAGCGGGGCGTGGCGCCAGGTGTGCCACACGTTGTAGAAGAACGGCAGCATGGACAGGCCGAGCAGGAAGGCGCCGGCGCTGGAGATCTGGTTGCCGAGGGTGAAACCGTCCTCGGGGAGGTAGTCGGCGTAGCGGCGGGGCATGCCCTGGATGCCCAGGAGGTGCTGGACGAAGAAGGTGGTGTGGAAGCCGATGAACAGCATCCAGAAGTGGATCTTGCCCAGGCGTTCGTCGAGCATCCGGCCGGTGAGCTTGGGCCACCAGAAGTAGAACCCGGCGAACATCGCGAACACCACGGTGCCGAACACGACGTAGTGGAAGTGGGCGACGACGAAGTAGCTGTCGGAGAGCTGGAAGTCCAGGGCCGGGCTGGCCAGGATGACCCCGGTCAGGCCGCCGAACAGGAACGTCACCAGGAAGCCGAGCGCCCACAACATCGGGGTCGCGAAGACCAGCTTGCCGCCCCACATCGTGCCGATCCAGTTGAAGAACTTCACCCCCGTGGGCACTGCAATCAGCATCGTCATGATCGCGAAGAACGGCAGCAGCACCTGACCGGTGGCGTACATGTGGTGGGCCCACACGCTCACCGACAGCGCCGCGATGGCGATCGTCGCGTAGACGAGGGTCTTGTACCCGAAGATCGGCTTGCGGGAGAACACCGGCAGCACCTCGGAGATGATCCCGAAGAACGGCAGCGCGATGACGTAGACCTCGGGGTGGCCGAAGAACCAGAAGATGTGCTGCCAGAGCATCGCCCCACCACTGGCCGGGTCGAACACGTGCGCCCCGAAGCGGCGGTCCGCGCCGAGGGCGAACAGCGCCGCGGCCAGCGCCGGGAAGATCAACAACACCAGGATCGAGGTGACCAGCACCGTCCAGGTGAAGATCGGCATCCGGAACATCGTCATCCCCGGCGCGCGCATCGTCAGGATCGTGGTGATGAAGTTGACAGCGCCCAAGATCGTGCCGAATCCGGCCAGCGCGAGGCCGAACACCCACAGGTCCCCACCCAGGCCCGGGCTGTAGGCGCTGTCCGAGAGCGGAGCGTAGGCGAACCACCCGAACGCCGCCGCACCACCCGGGGTGAGGAAGCCGGCACCCGCGATCGCGCCACCGAAGACGTACAACCAGTACGCGAACATGTTCAACCGCGGGAACGCCACATCCGGAGCGCCGATCTGCAACGGCATCAACGCGTTGGCGAACCCGGCGAACAACGGCGTCGCGAACAGCAACAACATGATCGTGCCGTGCATCGTGAAGAGCTGGTTGTACTGTTCGGGGTTGTCCACCACCTGCAGACCCGGCTCGAGGAGCTCGGCGCGGATGATCAACGCCATCACGCCACCGAGCAGGAACCAGATGAACGAGGTGATGAAGTACAGGTTGCCGATGATCTTGTGGTCGGTCGTCGTCACCCATTTCACCACCGTGGCACCGGGGGCCAGCCGCTTCGTGCGAGCCGGCGCGGATGCCGTCCGCAGCATCGTGGTCGTGTCGGTGGCTGCACTCATCGTCAGTTCCCTCCGTCGATGTCGACGGTCTGGCCGTCCATGAGCTGAGAGCGGTTCAACGAGTTGTCGAGCAGGCCGGTCTGGCCGGACGCCCGCAGGTCGGCGACGTGCTGGTCGAACTCCGGGCGCGAGACGACCTTGACGTTGAAGAGCATCTGGGAGTGGTAGGCGCCGCAGAGCTCGGCGCACTTGCCCCTGAAGGTGCCCTCCTGGGTCGGGACGACCTGGAAGCGGTTGACCCGACCGGCGATGGTGTCCATCTTCTGGAGGAAGGCGGGCACCCAGAACGAGTGGTTCACGTCACGGGTGGTGAGCACGAACTCGATGCGCTCGTTGACGGGGAGGTACATCGTCGGGATCGTCTCCTCGGCGCCGGGCTCGCCCGTGAGGATGGCCTGGGTGCCGACCTCGTGGACCTGGTCCTCGAGGTAGTTGAAGTCCCACGCCCACTGCTTGCCCACGACGTTGACGGTGACGTCGGCAGGCTTGGAGGTGTCGATCAGCGCCGACTCGTCGCGGGCCGTGTAGTAGAAGAACACCACGACCATGAAGATCGGGACGACGGTGTAGAGGATCTCGATGGGGATGTTGTAGCGCAGCTGGACGGGGAGCTCGGTGTCGTCCTTCTTGCGGCGGTAGGCCACGATGCACCAGAGGATCAGGCCCAGCACGAGGAGGCCGACGAGGATCAGGGTGATCCAGGCGCCGATCCACAACGACGTGACGCGCTCGCCCCCCTCGGTGACCGCTGGAGGCAGCCAGCCGGTGCCGGCGTTGCCGCGCAGCTCCCCGCTCGCACAGCCGCTGAGCGCGACCACTGACAGGGTGGCGACGAGGGCGGCCACGGTGAGGCGGCGCCCGGGCCGACGGGGCGAGGAGAGGTCGTGCTTGCGCACCGCTGCACCCTTCGTCTGCGGGAGGACATCGAACGGGTAAAACACTACTGCACCGCCTCCTGAGGAGTCAGTCAGGGGCACTACCGTCGAGGGTGTGGCGAGCACCGTGTCGAACCCTGAAGAGCCCCCCGGCGGGCTGCTCGACGGGTCGCGGGCACCGCTGCACCCGATGGCGGCGTCGACGCTGCGAGCCGCGCTGGTGCCGGCGGGTGCCGACCCGGCCAGCCGGCACGGGCCCGGCCGCCGGGCCCGTGCCCTGCTCGACACCGCCCGGGAGGTGCTCGCCGGGGGCCTGGACGTGCGGCCGGAGGAGCTCTCGGTGCACCCGAGCGCCGAGGCCGCCCTGGAGCTGGGGCTCCGTGGGCTGACCCACGCGCGCCGCAGGGTCGGCCGGCGCGTGGTGCTGGGGGCGACGGAGCGCTCGGTGCTCCTCCTGCACGCCGGAGACGGGGACCCGGTGCCGACCGACGGTGTCGGGCGCGTCGACCTCGACCGGTATGCCGCGGCGCTCGCCGGCGGTGACGTCGCTGCCGCGGTGCTCCAGAGCGCGAACGCCGAGGTCGGGACGCGCCAACCCGTCGAGGAGGTCGCTGCCCTGGCCCGTCCGCACGAGGTGCCTCTCCTCCTGGACGCGACGGCGTCGGTCGGGCGGGAGGCCGTGCCCCCCGTCGGCGATGTCGTCGTCGCCGACGCAGCGACGTTCGGCGGTCCCCCACTGGGCCTCCTCGCGGTGCGCACCGGCACCCGCTGGGGACTGCCCGGGCCCCGCCGCGAGGCCGAGCAGGGCAGGGAGCACGCGAGCCCCTGGGTGCCCCTGGTGCTCGCGGCAGCGGAGGCGTTGCGGCAGGGCGCCGCCCAACAGGACGAGGAGGAGAGCGCCGCGCGGGCCCTGGTCGACCGGATCCGCCACGCCGCGTCTGGGGTGCCGGACGTCGAGGTCGTGGGTGACCCGGTCGACCGACTCCCCCACGTGGTGACCTTCAGCGTCCTCTACGTCGATGGCGAGGCCCTCCTCGACGAGCTGGGGCGCCGGGGCCTCTCGGTCGCGTCGGGGTCCGCCTGCACGTCGAGCGTGCTGCGCCCCAGCCACGTCCTCACCGCGATGGGCGTGCTCACCCACGGCAACGTGCGGGTGAGCCTGCCCCTCGCCGTCGTCTCACCCACCCGCGCGGACGACGTCGACCGCCTGTGCCGCGAGCTCCCTGACGCCGTCGCGTCGGTGCGGCGTCGCCTCGGGACGCAGGACCTGTGATGACGGAGGGGCCGGACGAGGCCACCCCTCCCCTCGTGGACGCCCGTGGCACCCGCTGCCCCCAGCCGGTGATCCGGGTGGCCCGCGCCACCCGGGACCTCCCGGCGGGCTCGGTGGTGGTGCTGCTCGCCGACGACGCGGCCGCCCGCTCCGACGTGCCGGCCTGGGCACGGCTGAAGGGCCACGCGGTGAGCGCGTCCGACGAGGGCGGCTGGACGGCATACCGCGTGGTGCTCGGTGCACCTCGGCCTCAGGCCGACAGGTCCACCTGAGGCGCGTCGAGGGCCGCCGCCAGACGGGCGAGGTACACCTCCCGCGGCCATTCCAGCGCCCCGAGCCCACGCAGGTGGTCGGTCGCCCACTGGACGTCGACGACCCGTCGTGGGTCGCCGTCGGCGTGCACCCGCTCGACGAGCCCGACGAGAGCGACCTTGGAGGCGTCCCGCACGGCGTGGAACATCGACTCCCCCGCGAACAGTCCGCCGATGGCCACGCCGTACAGCCCACCCACCAGCTGGTCGTCGCGCCAGGCCTCGATGCTGTGGGCCCAGCCCAGCTCGTGGAGGAGTCCGTATGCCGCGGCCATGTCGGGCGTGATCCAGCGACCCGAGCGCGACGGGTCGGCACAGCGGTGGACCACCTCGTCGAAGGCCGTGTCGACCCGCACCTCGAAGTGTGGGAGCACCTTGCGCAACGACCGCCGCACGGTCAGGGCCCCGTGGGGGATCACGCCGCGCGGGTCCGGCGACCACCACCCCGTGGCGCCGCTGCCGTGCCGACCCAGGCCCATCGGGAAGAGCCCCACCCGGTAGGCCGCCAGCAGGGTGCCCGGCTCGAGGTCGGCGCCGGCTGCGACCAGGTCGTCACCGGGCTCGGCACGGGCTGCGTCGAGTGACCAGTGCGTCGCCGGTGGCTCGAGCGGGGGGAACACCATGGCGCTCGGCGGGTCAGGCGCGCGCGCAGCACACGAGGGGCGCGATCTCCTCGGCAGCCTCTGCGCCGTAGGCGCGCTCCACGTCCCGGAGGAAGGAGGTGCGGGTGAGCACGTACTCCTGGGTGCCCACCGTCTGGAGGACGTGAGCGGCCATGACCGACCCCATCTGGGCACAGCGCTCGTGCCCGAGGCCCCCGGAGAGGCCGACGAGGAAGCCGGCGCGGAAGGCGTCACCCACCCCCGTCGGGTCGACCCGGTCCACGTCACCGGAGATGGGGACGTGAATCGGCTCCTCGCCGCGCGTGCGGATGTCGGCCCCGTCCTTGCCGCGCGTGATGACCCGGGTGGTGACCCGGGAGTCGATCTCGTCCTGGCTCCACCCGGTCTTGGTCTCGGTGAGGTGGGACTCGTACTCGTTGGTGAAGAGGTAGTCCGCGCCGTCGATGAGCTTGCGGATGAAGGGGCCGTCGGCGAAGGCGAGCTGTTGGGAGGGGTCCGCGACGAACGGGATGCCCCTGCTCCGGCACTCGTCGGTGTGACGCAGCATGGCGTCGGGGTCGTCGGCTCCGATGAGGACGAGGTCCAGGCTCCACCGGTCGTGGATCGGCCCGATCTCGATCATCCGCGCCTCGGACATCGCCCCGGCGTAGAAGGTGGCGATCTGGGCCATGTCGTCGTCGGTGGTGCAGACGAACCGGGCCGTGTGCCGGGACTGGGAGATGTGCACGTGGTCGGTGATGACGCCATGCCGGGAGAGCCAGCTGCGGTAGTCGGCGAAGTCCTCCCCCGCGGCCCCGACGATGATCGGTCTCGCGCCGAGGGCGGCCATCCCGAAGGTGATGTTCCCGGCGATCCCGCCCCGGCGGATCTCGAGGGTGTCGGCCAGGAAGCTGACGGAGATCTTGTCGAGCTGCTCGACGACGAGGGAGTCCGAGAACCGTCCCCGGAAGGTCATCAGGTGGTCGGTCGCGATGGACCCGGTCACGGCGATCTGCACGCAAGAAACCTACCCCGTCGCGGTGGCGGCACGGCTCGCGACGCCCGAGGGGCCCGTACCGGACTCGGTACGGGCCCCTCGGGCGGGCGGGTTCCTGACGGAACCGGCCCTCAGCCGAAGCTGTCTCCGCAGGCGCAGGAGCTGCCGGCGTTGGGGTTGTCGATGGTGAAGCCCTGCTTCTCGATGGTGTCGGAGAAGTCGATCGTCGCGCCTTCGAGGTAGGGGCCGCTCATCCGGTCGACGACGACACCCACACCGTCGAAGTCCACGACGAGGTCACCGTCGAGGGTCCGCTCGTCGAAGTAGAGCTGGTAGATCAGGCCCGAGCAGCCGCCGGGCTGCACGCCCACGCGCAGGCGCAGGTCGTCGCGGCCCTCCTGCGAGAGCAGGGAATGCACCTTCTGTGCTGCGACGTCGGTGAGGACGACGCCGTGTGCGGCATCCGGTGTGGTGCTCGCGGGTGCGTCGGTGGTCTGGAGCTGGTCGCTCATGGGTGCACTCCTCATGCTGGCGGTGGCCGTGGTCCTTGGCCGGTCGGACGGGACAACCGCTGGCGGCGCCCTCGTTGTTCCCGGCTCCCTCTCAGGGTACGCCGCCCCTCAGCGGGTCGGGGACCAGGTCCGCGCCACGCGGGCGGTGCGCGCCGACAGGGTCCCGACCGGGTCGGCGACCATGGCCTCCACCTCGGCCGGCCGGTCCGCCACGCCGTAGCACCCCGCGAGGCCGAGGTTCATCGTCTCCCGGCGCCCCACGAGGCACTCCCCGGCGATCACGACCGTCGCCCGGCCCGTCGTCGCGGTGGCCTCGGCCACCCCCGAGACGACCGATCCGCGCAGCGTCGACCAGTCGAGCCGCCCCGTCCCGGTGACCACGAGGTCACTCCGCGCGACGGCCACGCCGAAGCCGACGGCCCGCATCACCGCCTCCACGGCCCCCACCCGGCGGGCACCGAGGGCGAGCAGCGCGTAGCCCAGGCCGCCGGCGGCTCCAGCCCCCGGCTCCCGCTCGAGGCGTTTGGGCCGCCCGGTCAACAGGTCGAGGGGAGGCCGGGGAAGGGCCGTGCCCAGGACGTCCGTGAACCGGCCCAGGGCCGACTCGAGTGCCTGGGCCTGGGCGGGGGTGGCCCCCTTCCGCGGCGACTCCACGGCGCTGGTCCCCTGCAGGCCGAGGAGGGGGGTGTCCTCGTCGGTGGCGAGGACGAGGTCCACCCCGGAGAGCCGGTCGACCACGGACGGCAGTCCCAGCAGCGCGTCGAGCGGTGTGCCCGCCAGCGCTCCCCCACCGCGCGCCAGCAACGAGGCAGGTCCGGCGCCGAGGGCGGCCAGGAGCCCGGCGCCGGCGTCGTTCGTGGCGCCCCCGCCGCAGCCGATGACGACGCGGGTCGCGTGCTGGGCGACGGCGGCATCCAGGAGCTGGCCGACCCCCCACGTGCTCGTCAGGGTCGGGTCGCGCTCGTCGGCGCCCAGCAGGTGCAGGCCGCTCGCCTGCGCCGCCTCGACGTATGCCGTGCGGGTGCCGTCGCCGTCGATCAGGAGCACCGCTGCCGGCACCTCCCGGCCGAGCGGGTCGCTCACCGTCACCGACACCATCACTCCGCCAAGGGCCCCCTGGAGGACGTCGAGGAAGCCCGTGCCACCGTCGGACAGCGGGAGGGTGTCGACCACGTCGTGGGGAGCCGCCCGGGACCACCCGTCCGCCATGGCGGCGGCCGCCTGGGTCGCGCCGAGGGTTGACCCGAAGCCGTCCGGGGCGATGAGCACGCGCACGCCGTGAGGGTATCTGCTGGCCGGTGGGGGGTCACCCCCGCGGTCGGTGCGTGTCGATAGCGTGACGCCCGGACCACCACCGACGTCAGGAGCTCGCCATGACCACGCACGACGACGCGGAGCGCGCCGACCTGCTCGACGCCCTGCGCACCCAGCGCTACCTCTTCCTGCACACCGTCGACGCGCTGGACGAGGACCAGGCGCGTGAGCGCACCACGGTGAGCGAGCTGACCCTCGGCGGGCTGGTCAAGCACGTCGCCGCGATGGAGACCCAGTGGTGCGACTTCGTCGAGGCCGGCCCGGCGGCGATGGTGCCCGACGAGGGGCAGGACTGGCTGGCCGGCTTCACGATGACGGCCGAGAACACCCTCGACGCGCTCGTCGAGGCCTTCCACCAGGCCGCCGACCGCACCGACGCCCTCGTCCTCTCGCTCCCGGACCTCGCGGCCACCCAACCCCTCCCCGAGGCCCCCTGGTTCGAGCCCGGCGCCACGCGCTCGGCCCGCCGCGTCTTCACCCACCTCCTCGCCGAGATCGCGCAGCACGCGGGCCACGCCGACATCCTGCGCGAGGCCGTCGACGGCCAGAAGTCCATGGGCTGACCACCCTACGACTGGTCCGGTCCGTCAGGGTCGGTCCAACGTCCCGGCGATGAGCGCGCAGGTCTGCCGCAGGGTGTGCCGGCCGTCCGCGTCGCCGAGCGCCAAGAGGTGGCGAAGCGGGAGAGCCCAGTAGTAGAGGGCGTAGTCGGTGAAGTCCAGGTGTCCGGTCCCCTCCACCGTCATGCGTCGCACCGTGCCGGTGGAGGCGCTCACGTATGCCGTCCCCGCGGCGGCGTCCGCACGATCTTCCGCGCTCCCGGGTGTGCAGTCCCCGGTGATGCACGAGCCGTCGTGGGCGAGAAGGAGCGACGGGACGCCCAGCCCCTGCGTGGCGACGGGACCGTAGAGCGCGCCGTCGAGGTTGACCGCTGAGAAGCATCGAGCGTCCTCGTGGCACGCCTCCAGGGCGGTGCTGCCCCCGAAGGAGTGACCGACGTAGGCGACCCGGTCCGCATCGAGGTGTCGGGCCAGGAGGACGGACTCGCTCAGCCGGCCGGCGGTGTCGGCGCCGAACCGGGCGTCGCCGACCCAGACCGACAGCAGGCGCTCCCCGACGGCCCGGTCGTGGGCGGTCTGCTCACCGGCGAAGTCGGAGGGGTTGCCGTCGGCAGTCGGCCCCATGACCCGTCCGTCCAGGACGGTGACGTTCGCGCTCCCCGTCGGTGTCACGCCGGCCACCACGTAACCACGACTGGCGAGGTCCTCCGCGATGACCGCGTACTGCGGGACGGCGAGACCGAGCCCCGGCATCAGCACGACGACGGGGAAACGTCCCGCCGCCGGGGCGGCTCCCTCCAGCGCGCTGTCGTGGACGCGCGCGAGGCTGGTCTCGCCGAGGGGTAGGCCGATCGCGAGGGCACTCCACGCTCCCGGCGCGTAGGCGGCGGCCGTGCCGGTGCCTGGCGCCGCCGGGTACCAGGTCCAGACCGAGAGCCTGCGCCCGTCCCGACCCGGGTCGGTGGCCGTGTCCTCCACCCGGCCAACGGCGAAGCGTCCCTGGCCCGGCAGCAGGTCGACCCGGGCATTGCTGCGGGCCGCGACGACGCCGGCATACCCACCGACCACGACCGTGAGCACCACCACGACGCCGACCATCCTGCGGAGGATCCGGGCCCACCTGCTGCGGGTCATCGGGGCACCTCCTCCTCCAGGGAGCCATCGGGCTTGCGGCGTGAGCCACGGCGGCGGGGTGACCGCCGACGTTCTCGGTAAGGACCCGAGCCTAGGTAGGAAGGTCTGTAGGCGGCGGGGAGGAGTCGTGAAGGTTTGGTGTCGGCACGCGGCATACGATCAGGTGGTGAGCACCACCACCGGAAACCCGCAGCACACGTCCCTGCCCCTCCTCGTCCTCGGGCAGGGGCGGGACCTGGCCAGCGAGCGAGGGGTGGAGTGCCCCGGAGACCTGCCGGCTCCCTCCGACCCCGGCCTGGTGGAGCGGGCACGGGCGGCGAAGGAGGCCCTCGGGGATCGGGTCTTCGTGCTCGGTCACCACTACCAGCGCGACGAGGTCATCGAGTTCGCCGATGTCACCGGGGACTCGTTCAAGCTCGCCAAGGAGGCTGCCGCCCGACCGGAGGCCGAGTGGGTCGTCTTCTGCGGCGTGCACTTCATGGCCGAGTCGGCCGACATCCTCACCGCCGAGACCCAGTCCGTCGTCCTGCCCGACCTCGCGGCGGGCTGCTCGATGGCCGACATGGCCGCCATCGACCAGGTGGAGGAGTGCTGGGACCAGCTCGTCGAGGCCGGGGTGGCCCAGAGCACGGTGCCGGTCACCTACATGAACTCCTCGGCCGCGATCAAGGCGTTCACCGGTCGGCACGACGGCACGATCTGCACCTCCTCCAACGCCAAGACGGCCCTGACCTGGGCCCTGGAGCAGGCCGGCGAGGGCGGCAAGGTGCTCTTCCTCCCCGACCAGCACCTCGGGCGCAACACCTGGTCGCGCGACCTCGGCGGCGCCCTCGACCGCTGCGTCACCTGGGACCCGCACCGACCGATGGGTGGGCTGACCCTCCAGGAGGTCCGCGACGCGACGATGATCCTCTGGCGCGGGCACTGCTCGGTGCACGGACGGTTCTCGGTGGAGGCGGTGGAGGCGGCTCGGCGCGCGATCCCCGGGGTGAAGGTCATCGTGCACCCCGAGTGCCGCCACGAGGTCGTCGAGCTCGCGGACGAGGTGGGCTCGACCGAGAGGATCATCAAGACCATCGCGGCGGCACCTGCTGGCACGGCGTGGGCCGTCGGCACCGAGCTCAACCTCGTGCAGCGCCTGGCCGCCCAGTTCCCCGACCAGCAGATCGCCTTCCTCGAGAAGAACGTCTGCTACTGCTCCACGATGAACCGGATCGACCTCCCGCACCTCGTCTGGGCGCTGGAGTCCCTCGTGGAGGGGCGGGTGGTCAACCAGATCCGCGTCGACCCGCAGGTGGCCCACTGGGCCCGCGTCGCCCTCGACCAGATGCTCGCCCTCCCCGGCGAGACAGCCAAGGACTGACCACCTCCCGGACTCAGGTGTGGACCAGGCCGTCCGGTCCGATGTGGGGGTTGTGGGCGGTCGGCACCCGCTCGGTCTCACTCGGCGGCCCCGGCGGCATCCCGTCCCCGAAGGGTGACCCGCCGAGCTCCTCCCGGCCGTGAGCCGTGGCCCAGCCGGAGAGGTCCGGCCCCGCCGGGACGACCCCGGTGGGGTTGATGTCGCGGTGGACCTCGTAGTAGTGGCTCTTGATGTGCACGAAGTCCGTGGTGTCACCGAAGCCCGGGGTCTGGAACAGGTCGCGCGCGTAGGCCCACAGCACCGGCATCTCGCTGAGCTTGGTGCGGTTGCACTTGAAGTGTCCGTGGTAGACCGCGTCGAACCGGGCCAGGGTGGTGAAGAGCCGCACGTCCGGCTCGGTGACGGTCTCACCCACGAGGTAGCGCCGGGTGGAGAGTCGTTCCTCGAGCCAGTCCACGGCCGTGAACAACCGGTCGTATGCCGCGTCGTAGGCCTCCTGGGTGCCGGCGAACCCGCAGCGGTAGACCCCGTTGTTGACCTCGGTGTAGACGCGCTTGTTGACCTCGTCGATCTCCTCGCGATGGCCCTGCGGGTAGAGGTCGGGGGCACCGTCGCGGTGGTGCTCCCGCCACTGCGTGGAGAGGTCGAGCGTCATGACCGGGAAGTCGTTGGTCACCACCGACCCGCTCGGGACGTCGACGATCGCGGGCACGGTGATCCCCTTGGGGTATCCCGGCTGCCGGGCCTCGTAGGCGTCCTTGATCCGGGGGATGCCCAGCACCGGGTCGAGCCCGCCGGGGTCCAGGTCGAAGGTCCAGGAGTCGGAGTCGTGCGTCGGGCCGCAGATCCCCATCGAGATCGCGTCCTCCAGCCCCAGGAGCCGGCGCACGATGATCGCGCGGTTGGCCCAGGGGCAGGCCCGGGCCACCACGAGTCGGTATCGGCCGACCTCCACGGGCCAGTCACTCGACCCGTCGGCGGTGATCCGGTCGGGGATGTAGACGGTGTCGCGCTGGAAGTCCTGCTCGACGTAGCTTCCCTGGCTCATGACCGGTCCTCCTGTGGGAGAGCACCGAGCCGCGCGATGAGCGCGGCCTCGGCGAGGCACACCTTCTCGAACTCGCCCAGGTGCAGGGACTCGTTGGCACCGTGGGCCCGGGCATCCGGGTCCTCGACACCTGTGACCAGGATCGCCGCATCGGGGAAGCGCTCCGCGAAGGCCGCGACGAAGGGGATCGAGCCCCCCACCCCGATGTCGACCGGCTCCACCCCCCACGCGTCGTGGAACGCGGCCCGCGCCTGGTCGTAGATCGGGCCCTGCGCCTGCGCCGAGAAGCCGAGGCCGCCCTCGTCGAAGGTCACCTCGACCTTCGCGCCCCAGGGCGCGTGGTCCACGAGGTGGGTGCGGAGCAGGTCGAAGGCCTCGGTGTCGACCTCGTCGGGCGCGATCCGCATCGAGACCTTGGCCGCGGCCCGGGGCACCAGGGTGTTGGACGACGTCGCGATGGTGGGCGCGTCGATGCCGATGGTCGTGATCGAGGGTTTGGTCCAGATCCGTGAGAGGAGCGCTCCCGATCCGATGGTCGACACCCCCTCCAGGAGGCCGGACTCCCTGCGGAGCCGCTCCTCGGAGTACTCGAGGTCGGCCGCGTGTCCGGACCGGAGCCCTTCGACGGCGACGTTGCCCTCCTCGTCGTGGAGGGTCGCGAGAAGACGCACCAGGGCGGTGATCGCGTCGGGCACCGCTCCCCCGAACATCCCGGAGTGGACCCCGTGGTCGAGCGTCGAGACGGTCACCACGGCCCGCACCATCCCGCGCAGTGTCGTGGTGAGGGCCGGCTCGCCGATGTCCCAGTTGGTGGAGTCCGCGAGGACGATCGCGTCGGCGCGGAGCCGCTCGCCGTGCCGTTCGAGGATCGTGGGCAGGGAGTCCGACCCGATCTCCTCCTCGCCCTCCACGAAGACGGTGACGCCGACCGGGAGGGACCCGGAGTGGGCGCGCAGGGCGGCGACGTGCGCCATCAGGCCGGCCTTGTCGTCGGCGGCGCCGCGGCCGTAGAGCCGGCCACCGCGCTCGGTGGGCTCGAAGGGCGGGCTGTCCCACTGGGCGTCGTCACCCGGCGGCTGGACGTCGTGGTGGGCGTAGAGCATGACGGTGCGCGCCCCGGGTGGCCCGTCCACGTGCCCGATCACCGCCGGACGTCCACCCTCCCGGACGATCTCGACCTCGAGCCCCTCGGCTCGCAGGAGGGCTGCGGTGGCCTCCGCACTGGCCTCGACATGGGCCTGGTCGAACGCGTCGAGCGAGACGCTGGGGATACGGGTCAGGGCCTCCAGGTCGGCCCGCACCTGCGGCATGAGGTCGGCGATCGACTCGCGCAGGGCGGCGATCTGGTCGGGGGGGAGCACGTCGGTCACTCGGGTGACCCTACCCAGAGCACCCGGTGGCAGCGGCGGACCCGTGCACGGCATCCGGGTCGTTCACCTACAGTGGAGTGGTGTTCGGACGCAGCAAGACGACCAACGACCAGCTGGTCGACGCCACCCTCCACCCGGAGCGGGAGGGCGCGAAGAACCGCCCGACGCCCAAGCGGAGCGTCCAGGAGGCGGCGCGCAAGCAGCCCCTGGTGATCGCGGACCGCAAGGAGGCCAAGAAGGTCGACAAGGCCAAGCGCGGCGAGCAGGCGGCCCGCACCCGCAAGGCCATGATGACCGGCGCCGAGGCCGACCTCCCCCCGCGCGACAAGGGCCCGGTGCGTCGCTACATCCGCGACTACGTCGACTCCCGGCGCAACCTGGCGGAGTTCATGCTCCCCGTCATGCTCGTCGTGCTCGCCATGAGCTTCGCTCGCACGAGCACGATCCTGCTGCTGGTCACCATGCTGACCTACACGATCCTGCTCGTGGCGATCCTCGACACCTTCTTCCTCTGGCGACGGCTCAAGCGCACGCTCGTGGAGAAGTTCGGCGAGGAGAAGGCCAAGGGCAACGGGATGTACACCGCAATGCGCGCCTTCCAGATGCGCCGCACACGGATGCCGCGAGCCCAGGTCCAACGGGGCCAGCGCCCCAGCTGACCTGAGGTCGGATCGACGGTCCGGTGCGCTCTTCCGAGGGTCGAGCGACCCCGCGCCCACGCTCTCGTGTCGCCATCGACGCCCGGCATACGGCACCATGGTCTCTGGCGCGGGGTGCGCGCCGAGGCCAACGGAGGGTGTACCAGCACGATGGGGACGCGTAGAAGGGTGCTGCTCACCGCAGCCGTTGCAGTGCCGATGGTTCTCGGCGCCGCCGGCGCGGCGTACGCAGCGCACTACCAGGAGAGGGCGCTGCCGGGGAGCACCGTCGCCGGAACCTCGGTGGCCGGGATGACCCGGGACGAGGCCGCGGCCGCGCTTCGCGAGCGCGCCGCCGACGTCACCATCATGGTGAAGGCCGTGGGCACTCCGCGCGCAGAGGGCCTGGCCGACCTCGGCTATGCCGTCGACGTCGACGCCACCCTCGACGAGGTGTTCCTCCCCAACGACTCCTGGTCCTCCTACGCCACCTCCCTGCTCTCCTCCCACGACGTCGCCCCCGTGGTGAGCGCTGACGCGGAGAAGATCGACGAGGTCACCACCGAGCTGGTCGAGCGCTCCGACAAGGTCGGGCGCAACGCCGGCGTGAAGCTGTCATCCGACAAGAAGTCCTTCGAGGTCACCCCGGCTGTCGCGGGGCACACGGTGGCACCGGAAAGCTTCCAGGACGTCATCGACGCCGCAGCCCGTGGGATGTCCTCCGCGACCGCCGACGTCATGTTCCTCGAGACCGACCCGGCCGTCACGACCGCGACCGCCGAGAAGGTTGCCAAGCGGGCCAACGCGATGATCTCGCACAAGGTCGTGGTCTCCGACGGCTCCCAGGAGCACACGCCGTCGAAGAAGGTGCGCGCGTCCTGGGTGAGCGTCCCCACCACCGACGGCGTCCCGGGGGTGCCGACGCTGAACGCCAAGAAGGTCTCGGCCTGGGTCGCTTCCCTGGCCGAGGACGCGAAGGTCGAGCCGCACTCGGGCATGCGCAACGTCAGCTCCGCCGGCGCCGTGCTGAACGTCGTGGACGAGGCACGCGACGGCCGGGTCGTCGCCAACGCGGCTGGGCTGAGCAAGGCCGCGACGAAGGCCATGACGTCCGGCAAGGGCTACTCGGGCGACTTCGACTACGACGCGGTCGCCGCGACCTGGGAGCAGCGCATCGTCGCCGTCGGCGCCGAGAAGCTGGCCTACCCGGCAGCCGACGGTGAGCACTGGGTCGACGTCAACCTCACGAACCACACGATGACGGCCTACATCGGGGCCAAGGCCGTCAACGGACCGGTGAAGATGGTCGACGGTCAGGACGAGAAGCCGACCGCCGTCGGCACCTTCAAGGTCTACCTGAAGAAGCCGTTGATGACGATGCGCGGCAACAACGCGGACGGCACCAAGTACGAGACCCCCGACGTCCCCTGGGTCTCGTTCTTCCACCGCGGGTTCGCCCTCCACGGTGCCCCGTGGCGCTCCTCCTTCGGCTACTCCGCCTCGCACGGCTGCGTCAACCTCCCGGTCGCCACGGCCAAGTGGGTCTACGACTTCGCCCCCATCGGCACCCCGGTGACGACCCACTACTGAGGCTAGGGAGCGGCCTCCAGGCTCATCGGCCCGTAGACCTTCTCGCCATCGCGGTGCAGGGTGACCGAGGACACCCCGGCGCCGGAGAGGTCATACCAGACCTCACCGAACCAGCTCTCGGCGTCGGACTGGGTCGGGAACGCGGTGGCGGCGAGCAGGTCACCGGTCATCGGCGCACCGTCGGCGTCGGTGTAGGTCCAGGTCCAGGCCTCGCTCACGACTGCCGCACCCCCACCTCGACGAACGGTGGCTTGCTCACCGCGGCCGGCAGGTCCCGCCCCCGCACGTCGATGACCACCTCGTCACCGAGGGTCACCGACCGGTCGAGCAGCGCCAGCGCGACGCCCTGCCGGCGCGTGGGTGAGAACGTCCCGGAGGTGACCTCCCCCACCACCGCACCGGAGGAGTCCTTGACGGGGCAGTGCTGCCTGGGGATGCCGCGGCCGGAGACCACCAGCCCCCGGCTCAGCCGGGTCTGCTTGGCCGCGCGCTCGGCAGCGAGGCTGTCCTTCCCCCAGAAGGCCTCCTTGTCCCAACCCACCGCCCAGGCGGCCCCGGCCATGACCGGGGTGATCTGCTCGGAGAGGTCGTTCCCGTGCAGGGGGTAGCCCATCTCCGTGCGCAGCGTGTCCCGCGCTCCCAGGCCGCAGGGCTTGCCACCCTGGTCCGCCACAGCGGCGGCCAACGCATCCCACACCGAGCCGGAGACGTCCCACGCCGGCACGATCTCGTAGCCGCGTTCTCCCGTGTAGCCCGTGCGGCACACGATGACGGGGAGCCCCTCCCACTGGGTCTCCACGAAGCTCATGTAGTCGTGGTCGACGGGCAGGCCGAGGGCGCGCAGCACCTCGTCCGAGCGCGGGCCCTGCACCGCGATGACGCCGTAGCCGTCGTGGAGGTTCTCCACGGTGACTCCCTCGGGTGCGGCCGCGGCGAGGAGGTTCACGACGCGGGCGGTGTTCGCGGCATTCGGAATGAGGAAGACGTCCTCCAGCGAGCGGAGGTAGGCGATCAGGTCATCGACCACGCCGCCGGTGTCGGTGCAGCACATCGTGTACTGCGCCTGGCCGGGACCGATCCGGCGCAGGTCGTTGGTGAGGCACGCGTTGACAAACTCAGCGGCGCCCGGGCCGGAGACGCGCGCCTTGCCCAGGTGCGACACGTCGAAGATCCCCACCCGCTGCCGCACCGCGCCGTGCTCGGCCACCACCCCGCCGCCGGGGTACTCGATGGGCATCGACCACCCCCCGAAGTCGGCCATCTTGGCACCGAGGGCGACGTGCCGGTCGTGGAGCGGTGACTGGAGGAGTTCGGTCATGGTCGGCACGTTACCGCCTGCGGATCGGGCCGGCCCGGTCGCTAGTGTGACGGTCATGACGTCCTTGTCGCTGACCACCCGCGCCCCCGCCGACCTGCCCGCCGAAGCGCTCGTCGTGGGATCCGTCCACACTCCCGAGGGGGCCGACCTCGCCGCGGGGCACGGCCTCCCCCGCAAGGCGGTCGTCCACCTCCAGGCGGTGCTCACCGACCTCGACGCGACCGGCCGCGCCGAGGAGGTGCTGCGCATCGTCGCGGTCCCGGGGGTGAAGGCGACCTCGGTGGTCGTCACCGGCCTCGGCGATGGCACGGCCCGCCGTTCGTCCTACCCCCACGCGGTCCTTCGGGGCGCAGCGGGGGCGGCGCTGCGGGCCGTGCGCGGCAAGAAGACCGTGGCGCTCGCCCTGCCCACGCCCGACGTCGAGAGCCTGTCGGCCGTTGCGGACGGTGCGTATGCCGGGTGCTACGTCTACGACAAGGCGGCACCGCTCAAGGGTGGGCGCCGCGCCTCGGCGACGACCGCGACCCCGGTCGGCGCCGGCCCGCGGATCACCGTGGTGTCCGGTGCCGGTCAGGGGCGTGCCGCCAAGGCAGCTGTGGCGCGGGCCGCCGTGCTGGGCTCGGCTCGTGACTGGGCCCGCGACCTGGTCAACACCCCGCCGAACATCCTCTTTCCCCAGTCCTTCGCCGACGACGTCAAGAAGCGCACCGCGGCCTCGGCGGCCAAGGTCACCGTCTCGGTGCTCGATGACAAGGCCCTCGTCAAGGGGGGCTTCGGGGGAATCGTCGGGGTCGGTCAGGGGTCGGTCAACCCGCCCCGGATCGTCACGATGTCCTGGGCGCCGACCGGTGCGACCGCGTCGGTGGCCCTGGTGGGCAAGGGCATCACCTTCGACTCAGGGGGTCTGAACATCAAGCCGTCGAGCGGGATGGTGACGATGAAGTGCGACATGGCCGGCGCGGCCGCGGTCGCCGCCACGGTCCTCGCGGCCGCCGAGCTCGACCTGCCGGTGGCGGTCACGGGCTACCTGTGCCTCGCCGAGAACATGCCGAGCGGCACGGCGCAGCGTCCGAGCGACGTCGTCGTGATGCGTGATGGCACCAGCGTGGAGATCCTGGACACCGACGCCGAGGGGCGGATGGTGCTCGGCGACGGTATCTGCCTGGCCAGCGAGAAGTCGCCCGACTGGATCGTCGACATCGCCACCCTCACCGGCGCCCAGGTCGTCGCCCTCGGCACCGACATCGCCGGTGTCATGGGCAACGACGACGGGTTCCGGACCAGCGTGGTCGACGCGGCGGGTCGCGCCGGCGAGGGCGCCTGGGCCATGCCGCTGCCCGTGGAGCTGCGGGCCAAGCTCGACACCCCGACCGCCGACATCGCCCACAAGGGCGACCGCGACGGTGGCATGCTCACGGCCGGACTCTTCCTCAAGGAGTTCGTCGGCGAGGGCATCCCCTGGGCGCACGTCGACATCGCCGGTCCGGGCTTCAACGACAAGGGGGCCAAAGCCCAGCACCCCAAGGGGGGCACCGGGTTCGGCGTCGGCACCCTGCTCAGCCTCATCGAGTCGCACGCCTCCTGACCCCGGGTCAGGGTGGCGCCGGTCGACGTGCCGCCGGGTCAGCCGCTCTTGCGGCGGAACATCTGCTCCCGTGCGGTGGTCTCCGGCCCGTGCGCGTGGTCGACCTTCGGGTGCTCGGACGTATCGGAGACGTCGGCGCCGCCGTGGGACTGCTTGGCATCCAACGCTGCCCGGAACCTCGCCTTCACGTCCTCGTCCACGGCGGGGCGGGGTTTCTTCGGCGATGACATGGCGGTCCTTTCGTCGGGTGTGGGCACTGCCCACCCTTGCAGGCGCGAAGAGTGATCTCCACCGTACGACGCTCGGAGGTGTCGGTCAGCGCTCGGCGGGTCAGTGCTTGCCGGGTCTGCGCTGCTGAGCGGTCCAGCGTCGCATCCGGGCCGGATACCCGGTGAGGTTGACGTCGTAGACCGGGATGTCGAGGGACCGCGCCACCTCGAACGCCTGAGGGCGCGAGGGCAGGGCGCGGCGGGTCCACTCGCCGTCGTGCGCGATGAGGACCACGGTCGTCGCGGTGATGTTGGTGGCCGGCTCGACGTACGCCTCGACGCCCCGCCGCGAGGCGACGAACTCGCGCAGGTGCGCACCCGCGCTCGCCAGGTCTCCACCGCCGTGCGCTGCCTCGGTCCTGCGACCACGTCTCCACCACGCCATGCGCACACGATAAAGGGTCCGGCCGGGTTGGCCGCCGGTCGGCCGCGTGGCCGCGGATGCTGCGGACCCGGGTTCAGTGACAGGATGCGGTGCAGGCCGACCGATGCGACCCGCGCCGGCGACCAGATGCCCGTACGACCAAGGAGACATCCCGGATGCCGGCCACCGCACCGCCGACCCACGACGTCGTCGTCCTCGGGGGAGGAAGTGGCGGCTACGCGTGCGCGCTGCGCGCCGCCGAGCTGGGCCTGCGCGTCGCGCTCGTGGAGAAGGACAAGCTGGGCGGCACGTGCCTGCACCGCGGCTGCATCCCCACCAAGGCGCTGCTGCACGCCGCCGAGGTCGCCGACAGCGCTCGGGAAGCCAGCACGTTCGGGGTGCGGGCCACGTTGGAGGGGATCGACCTCCCGGCGGTCACGGCCTACCGGGAAGGTGTGGTGTCCCGGCTCCACAAGGGGCTGCAGGGTCTGGTGTCCACCCGCGGCGTCGACTACGTCGAAGGCTCCGGCCGGCTCGAAGCCGACGGCACGGTGGCCGTCGGCGACCGCCGCCTCGTCGGGCGGCACGTCGTGCTCGCGACCGGCTCCTTCGCACGCACCCTGCCCGGCCTGGACATCGGCGGCCGGGTCATGACGAGCGACGAGGCCCTGGGCCTGACCGAGGTACCCGGGCGTGTCGTGGTGCTCGGCGGCGGGGTCATCGGGGTCGAGTTCGCCTCCGTGATGCGCTCCTTCGGCGCCGAGGTCACCGTGGTCGAGGCCCTCCCCCGGCTCGTCGCCGCCGAGGAGCCCGAAGTGAGCAAGGCCCTCGAACGCGCCTTCCGCAAGCGCGGCATCCTCCCCCGCACGGGTGCCGTGGTGGAGGCGGCGACCCAGGACGAGGAGTCGGTCACCGTGCGGCTCGAGGGCGGTGACGAGCTCGTCGCCGACGTGCTCCTCGTCGCGGTCGGGCGGGGCCCGGCCACCGTGGGTCTGGGTTACGCCGAGGCGGGGGTGTCGATGGAGCGTGGCTTCGTGCTCACCGACGAGCGGTGTCGCACCTCGCTCGACGGCGTGTATGCCGTGGGCGACATCGTCCCCGGCCTGCAGCTGGCACACCGCGGCTTCGCCCAGGGCATCTTCGTCGCCGAGGACATCGCGGGGCTGGACCCGGTGCCCCTCGAGGAGTCGAGCATCCCGCGGGTCACGTACTGCGAGCCCGAGATCGCCTCCGTGGGTCTGGGCGAGGAGCGGGCCCGCGCCCTGCACCCGGACGTGGAGACGTACGAGTACAACCTCGGCGGCAACGGCAAGTCCCAGATCCTGCGCACCGCGGGTTTCGTCAAGCTCGTGCGCGTCAAGGACGGCCCGGTGCTCGGAGTCCACATGGTCGGGTCCCGCATGGGCGAGCAGGTCGGCGAGGCCCAGCTCATCGTCGCGTGGGGAGCCCACGCCGAGGAGGTCGCCGCCCTGGTCCACGCCCATCCGACCCAGAACGAAGCCCTCGGCGAGGCCCATCTGGCCCTGGCTGGAAAACCCCTGCACGCACACAACTAGAGTGATGTACGCCACCATCCACGAAGGAGATCTGTCCCGATGTCAGAACGCGTGAAGATGCCTGCCCTCGGCGAGTCCGTCACCGAAGGGACCGTGACTCGGTGGCTGAAGAGCGTGGGTGACGAGGTCGCCGTCGACGAACCCCTGCTCGAGGTCTCCACCGACAAGGTCGACACCGAGATCCCGTCCCCGGTCGCGGGGACGCTGCAGGAGATCCTCGTCGAGGAGGACGACACCGTCCCGGTCGGAGCCGACCTCGCCGTCATCGGCGACGGAGGGTCCGATGGAGGCAGCGACTCCGGGGGCGAGGAGTCCTCGCAGGACACCCCTGAGGAGGATGAGGAGCAGCCGGCCGAAGACAGCTCAGACGACGCGGATGACTCGGGCGCCGAGGAGGACACCGCACCCGATCAGGAGGCAAGCGACCAGAAGGACGGTGGGTCGAGCGGGTCCGGCGGCTCCAGCGAGGGCACCACGGTGACGATGCCCGCCCTGGGCGAGTCCGTGACCGAGGGCACCATCACCCGCTGGCTCAAGCAGGAGGGCGACGAGGTGGCCGTCGACGAGCCGCTGCTCGAGGTCTCCACCGACAAGGTCGACACCGAGATCCCCTCACCCGTGGCCGGCACCCTGACCTCCATCCTCGTCCAGGAGGACGAGACCGTGGCGGTCGGCGCCGACCTCGCCGTGGTGGGGGGCAGCGGCGGCGGGTCGAGCCAGGAGAAGACCCCGGCCAAGGAGCCGGAGCCCGAAGCCGAGAAGAAGCCGGAGCCCGAGCCCGAGAAGAAGCCGGAGCCTGAGCCCGAGGAGAAGGCCGAGCCGGAGCAGAAGGCGGCGGAGGCCCCGCCGCAGAAGACCAGCGACGACGCCGCCGCGGAGGCCGACGACGCCCCTGCCGCATCCACGTCGACCTCGACCGCTCCCACCCCGCGGCCGAAGGACGAGAGCGGCGACGCAGCCGCGTACGTCACGCCGTTGGTGCGCAAGCTCGCTGCCGACCACGGGATCGACCTGGCGGGCATCGAGGGCACCGGCATCGGCGGGCGGATCCGCAAGCAGGACGTCGTGGCCGCTGCCGAGGCCGCGAAGGCGGCCAAGGAGCCGGCGCCCGCGGCCGCACCCGCCTCGACCCCGGCCGCTGCGCCCGCGGCCTCCACCCCACCGGCGGAGGGCTCCAAGCGGGGCACGACCGAGAAGATGTCCCGCCTGCGCAAGACCATCGCGCGGCGCATGGTCGAGTCCCTACAGACCTCGGCGCAGCTCACCACCGTCGTGGAGGTCGACGTCACCCGCATCTCGCGGCTGCGCGACCGGGCCAAGGCGGAGTTCGCGACGCGGGAGGGCACCAAGCTGAGCTTCCTGCCCTTCTTCGCGCTGGCGGCCGTCGAGGCCCTCAAGGCCCACCCCACGGTCAACGCGAGCCTCGACGAGGACGTGGTGACCTACCACGGCGCCGAGCACCTCGGGGTCGCCGTCGACACCGAGAAGGGCCTGCTGGTCCCGGTCATCAAGAACGCCGGTGACCTCAACATCGCCGGTCTGGCCCGGGGCATCGCCGACCTCGCGGCGCGCACGCGAGGCAACAAGATCACTCCCGACGACCTCGCGGGCGGGACCTTCACCATCACCAACACCGGGTCGCGGGGCGCGCTCTTCGACACCCCGATCATCAACCAGCCCCAGGTCGCGATCCTCGGCACCGGTGGCGTCGTACGACGCGCCGTGGTCGTGGCCGCCGAGGACGGCGGGGAGACGATCGCGATCCGATCGATGGTCTTCCTCGCGCTGTCCTACGACCACCGGATCGTCGACGGGGCCGATGCCGCCCGCTTCCTCACCACGATGAAGCAGCGGCTCGAGGAAGGGGCCTTCGAGGCGTCGCTGGGTCTCTGACCGGGCGACACCCCGAGCACCGCATGTCCCGTCGCATCGCCGTCACCGGCTCGTCCGGGCTGATCGGCACACCGCTCGTCGCCGCGCTCACCTCGCGCGGCGACGAGGTGGTGCGCCTGGTCCGTCACCCCCCGGGGGCCGCCGACGAGGTCCGGTGGGACCCGGCTTCCAGGGCGTTGGATGCCGGTGTCCTCGACGGGGTCGACGGCGTGGTCCACCTCGCCGGGGCCGGGGTCGGCGACAAGCGGTGGACCCCCTCCTACAAGCACGAGATCCTCGCCTCACGAACCGACGGCACGCACGCCGTCGCGTCGGCGATCGCCGCGACGGGCCGCGGCATCCGCCTGGTGTCGGGGTCCGCCGTCGGCTTCTATGGTGACCGCGGCGACGAGGAGCTCACCGAGGCCAACCCCGCCGGAACCGGCTTCCTCACCGACGTGGTGCTCGCCTGGGAGGCCGCGGCCGCCCCCGCGGTGGAGGCGGGATCGCCGGTCGCGTTCGCGCGCACGGGGATCGTCATGTCCCCCGAGGGCGGTGCCATGGGCCGCCTCCTTCCCCTCGCTCGGCTGGGGCTCGCCGGCCCCCTGGGCTCCGGGCGACAGTTCTGGCCCTGGATCACCCTCGTCGACGAGGTCGCCGCGCTCCTCCACCTCCTCGACCGGCCCGAGGTCACGGGCCCGGTCAACATCGTCGGCCCCGCGCCGGCCCGCCAGCGCGACGTGGTGGCCGAGATCGGACGGGTGCTGCACCGCCCCTCCGTGCTCCCCGCGCCCGCATTCGCGCTCAAGGTCGCGCTCGGCGAGTTCGCCTCGGACATCCTCGGCAGCCAGCGCATCGTCGGCGACGTGCTGGCCGACAGCGGGTTCGAGCACACCCACGCCGACCTCGGGTCAGCGATCGGATGGCTGCTCGGCTGACGCTCACCCCGCGTCCCGGATGTCGCTGATCCGCCACCCGTCCTGGGTCCTCACGAGGTCGACGAGCACTGCTGCACCGGTGCTCGCCGGCCGCGGCGTGCTCGTGCTGCGGCTCGAGACGACGTACTCGGAGGTGTCGATGCGGGCCCGGAGCACCGCACGCTCGGCGGTGGCCGACTCGGTGCTCACCCGGGCGACCGTGTGCACCAGGTCGTCGTAGCGGATGCCGGACCGCTCCAGCTCGGTGACCGCCGCGACGTCCCTGGCCCAGGAGGTCGACCCCGGCACATCGACCCCACGCAGCAGGGCGGGCGAGCCCGCGCGCCACGCCGCCGCCCGTTGGCCCGCCAGTGCGGTGAGGAGGTCCCGGGGGCGCACGACGGGCGCGTCGGCGGCGAGTCTCGGGTCATCCGAATGAACCTCGGGGGCGTCTGCGACCGGGTCCGCTGAAGAGCCGGCCATTGGAGGGGTCGGCTGCCCGCCTGCCACCCCCGATCCGGGACCCGACACCACCACCGCCATGGCTGCGAGCAGCAATCCGGCCAACGACGCGAGAAGCACGGCGCCGCGGCCGAGCCGGCGAGGTCGCCACCGAACCCTCGTCCGCGGGTCGCCTCCGGGCTCGACGGCATCGCGCCCTTCCCCGGCGGCGGTCCGCAGCCGGTGGGTGATGGCGCTGACCTCGTCCCCACCGCGAACGAGGTGGATGGGGGCGGGGGTGGCCGCCTCGAACAGCGCCCAGGCCAGGGCGTCGGCGTCGGGGCGCTCGGTGGCCTCTGGCCCGATGGCCAGGTCGAGGGCGCCGATGAGCGCGGTGAGGGCCGGCGACGGCGCGGCGAGCGACACCTCGACGAGCGAGGGCCGCAGCCCCGGGGCACCCGGCACCGCCCCGGTGAGGCACAGCCACCCCAGCGCCCCCAGGGAGTAGACATCGGCAGCCGGGGTGGCCTCCCCACCGAGGACCACCTCGGGTGCGACGAACCCGTCGGAGCCCCAGACCCCGGGGGACACCTCGCCGACGACGTGACCGAGCCCGAGGTCCGCGAGGTGTGGTCGGCCGTCGACGTCGAGCAGCACGTTCCCGGGCGACACGTCACCATGGACCACTCCGACGCCGTGCAGCCGCGCCAGAGCCGACGCCACCGGGGCGAGCACGGTGACGACCTCACCGGGCTCGAGGTGGCCACGGGCCCCGACCAGCGCACCGAGTGACCCACCCTGCAGGAACGGCATGACCAGGGCCACCCGACCGTCCTCGAGCGGCAGGCAGGCCTCGACCCGCACGACGTGCGCGGAGGCCGCGACCGCGGACAACGACGCCTCGCGTGCGGCGGCATCCAGCTCGGCCCGGTCGGCGTGGACGACCTTGACGGCCACCCGCCGCCCGTCCGCCTCGCTGGCTCCCGCCCACACCTCGCTGGTGGCACCACGCCCGATGCACTCGCCGAGCTCGAAACCGGGGACCACCGGGGCGAGCTCACCGGAGCGAGCGGGTCGGGTCTGCATGGGCCCAGCCTGACGCAGCGGCGCGATCGACCTCCGAAGTTATCCACAGGGCCGGTCCGGGTTGGCGTGGCCCGTCCGGCCTCGCCCGCACCCGCCCTAGGGTGTCGCACATGCCAGCAGACGCACCCACGATCCTCGCCACCTCCGGCGGCTACCGCTACGGCCGCCGCACCCAGCTCGAGTTCAACGCGCTCGTGCACCACGCCGTCGAGCTGTCCGGAGCACACGGCCGGCGCCCCCGGGTCACGTTCGTGGGCACGGCATCCGGCGACCCGCGACAGATGAGCTACGCGGCCCTCGAGGCGGGAAGGGTCGCCGGTTTCGACGTCACCTGCCTGGACCTCTTCCCGATGCCCAACCTCGACGACGTGCCGGAACACCTCCTGGGCCAGGACGTCGTGTGGGTCAACGGTGGGTCGGTCGCCAACCTGCTCGCGGTCTGGGACGTCCACGACCTGCGGCCCGCGATGCGCGCGGCATGGGAGGCCGGCGTGGTGCTCTCGGGTGTCTCCGCCGGTTCGATCTGCTGGTACGTCGGCGGGTCCACCGACTCCTTCGGACCGGACCTGCGGGCGGTCACCAACGGTCTCGGCCTGCTGCCTTACGGCAACGGCGTGCACTATGACTCGGAGGAGACGCGTCGGCCCACCGTGCAGGCCCTCGTCGCCGAGGGGACGCTGCCGGAGACGCACTGCACCGACGACGGGGTGGGGCTGGTCTACCGAGGCACCGACCTCGTCGAGGCCGTCACCGAGGCCTACGGCAAGGCGGCGTTCATCGTCACGCGGGAGGGCGACGCGGTGAGCGAGGAGCGCATCGAGCCGCGCCTCCTGCCCACCCCCTGACCGCTCTCAGGGGCGGGGGGTGTCCACCGCGACGACGCGCTCCTGATCCGCCGAGACCCGGGCGGCGTCGATGACGGCCAGGGTGTGCACGGCATCCCACGGGTCCACCGGCATGCCCGCCTGCGGGTCCGCGCTCGCCAGCGCCGCCGCCACCGAGCGGTAGAGGTCGGCCTGCTCGCTCCTCGCCCGGATGACCGGCTCGCGCTCCTCCCCGCGGTAGAGCCACCCGCAGTGCTCGGCGCCGCCGTCACGCTGACCGGTCCAGGGGTGGGTCTCACCCTCGAAGTCGGCGAGGACGTAGGCCGCGGCGCTGCCGAGCAGCCGCACCCTCGGTCCGGGTGCGCCGGACACCGAGGTCGCGCCGAGGTGGGAGACCACTCCCCCGGTGTGTCGGACGACGAGGAAGGCGTCGTCCTCGGCGGGGGTGGTGTGCGCCGTCACCGTCGCGAACACGCTCTCGATCGGGCCGAAGAGCTGCACCGCGGCATCGACGAGATGGCTGTGCAGGTCGAGCAGGATGCCGCCGCCGTCGGCCGGGTCGGCGTTCTCGCGCCAGCGGTCCTTGGGCACCGGCCGCCATCTCTCCCAGCGCATCTCGAAGCGGAAGGGCTCACCGACGAGACCGTTGGCCACGACCTCGGCGACTGTGGCGTGCTCGCTGTCGTAGCGCCGGTTCTGGAACACCGTCAGCGGCACACCACGGGCCTCGGCGTGCCGCACCACGTCCGCCCCGCTGGGCGCGTCGACGGCCAGCGGCTTGTCGACCAGACACGGGATGCCGGCGTCCACGACCGCGCGCACCTGCGCCGCGTGCGCACCACTGGGCGTCGCGAGCACGACGAGGTCGACGTCGCGCACCTCGAGCAGCTCGGCGAGCCGGGGCACGACGAGGGCGCCCGGCAGGTCGGCGCGGACCGCGTCAGCGCGGCCGGGGTCGGAGGTCGAGACCGCGACCACCTCGCAGCCGGCGGCGAGGAGGAGCGGCGTGTGGATGCCCCGGCCTGCCGACCCGAACCCGGCGAGCGCGACCCGCGTCATGCTCCGGGCCCCTCGGCCGGGGGGTGGGGCCCCGCCGCGTGCCGTCCCGGCCCCGACGTGCCGCCGTCGGCGACCAGTCGGGCCGGCCACCACACCCTGGGCCCGATGTCGTAGGCGATGGCCGGCACGAGGAGGGAGCGCACAACGAAGGTGTCCAGGAGCACCCCGAAACCGACGATGAAGGCGATCTGCACCAGGAAGGTGATGGGCAGCACGGCCAGCGCCGAGAAGGTCGCCGCGAGCACGATGCCCGCACTGGTGATCACCCCACCGGTGACGGCGAGCCCGACGAGCACACCGGGCCTGGTGCCCCGCACCATCGACTCCTCCCGCACCCGCGTCATGAGGAAGATCGAGTAGTCGATGCCGAGGGCCACGAGGAAGACGAACCCGTACAGCGGGATGGCCGGGTCGCCGCCGTTGAACCCGAGGACGTGGTCGAAGACCAGCGCGGAGATGCCGATCGTCGCCGCGAACGAGACGACGTTGCCGAAGACGAGCACCAGGGGCGCCACGAGGGAGCGGAGCAGGAGGGCCAGCACGACGAAGATCACGAGCAGGATCGTCGGCACGATGACCCGCAGATCGCGTCCGCTGGCGTCGAGGGCGTCCAGGTTGATGGCGGCGTTGCCGCCCACCAGCGCGTCGGGGCTCACCCGGTCCAGGTCGCTGCGGAGCCGTCGCACGGTGTCCTCGCCCTCCTCGCTGTCCGCCGCGCCGGTGGTCGTCGCCTGGATCAGCACGTCACCGTCGACGACCTTCGGCGGCACGTCCGGCTGCCCGGGCTGCGGCGGCACGAGACCGATGTAGGCGCTCTCGATGCCGGGGTCGCCGGTGACGACCTCGAGGGCCGCGTCGGCGTCGCCCTCGGGCAGCACGACCTGCAGGGGGTTGGCGGCCCCCGCGGCGAAGTGCTGCTCGATGACTTTCTGGGCCGTGATCGAGTCCACGTCGGTGAGGAAGGTCTCCTCGATCGAGGCGCCCCCGGCCTGGAAGGTCGGGGCGAAGGCGGCAGCGGCGAGCAGGGCGATGAGCGTGATGCCCCAGGTGCGCCGGGGGTTGGCTCCGACCATGCCGGCCACCCGACCCCAGATCTTCTTCGAGCCGACGGCGTCCTCGGCGTGGACGTGGTCGATCTGCGGCGCGAAGGGCCAGAAGGCCTTGCGACCGAAGAGCACGAGCACCGCGGGGAGGAAGGTCAAGGCGGCCAGGAAGGCGCCCGCGATGCCCAGGGCGCCGACCGGTCCGAGCCCGGCGGTGCTCTGGAGCTCGGCGAGAAGGAGGCAGAGCAGACCGAGGATGACGGTCGCGGCCGACGCTCCGATCGGCTCCACCGCGGCCCGCCACGCCGTGCGCAGCGCGACCCACGAGCTCGCCTCGTCGTGCAGCGCCTCGCGGAACCGGCTCACCAGGAGCAGGGCGTAGTCGGTGGCCGCACCCACGACGAGGATGAACAGGATGCCCTGGGACTGCCCCGACAGGGTGATGACGTCGTTCTTCGCGAGCTGGTAGACGACGAGCGAGGCGGCCGAGAGCCCGAAGACGGCACTGAGCAGCACCGCCACCGGAAGGATGGGGCTGCGGTAGACGATGAGCAGGATGACGAGCACGACGACGAGCGCGACACCGAGGAGGATGCCGTCGATGCCGGCGAACGCCTCGGCGAAGTCGGCGATGAGCCCGCCCGGACCACCGACCCAGCCCTCCAGGCCGGCCGGCCCGAGTGACGCCTCGACCTCGGCACGGATGGCGACGGCTCCCTCGGCCAGGGCCGTGGTGTCCCCCGACGCCTCGGTGCCGCTCGCGCCGTCGAGCGGCACGGAGACCAGCAGCGCCCGGCCGTCCTCGGACGGGATCGCCACCGGCTCCTGGTCGCTGACGAGGTAGTCCCCCAGGGTCTTTCCGGAGCCGAGAGCGGGCAGCGCGAGGGGCGGGAGCGACTCCGCGAAGTCCGCCACCGTCGCGCGGTCCGTGGAGGTCAGCGGGCCACTGTCCGAGCGCTCGACCACGACGAGGTAGGGCAGCTCCGTGCTGTCGCTGAACTGCTCCACGGCCTGGCTGACCAGAGTGGACTCGGCGTTCTTGGGCAGGAACGTCGCGTTGTCGTTGGACTGCACTCCGGAGAGCTTCCCCTGGGCGGCGCCCCCGAGGCCGCCGACGACCAGCCACGCCAGGATCACCAGGACCGCCCCGATGAGCACCCGGCGCGGGCGGCGGGCGTCGCTGGACCGGGTGGCCGAGCGGCTCTCGCTGGACCCGTGCTCCGTCGATGGTTCCTGGCCGCCGCCCGGCTGCTCACTCATGGGCAGAAGGCTACGGTGGGGTCATGGAGTTCGTGCACCTCGGCTTCGCGCCGGACCTCGTCGACTACCTCGCCGGGTGGCAGGTGCAGCGCGACATGCACGCGCAGGTGGTCGACGGACGGCTGCCCGACACCACCCTGCTGCTCGAGCACGACGCGGTCTACACCGCAGGCAAGCGCACCGCCGACCACGAACGACCCACCGACGGCACACCGGTGATCGACGTGGACCGCGGCGGCAAGATCACCTGGCACGGGCCCGGGCAGCTCGTCGGCTACCCGATCTGCCGGCTGACCGAGGTGCCCATCGACGTCGTGGCTCACGTGCGGAGGCTTGAGGACGTGATGATGCGCGTGTGTCGCGACTTCGACGTCGAGACGGTGCGCGTCGAGGGGCGCAGCGGCGTCTGGGTGCTCGCCGACGACCGAGGCCCCGACCGGAAGCTCGGCGCCATCGGGGTGCGCGTCAGCAGGCGGGTCACGATGCACGGCTTCGCCCTCAACTGCGACGCCGACCTCTCCTGGGCCGACGCGATCATCCCCTGTGGGATCCCCGACGCCGGGGTCTCCTCCCTCACCCTCGAGACGGGCGGGGTCGTCGGGGTGCAGGACGTGCTGCCCTACGCCGAGAAGCACCTCACCGACGTCCTCGGGTGACGCGCGGCCACCCCGTCCAACCCCCGGCGCCACGATTCGGGCCGTGTCACGGGCGCGGCGTAGGGTGACTCACGTGACTGTCGCACCAGAGGGACGCCGCATGCTGCGGGTCGAGGCGCGCAACGCCGCGACCCCGATCGAGCGCAAGCCCGAGTGGATCCGCACGACCGCGAAGATGGGTCCGGAGTTCACCGCGATCCACTCGATGGTCAAGGGCCAGGGGCTGCACACCGTGTGCCAGGAGGCCGCCTGCCCCAACATCTTCGAGTGCTGGGAGGACCGCGAGGCGACCTTCCTCATCGGCGGCGACACCTGCACGAGGCGCTGTGACTTCTGCGACATCGCCACCGGCCGCCCCCAGGCCCTCGACCTCGACGAGCCCCGCCGGGTCGCGGAGTCTGTTGCCGCGATGGGGTTGCGCTACTCCACCGTCACGGGCGTCGCCCGCGACGACCAGCCCGACGGCGCCGCGGGCCTCTACGCCGACACGATCCGGGCGATCCACACCCTCAACCCCACCACCGGGGTCGAGATCCTGCCGCCCGACTTCGGCGCCAAGCCCGAGCTCGTCAGCCAGGTCTTCGACGCCCGGCCCGAGGTCTTCGCCCACAACCTCGAGACCGTGCCCCGCATCTTCAAGCGCATCCGGCCGGCGTTCACCTACGACAAGAGCCTGCGGGTGCTGAGCATGGCGCGCGCCGCCGGTCTGGTCACCAAGTCCAACCTCATCCTCGGCATGGGTGAGGAGGGCCATGAGGTCGAGTCGGCCATCCACGACCTGCACGACGCGGGCTGCGACATCCTCACCATCACCCAGTACCTCCGTCCCTCCCCGATGCACCACCCGATCGACCGCTGGGTCAAGCCCGAGGAGTTCGTGCACTGGTCCGACGTGGCCCGCGACACCGGGTTCAAGGGCGTCATGGCCGGTCCCCTGGTGCGCAGCTCCTACCGGGCCGGTCGCCTGTGGGCCACCGCCATGCACGAGTGGGGAAGGCCCATCCCCGAGCACCTCTCGCACCTGGCCCACGCCGCATCGGACCCCGCACGCCAGGAAGCGGCATCGTTGGTGGCTCGCGCCGCCCGCACCGTATCCTGAGCGGTGACACCCGCGGAGCCGCCGCGGGTCACCGTCACCGATCAGGAGAGCCGCCACCCGTGTCCGACCAGCCCGAGAAGAAGACCGGCCGCATCGCCCAGATCCGCCAGGCCTACCGCGCGATCAAGGCTCTCGATCCCAAGCTCGGCTGGTGGATGCTGCTGGCCGGCGCCGTCACCTTCGGGGTCGTCGTCGGCATCGGGGCCATCATCGGCGGCGGCTGGCTCTGGTACTGCGTCATCCTCGGCATCCCGGCCGCCGTGCTGGCCGCCGTCGTCGTCATGAACCGGCGTGGCAACACCGCGATGTACCGCGCCCTCGAGGGCCAGCCCGGCGCCTCGGGTGCGGCCATGCAGGGGTTGGGTCGGCGGGGTTGGTATGCCGCCCAGGAGCCGGTCGCGATCGAGGGGGCGCGCGGCACCCGGCCCAGCGACATGGTGGGGGCGGCCATGGTGTTCCGCGCGCTCGGTCGTCCGGGTGTCGTGCTCCTCGGCGAGGGCCCTCCCTCGAAGGTGGCCAAGCTCCTCAAGCAGGAGGAGAGGAAGGTCTCGCGCATCGCCCCGGGCGTCCCGGTCCACCTGTGGACCATCGGTGACGCGGAGGGCCAGGTGCCCGTGAAGAAGATCTCCGGCAAGCTCACCCGCATGAAGCCGGTGCTGAGCAAGGCCGAGACCTCCGTGGTCAACAAGCGGCTGAACTCCCTCGGCGGCCTGCGCCCCCCGATCCCCAAGGGCATGGACCCGATGCGCACCCGCGTCGACCGCAAGGCGACGCGCGGGAAGTGACCACGGCACCCCGAGTCGGGGGGGGGGGGGGGGGGGGGGGCGCGGCCCCCCCCCGCCCCCCCCCCCCGGGGGGCCGCCGGCCGGGCGGCGGGGGGGGGGGGGGGGCAAGCCCCGGCGCGGGGG
>JBBSQC010000012.1:0-91631 GCA_038258215.1 Actinomycetales bacterium | reverse complement strand
AAGGAGCTCACGGACGGCCTTACCTCGACCATGCGGGGGGAGAAGCAGAAGTCCGACGTTCTGATCTAGAATGTCACCGATGAGATCAATTCTCGGATCAGCGCCCGGATGCACAAGGATACCCAGCGCCGGAAGACCGCGCTGGAGTCCTCGACGCTCCCGGCCAAGCTGGCCGACTGCCGCAGCAACGACGTCGAGCGCACCGAGCTGTTCATCGTCGAGGGCGACAGTGCCCTCGGCACGGCCAAGCTCGCCCGCAGCAGCGACCACCAGGCGTTGCTGCCGATCCGGGGCAAGATCCTCAACGTCCAGAAGGCCTCGGTCACCGACATGCTCGGCAACGCCGAGTGCGCGGCCATCATCCAGGTCATCGGCGCCGGCTCCGGGCGCAGCTTCGACGTGGAGTCCGCGCGCTACGGCAAGATCATCATCATGACCGACGCCGATGTCGACGGCGCCCACATCCGCACCCTGCTGCTGACCCTGTTCTTCCGCTACATGCGACCCCTGGTCGAAGCCGGGCGGGTGTATGCCGCGGTCCCACCCCTGCACCGCATCGAGGTGGTCAACCCGGGCTCGAAGGCCAACGAGGTGATCTACACCTACTCCGAGGCCGAGATGCGTCGGACCATGGCCGCGGTGACCAGACGGGGACGCAAGACCAAGCCGCTCCAGCGCTACAAGGGCCTGGGGGAGATGGATGCCGACCAGCTGGCGGAGACGACGATGGACCCCCGGCACCGCACGCTTCGCAAGGTCACCGCAGCGGACCTGGAGTCGGCCACGACGGTCTTCGAGCTGCTCATGGGCGGCGACGTGGGCCCGCGCAAGGACTTCATCGTGGAGTCCGCCGGGGCCCTGGACCGGGACCGCATCGACGCCTGACCTTCACCCGGGCCGTCGTGCTGGGCACCGACCCCCTGGTGGCCACGAGGGTCCGTCCGCACGTGCCGACCACCGCGAGTTCCTCCGGCCAGGTTTCTCGGGTGACCCGATAAACCCCGGCCCTGCGGGACAACCCTTCTGGTGCACACCCGGGGCTTCTCGGGTCCTCCAGCCAGGTTTCTCGGGGTATGCCGGCGTGTTCGCCCAGTCTGCCGATAGCAGCCAGACCTTCGTCAGCCGACGCGAGGGCGCCGAGACCCCGTCGGGGCCGGGCCGGTGGACTCGCGCACCACCAGCTCGGTCGGCACGATCACCTCGTCGGTGCAGGACTCGTGGTCGACCATCGCGTGGAGGAGCATCTCGGCCGCGAGGCGTCCCTGCCCAGCGACGTCCTGGCGCACCGTGGTGAGGCCGAGGACAGCGGACAGGTGGTAGTCGTCGATCCCGACGACCGACAGGTCTCCCGGCACATCCAGCCCGCACCGGCGGGCGCTCTCTCGCACCCCGATGGCCATCTCGTCGGACGCGGCAACCATCGCGGTCGGGCGGTCGTCGCGGGCGAGGAGCTCGGCGCTGTCCCGGGCCGCAGCCCCGGCGGTCCAGTCCGAGGCGAGGACCCAGTCCTCGCGCAGGTCCAGCGCGGCGTCCGCCAGCCCCTGTCGGAACGCGGCGAGCCGGCTCTGCGGAGTCTGCACGTGGGCCACGTTGGCCGGCACCGCACCGATGTAGCCGATCTGTTCGTGACCCAGGGCCACGAGGTGGTCCACCGCGGTGCGGGTGGCCAGCGCGTCGTCGATCCGCACGCACGCCCGGCCCCGCACCGGAGTGCCGATCGCGACGAGGGGCAGGTCGAGCCGGTCGACGAGGGCGATCTCCTCCTCCGTCATCGGGATGTTCAGGGAGATCACTCCGTCGACCCGCTTCCAGAGCATGTTCTGGGAGAGGGGGAGCCGCTGGTCGTAGTCGTCATCCTCCAGGTCGAAGAGGATGACGTGGTGACCGTGCTCGCGCAGGGTCTTCTCGATCGAGCTGACGATGGTGGCGAAGAACCACCTCGTGAGGAAGGGTGCGACGACGGCGACGACCCGGGTGCGTCCTGAGGCCAGCGACGTCGCGGTCGGCGACGCGACGTAGTGCAGGTCCTCGGCGACACGGATGACCCGCTGCCGGGTCTCGGGGGAGACCCGGTCCAGACCACGCAGTGCGCGGGAGACCGTGGCGACCGACACCCCGGCCACCCGCGCCACGTCCGTGATCGTGCTGATGCCGCCGTCCCCTCGTCCGGCCGACCGCCGGTCAGCCCTTCAGTCCTCCGGCCAGGAGCCCTCGCACGAAGAAGCGCTGGAGCGCGAGGAAGACGACCACGGGCACGATCATCGCGATGAACGCACCTGCGGACAGGATGTACCACGCGCTGCCTCGGCTTCCGGACAGCTCGGCGATGCGCACCGTGATCGGCGCGACGTCGGGGGTGCCGCCGAGGAACACGAGCGAGACGAGCAGGTCGTTCCAGACCCAGAGGAACTGGAAGATGCCGAAGGCCGCGAGGGCCGGGGTCAGGAGCGGGAGCAGGATCTTGAAGAAGATCGTCACGTGCCCGGCACCGTCCACCCGGGCCGCCTCCATGAGCTCTGATGGGAGCTCCCTCATGAAGTTGTGGATGAGGAACGTCGCCAGTGGTAGCGCGAAGATCGTGTGCGACAACCACACGCTCCAGTAGGACGCGCCGAACCCGAGCTTGTTGACGTAGATGTCGAGCAGCGGGATGAGGGCGACCTGCAGGGGCACGATCTGCAGCGCGAAGACACCGACGAACAGCGCGTCACGACCCGGGAACGGCATCCACGCGAAGGCGTAGGCGGCCAACGAGGCGAGGAACAGCGGCAGCAGCACCGCCGGGACCGTGATGACGATGGTGTTGATGAAGTACTGGCCGAGGCTGGCGGAGCTGCCAGGGGCCAGCGCGTCCCGGTAGTTCTGGAGGGTGAAGCCGCCGGGGTTGCGCCACGCCGTCCACCAGCCGCTGGTGTTGATGTCCTTCTGCGTGCGGAAGGACGTGACGAGCAGACCGATGGTCGGCGTCGTCCAGAGCACGGCGATGACGAGTGCCGTCAGCGAGGCCCCACGCGAGTTCAGGGACTTCGCGGCGCCACCGGCCTGGGACTTGCGGCGCTTGCGCGGCTTGCTGGTGGTCTCCGTCGTCCGCTCCATCTCCTCGGAGACGTTCTCCGGCATTGCGACGGGCTCGAGGGTACTCACGGCTCAGGCCTCCTTGCGCATCTGGACGATGTTGTAGACGACGATGGGGATGACCAGGACGAACAGCAGCACGGCAAGTGCTGCGCCCAGACCTGGTGCGTTGTAGCGGAAGCTCTGGTTGTAGAACTCGTTGGCGACGACCGAGGTGTCGAACTGCCCGCCGGTCATGGTGCGCACGATGTCGAAGACCTTGAGCGTGCCGATGCCGATGGTGGTCAGGACCACCACCAGGGCCGCCCGGATGCTGGGCAGGGTGATGAAGCGGAACATCTTCACGCCCTGGACACCGTCGAGCTTGGCGGCCTCGATGATCTCGTCGGGGATCGCCTTGATGGCCGCGGAGAGGATGGTCATCGCGAAGCCGGCCTGGATCCAGACCATGACGATGATGAGCATGAAGGTATTCAGCGGGGCGTTGATGAGGAACTGCTGGGTGTCCAGGCCGAGAGCCTTGAGGATGCCGTTGAGCAGGCCGATCTGGGGCCGCGAGGTCTGCTTGTACTGGTAGACGAACTTCCAGATGATGCCGGCGCCGACCATGGAGATCGCCATCGGGAGGAAGATCAGCGCCTTGGCGAACGCCTCGCCCCTGGCCCGGTCGATGAGAATGGCGTAGAGCAGGCCGATCGACGTCGCGAGGAAGGGCACGAGGATGACCCACAGGGCGGTGTTGCGCAGCACGAGCAGCAGCTCGGGCTGGGTGAACATCGACTTGTAGTTGGCGAGGCTGTACGTGTCCTCGCCCGAACGCCCGCGCAGCGACTGGTTGATCGTGATCAGCGCGGGATACAGCAGGCCGACGGACAGCAGGACGATGGACGGGCCGACGAAGAGGGCGCCCTGGACCCGCTCGCCGTTCTTTCCGCGGAACAGGGAGGCGAGGAAGAGGACCAGGCCGAAGATGACCGCGAAGACCGCGATCGCGAAGAACATCAGGAAGAACTTGCCTGCGACGCTTTCGGCGCGCAGGAACGGCTCGGGGATGATCCCGGCCGAGGTGCCGCTGAGGACGTTCGTCACCACTGCACTCAACCTCCGGGGGTGCGAGGGAAGGGGAGAGCCGGGGTGAGGTGGATGTACACCCCACCCCGGCTCAGTCGACCTGGGGGGTCAGGTCAGGACTTGGGCCACGAGTTCTCGATGTAGTCGAGCGTGGACTTGTCGTCCTTGCCGATGATCCAGTCGGTCATGCCCTTCCAGAACGTGCCCGAACCGACCGCACCCGGCATCAGGTCCGAGCCGTCGAAGCGCAAGGTCGCCGTCTTGTCGGTGAGAATCTCCGCCGACAGCTTGTCGACCGGGTTCTCGAGAAGGTTGGGGTCAGCGTCCTTGTTGGCCGTCACGCAGCCACCCGAGCCACAGGTCTTGGCCCGCTCGTCGGCCCACTCCACGGAGGAGAGGTAGGTCTGGAAGGCCTTGACCTCCGGGCGGTCGGCGAAGGCGGCGGTGAACTCACCGCCGACGAGGACGGGCTTGCTCGACTCGTCGACCGAAGGGAGGTAGAACGCCCAGACGTCGCCGTCCTCGGCGACCGTGGTGCCTTCCGGGAAGTTGGCCGCGTAGAACGACGCCTGGCGGTGCATGTAGCAGCCGCCGTCGACCACGGGCTGGCCGGCGTCCTGGAAGGACGTCGAGGCGATGGTCTTGACGTTGCCGAAGCCGCCGTTGACGTACTTGTCGTTCTTGAGGATCGCGCCCACCTTGGCCAGCGCATCGGCGACGGCGGGGTCGTTGAACGGGATCTCGTGGGAGACCCACTTGTCGTAGGTCTCCGGCCCGGCCGTGCGCAGCAGCACGTCCTCCAACCAGTCGGTGGCCGTCCAGCCGGTGGCGTCACCGGACTCGATGCCGGCGCACCACGGCTTGGATTCGGGGTCATCGGCGGCGATCTTGTCGGTCAGCGCCATGAGCTGGTCCCACGTCGTGGGGATCTCGTACCCCTTGTCGGCGAAGGCCGAGGGGGAGTACCAGACGAACGACTTGACGTTGGCGCCCAGCGGAGCAGCGTAGAAGGTGCCGTCGACGGTGCCCCAACCCTTTGAGTCGGGCATGTACTTGTCGACGTTGGCGACGACCTCCGGTGGTGCCGGCATCACCTTGCCGGTCTCGACCATGGTCTTGAGCAGACCGGGCTGCGGCAGGTAGGCGATGTCGGGGGCGTTGCCGCCCTTGACCCGCACCGGCAGCTGGGCCTCGAACTCCTTGGAGCCCTCGTACTTGATCTCGACGCCGGTGCAGTCCACGAACGGCTTGTAGGACGCGATGTGCGGAGCGTCCTCGGGGGCCGTGATGGAGGTGTAGACGGTCACCTGCTTGCCGGTGAGGTCGCCGAACGCCTCGTAGGGCGCACAGTCGATGCTGCTCGACTTCGCGTCGCCGCTGCTGTCGCCGCCGCCGCTGTCGTCGCTGCTCCCGCAGGCGCCGGCGGTGAGAGCCACCGCGACGACTCCGGTCAACGCCGCGATGCGACGCCTTGAGTTGAGGGCCATGCCCGCCTCCAATTTCACTGATGGCGCCGAGGCGGGGTGTTGGCCTCGGCGATGAGGGAACCGGGAACAATGTAAAAGCGGTTACGCATAGACGCAACGACTGTGCGAAGGTTGGCCGTAACGATTGAGTAACACGGCGGGTGCCCTCCCGAGCGAGGCTCCTAGCGCACCGGTGCGCCGAGACCGGCGATGACGACGGCGTGTGGCGTGCCCGACCCGTCCCGCCTCCCCGTCGCCTCGGGCAGCTCGAGCGCGACCCCGCCGGCGCCCGATGCGCGCACCGGCACGGGCCCGACCCAGGCCAGCACGAGGGCGTCCTCCCCGCGCAGGAAGCGGTGGGCCCGCACCCCGCTGGTGCCCCGACCCTTGGCGGGGTACTCGGCATACGGCGTGACCTTGAGTGAGCCGGGCTCGGTGCCCGGCAGGGCGCCGGAGGTCCCGCTGGAGGTCACCACGACCGCGTCGGCGGCCGGGTCTACCGCACCGAAGAACAGGGCAGAGGCACCCGCGGAGAGCCGGATGCCGGCCATCCCCCCGGCGGCGCGTCCCTGAGGCCGCACCACGGAGGCGGGGAACCGCAGCAGCTGCGCGTCGGAGGTCACGAAGACGAGGTCCTCGGAGCCGTCGCGCAGGGTCGCCCCACCCACGACGCGGTCGCCGTCCCTCAGAGAGACGACCTCCCAGTCCGGGCGCGAAGGGTGGTCGGGGGCGACCCGCTTGACGACCCCGTGCGCGGTGCCGAGGGCCAGACCCGGCCCGTCGCCCGCCAGGGGTGCGATGGTCACCGGCTCCTCACCGGCGGGGAGGTCGACGTAGACCCCCAGGGGTGCGCCACCCGACAGGCCGGGAGCCCCACCGAGGGGAGGGAGCGTGGGCAGCTCGAGGGCCGACATCCGGATCATCCGCCCCCGCGAGGTCAACAGCCCGAACTCCCCACGGGCCGTGGTGCGCACGGACCCGATGATCGCGTCGTGCTTGGCTCGGGTGCCCCCGGACGGCACGTCGTCGCCACTGGAGGTGCGCGCGAGCAGGCCGGTGGACGAGAGGAGCACCCAGCACGGGTCGTCGGTGACCTCGAGGGGCGTGGCGGCCGTGGCGGGGGCACCGGCCGACTCCAGCAGCACCGTGCGCCGAGGCGTTCCGTGGGCCTTGGCGACGTCGGACAGCTCATTCGAGACGGTGCGCCGCAGGAGCTTCTCGTCGCCGAGGATCGCCTCCAGCTCGTCGATCTGGCGCAGCAGCTCCTCGCGCTCGGTCTCGAGCTCGATGCGGGAGAACCGGGTCAGCCGGCGCAGCTGGAGCTCGAGGATGTAGTCGGCCTGCGCGGTGGAGAGGTCGAAGACCGAGATGAGCCGCTCGCGCGCCGCAGCGGTGTCATCCGAGCTGCGGATGAGCTGGATGACCTCGTCGATCGCCAGGATCGCGACGAGCAGCCCCTCGAGGAGGTGCAGCCGGTCCCGGCGGCGCGCGAGCCGGTGGGCGGTGCGACGCCGGACGACGTCGATCCGGAAGTCGACGTAGGTGCGCAGGAGGTCCTTCAGGCCCAGGGTGCGGGGCTGACCGTCGACGAGGGCGACGTTGTTGATGCCGAAGGAGTCCTCGAGCGGGGTCAGCTTGTAGAGCTGCTCGAGGACCGCGTCGGGGTTGAACCCGTTCTTGACCTCGAACACGAGCCGCATGCCGTGGGTGCGGTCGGTGAGGTCCTTGACGTCCGAGATGCCCTGGAGCTTCTTGCCCTGCACGAGGGTCTTGACGCGCTCGATGACCTTCTCGGGGCCCACGAGGTAGGGCATCTCGGTGACGATGATCCCCATGCGGCGCGGGGTGAGCTTCTCGACCCGGGCCGCAGCCCGGGTCCGGAAGGAGCCTCGGCCGGTGAGGTAGGCGTCGCGGATGCCGTCGAGCCCGACGATCCGGCCACCGCCGGGGAGGTCCGGGCCCGGGACGAAGCGCATGAGGTCGTCGAGGGAACAGTCCGGGTGGTCGATGAGGTGACGGGCGGCGCCCACCACCTCGACGAGGTTGTGCGGCGCCATGTTGGTCGCCATCCCGACCGCGATACCGCTCGCCCCGTTGACGAGGAGGTTGGGGTAGGCCGCGGGGAGCACCCCGGGCTGGGTGAGCGAGTCGTCGTAGTTGGGCACGAAGTCGACGGTGTCCTCGTCGAGACCGGTGACCATGAGGAGCGCAGCTGGCGCCATCCGCGCCTCGGTGTAGCGCGAGGCGGCCGGCCCGTCGTCGAGCGAGCCGAAGTTGCCGTGGCCGTCGACGAGCGGGAGGCGCATCGTGAACGGCTGCGCCATCCGCACCATCGTGTCGTAGATCGCCTGGTCGCCGTGCGGGTGGTACTTGCCCATGACCTCGCCGACGACGCGGCTGCACTTCACGTGCGGCCGGTCCGGCCGGAGGCCGAGCTCGTTCATGCCGTAGAGGATGCGGCGTTGCACCGGTTTGAGGCCGTCGCGGGCGTCGGGGAGGGCTCGGGAGTAGATGACGCTGTAGGAGTACTCGAGGAACGCGCTGCGCATCTCGTCCTCGACGTCGATGTCGACGATGCGCTCGACGAAGTCATCGGGCGGTGGGCTGTTCGTGCGCTTGGCCATGGTGGTTGGGGCTCGGCTCCGGTGGGTCAGGGTCTCAGGATCTCAGGATCTCAGGATCTCGGCGCCGCAGGGCCGCGGCAGGGGTCTTTCCCATCCTCACGCACCGGGTCCGCGAGGCCGACCCGACGCGCCGAAACGGCCGACGTGCAGCACCTCGTCCACGCCCCGACGATGCCTGGTACGGGCCGACCCGCTGACCCGCTCCGCCTCGTGCCCCAGCGCCACCACCCCCACGATCCGGCGCCCAAGGGGGATGTCGAGGGTCGCCCGCACGGCGTCCTGGCGGGGCCCGGGCACGCCGAAGAACAACGCCCCGAGGCCGAGCTCCTCGGCCCCGAGGAGGAGAATCATCGCGGCCATCGCGGTGTCGGTGTCCCAGTAGGGGACCGGCCACCGGTCGGGGCTCCGGTCCGCCCAGCCCTTGTCCGGCTGGGCGTAGCGGTCGAGGTAGGCGCCGGGGTCGGACAGGCAGAGGATGAGCACGGGTGCGGCGGACACCCCTCTCCACCAGTCGTCCGGGGCCCAGTCCTCGCCTCCCGAGCCCGGTTCCCGGGTGGCGTCCCAGAAGCGGGCCCGGTCCTGGGGGTCCACGAGGCAGAGGAAGTCCCACCCCTGGCTGAACCCGGCACTGGGGGCTCGGACGGCCAGGGAGACGAGGTCGCGCACGGCATCCGGGTCGACGGGGGCGGTCGGGTCGAACCGGCGGACCATGCGCCGGTGACGGATGGCGTCGCGAAGTTCCATGGGCAGCAGTCTGCCCCCGGGCTCGCGATGCGCGGCGGGTGGCACGATGGGCGCCATGGCCGATGCCGCGCGCACCGACGGGTACCCCACGGAGTGGGAGGCCGACGTCGTGCTGAGGGACGGCACGGTCGCGCACCTGCGCCCGATCCGGCCCGACGACGACGACGGCATCCGGCGATTCCACGCGGCGCAGTCCGACGAGTCCATCTACCTCCGGTTCTTCGCCCCCGTGCGGATGCTCAGCGACTCCGACGTCTTCCGCTTCACCAACGTCGACCACATCGACCGCGTCGCGCTGGTCGTGACGACGCGCGGGGAGATCATCGGGATCGGTCGTTACGACCGGATCGACGCCCGGTCCGCCGAGGTCGCCTTCAACATCAGCGACCAGTTCCAGGGCAAGGGGATCGGCTCGGTCCTCCTCGAGCACCTCGCCGCCATCGCGCAGGAGTTCGGCATCGCCCGGTTCACCGCCGAGGTGCTGCCGCACAACCGCAAGATGCTCGCCGTCTTCTCCGATGCCGGGTACGACGTCGCCCGGCACATCGAGGACGGCGTGGTCGAGGTGGGTTTCGACATCGAGCCCACCGACCAGTCCAAGGCCGTGGCCATGTCTCGCGAGCACCGCGCCGAGTCCCTGAGCGTGCACTCCCTGCTCCACCCGCGCACCATCGCCGTCATCGGGGCGGGACGGCGCACCGACTCCTACGGCGCGCTCCTGCTCGACCGCATCCTGGGGGCCGGTTTCACCGGTGCCGTCCACCCCGTCAACCCCAACGTGCGCACCCTGCGCCGGCTCACGGCATACCCCCGGGTGGCGGACGTGCCCGGGTCGGTCGACCTGGCCGTCATCGCGGTGCCCGCCGACGCGGTGCTGGAGGTCGTGGACGAGTGCGCGGAGGCGGGGGTCAAGGCCCTGCTCGTCGTCTCGGCCGGGTTCGCGGAGGCGGGGGCCGACGGCGCCGCCCTCCAGACCGAGCTGCTCGTCAGAGCGCGCGCCGCCGGGATGCGTGTGGTGGGGCCGAACTCCTTCGGCCTGATCAACAACGACCCGGACGTGCGGCTCAACGCCTCGCTCGCGCCGACGCTGCCGCCCCACGGGCGACTCGGCCTGATGGCGCAGTCCGGCGCCCTCGGCATTGCGGTCCTGGCGTCCGCCGCCCGGCGCAATCTCGGCATCTCCACGTTCGGCTCGGCGGGCAACCGGGTCGACGTCTCGGGCAACGACTTCATGCAGTACTGGATCGACGACGACGGCACCGACGCGGTCGGCCTCTACCTGGAGTCGATGGGCAACCCGCGCAAGTTCTCCCGCATCGCCCGCAACCTGGCCCGGGTCAAGCCGGTCATCGTCGTCAAGGCCGGTGTGTCGCGGTTCTCGGTGCCTCCCGGCCACCGGGTGCGCACCACCAAGGCTCGTCCGGAGGTGTTCTCCGCGCTGCTCAAGCAGGCCGGGGTGATCCGGGTCGAGAATGTGCACCAGCTCTTCGACGTCGCCCAGCTCGTGGTGCACCAGCCCCTTCCGGCCGGGGAGCGTGTGGCGGTCGTCGGCAACTCACCGGCACTTGGCGCTCTCGCCGCCGACGCGTGCGCGAGCTGGGGGCTGCAGATCGTGCACGGCCCGGTGTCGGTGCCCTCGGAGGCGACGGTCGAGGACTTCCGCCGCGCCCTCGGGGACGCGTTCGGCGACGACGGCGTCGACTCCGTCCTCGCCTGCTTCATCCCCCCACTCCTCACCGGCGACGCAGACGTGGCAGCGGCCGTCCGTGACGTCGCAACCCCTTCCGGAAAGCCCTGTGCGGCAACGTTTCTCGGTATGCGAGGTGTCGACGACGGGCACTCGTCGGTCACCGGCACCGGCGGTGCCACCCGTGCCATCCCGGTCTACGCCATGCCCGAGGACGCCGCGCGGGCGCTGGCGGCCGCGACGCGCTACGGGCAGTGGCGGCACAAGGACCATGGCACCCCGGTGGCCCCGGTCGGCATCAACCGGCGGATCGCCGAGGACGTCGTGCAGACCGTGCTCTCGGTCGACCCCGCCGGCCGGAGGCTGACCCACGACGAGTCGGCGGCGCTGCTGGCGGCCTACGGGGTGGACGTGTGGGGCAAGCAGGACGTTCGGTCGGCGGACGAGGCGGTGGCCGCCGCGGAGGCCGTCGGCTACCCCGTCGTGCTGAAGTCGACCGCGCCGATGCTCCGCCACCAGGGGGGCGTGAGCGGGGTCCGGGTCGACCTGGGGTCGGAGGCCTCGCTGCGTGCCGCCTGGGCCTCCCTCAGCGAGCGCCTTGCGCCCCTGGCCGCGGACCGCTTCGTCGTCCAGCGGATGGCGACGCCGGGAGTGGCCTGCGTGGTGACCTCCGACGAGGACCCGTTGTTCGGGCCGGTGATCGGCTTCAGCGTGGCCGGTCTGCCCACCGAGCTGCTGGACGACATCGCCTACCGGATCCCGCCCCTCACCGACGTCACCGTGTCCGAGCTGTTGTCCTCGATCAAGGCGGCCCCGGTGCTGCACGGCCACCGGGGCTCGACTCCGGTGCACCGGGCCGCCCTCGCCGACCTCGTGGCCCGGGTCTCCGTGGTGGCCGACGACCTGCCCGAGGTGGCCTCCCTCGTGCTGAACCCGGTGAACGCGCACCCCGGTGGCGTCGAGGTGCTCGGTGCGGAGGTCGTCATCGCCCCCGCACCCCGCCGCGCCGATCCCGGTCGACGGTCGCTGACCTGAGGGCGGCGGGCACAATGGACCCATGAGTAGTGGATCCCTGAGCAGCGGAGCCCCCGGAGCGAGCTCGCCCGGCACCGCCCCCACCCTTCCCCCGGACCTGATGTCCGCGATCGACCGTGCCGGCTACTACCCGGCGCTCGTCGCCGACGTGGTGGCCGCAGCCCTCGTCGGCGAGCCGATCGAGAACCACCTCGTGCACCTCGAGACCACCTTCGACCGCGACGTCGTCCGCCGGCACATCACGGTGCTCGTCCTCACCGGCAGCCGGCTGCTCATCGGGCACGCCGACGACCACGCCGACGATCCGCCCGCACCGCAGGACGTCGCGACAGCCACGACCGAGTCCATCCCACTGTCCGCCGTCCGCGGCGTGATGCTCACCCACGTCGTCGAGGACCCGCAGCACTACGTTCCCGGAAGCCTGGGCCGGGAGATCACCCTCACCCTGGGCTGGGGCACCGTCGCGCGCCTCGACCTCGTGCCCGCCGCCTGCTCGGACCCCGAGTGCGAAGGGGACCACGGCTACGAGGGCACCGTCACCGGCGACGACATCGCGCTGCGCATCTCGGCCACCGCCGACGGCACCGACGCCCTGTCCCACGCTCTCGTGTTCGCCCGGGACCTCTCGGCCGCCATCGGTCAGGGCTGAGCGTCCGGATGCCGTCCACGGGCGGACGCCTGCCCGCCACGGGCGACCTGGGGCCGTCCACCGGCGACGCCTCCACCCAGCCCCCGGTCGGCCCGGGACCGGCCCTCTCCGACGTCCTGCCGAGTGTCGCCCTCAGTCTCGGTGTGCCCTGGGGTCGCCCGGACCTGGAGGGTGCGGGTGACGGTGACGGCGCGGCATACACAGGGCTCGACCTGCCACCGGCGCGAAGGGCCGTCGTCGTGCTCGTCGACGGCCTCGGCCATGACCTGCTGGCCCGGCGAGCAGGCCACGCGCCGTGGCTGCGCGCCCACCTCGCGGCGACCACTCGGCTCTCCAGCGGCTTCCCGTCGACCACGGCGACGGCCATGGGCAGCTTCGGTACCGGCCTGGCGGCGGGAGCCCACGGGATGCTCGGCTACGAGGTGCTGGTGCCCGGGGCGGACCGGCTCCTCAACGAGCTGTCGTGGGAGGACGGGCCCGACCCTCGTGCGTGGCAACCCCACGAGACGGTCTTCGAGGTCATGGCGCGCAACGGGGTCGACGTCGCACGCGTCGGCCCGCGCTTCTTCGACGGGTCCGGGCTGACCAACGCGGCGCTGCGCGGTGGTCGCTTCCTGGCGGCATCCTCGCTGGCCGACCGCGTCGACGCCACGGTGCGGGCGGTGCGAGCCAGCGCTCGCTCGCTCGTGCACCTGTACTGGGGGGACCTGGACAAGGTGGGTCACGTGCACGGCTGCGACTCGTGGCAGTGGGGGGACGAGCTGGAGTCCGTGGACCGCGAGCTGTCCCGGCTGGCGGCCTCACTCCCGCCGGACTGTGCACTCACCGTCACCGCCGACCACGGCATGGTCGACGTGCCGCACGAGGTGCGCCTCGACGTCGCACACGACCCGCGGCTCGCGTCCGGGGTGCGGCACGTCACCGCCGAGGCGAGGGCGCCGCAGCTGTACGTCGAGCGCGGGGCCCTCGACGACGTGCTGGCGGCGTGGCGGGGCGTGCTGGGTGACACCGCCCAGGTGCTCTCGCGCGCGGAGGCCGTCGGCGCCGGGTGGTTCGGCCCGGTGTCGCCGGACAACCTGCCCCGGGTCGGCGACGTCGTGGTGGCGATGCAGGGGCGGCACGCGGTGGTGGACTCCCGCCGGGCCCGCCCCGAGCTCCTGGCCCTGATCGGTCTGCACGGATCGCTGAGCGACGACGAGGTGGCGGTCCCGCTCGTGCACGTCCCGTCAGCGTCCGTCGCCTAGGGTGTGCGCTCGTGGCGGATCTGGTCTTCTTCTCGGGCACGATGGACTGCGGCAAGTCGACGCTTGCCCTCCAGATGGACCACAACAACAGCGTCCGCGGGCGGCAGGGGCTGATCTTCACCAAGCTCGACCGCATGGGGGACTCGGTGCTGTCCTCGCGGCTGGGGCTCTCGACGTCGGCCATCGAGGTCGATGACGCGCTGGACTTCTGGGACGTCGTGGTCCAGCGGCTCACCTCGGGGGCGCGGGTCGACTACCTCATCTGTGACGAGGCGCAGTTCTACACCCCGGACCAGGTCGAGCAGCTCGCCCGGGTGGTCGACGAGATGGGTATCGACGTGCACGCGTTCGGGATCACCGCCGACTTCCGCACCGAGCTGTTCCCAGGGTCCAGGCGCCTCATCGAGCTCGCGGACCGGGTGCAGCTCCTCCAGGTGGAGGCCCTGTGCTGGTGCGGGCGGACGGCGACGCACAACGCCCGCATCGTCGACGGCGTCATGGTGATCGAGGGTGAGCAGGTGGTCGTCGGCGACACCTCGGAGGCGAACCAGGCACTCGTGGAGTACGAGGTGCTCTGCCGACGTCACTACATGCGCCGGATGAACAGCCACGCGGCGCGCGCGGCATCCATCTCACCGGACACCCTCCCCTTCGACCTCGACGTCTGCCCGGTGCCGCCCCCGGCCTGAACCATCCGTCCGGTTGGATCACGCCGGGACCTGCTCACGGCCCGAACCATCCGTCCGGTTGGATCACGGCCGGACCCGCTCATGGTTTGACCACCATGGTGCTCAAACCGTGGGATGGCGTTCATCTTTGGACATGGACCCAGGATTTGGCCACCATGGCGTCCAAACCCCGAGCCGAGGATCGAAGGCTCACGGGCTGGGGGGCTGGGGGGCTGGGGGGCTGGGGGGCTGGGGGGCTGGGGGGCTGGGGGGCTGGGGGGCTGGGGGTCAGGCCGGCCCGCCCCCGCGCGTCCCGAACACGATGTCGTCCCAGCTGGGGACGCTCGGACGCCCCTTGCGCCCTCCACCGGAGCGTCGCACCGGGCCCTGAGGCTGCGCGTCCGTGTCGTCCTCGTCCGCGCTGGCCTGCGCACCGACAGTCATCCGCTCGACCTCGACGACCGGCCCATCGTCGGGGGGCTGCGCGGCGTCAGGCTCGGCGTCGGCCCCCGACGCGTCGAATCCCGGCTCTACGGAATCGTCGGTGCCGTACGGGGAACCGGTGGCGTCGTCACCCTCGGCATCGGATGAGGCGTTCAACGGCCCGGGCACCTCGATCGCGTCGGCCGGCTCGACCACCTCATCGCCGAGGGCCATGTCGGCGCCCTGGTCCTCCGGCCAGCCACCCACCAGCGCCTCGTCGAGGCCATCGGAGCCAGCGACGTCAGTGACATCAGTGGCGTCAGCGGAGTGGTCGGAGTCGTCGGAGTCGAGGTGCTGGGACACCGTGTTGCGGCCACGGGCGGCGGGCGGCGGGCCTACGTCGGTCGCTGGAACGGCCAGATCCTCCAGCGGAAGGGCGTCGTGTCGAGTGCGCCCCTCACCCGGGGGGTGGGCCGGCGAGGACCGCCGACGGCCTCGGCGTCCCCGGGCGCTGTGCTCACGCATCGCGGCCATCAGGTCGATCGGCTCCTGGGTTGGCCGCGCAGCGTCCTGGCGCTCGATGCCACCGTCGGCGTCGAGGTCGTACACGTCGAGCTCGTCAGAGCCGTCGGCCCGGTGCGGGGTGGGAATGACCCGGCTGGGGGCGGCCTCCTCGCTCATCCACCGCGCCTCGTCGTTGGTGGCGGTCACCGAGCCCCCCAGAGGCTCGTAGGACCAGGTCGCGGTGCGCTGACGCCCACCGGCGGGGAAGGTCATCATCAACGACCAGACGCCCTCCTCGTCGCGAGCAGAGTCCCACTCGGCGACGTCACGGTCCACCCCGCGGTCGCGGAGCCGCTCGGCGACCCGCTTGGACAGCGTGACGGGGCCCGAGCCCCGGCTCCCCACGGCGCACTCGCGTGCGGTGCGGGCGACGTACTCGCGCTCGGCCAGCACCGGGCCCTCGAAGCGCCGGACCTTCTCCACCGTCCACCCGGCCCGGTCCGCGACCTCCTCGGTGGACAGCCCACGACGGATCATCGCCTGCACCTCGCGGGGCCGCAGCCCCCCGTCGATCTCGATCTGGAGCTGCCCGAGACGGGCCCGGTCACGGCGCGCGGCCGCCCGCAGGGCGTCGTCGAGGGGCACGCGAAAACGAGCACCTTCGGCGTCGGCGAGCAGGAGGTACTGGCCGTCCTCGTGGACGCCGATGAGGCGAAGGTCGTGCATGTCGGGCTCCCGGTGTTGCTCGTCGTCAGCACCAGACGATGCCACCTCGCACCCCCGTATCGGGGATACCACGCCGAGGCGTCGGGTAATGCGCGGGCTACCGTTGGCCCATGACACCGACCGCCGACCTCACCCCCTACGACGTCGTACTGCTGGGCTCGTTCGGAGGCCCTGAGGCGCCCGAGGAGGTGGTCCCCTTCCTCCGCCGGGTGACCGCGGGTCGCGACATCCCTGAGGAACGCCTGGTCGCGGTCGGCGAGCACTACTTCGACCGTGGGGGCCGCAGCCCGATCAACGACCTGAACCGCGACCTGCTGGTGCGCCTGCGGGCGGAGCTGGACCGTCGCGGCATCGACGTGCCGGTGGTCTGGGGCAACCGGAACTCCGCACCCTTCTTCGCGGATGCCGTGCGGGAGGCGCTCGAGCTGGAGGCGCGCTCGGTGCTCGCCCTGCTCACCAGCGCCTACTCGTGCTACTCCTCCTGTCGACAGTACCGCGAGGACCTCGCCGCTGCCGTCGAGGAGGTCGGCCCGGCCGCGGACGGGCTGGTGGTCGACAAGGTCCGGCCGTATGCCGCGCACCCGTCGCTCGGGCGCGCCTGGACCAGGGCCCTGGTCCGGGGGCTGCGCGGGCTGGCGGACCCGGGCACGGCCCGCCTGCTCTTCGTGACCCACTCCATCCCGCTCGCCATGGATGACACGTCCGGCCCGGGCGACGGCGAGGGCAACCTCTACGTCGACCAGCACCTCCGGCTGCTCCAGCGGGTCACCGCCGAGGCCAACCTCGAGCTGGGCACCGACCTCTCCGGCGAGCTCGTCTTCTGCTCCCGGTCCGGGCCGCCGACCCAGCTCTGGCTCGAGCCGGACGTCAACGATCGCATCGAGGAGCTCGCGGCGGAGGGTGACGGGCCGGTGGTGGTCCTCGCGATCGGCTTCGTCTCGGACCACATGGAGGTGATCCAAGACCTCGACACCGAGGCCGCCGCGACGGCCGCGAAGGTGGGTCTCCCGTTCCTGCGCATCTCCACCCCCGACACCGACGAGGAGTTCGTGGCCGGGTTGGTGGACCTCCTGCTGGAGCGCGCCGCCCAGGCCCGGGGTGAGGTGGTCGTCCCCGACACCTGGCTCCCCGGCGACGTCCGTCCGTCGGTGTGCGCCCCGGGGTGCTGCCCCAACCTGCGCACCGTGCGGCCCGCCCTGTGCGGGAGCGACTGATGGCCGCCGCGGGCCTCGTGATGCCGTCGGTCCCCGCGGGCGTCGATCCCGCCGACCTCGAGCGGATCGCGTGCGTGGTGGCGGGTGCGGCCGGACGCCTGGTGGTGCAGGACCGTCCCGACACCCTCGGGGTCTCGGCCAAGTCCACGCGCACCGACGTCGTCACCGAGATGGACCAGGCCAGCCAGGAGCTCCTCATCCGGCTGCTCGGGGAGCACCGACCCCTCGACGGCGTGGTCGGGGAGGAGGAGGGAGCGACCGCCGGCACCTCCGGCATCACCTGGGTCCTGGACCCCATCGACGGCACCACCAACTACCTCTACGGCATCTCGGCGTATGCCGTGTCCGTCGCCGCCGTGGTCGGGGACCCGGGGGTCGAAGGTGGCTGGAGCAGTGTCGCCGGGGCGGTGCTGAACCCGGTGAGCGGAGAGCTCTTCCACGCCCACGTCGGGGGTGGCGCGCGGTTGACGACTGACGCCGGGACGGTGACGCTGGCCGCGACGGGAGCCAGCGACCTGGGGTTGGCACTGGTGGGCACCGGGTTCGGCTACGACGCGCAGGTGCGTGAGCGGCAGGCCCGCCTCCTCCTCGAGCTGCTGCCGCAGATCCGCGACATCCGCCGGGCCGGGAGCGCCGCGCTCGACCTGTGCGCGGTGGCGTGTGGTCGGCTCGACGGCTACTACGAGAGCGGGCTGAACGCGTGGGACCGCGCGGCCGCCGAGCTCGTCGCGCGGGAGGCCGGGGCGGTCGTCGGTGGACTCGAGGGCCCAGGTGCCGGCAAGGACCTCACCCTCGCCGTCGCGCCCGAGCTGGCGGAGACCTTCGCAGAGCTGGTGCGGGACCTGACCCGCCGGCACGTGACGGCGGGTCACTGAGCGTCGACGCACGGCGCCACGGTCACCGCGCTCCCGGCGGCTCCGAGCTCGTTTCCGGACCAGACTGCAGGTCCCCGTGGCAGGGAGTTGGACGGATATCTCCATTCTGGTGGACAGCGACCCCCCGGCGGGCCATCCTTCCTCTCACGAGGCGGCGCGCACGCACGGGTGTGGTTCACCGGTACGGGCATCAGGTGTGGGAGGTTGGCTATGGTCCCGTTCGTCAAGGGTCTTGCGGTGGGAGTCACGGTTCTGGTCGCTGGCGCGGGCGCCGCGGCAGCCCATCCCACGACGGCTGGTGAGACCCAGGCTCCCGTGACTCGGTCCTCCGCCCAGCTGGGCGAGGCCGCGTCAGTGGTCAACGGTTCGGTGTGGACCTCCGGTGCCAACGCCGACGGCCAGCTCGGCAACGGCACGACGAACCCTCGACTGACCTTCGGGAAGGTCCCGGGCCTGCCGCCGATCGTCCAGGTCTCGGGTGCGCGTGAGCACGTGCTCGCGCTGGACACGGCAGGAGACGTGTGGGCATGGGGAGACAACTCCAAGGGCCAGGTCGGGAACGGCACCACGACCGACGCGCGGTCCCCGCAGAAGGTCACCGGGCTCGGCACCGTGACTGCAGTGGCGACCGACCACTACGGGTCGCTGGCGCTGCAGGCTGACGGGACCGTGATGTCGTGGGGCTTCAACGCCGCGGGGCAGCTCGGCGACGGGACGAAGACCAAGCGCCTTCGTCCGGTGCACGTCAAGAACCTCACCAACGTCGTCGCCGTGCACGGGGGAGCCGACTTCAGCATGGCGCTGCGCGCCGACGGGTCGGTGTGGACCTGGGGCCTGAACAACAACGGTGAGCTCGGCAACGGCACGACGACATCCAGCACGGTGCCGGTCCAGGCCTCAGGGCTCAGCGGCGTCGTGGACATTGCCGGTGGCCGGGACCACGCGCTGGCCGTCAAGAACGACGGCACCGTGTGGGCGTGGGGGTGGAACAAGAACGGACAGATCGGCGACGGGACCAAGGTCGACCGCCTGCTCCCGAAGAGGGTGGGCACCTTCTCGAGCGCGGTGGCGGTGTCGGCGGGCGCGAAGTTCAGCACCGCAGTCCTCGATGACGGCACGGTGATGACCTGGGGGGTGAACAACCTCGGCCAGCTGGGCATCGGATCCAAGGTGCTGAAGACCACCCCCACCCGCGTGCCGGGCCTGACCGGCGCCACCGACATCGCGACCGGCCGTGACCACACGCTCACGATCACTGAAGTCGGGGCCTTGAAGGTCTGGGGCGACAACGTCGGCGGTCAGCTGGGTGACGGCAGCACGACGGTTCGGCGCAGCCCGTACACGGTGCCGTCCTTCGGCACCGTGGTGGGGGCGGGTGGCGGTCACGACTACAGCGTGGCGCTCGTCGAGCCCTGAGCCGCCAAGCTCGTGAGGAGCTTGTTCAGCTCTCGCAGGCCCGTTGCGTGCTCGCCCAGCCCGTCCCACGACCGACCGCGCCCGACGTTTCCGGTCCTCCCTGTCGAGGCTTCGACAGCCGCTCCGTGGACCCGGTGTGACGACAGGGCCCTCGATGGTGCACAATCACGGCGCACGGTCACAGGGCGGGCACAAACGAGACACCTCGTGCGTTGTGACGGCGGGTTATCCGACGAAGGGTGGACATCAGCATGGCGACCGACTATGACGCACCGCGCAAGACCGACGACGAGATGTCCGAGGACTCCATCGAGGAGCTGAAGAACCGTCGCGTCGACAAGCGCGCCTCGAGCGTCGACGTCGACGAGACCGAGCAGGCCGAGGGCTTCGAGCTCCCGGGCGCCGACCTCTCCGGCGAGGAGCTCTCGGTGCGGGTGCTCCCGCGCCAGGATGACGAGTTCACCTGCTCACGCTGCTTCCTCGTGCACCACCGCAGCCAGCTGGCCTCGGAGAAGTCCGGCGTCCTGGTCTGCCGGGAGTGCGCTGCCTGAGCGGGCGGGCCCACAACCGGTGAACGACGCAGCGAGCCGCGTCCCCATCAGCGTCAGCCGGGTTCATCCGCGCGCCCAGCTCCCGGCATACAGCACCGACGGTGACGCCGGCGCGGACCTGTCGAGCGTGGCTGAGGTGACGCTCGCCCCGGGGGAGCGGGCCCTGGTGCCGACCGGCCTGGCGATCGCCCTGCCGCCGGGGACCGTCGCCCTGGTGCACCCCCGGTCGGGTCTCGCGGCCCGACACGGGGTGACCGTGCTCAACGCACCGGGCACCGTGGACTCGGGCTACCGCGGCGAGCTCCTGGTCAATCTCGTGAACCTCGACCCGCGGACCCCGTTCACCGTGCACGTCGGCGACCGGATCGCCCAGCTCGTGATCCAGTCCTACCTGCACGCCGACTTCGCCCAGGCCGATTCGCTTACCGACAGCGCCCGGGGGGACACTGGACACGGGTCCACCGGCGGCTTCGGCGCACCGGCCCCCCAGTGACGACGGCCCGCGGTGCCCAGCACCGCCGACACCCCCGAGGACGAGCGCAGTGAGCATCTTCAAGAAGAAGCGGGAACACCCCGCCGACACTGGCGAGGAGCCGGCGACCGGTGCCGACGTCGGGGCGGCCGCGTCGGAGGATGCCGAGGACGTCGACCACCGCGCCGACGGCCCCTGGGACGTGACCGAGGTCGACGGTCGCGACGGGCGCATCGACCTCGGTGCCCTGTGGCTGCAGGGGGCTCCGGGCATGGAGCTGCGCCTCGAGATCGACAAGGAGACCGAACAGGTCTCCGCCGCCACCGCGGTGCTCGGCGACTCCGGCCTCCACGTGCAGGCCTTCGCCGCTCCCCGATCCGGTGGCCTGTGGGCCGAGATCCGCACCGAGATCGCAGAGTCCGTGGAGCGGCAGGGCGGCACCGCAGAGGAGCACCAGGGTTCCCTGGGCACCGTGCTGCGCACCCGGATGCCGTCCGCCGGGCCGGATGACCGCACCGTCTTCGCCCCGGCCACGTTCGTCGGCGTCGACGGGCCGCGATGGTTCCTGCGTGGCGTGCTCTCCGGTCGCGCCGCCATCGACGAGGCCGAGGCCGCGGCTCTTCTCGACGTCTTCAGGGCCACCGTGGTGGTCCGTGGCGGGGACCCGATGGCGCCGCGCGAGCTCTTGGCGCTCAGCCTGCCGCGCGACGTCGAGGGCTCTCCCGAAGAGGACGCCGACGCCGAGGACGCCGATACCGATGCCGAGGCGGACGGCGAGACCGACCTCAACCCCTTCGAGCGCGGACCCGAGATCACCGAGGTGCGGTGATGGGGCTCAAGGAACGCCTCCGCGACCTGTCCAAGTCGCCTGTCGAGCAGGAGGCCGACGCCCTGCGGGTGCAGACCGAGACCGAAGGTGGTGACGACCTCACCGCCCTCGCGGCACGGCATCCGGCCTGCGTGTGCGGCACCGTGCGCACCGTCACCCTGCCCCCCCGCCGCAGCGTGCCCGCCCTGGTCGCCGAGATCTGGGACGGCAACGGTGCGGTCAACCTCGTGTGGATCGGCAGGCGAAGCATCGGGGGCATCGAGCCGGGCACGTTCGTGCGGGCCCGGGGCCGGGTCGCGCTGGTGCGAGGCGTTCCCACGATCTTCAACCCGTCCTACGAGATCGTGCCCACGAGGTGACGTCCGAGCAGCACGACGCGGCGAACGGCCGGGAGTCGGTCGAGGCGCTCATCCGCCACCGGCTGGGCACCGCGCTCGGTGGGTGGCGCGGGTCGGTCGAGACCGCTCTTCCCACGGTGGTGTTCGTCGCGCTGTGGACCTGGCGACAGGACGTGAAGGTGGCGGCCGGTGTTGCGCTTGCCGTGGCCCTGGTCATGGCGGGTCTCCGTGTCGCGCAACGGTCCTCGCTGACGCACGTGGGCGGCGCGGTGTTCGCGACGGCGATCGCGGCGTTCTTCGCGGTGCGGTCCGGGCGGGCCGAGGCCGCGTTCCTCCCCGGGATCCTCACCAACGGTGCCTTCCTCGTGGGCGCCGTCATCTCGATCCTGAGCCGGTGGCCTCTCGTCGGCTTCCTGGTCGGCGCTGGTGACCCCCGGGCCCAGGAGGACCCGTTCGCGTGGCGACGGGACCGGGGGATGGTGCGGGTCTGCGCCCGCCTCACCTGGGTGCTCGGCGCGACCTATGCCGTGCGGCTGCTGGTGATGGTGCCGCTCTACCTCGCGGCGGAGGTGGCGTGGCTCGGCGTGGCGAAGATCGCCCTGGGCTGGCCGCTGTGGGTCGCCTCGCTGGCGGTCATGGCGTGGCTGCTCGTCTCCGGTCACACGCCGCTGGACGTGGGAGAGGGGCCCGGTGCCCAGGAGGATGACGAGACGTCGGCGGACCAGCCGGGAGTCGACGCCCCCTAGAGCTCGTCCTCGCTCTCGCGAGCATGGCGCTCTCCCGGGCTGAGGATCGACTCGAGCTCCGCCTCCGCCTCCGGCGTGGTGATGAACAGCAGCTCGTCGAGCGGCTCCAGGGCGTCGTCGCGGCTGGGGGCGATCGGGTGACCCTCGCGGATGATCCCCGTGAGCACCGTGTCGCCGGGAAAGGGCACGTCCCCGACGCGAACCCCGGTGTAGGGGCTCCCGATCGGCAGGGTCATCTCGACCATCATCGCCTTGCCCTGCTGGAACTCGAAGATCCGCACGAGGTCTCCGACGCTGACGGCCTCCTCGACGAGAGCCGTCATCAGCCGCGGCGTGGAGACCGCGACGTCGACCCCCCACGCCTCGTCGAACATCCACTCGTTCTTCGGGTTGTTGACCCGGGCCACGGTGCGGGGCACCCCGAACTCGGTCTTGGCCAGGAGCGACAGCACGAGGTTGGCCTTGTCGTCACCGGTGGCCGCGACGACCACGTCACAGTCGGCCAGCCCGGCCTCGCTGAGCGCCTCGATCTCGCACGCGTCGGCCTGCAGCCAGCTGGCGTCGGGCACCTTGCCGACCCGCTCGCCGTCCGCCTCGCGGTCGACGAGCAGCACCTGGTGCCCGTTGCGCAGCAGCTCCCGGGCGATGGAACGCCCGACGCTGCCGGCACCGGCGATGACGACGCGCATGACAGGACCTCTCTGCGTCAGTGGGTCAGTGGGGGGGAGTCGAGCACGCGCTCGGCGGCGGCGAGGTCGCCGGTGCGCAGGGCGAGGTGGAGCAGGTCGCCGTCCTGGTAGACCGTGTCGGACCCGGGCAGCAGGCCCTCCCCGAGACGGGTGAGGTAGGCGAGCCGGCCGCCGGTGGAGGCCTCGATCTCTCCGATGCGACGGCCGATCCACTGCCGCGCCACGGGCATCTCGGCGATGACCACCTTCCCCGAGGGGTCGGTGAACTCGGGGACGTGGCCCTGGGGGAGGAGGCGGCGGAGCATCTGGTCACTGGTCCACTTCACCGTCGCCACGGTGGGGATGCCGAGCCGCTCGTAGATCTCGGCACGACCCGGGTCGTAGATGCGGGCGACGACGTGCTCGATCCCGAACTTCTCCCGGGCCACGCGGGCCGCCAGGATGTTGGAGTTGTCCCCGCTGGACACCGCGGCGAACGCGTAGGCCTCGTCGATCCCGGCAGCCCTGAGGGTGTCCCGGTCGAACCCCACGCCGGTGACGGTGCGCCCGTCGAAGGACGTGCCCAGCCGGCGGAACGCGGACTCGTCCTGGTCGATGACCGCGACGGCGTGACCGCCCCGCTCGATGGCGCGGGCGAGAGAGGCGCCCACCCGGCCGCAACCCATTATGACGAAGTGCACGGAGCCGACGCTACACCGACGTCCCGGGCCTCCGGAGCCGCTGTCCGAGACCCGTCCGAGCGAGGCCCGGGCCCGGCATACAGTGTCTGTCGTGTCTTCCCCCGGACGTGTGGTCAAGCGCGTGCTCGTCGGCCGTGCCATGCGCAGCGATCGCCTCGGCGAGACGTTGCTGCCCAAGAAGCTCGCCCTCCCCGTCTTCGCCAGCGACGCGCTCTCCTCGGTCGCCTACGCCCCCGACGAGATCTTCCTGACCCTCGGCTTCGCCGGCGGCACGCTGGCGCTGACCCAGTCGTGGAAGATCGCGCTCGTCGTCGTGGCGGTGATGTCGGTGGTCATCATGAGCTATCGGCAGAACGTGCGCGCCTACCCATCCGGTGGCGGCGACTACGAGGTGGCCAGTGTCAACATCGGCCCCAGGGCCGGGCTCGGTGTGGCCAGCGCCCTGCTCGTGGACTACGTGCTCACCGTCGCGGTCTCCGTCTCGGCCGGGGTGCAGAATGCCGCGTCGGCCTTCGGCTTCGTGCGGGGTCACGAACCGGCGTGGGCCGTCGCGATCATCATCCTGCTCACGGCCATGAACCTTCGCGGAGTGCGCGAGTCCGGCACGGCGTTCGCCGTGCCGACCTATCTCTTCATGGCCACCGTCATGGGGATGGCGCTCATCGGCTTCTACCGCGAGGTCACCGGCAGCCTGCCGCAGGCCGAGAGCGCGGACCTCGAGCTCATCCCGCAGGCGGGCTACGAGGCCGTGACCGGCTTGGCCCTGGCCTTCCTCTTCCTGCGGGCCTTCTCCTCCGGGTGTGCCGCCCTCACGGGTGTCGAGGCGATCAGCAACGGGGTGCCGGCCTTCCGCAAGCCGAAGGGGCACAACGCAGCCACGACCCTGCTCCTCATGGGGGTCATCTCGGTCACCATGCTCATGTCGATGATCTCGCTGGCCCGCTGGACCGGGGTGAAGTACGCCGAGAACCCCCACCTGCAGCTGGCCCGCGACGGGGTGCTCGTGCCGAAGGACTATCAACAGGACACGATCATGGGCCAGGTCTCCAAGGCCGTGTTCTCGGGCTTCCACCCCGGTGTGGTGCTGGTGTCCATCGTCACCGGGCTCATCCTCGTGCTGGCCGCCAACACCGCGTTCAACGGCTTCCCGGTCCTCGGGTCGATCCTCGCGCGTGACGGGTTCCTGCCGCGCCAGCTGCACACCCGGGGTGACCGGCTCGCCTTCTCCAACGGCATCCTCATCCTCTCCGGGGCAGCGGCCTTCCTCGTCGTGATCTATGACGCGTCGGTCACCAGCCTGATCCAGCTCTACATCGTGGGAGTCTTCATCTCCTTCACACTCAGCCAGGTCGGCATGGTGAAGCACTGGAACCGGCACCTGCGCCTGGAGCGTGACGGGGCGATCCGCGGGCGGATGCTGCGTAGCCGCGTCATCAACGGGGTCGGTGCCCTGATGTCGGGGACCGTCCTGGCCGTCGTGCTCGTCACGAAGTTCATCCACGGCGCCGGCTACGCCCTCGCGGCCATGGCCGGGCTGTTCTTCCTGATGCTCGCCATCCGCAAGCACTACGACGTGGTGCGGGACGAGCTGGCGGTGAGCGAGGGCGACACCAAGCTCCAGATGCTCCCCTCTCGGGTGCACTCCATCGTCCTGGTCTCCAAGATCCACAAGCCCACGCTCCGGGCGCTGGCCTACGCCCGGGCGACCCGTCCCTCCATCCTCGAGGCGGTCACCGTCGACGTCGACCCCGAGGAGACCAAGGCGCTGCAGGCCGAGTGGGACCGACGCGACATCCCGCTGCCGCTCAAGGCGCTCGACAGCCCCTATCGCGAGATCACCAGGCCGGTCCTGGACTACGTGCGCTCGATCCGGTCGGGCAACCCTCGCGACCTCGTCGTCATCTACATCCCGCAGTACGTCGTCGGTCACTGGTGGGAGCAGGTGCTGCACAACCAGAGCGCCCTGCGGCTGCGCACCCGCCTGCTCTTCACCCCCGGTGTCATGGTGTCGTCCGTGCCGTGGCGCCTCGCGTCCTCCGAGGGCGCCGAGGACCGCATGGACGGGCCCGTCGTCGGCGACGTGCGACGGGGCGAGGGCTGATGGGCGAGTCCCTGCTGGTCGGAGACGAGGTCGAGGTCGAGCTGACCGCCATCGCCCACGGTGGCCACACCATCGCCCGCCACGAGGGCCAGGTGCTCTTCGTGCGCCACGGCATCCCGGGGGAGCGGGTCCGCGCCCGGGTCACGGAGTCCGGGCCGGGTGACCGGTTCGTGCGCGCCGATGCGCTCGAGGTGCTCGAGGCCTCGCCGGAGCGGGTGGCGTCGCCCTGTCCGTATGCCGGGCCGGGCCGCTGTGGCGGCTGCGACCTGCAGCACGTGTCGCTGGCCCACCAGCGGGTGCTCAAGGCCCAGGTGGTGCACGAGCAGATGGCTCGTCTCGCCCACCTCGAGGTCGACGTCGAGGTCGAGCCACTGCCTGGTGACGTGGAGGGACTGGACTGGCGAACGCGGGTGGAGTTCGCGGTGGACCCGGAGGGTCGCGCCGGGCTCCGACGGCACCGCTCGCACGACGTCGTGCCCGTCGACCACTGCCGCATCGCCGCGCCCGGTGTCGACCTGCTCCGCGTCACCGCTCGCTCGTGGCCCGGGGTCGAGGCGGTCGACACGGTCGCGCCGAGCGTGGGGGAGCCCGTCGCGATCCCGGTTCCTGTGGCGAGTCCTGTTCCCTCCGCGGCCGAACCCTCCGCCGCCGGGTCCGCCCGAGGCCCGGGGACGGTCACCGAGCAGGTGGACTCGACGTGGCAGGTCGACGGGGTGTCCTCGTCGCTGTCGCGGTCGTTCACCGTGGGGGCGCGCGGTTTCTGGCAGGTACACCCGGGCGCCGCCGCCACCTTCGTCACGGCCGTCATGGAGGCTCTCGCGGCCCGGCCGGGGGAGCGCGCGCTCGACCTGTATGCCGGGGTGGGGCTCTTCGCGTCCGCCCTCGCCGAAGCCGTGGGTCCGGGCGGGCAGGTGCTCGCGGTCGAGTCCGACGCCGAGGCGACCAGTCACGCCGAGGACAACCTCGCTGCTCACATCGGGGTGGCCGTGCTGCGCTCCCGCGTCGACGACGCCTTCGGGGTGCCGCAACCGGCCCGCCGGGGGAGCACCCGCCAGAGGGGGAGTCGCCAGCGCAAGGCGTCCCGCTCACCGCTCGTGCCGACCCGGGCCGACCTCGTGGTGCTCGACCCCCCGCGGACCGGCGCCGGCAAGGGGGTCTGCGAGGCCATCGCCGCGCTGCGGCCGAGGGTGGTCGCCTACGTGGCGTGCGACCCCGCGGCGCTGGCCCGTGACACGGCATACCTCGCGGCCTCCGGGTACGTCCTGGACGGCTTGCGGGCCTTCGACGCGTTCCCGATGACCCATCACGTCGAGTGCGTCGTCCGGTTCGTCCCCCAGCCCCTCGCCTGACCGCGGGGCCGGTGTGGGCTGTTCCCTGCTCGAGGCCTCGCGGGGCGGCACCGGTCGGCATAGGCTCGACGCGACGGACCCGATGTGGTTAGATATCTTGATATCAAGATAAATGTCGTACGCGAAGGGAGCCACGGTGGCCAGCACGAACAGCTTTGACGCCCACGGAACGCTCGAGGTCGGTGAGCAGTCCTACGAGATGTATCGGCTCGCCGCCGTCGAGGGGAGCGAGACCCTGCCCTACAGCCTGAAGGTGCTCCTAGAGAACCTGCTGCGCACCGAGGACGGCGCCAACATCACGCAGGACCACATCCGCGCCCTCGCCGGTTGGGACGCCGACGCGCAGCCCGACACCGAGATCCAGTTCACTCCCGCGCGGGTGATCATGCAGGACTTCACGGGGGTGCCGTGCATCGTCGACCTGGCCACCATGCGCGAGGCGGTCGCCGAGCTCGGTGGGGACGCGACGAAGATCAACCCACTGGCCCCCGCCGAGCTCGTCATCGACCACTCGGTGATCATCGACGTCTTCGGGCGGGCCGACGCCTTCGAGCGCAACGTCGAGATCGAGTACCAGCGCAACGAGGAGCGCTACAAGTTCCTGCGCTGGGGCCAGACGGCATTCGACGACTTCAAGGTCGTGCCCCCGGGCACCGGCATCGTCCACCAGGTCAACATCGAGCACCTGGCCCGCACCGTGATGGTCCGAGACGGAGTCGCCTACCCCGACACGTGCGTCGGCACCGACAGTCACACGACGATGGTCAACGGCATGGGTGTGCTCGGCTGGGGCGTGGGCGGCATCGAGGCCGAGGCGGCCATGCTGGGTCAGCCGGTCTCGATGCTCATCCCGCGCGTCGTCGGCTTCAAGCTCTCCGGCTCGATCCCGGACGGTGCGACCGCCACCGACGTCGTGCTCACGATCACCGAGATGCTCCGTGACCACGGAGTCGTCGGGAAGTTCGTCGAGTTCTACGGCGAGGGTGTCTCTGCGGTGCCCCTGGCCAACCGCGCGACGATCGGGAACATGAGCCCCGAGTTCGGTTCCACCTGCGCGATCTTCCCGATCGACGAGGTGACCTTGGACTACCTGCGCCTCACCGGTCGCTCGTCGGAGTCGGTGGCGCTCGTCGAGGCCTACGCCCAGGAGCAGGGCATGTGGCTCGAGCCCGGCCCCGACCAGCCGGAGTCCCGCTACTCCGAGTACATCGAGCTCGACCTCTCCACGGTCGTGCCGTCGATCGCCGGGCCCAAGCGCCCGCAGGACCGCATCGAGCTGACCGGTGCCAAGCGCCAGTTCCGCGGCGACCTGAAGAACTACGTCGTCGACGGCGCCGGCATCGAGAAGAGCAGCGTCGACACCGAGCTGGCTGACACCTTCCCGGCGTCCGACAGCCCGAGCCATGACGCGCTCGAGGCCTCCGAGAGCGCGGGTCGGCCCAGCCACTCCGAACGTCGCGACAACGGTGACCGCGCGAGCAACCCGGCGAGGGTGAGCATCGACGGCGAGGAGGTCGTCATCGACCACGGCCACGTCGCGATCGCCTCGATCACCTCGTGCACCAACACCTCGAACCCCTCGGTGATGATGGCGGCCGCGATGCTGGCCAAGAACGCCGTCGAGCGGGGGCTCACGGTGCCGGCGTGGGTCAAGACCTCGATGGCACCGGGGTCGAAGGTCGTCACCGGCTACTACGACAAGGCCGGGATGTGGCCCTACCTGGAGAAGCTGGGCTTCTACCTCGTCGGCTACGGCTGCACGACGTGCATCGGCAACTCCGGGCCGATCATCGACGAGGTCTCCCAGGCCGTCAACGACAACGACCTCGCGGTCGTGTCGGTGCTCTCGGGCAACCGCAACTTCGAGGGGCGGATCAACCCCGACGTGAAGATGAACTACCTCGCGTCCCCGCCCCTGGTCATCGCCTACGCCCTGGCGGGCACGATGGACTTCGACTTCGACGCCGAGCCGCTCGGGCAGGACCTCGAGGGGCACGACGTCTTCCTGCATGACATCTGGCCCGCACCCGCCGACGTCGAGCGCACCATCGCCTCGAGCATCAGCACCGAGATGTTCACCACCGACTACGCCGACGTCTTCGCGGGCGACGAGCGCTGGCAGTCCCTCCCCACCCCCGAGGGCAACACCTTCGACTGGGACGCCGACTCCACCTACGTGCGCAAGCCCCCGTACTTCGACGGAATGGGCATCGAGCCCTCACCGGTCACCGACGTCACCGGGGCCCGGGTGCTCGCCAAGCTCGGCGACTCAGTCACCACCGACCACATCAGCCCGGCCGGCTCGATCAAGGGTGACAGCCCGGCGGGGCACTACCTCGCCGACCACGGCATCGAGCGCAAGGACTTCAACTCCTACGGCTCCCGTCGCGGCAACCACGAGGTGATGATCCGGGGCACCTTCGCCAACATCCGGCTGCGGAACCTCCTGCTGGACGGGGTCGAGGGTGGCTTCACCCGCAACTTCCTCGACGGCGGGGAGCAGAGCACGATCTTCGACGCGTCCGCGGCCTACCAGGAGGCCGGCATCCCGCTGGTCATCCTCGCGGGCAAGGAGTACGGCTCCGGCTCCTCGCGCGACTGGGCGGCCAAGGGCACCGCGCTCCTGGGTGTCCGGGCGGTCATCGCGCAGTCCTACGAGCGCATCCACCGCTCCAACCTCATCGGCATGGGCGTGCTGCCACTGCAGTTCCCCGAGGGCGAGGATGCCGAGTCGCTGGGCCTGAGCGGCACCGAGACCTTCTCGGTGGTCGGCGTCGAGGCGATGAACGACGGGGACGTGCCGAAGACCCTGACGGTCGAGGTCACGGCCGAGGACGGCTCGGAGAGCTCGTTCGACGCGGTGGTGCGCATCGACACCCCGGGCGAGGCCGACTACTACCGCAACGGGGGCATCCTCCAGTACGTGCTGCGCTCGCTCGTGGGCTGAGCACGGACGGGGAACGCGCAGGATGCGTTCCCCGCCCGGCGTCGGTCGCTCCCGGTCGATCCCCTCACGTGACCGACCGGGAGCAGCTCCTCACCCCTTGTCGGCGCCGGAGTTGGCGCCCTGGGTGAACTGGCGCTGGAAGATGATGAACACCAGTGCCGTCGGGATGGTCATGAGCAGGGCCGCGGCCATGGTGATGGGGAACTGGCTGCCCGACCCCAGCCCGCCGGAGGTTAGGCTGGCCACGCCGCGGGTGAGCGTGTACAGCTTGGGGTCGTTGCTCGCGATGATGAAGTGCGACAGCTCGTTCCACGACCCCTGGAAGGACAGGATCGTCAGCGTGATGAGCGCCGGCCGGGCCATCGGCAGGATCACCGACCAGAAGGTGCGGAACGTCCCGGCTCCGTCCAGGCGGGCCGCCTCCTCCATCGACGGCGAGATCGACTCGAAGAACTGCTTCATGATGAACACGCCAGCCGCGTCCACGAGGAGGGGGACGAACAGGGCGGGGTAGGTGTTGTAGATCCCGAGGTAGTTGAGCACCAGGAACTTCGGGATGAGCAGCACGATGCCCGGCACCGCGAGCACGGCGAGGATGGCCGTGAACAGGGCGTCCCGACCGACGAACTTCAGGCGCGCGAGAGCGTAGCCCGCGAGGGAGTTGAAGAAGACCCGCCCGGCCGTGACGAGCAGCGTGACGACCACCGAGTTGGTGAACCACAGCGGGAAGTCGGTCTGGAAGACCCGCTCGAACGCGGCCGTTGTGACCGGGTTCGGGATCAGCGCCAACGGGTTGTTGACGGCATCCCCGTCGGTCTTGAACGACGTCGAGAGCTGGACGATGAACGGGTAGATGTAGATCAGCGCGAACACGACGAGCGCGAGGTAGACCGCGAGCTTCTTGCCCCGCCCACTGCGCCCGAGGAGGTTCCCGTCGTCGGCCGCGGCGGTCTTCTGATAGGCCTGAGCGGCCCGAGCACGAGTTTCCTCGGTGACGTTGGTGCCTGTTGTCGGCTCGGCCCCGCTCATGCCGCCACCCCCTTCTTTGCCACGCGACGTTGCCGTTTCTCGGCCTTCTTCTGCTTCGCGTCGTCCTTGTCGCGCAGCACGAAGCGCTGAAGCGAGGTGAGGACGAAGATGAGGATGAAGAGGAGGAAGGCCATCGCGGCGCCCTGGCCCCACTGCTGCTGGTTGAAGGCGGCGGTGTAGGAGAGGTATGCCGGGGTCAGCGTGGTCTTGCCGGGCCCCCCTTGGGTCATCACGTACATCTGGTCGAAGACCTGCCAGGTGCCGATGACGCCCAGGGTGATGACGAGCAGGATGGTGGGCCGCAGGTGCGGCACCGTGACGTTGCGGAAGCGCTGCCAGGCGTTCGCTCCGTCGACCATCGCGGCCTCCTCGACGTCACCGGGGAGGTCCTGCAGGGCGGCGATGAACATGAGCATGAAGGTGCCGGCGGTGGTCCAGATGACCTGGAGCATGATCGCCGACATCGCGACCGAGGGCCCGCTCAGCCACTCCCACAGCGACAGGTTCATCACCTGGGTGTTGACCAGGAAGCCCGGGGGGCTGTCGGTGGACCAGAGCCCGAGGCCGCCGCCGATCATGTGCAGCAGCCCGCGGGGGTCGGAGAACCACGTCGGTCCGTCGATGCCGAAGAGCCCGAGGAACTGGTTGACCGCCCCGGTGCCGGTGAAGAGGTAGAGGAAGACGAGGGAGATGGCCACCGAGGAGACCACGGAGGGGAAGTAGAACGAGGTGCGGAAGAAGCTGCGGCCCTTGAGGAACTTCTGGTTCACGATGACGGCCAGGCTGATGGCGAGCATCGTCTGCAGCGGCACGACCCCGATGACGTAGTAGAAGGTGTTGCGCAGCGAGATCATGAAGTCCTGCCGCGAGAGGCCTTCCTGGGTGAGGAGGGCGGTGTAGTTGTCGGTGCCGACCAGGCCGACGCCTGAGGAGAACGGGCTGCCGCGACCGGTCCAGTTGGTGAAGGACACCCACAGGGCCATGGCGATGGGGATGACGAGGAACAGCCCGAGCACGACGAGCACGGGGGTGACGAAGAGCCACCCGGCCACCGACTGGCGCTGGCCGGATCCCTTCCCGCCCCGGCGGCGCCGCGGCGCCCGGGTCTCCCCGGACGGCGCGGCCTGGTCGACGGTGCTCACTGACCGAGGACGGCGCTGGCGTTGGTGTCGAAGCTCTCGAGCACCTTGGGGAGGTTGGCGTTGCCGAAGCCCTCCAGCTTGGAGTTGAGGTCGGCGACGACCTGCTCCATCCCGGGTGCGTTGACCGGACCGTGGCCGTAGTCGCCGCCGGCGATGAACGGCGCGTCCTCCGGGAACTTGGCCTTGTACTGGTCGGCCGCTGACTGCCGGCTCGGCATCACGCCGAAGGCGTCGGCGAACGCCATCTGCTGGTCGACGCTCGTCAGCGACGTCACCAGGTCGACGGCCTGGGCCTGGGCCTTGGAGTCCGAGGAGACGCCCCAGCACTGGGTGAAGGACAGTGTGCCCTTGCCCTTGGGCCCTTCGGGGAGCTCGACGGTGGTGTACTTCAGATCCGGGTAGTCGTTCTTCACGGCGCCCTTGATCCAGTTGCCCTCCATGGTCATGGCGGCCTTCTCGGTGCCGAAGGCCTCGCCACCCCAGCCCGAGTCGAGCTGGTTGGCGAACTTGAAGCTGCCGGCCTTGACGTTGTCCTGCACGTACTTCATCGCCTCCTCCACCTCGGGTGAGGCCGCCGTGGCCTTGGTGCCGTCGTCGTTGAGCCACCAGCCACCGTTCTGCACGGCGAACGCCCCCACCCGGTCGATGCCGGTCCCCAGGCCCAGACCGACCTGCTTGTCCGTGGTGAGCTTCTTGGCGACGCTGGCGAGGTCGTCCCAGGTCTTGGGGATGTCGGCATCGGTGAGACCGGCCTTGGACCAGGAATCGGTGTTGATCTGCAGCGCCAGGGTGGAGAAGTCCTTGGGCGCGCAGTACTGCTTGCCGTCATAGGTGAAGGTCTCGCGCAGCGACTCGTAGAAGTCGCCGTTGTCCTTCAGCTGGTCGGCGTAGGCGAAGAGGCTTCCGTTCTTGGCGTAGTCGGCGAAGCGGCCGGCATCCATGTAGAAGACGTCGGCGGGGCTGCCGCTGGCGAACCCTTGCGCGAGCTGCTGGTTCATGTCGCTGGCGACCGTCACGGTGACCGTGTTGCCCGACTCCTTCGCCCACGCGTCGGCAGCAGCCTTCACCGCGTTGGTCTCGGCGTCGCCGGAGGAGGCGATGAGCAGGCTGAGGTCGACGGGTCCGCTGGCGGATGCCGCCGCGGTGGAGTCACTCTCCTCCTGGAAGCCACCCCCACCGCAGGCGGTGAGGAGGAGTGCCCCGGCGAGGGTGAGGGGGAGGGTCGCGCTTCGAGTGGTGCGGGTCATCGGTGACTCCTTTGTCGGATGCTGATCGTGGTGAGGGTGTCGAGGGTGGTCGGAGGGGAGAGGGTGCGTGCGGTCAGGAGCGTGGCGACGTGCTCCTCCCGACGGTGAGCCGGGGGGCCAGCAGGGCTCCTGTCCCGGGACGGTCGGCGCCGGCCAGTGCGTCGTGGACCAGGGTCAGGGCGAGGTCGGCGATCTCGGTGAGCGGCTGGCTGATCGTGGTGATGTGGTGCACGGCCGCCGTCTCGAACCCGTCGAAGCCGACGATCCCGATGTCGTGACCCGGTGCCCGGCCCTCCATGAGCAGCGCCTGGTGCACCCCGAGGGCCAGGAGGTCGGAGGCGCAGACCACGGCGCTCCTCGGGGCGAGCCGTCGCACGAGGTCGAGCCCGGCGGTGATCGCGGAGTCGAGGTCCTGGTCGGACACCGACTCGGGTCCGCTGACGTCACCGCCCACGCTCGCGCACGTGTTCTGCCAGCCCGCACGTCGGTCGTCACCGACGACCGAGCCCGTGGGCCACCCCAGGTAGGCGACGGTCGCGTAGCCGAGGTCGACGCAGTGCTCGACGGCGGTTCGGGTGCCGGCGGCACCGTCGACGTCGACCCACCGGGTGAAGGTCGGGTCGTCCCAGATCCTGCCGAACGAGGCGAAGGGGATGCCGTGGCTCTCCAACCACGCCGGCCGCGGGTCCCCGTGGTGGGTCTCGGCGATGATGAAGGCGTCGACGAGCCTGCGCCTCCACATCTCCTCGTAGCCGGTCAGCATCGGCTCGGCGTGTGCGGAGCCGAAGGGCACCACGTGGCAGTCGTGCTCGGTGGCCCGCACCCCCAGCGACTCCAGGAAGGGGGCCCGCGTCTCGTTGGAGGAGCGGGGACCGAGCGTGTGCACCTCGATGCCGATGGCTCCGCTGCGCTGGGCCCGCAGCGACTGCGCCGACGACGACGGCTGGTAGCCGAGCCGGTCGATGGTGGCCAGCACCCGGTCCAGGGTGTCGGGCCGCACCCGCTCGGGGTGGGTGAGGGCGTTGCTCACCGTCTGGCGCGACACCGACGCGACCCGGGCGACATCGTGGATCGTCGCTCGGGCGGGAGAGGGGGTGTCCGGCTCCATGAGGCCTCCTTGTTGGTGTTTGATCGTTCATATTTGCCCAGGGCCTTGCTTTGAACGATCAAATGGCTAGAGTCGTAATGTGCTCCAGATCACCACGTCCTGTCAACACCCCGATACCAAGCCGTGACGAAGGGCGTGGATCCCGACCTCGAGCCACGGCCCGGAGCGACCCGCTCCCGCCAACCGTGGCTCCACCGGCTCCAGACGGCGGTTCGGGGCAACGCCACGTGCCTGTCCTCGGCCTCGGGGGACCTGCTCGCGGGCCGGGACTCCGAGTCGGCCGCGGGGCTCTACGTCGACGACCGCCGGGTGCTGAACCACCTCTCGCTCAGCGTCGACGGGGTCGCTCCGGAGCCGGTGGCCGCAGACAGCGAGGGGCCGCGGTCCTCCTTCCTGTCCATCGCGCGCAACGCCGGGGACCCTGGCGCGGACCCGACAGTGCACGTGCACCGACACCTCACCCTCGTCGAGGGCGGGCTGGACGTGCGCGTCGAGGTCCGCTCGCGGTCGATGAGCCCGGTGCGGTGCGTCCTGCGTCTCGAGCTGGCCGGCGACGGCGCCGAGCTGCACGAGGTGAAGGCCGGCGCCCCGGAGCGCCCCCCTCTCTCGGCCACGGTGGATGCCGACGGTTGCGCGAGGTGGGCTGATGCCCGGCACGAGACGGTCGTGGTGGCCGCTGGAGCCCTGACGGACATCGAGGCGAACCAGGTCGTGGCGGAGTGGGTCGTGGACCTCCCGGCGGGGGGACGGTGCCGCATGGACACGACGATCCGGGTCACCCGCACCTCGTCCACACCCTTCGACGCCGGGTGCGGAGCCGAGGCGGTGCACTGGGAGTCGGTGGCGGTGCAGGCCCAGGACGGCCGGCTCTCGCGCACCGTCGACCGGTCGCTCGCGGACCTGAAGCACCTCTTGCTCTCCGATCCCGACGACGAGCGTGATGTCTTCGCCGCCGCCGGATCGCCGTGGTACCTCACGCTCTTCGGGCGCGACTCCATCTGGGCGGCGAGGATGTGCCTGCCGTTCGGCACCGAGCTGGCCGGGGGGACGCTCCGCTCGTTGGCCCGCCGCCAGGGGCGCGTCGATGACCCAGCGCTCGCCGAGCAGCCCGGCAAGATCCTCCACGAGGTCCGCAGGACCACCTTCGAGGACCCAGGCCACCTCCACCTGCCTCCGCTGTACTACGGCACCGTCGACGCGACGCCGCTGTGGGTGACGCTCCTGCACGACGCCTGGCGGTGGGGCCTCCCCGTTCCGGAGGTCGTGGGCCTCGCGGACCCGCTCCGCGCGGCGCTGGGGTGGATGCGCCGGTCGGTCGACGACAGCGGCGACGGGCTCCTCCGCTACGTCGACGAGACCGGCGTCGGGCTGAGCAACCAGGGCTGGAAGGACTCCGGCGACTCGATGCGGATGGCCACCGGTGCCGTCGCCGAGGGGCCCATCGCCCTCCTGGAGACCCAGGCCTACGCCGTCGAGGCCGCCCTCGGTGCCGCGGACCTGCTCGAGGCGGTGCACGGCCGGGACGGTGACCCGTGGCGCGAGTGGGCTCACGCCCTGGCCGCCCGGGTGCGGGCGGCATTCTGGGTCGGCGATGGTGACCAGCGCTACCTCGCCATGGCCCTGGACGGGCACGGCCGGGCGATCGACGGCGTGGGCAGCAACATGGGGCATGCCCTGGGCACCGGCCTCCTCAGTGCCCACGAGGACGATCTGGTGGCGCGCCGGCTCGCCCGGCCCGACCTTCTCGGTCCGCTCGGCATCGGCACGCTGTCGCGGGACAACCCGGCCTACAACCCGCTCGGGTACCACACGGGCTCGGTGTGGACGCACGACACCGCGATCGGTGCCTGGGGCCTGGCCCGGGTGGGGCACGGAGCGACCACCGCGCGGGTGCTGCGGTCCCTCATCGACGTGGCGTCCGCGAGCGGGTACCGGTGGCCGGAGCTCTACAGCTCCGAGCCGGTCCTCGACGCGCCCGCCCCCTATCCGGCGAGCTGTCGGCCGCAGGCCTGGGCCGCCGCCTCGGCGGGGCTCGTCGTGACGGCCGCCCTCGGGCTGCGCGCGGACGTCCCCCGCGGGCGCTTGTACATCTCGCCGCTGCGCGAGGCGCCCTTCGGGCCGCTGGACGTCGAGGGACTGCGGATCGCCGGCGGGACGCTCAGCGTCGAGGTCGACGCATCGGGGACGGTGGTCGACGTGGACGCGCCGCCGGGGATCATCGTCGAGTGCTCGGAGGCGGCAGGATGACTCCGTCGGACGCCGAGCTGGTCGAGGAGGCGGCGCGGTTGGTGAACCCGCACCGGGTCGGTGACCGCCTCATTGGGAACGTGGCCGCGATCGTGGTGTCGGAGGCCGGTCACCGCTACGGCGGGATGTGCATCGACACCCCCTGCGGCACGGGGTTCTGTGCCGAGCACGCTGCGGTGGCCGCGATGGTGACGGCCGGCGAGTACCGCATCAGCCGGGTCGTCGCCGTCTGGCGTGGGGGTGATGACCGGTTGTACGTCCTGCCCCCGTGCGGACGGTGCCGACTGTTCATGCATCAGATCGATCCGGGAAACCTCGACGCTCGGGTCATCGTCGCGCGCGGCCGGTCCGTCGCGCTGCGCGAGCTCCTGCCGGGCACAGAGTGGCCGGACCCCTGGTGACGGGTGAAGTCCGCGGCCCGTCGTCTCATCGCGTCTCGAGCCAGGCTTGGGCGAATGCCCCGAAGGCGAGGGTCTGCTCCACCAGGTCAGGGTCGAGTGGGTCTGCGGACTCGGTCGTTCCTCGTGCCGACAGGACCTGCTCGAGCAGGTGACGCCAGGTGGGGTCGAGTCGTCGGACGACCCGGTTTATCGGGTGACCCGACAAACCCCGGCAGTGCTGGACAAGGCTTCTCCGCGCCTCCCGGGGTTTCCCCGGGCGGGCCAGCGCGACGTGTGCTTGGCCGCGCCGCGCCATGACCGGGTGCTGTGCGAGTTGGCGTGAGCCCAGAGTGTCCGCTCGCGGACCGTCGAGGTCAGATGGTGACCGACCCGCGCCCGGCGCGGTCGCTGCGCCCGGTCAGCAGCGGTGCGAGTGACTCGCTACCGTGGCCCCACCTGCCGGTGACGACGTCGGCCGATCGAGGGGGATGCCGTGGTCGACGTGCTCTGGGGGATCGGCGGGATGGTGGTGCTCCTGGCCGTGGCGGTGGCCATCTCGAGCGACCGGTCCTCGATCCGGCTGCGCACGGTGGGCGCCGCCCTGGGGCTGCAGGTCGCGTTCGCGGTGGTCGTGCTCTACATCCCGGCGGGGCGCACGGCGTTGGACGCGCTGACCCGTGGGGTGCAGGCGGTCATCGACTCCTCGAAGGCGGGCATCGAGTTCGTCTTCGGCCCGGCCCTGCCCGAGGAGGGACTAGTCTTCGCCTTCCAGGTGCTGCCGGTCATCATCTTCTTCGCGGCCCTCACCTCGGTGCTCTACCACTGGCATGTCCTCCAGCGCGTCGTCGGCTGGCTCGGTACTGGTCTGCACCGGCTCCTCGGCACCGCGCGAGCCGAGTCGGTCAACGCCGCCACCAACGTCTTCCTCGGCCAGACCGAGTCGCCGCTGGTGATCAAGCCCTACCTTCCCAAGATCTCGAGGTCCGGTCTGTTCGCGGTGATGGTCGGGGGCCTGGCGACGGTCGCCGGCTCGGTGCTCGTCGGCTACTCCCTGCTCGGTGCCGAGCTCGACAACCTCATCGCCGCCGCCTTCATGGCCGCCCCGGGTGCCCTGCTCATGGCCAAGATCGTGGTGCCCGAGACCGTGGACGTCGACATCGACGGCGTGCCGGTGGCCGTCGAGGCCGAGACGGATGCCGCGGCTGAGACGAGCGAGCCGGTCGTGGAGGACGACGGGCTGGGGGAGAGCGAGCACGTCAACGTCATCGACGCCGCAGCGGCCGGAGCGGCCGAGGGGCTGAAGCTCGCGCTCAACATCGGGGCGATGCTCCTGGCCTTCATCTCGCTCATCGCCCTGGTCAACCTCGGGATCGGCACGGTGGGTGGGTGGTTCGGCGCCGACGACCTCACCTTCGAGCGGATCCTCGGCTGGATCTTCGCCCCGATCATGTTCGTCATCGGCGTCCCGTGGGCGGAGGCCGTCGACGCCGGGAGCTTCGTCGGGCAGAAGACGGTCGTCAACGAGTTCGTCGCGTTCTCGAACTTCGGCCCCGTCGCCGAGGACTTCAGCGAGAAGACACGCACCATCGTGACCTTCGCCCTCACCGGGTTCGCGAACCTCGGGTCCCTCGCCATCCTCCTGGGTGGGCTCGGCGGGCTGGCCCCCAAGCGCCGCCCCGAGATCGCCCAGCTCGGAGTGCGCGCCATCGCCGCGGCCACGCTGGCCAACCTCATGAGCGCGGCCATCGCCGGCATCCTCATCGGCTGAGCGGCACCGCCGAGGGAACCGCGACCTCGTCCAGCCATTCCGGGCTGAGCCGCACGACGTCGCCCACGACGATGACCGCGGGGTTCTCGGCGCCCACCGCGTCGGCCCGGTCGGCGATGTCGGCCAGGGTCCCCACCGTGACCCGCTGGCCTTCGAGGAAGCCACGCTCGATGATCGCCACCGGGCAGTGCGGATACCGTCCGCCCGCCACCAGAGCGAGCGCGGACTCCCGCAGCCGGCCGATGCCCATCAGCAGGACCGCGGTGTGGTCGCTTCCCGGGGGGACGCCGGGAAGCTCTTCATGACCGGTGACGACGGTGAAACCCCGAGCGAGACCGCGGTGGGTGACCGGGATGCCGGCGGCCGCGGGCACGGAGACCGCGCTCGTCACCCCGGGCACCACCTCCACCGCGATGCCGTGCGCCTCGCACGCCAGTCGCTCCTCACCGCCGCGGCCCAGGACGTACGGGTCGCCCCCCTTGAGACGCACCACGGCTCGGCCCGCGAGCGCCTCCTCGACGAGGAGGTCGTTGATGCGGTCCTGGGGCACGGTGTGGTGCCCTGGTGTCTTGCCGACGTCGATGACGCGCACCGAGGCGGGGAGCCGGTCCACGACCCCGCGCGGTGCCAGTCGGTCGACCACGACGACGTCGGCCGCGCAGAGCAGCTCCTGCCCGCGCGTCGTGAGCAGGCCGTCGGCGCCAGGCCCACCGCCCACCAGCGCCACCCAGCCGGCACCGGTGCGGGGGCGCCGCCGGCGCAGGTCCACGGTGCCGGTGGTGATCGCCGACGTGACGGCGCGGTTCACGTCCCGCGCGAGCGCCGGGTCACCGCCGGTGTGGACCGCGACCGTGACGACGCCGTCGGGCGTCTCGACCCGGCTGCGGGCCGGCACGGTGGCGGGGCTCGCTGCCCCGTCGGTCGCGTCGACGCACCACGTGCGCAGCTCCGTGGCGTCGGCGCGCACCGCGGTGTCAACGAGCCGGTCGCCGGTGGCCGTGTGCACCAGCCAGGCACCGGCGAGGTCGGACGGCCCCGCGTAGTCGCGCTCGACCCACTGCACGTCACCGGTGCGCACCAGGTCCGCGAGCGGCTCGCAGACCCAGGGTGCGATCACCGTGACGCACGCACCCTCGTCGACGAAGGCGCTGACCCGCCGGGCCGACACCGGCCCACCGCCCACCGCGACGACGAGGCGCGCCCGCAGGTCGAGGGCCAGGGGGAGGCTCACGTGTGGATCCCGCACTCGGTCTTGGTGCTCCCGGCCCACCGGCCGGAGCGGAGGTCGGCGCCGGGCGCGACGCGAGCGGTGCACGGCTCGCACCCAATGCTGGGGTAGCCGTCGGCGAGCAGGAGGTTCACCGGCACCCGGTGCAGGGTCGCGTAGTCGACGACGTCGTCCAGGCCCCAGGAAGCGAGCGGGTTGAGCTTCACGAGACCGTTGACCTCGTCATAGGAGACGACGGGCGTGGCACTGCGAGTGGGGGACTCCTCACGCCGGACCCCACTGGCCCAGGCCTCGTACCCACCCAGGGCGTTGCGCAACGGCTCGACCTTGCGCATGCGGCAGCAGGCCGCAGGATCGCGGTCGTGCAGCCGCGCGCCGAACTCGGCATCCTGCTCGGCCACCGACAGGCGCGGTCGCACCTCGACCACCCGCACCGGCAGCCGCCTTGCGACCTCGTCACGGGTGGCCAGGGTCTGGGCGAAGTGGTAGCCCGTCTCGAGGAAGAGCACGTCGACCCCGGGGGCGTGCTGGGACACCAGGTGGGGGAGCACCGCGTCGGCCATGCTGCACGCGACGGCGAGGGTCCCGGGAAAGGTGCGTGCCGCCCAGGCCGCCACCTCGTCGGCGGATGCGCCGTCGAGCAGCGTGGCCCCGTCCTGCGCGAGGGCGCGCAGGTGCTCGGTGCTGCGCCTGCGCGTGGCGGTCTCGGTCGTCGCGGTCATCGCAGCTCCTCCTCCTCGACGCGGTGGGCCCAGCCGGAGAACGTCTCGCCGTCGTCGCGGCCGGCGACCCAGCGCCGGACCAGTCGCTCCACCAGGTCGGGCAGGTCGGATGCCGTGACCTTCAGCCCTCGCACGGTGCGGCCCAGGCCCGCCTCGTCGCGGTCCTCCGACGCGAGGCCGCCGCCGAGGTGCACCTGGAAGCCGGGCTGCTGCTCTCCGTCGACGGTGACGATCATCCCCTTGAGCCCGATGTCCGCCACCTGGATCCGGGCGCACGAGTTGGGGCAGCCGTTGATGTTCAGGGTGATGGGGGTCTCGAGGTCGAGGTCGACGAGACGCTGCTCCAGCGCGGCGATGGTGGTGGCCGCGGTGGCCTTGGTCTCGACGATGGCGAGCTTGCAGAACTCGATGCCGGTGCAGGCCATGGTGTGCCGACGGAAGGGGCTCGGGCGCACGCTCAGGCCCAGGGACTCCAGCCCGTCGACGAGGGTGTCGACCCGCTCGGTGGGCACGTCGAGGACGACGAGCTTCTGGTGCGGGGTGAGGCGCAGCCGTCCGGACCCGGCATCCTCCATGAGGTCCGCCAGCCCGGCCAGCACCGACCCGCTGACCCGACCGACGACCGGAGCGGCGCCGACGTAGGAGGCACCGTCCTTCTGGAGGTGCACGCCGACGTGGTCTCCGGGCCCGGAGGCCGGCGCGGGGGGTGGACCGTCGGCGAGGCGGTACCCGAGGTAGTCGTTCTCGAGGACCTCCCGGAAGCGCTCGGTGCCCCACTCGGCGAGGAGGAACTTCAGCCGGGCCTTGGTGCGCAACCGGCGGTAGCCGTGGTCACGGAAGATCCGGATGACGCCGTGCCAGACGTCGGCGGCCTGCTCCGGCGTCACGAACGCGCCGAGCCGCTCGGCCAGCCGGGGGGCGGTCGAGAGCCCGCCGCCGACCCAGAGGTCGTAGCCGACCCCGAGGGAGGGATGGCGCACCCCGACGAAGGAGATGTCGTTGATCTCGTGCACGACGTCCAGGCTCGGGTGACCGGTGACGGCCGTCTTGAACTTGCGGGGCAGGTTGGCCAGCTCCGGGTCGCCCACGAACCGGCTCGTGATCTCGTCGATGACCGGTGTCGGGTCGATGATCTCCTCGGCCGCGATGCCGGCGAGGGGGCTGCCGAGCACCACGCGGGGGGTGTCACCGCACGCCTCGGTGGTCTGGAGGCCGACCTCCTCGAGCCGGCGCCAGATCTCGGGGACATCCTCGACACGGATCCAGTGGTACTGGATGTTCTGCCGGTCGCTGATGTCCGCGGTGTCGCGGGCGAACTCGGTCGAGATCTCCGCGAGCACGCGCAGCTGGCGCAGGCTCAGCGAGCCACCGTCGAGGCGCACCCGCAGCATGAAGTAGCGGTCGGACAGCTCGTGGGTCTCCAGGGTCGCGGTGCGCCCGCCGTCGATGCCCGGGCGGCGCTGGGTGTAGAGCCCCCACCAGCGGAACCGTCCGTGGAGGTCGTCGTCGGGGATCGCGTCGAATCCCTGCACGGCGTACAGCGTCTCGATGCGCTCACGGACGTCGAGGCCACCGCCGGCCGCCTTGAGCTCCTCGTTGCCGTTGAGCGGGGCACGGCCGTCGACCGCCCACTGTCCGTTGGAGCGACCGGCCCTGGGTGGTCGCAGCGCCCTCGTCGGAGGGGAGTCGCTCGTGTGCGTGGTCATGGTGCCCCCGGCCTCGATGATTAGTTAACGTGATGCAATCTATAATGCATCATTATCTTTGGTCGAGCGTCCCACGATGTGATCCACGGCGTATCATCGAACGCATGTTCGAGTCCGTGGCGCCGGGTGGCCGAGTCGGCCCACCCGTGCGGGCGGCGACGCCGGCCTCCCCGGCCCGGCACCGGTCGAGCTCAGGAGGTGGGGCGAGCGGCGGTGGCCCGGCCGGGTGGCCCCCCGGGGTCCCGCCGCCGGGGGAGCGGGGGTGGGACCACCGGGCGAGCGCGTGGCTGCTGGACCACTGCCCGCCCGACTACCGGTTGTATGCCGGGTGGCGGCGGCATCCGGTGGCGTTGGGATGGCTCACGGTGCGCCACCTCGACGCGCAGATCGAGGCGATGCGCTCGGCCTACCGCGAGGTCCGGGTCGAGCTCGTCGACGACATCGGTCCGGAGGGGGTGGCCCAGGTGCTCGCCGACCTCGAGTGCGAGGGGGTGCGGCTGCTCAGCGCGCGGCGCGCCGCGGGCCTCCTGCTCGACGCCCTGCGCGGCCTGGAGTTCGTCCCCCACCTGTGAGGGGTCCGCCCGGTGCCCCGTGGCGAGCGCCGCGTCGAAGGGTTCGGGGTGAGGCGGTCCCACCGCCTAGACTCGTTGGGTTCGTGCGCCACGACCGGTGAGCCACGAGGGACGTGTCGCGACGGGCGTGCCACGAGAGCGGAGGTGGGCTGCGTGAGCGTGCTCGACAGCATCGGGGGACCGGACGACCTCTCGTGCGTGCCCGTCGAGGAGCTTCCCGCCCTCGCCGCGGAGATCCGCGCCTTCCTCGTCGACCAGGTCTCACGCACCGGCGGACACCTCGGCCCCAACCTCGGGGTGGTCGAGCTGACGATCGCCATCCACCGGGTCTTCGACAGCCCGAAGGACGCGGTGGTGTTCGACACCGGCCACCAGTCCTACGTGCACAAGCTGCTCACCGGACGGCAGGACTTCACCGGGCTGCGTACCCAGGGCGGGCTCTCCGGCTATCCGAGCCGTGCCGAGTCCGAGCACGACGTCGTCGAGAACTCCCACGCGTCGACCTCGCTGTCCTGGGCCCACGGCATCGCCGCCGGTCGCGTCGTGCGCGGCGAGCGCGAGCGGCACACCGTCGCGGTCATCGGTGACGGTGCCCTCACCGGCGGGATGGCCTGGGAGGCCCTGAACAACATCGCGGCCGAGCCCGAGCTGCCGCTCGTCATCGTCGTCAACGACAACGAGCGCTCCTACGCCCCGACCCGTGGCGGCCTCGCCGACCACCTCGCCACCCTGCGCACCACTCGCGACTACGAGCGGGTGCTGGACTGGGGCAGGATCGCCCTCTCCCGGACCCCGGTCATCGGTGGCGCGATGTACGAGACGCTGCACGGGGTGAAGAAGGGCATCAAGGACATCGTGGCCCCGCAGGGCCTGTTCGAGGACCTCGGCCTGAAGTACGTCGGCCCTGTCGACGGTCACGACGAGCAGGCCATCGAGGCCGCGCTGCGCAAGGCGCGGGCCTTTGGTGGCCCGGTGCTCGTGCACGTCATCACCCAGAAGGGCCGCGGCTACGACCCCGCCATCACCGACGAGGCGGACCAGTTCCACGCGGTGGGAGTCATCAACCCCGAGACGGGTCTCCCGCTCGAGATCGCCGGCCGAAGCTGGACCGACGAGTTCAGCGACACCATGGTCGAGATCGGCGGCGAGCGCGAGGACGTCGTCGCGATCACCGCAGCGATGATGATCCCGGTGGGCCTCCAGGCCTTCGCCGACCACTTCCCCGAGCGCACCTTCGACGTGGGCATCGCCGAGCAGCACGCCATGACCATGGCGGCCGGGCTGTCGTATGCCGGGCTGCACCCGGTCGTCGCCGTCTACGCCACCTTCCTCAACCGGGCCTTCGACCAGCTGCTCATGGACTGCGCGCTGCACGGCGCCGCCGTCACCGTGGTGCTCGACCGCTCCGGTGTCACCGGGCCCGACGGTGCCTCGCACCACGGCATGTGGGACATGACGATCAGCGGCGTCGTGCCCGGTCTGCACCTCGCCGCCCCGCGGGACGGGCAGCAGGTCGCCCTCGCCGTGCGCGCCGCGGTCGACATCACCGGTGCCCCCTCGGTCGTCCGCTTCCCGAAGGGCAACGTGGCCGACCCGATCAGCGCGGTGCGCTCGGTTGGTGGCGTCGACGTGCTGGCCGAGCCCGACGAGGGGGACGTCGACGTGCTGCTCGTCGGCATCGGCTCGATGGCGGCCACCGCGCTGGCCGCCGCCGAGAAGCTCAGCGCCGAGGGCCACCGCGTGCGTGTCGTCGACCCGGTGTGGGCACTACCGGTCAGCACCCATCTGGTGGACCTCACCCGCGGCGCCCGGCGCGTCGCCGTGGTGGAGGACAACGTCGTGGTGGGGGGCATCGGCTCGCAGGTGGCCCATGCGGTGCGCGCCGCGGACCTCGCGGTCCCCGTCGACACGTTCGGCATCCCGAAGGAGTTCCTGCACCACGCGTCGCGCGGCCAGGTCCTCGACGCGATCGACCTCACGCCCGACGCCATCTCGACCCGCATCGCCGCCCGCCTGGCCTGAGCAAGGGAAGAAACCGGCGGTGCGCGCAGTTGGTCGGTGCTATGACACCTGAGCCGGACCTGACCATCGCCGCCCTGCGGGCCACCCACGACGAGCTGGTCGCCGTCGTGAACACCCTGTCCGACGCCCAGCTCTCCGACCCGTCCGGTGCCTCGGAATGGACGCTCGCCCAGGTGCTCTCGCACCTCGGCAGCGGTGCCGAGATCTCGCTGGGCACCCTCACTGCCGCCACCGACGGTGTCGAGAAGGCGCCCAACGAGCAGGTCTGGGAGCGCTGGGACGCGATGACGCCACGCGAGCAGGCCGACGGCTTCGTCGCCGCCGATGCACGCCTGGTGAAGTCGGTGGAGGTATTGGACGCCGAGCAGCGGCAGAGCCTACGGCTGGACATGGGGTTCCTTCCCGAGCCGGTGCCGATGTCCACGTATGCCGGGATGCGGCTCAACGAGGCCGCCCACCACTCGTGGGACGTGCGCGTCGCCCTCGACCCCGAGGCGGCCATCGACGCCGGCACCGCAACCCTGCTGGTGGAGCACTTCGCGAGCGACCTGGGCTTCCTGCTCGGCTGGACCGCGAAGGCCGACGCGATCACCGAGTCCGTGGTGCTCACCCTGGGTGAGACCGGGCACGCGCTCGCGATCGGTGACCGGGTGGCCCTCGTCGGCTCCGACGGTGAGCCCACGGCGGCGCTGGTCGGCACGCCCGACGAGGTGGCACGGCTCCTCTCCGGTCGGCTCACCCCGGCGCACACCCGCGAGCGCGTCGAGGTGACCGGGAACGTCTCCCTCGAGGACCTTCGGAAGGTCTTCCCGGGTTACTGACCCAGCCCGGCCACCCGCTGGTCCAGCACCGCGAGGTCGCGGACGGCATACCGGTGGTGCTCGGCGAGCTCGCCGAGGAGGGTGCCCAAGCAGTCGCGCACCGAGTGTGTCTCTTCGCCCCAGTGCGGAGCGGGTGCCGCGGTGCGCTCCTCGTCGAGCAGGGCGTCGGTGAGACCCTCGAGCACCTCGTCGAGGCGTGCGCGCCGACCGGCCCAGGCAGCGAGCGCCTCTTCCCAGGACGGCTGGGCCGACAGGTCGATGCCGATCGCGGGCGCGGCCTCGTCGGGGTGGTCGGTGTTGGGGAGCCCGATACGGTGGTAGGGCATCGGGTCCAGCAGCACCATGGCCCCGATCCAGCAGTCGGTGGCGAAGACGAGGTGCCGCACGGTCTCGGTGAGCGACCACTCGTGCTCGACGCGCTCCTTGCGCACGGCATCCGGCAGCCGCCCGGCGCGGGCGATCGTGCCGGCCCACAGCGCCTCGATCTGCGCGGCCGCGGAGCGGTGGTCGTCCGCGGAGCGCATGGTGCGCAGGAGCACCCGCTCGGGGTGGAGCCGGTCGAGCTCGGCGCTCACGAACGGAGTGACGTCGATGCCCTCCACGAACACCGGGCCCAGCCGCCCGGCGAACCCGGACACCCGGAGCCCGTCGAGCCACGACGCGACGATCCGGGCGTCGCGCAGGTCGCACTCGCGGAAGGTGGCACCGAACAGGTCGGCGTCGTGGAACGAGGCACCGTGGAACGCAGCGGTGTGGGCGTGGATCTCGGCCATGGCACGAGTGTGCAGCACACCTCCGACAGGGGGGGCCTACCCGTGCTCAGATGTCGCGGAAGGTCTCGATCGTCGCCCCGAGGGCGTTGAGCCGCTCGGCGAGCTCCTCGTAGCCGCGGTTGATGACGTAGACGTTGCGCAGCACCGACGTGCCGGGCGCGGCGAGCATCGCCAGCAGGATGACCACGCCGGGTCGAAGCGCCGGAGGGCACATCACCTCGGCCGCGCGCCACTTCGGCGTCGGGCCGGTGATCATGACCCGGTGCGGGTCGAGCAGCTGCACCTGGCCGCCGATCTTCGTCAGCTCGGTGAGGTAGATCGCGCGGTTCTCGTAGACCCAGTCGTGGATCATCGTCGTGCCCTCGGCGCAGGCGGCGATGAGGGCGAAGAACGGCAGGTTGTCGATGTTGAGCCCTGGGAAGGGCATCGGTGCGATCTTGTCGACCGGGGCCTTGAGCGCGCTGGGGTGGATCGTCAGGTCGAGCAGCCGGGTGTGGCCGTTCTTGGCGCGGTACTCCGGGGTGAGGTCGAAGCGCAGGCCCATCTCCTCGAGGGTGGCCAGCTCGATCTCGAGGAACTCGATCGGTACCCGCTCGATGGTGATCGTGGACTCCGTGACGACGGCCGCGGCGATCAGGCTCATCGCCTCGATCGGGTCCTCGGAGGGGAAGTACTCGATGTCGACGTCCACGTCCTTGACGCCGGTGACCGTGAGCGTGGTCGAGCCGATGCCCTCGATCTTCGCGCCAATGGCCTGGAGGAAGAAGCACAGGTCCTGGACCATGTAGTTGGGCGAGGCGTTGCGGATGATCGTCGTGCCCGGGTTGCGGGCGGCGGCGAGCAGGACGTTCTCGGTCACGGTGTCGCCGCGCTCGGTGAGCACGATCGCCTTCTGCGGCGAACGGCTGGTGTCGACCTTGGCCTCGTAGAACCCGTGGGTGGCGGCGACGTCCAGACCGAAGGCGCGCAGCGCGGACAGGTGCGGCTCGACGGTGCGGGTGCCGAGGTCGCAGCCCCCGGCATACGGCAGCTGGAAGGCGTCCACCTCGTGGAGCAGGGGACCGAGGAACATGATGACCGTGCGGGTGCGTCGAGCCGCCTCGACGTCGATGCTCGCGAGGTCGAGGCGCGCCGGCGGGGAGATCTCGAGGTCGTTGCTGTCGGGCAGCCAGCGCACCTGGACCCCGATGGAGGTGAGCACCTCGATGATCCGGTTGACCTCCTCGATGCGGGCCAGGCTGCGCAAGGTGGTGCGGCCCTTGTTGAGCAGGCTGGCGCACAGGAGCGCGACGGCGGCGTTCTTGCTCGTCTTGACGGGGATCGAGCCCGAGAGCTTCTTGCCCCCGACGATCCTCAGGTGCTGGGGGCCGCTGTGGCCGAGGGAGACGAACTCACTGTCGAGCTTCTCCCCGACCCGGGCCAGCATCTCCAGGGAGAGGTTCTGCTTGCCCTGCTCGATCCGGGCGACCGCGCTCTGGCTCGTGTCGAGCAGATCGGCCAGCTCGCTCTGGGTGAGGCCCTGATGGCGCCGCGCATCCCTGATGAGGGTGCCGATACGGGTGAGGTAGGTGTCGGTGGAAGTCGTCACCCGGCCAGCGTATATCACATGTGAGATATTGCAGATCCGGGGCGAAGGGTGCCGATCAGCCGCCCGGCGCCGGCACCCGGCGCGGTCCAGGGGTCAGGGGATGCTCGGGGCCTCGACCGAGTCGCGGCACTCCGCGGCCTGCTTGGAGATGGTGTCCTGGCTGGACTGGAGCTCGCGCACGACGTCGCTCAGCGCGGACGCGTCCAGGTCGCGCGCCGCGGCCACCGCGTCGTTGACGAGGTCGAGCGCCTTCTGGGAGTCCTCGGCGACCTGGAGGCACTCGCCGGGCAGGGTGAGCGTGGCATCGGCCGGAGTGCTCGGTGAGGCGGTTGCCGTCGGGGCGCCGGAGGAGGCGCTCGCCGACGGGGATGACCCGGCACTGCCTGTGTCGCCTCCGGACATCGTCGCGGCGATGACCCCACCCCCGAGCGCGAGCCCCACGACGAAGGCCGCCGCGGGGATCCACCAGGAGTTGCTCTTCTTCTCGGTCGACGTGGCCATGCTGCTCCCTCGGTATGGTCGGCGCGCGCACCCCGCCGACCTGTTGTCTGACAACGTACTCTGGCGCCGGCCGTCCTGCGGCGCACGGTGGCCGGCGATCACGATCCGGCGAGAGTCGACGGACTCGTGTTGCATGACAAGCGCCGGTCGGGGTAAACCTCCGGCATGGGTAGCAGACAGTGGGACGCCGACGCCGGGGCCGTGCGCACGTGGGACGGGGTCGTCCTGTTCTGGGTGGTGTTCTGGCTGGCCGTGGGTGCCTGGACGGGCTACCAGCTCTGGCAGCTCACCGGTCTGGCCGCCAGCACGATCGACTCCGGGCACTCGCTCGGGCAGGCCGCGGACGCGCTGCAGCGGCTCTCCAGCATCCCGATCATCGGCGATCGGACCGGTGCCCTGGGTGACCAGGTCGGCAGCACGGCGGACCAGATCGTCGCCAGTGGGCAGCAGGCCGACCGGAGCATCCGGGGGTTGAGCGTGCTGCTCGGCGTGGCCGTCGCGGTCGCGCCGACGGGTGCGGTGCTGATGTTCTACCTGCCCGCCCGGTTGGCGCGCCGGCGCGAGTCCCGCGCGGTGCGCGAGTCGCTGGGGCACGAGGAATCTGCGGCGCCGCTGCTCGCACTGCTCGCGCACCGGGCCGTCGGCAGCCTCTCGCCCACGGAGCTCCTGGCGATCACCGCCGATCCTCAGGGTGACCTCGCCGCGGGGCGTCACGATGCCCTTGCCACCGCGGAGCTGTCCCGACTCGGGATCGACCCGGTGCACCTGGTCCGACCATGACCGGTCGCCACAGGCGCCCCCGCCGGGTGCCTTGGCGTCGCCGGGATGCCGTGGAGCGCCCGGCCGAGGCCGCGTGGTCCCGGAGGTACGCCCGCTGGACGATGCGGTGGCGCTGGGTGATCGTGGCCTGTTGGGCCGCCCTCCTGACCCTGGTGATCTGGGGCCCCGCGGTGCCCAGCGGTGGCAACGACCTGGCCAGCATCATCCCCCAGGACAGTGCCGCGATCCGGGCCGAGATCCGTTCCATCGAGCTGTTCGGGTTCCCGCTCACCAGCCGAACCGCGGTGGTGCAGCGCGACCCCCGCGGCCTGTCGGTCTTCGTGCAGGCCGAGTCGGTGCTCGAGGCACTGGCCGTCAACCAGAGCACGCCCAGCCCGCCGCTGCTCGGCGCGATCCCGCTGACCAACGCGATCCCGCTGGGCAGCGAGATGGCGGAGCGGAACACCACCGTGCTCACCAACCTGTTCATGGACCCGGGGAGCAGCTTCGCCAGCCAGCAGCGGGCGGCGGAGCGCTATGTCGCCGAGCACCTCACGCGTCCGCAGGACCACGTCGTCGGCATCACCGGGTCGGTCCCGGCCCGCGCCGAGCAGGCACGAATCGTCGGGTCGACCCTGCACACGCTGGAGCTCTTCACGGTGCTGGCGATCATCGTGCTGGTCAGCGTGGCCTTCCGCTCTCTGGTGGCCCCCGTGATCGCCCTGCTGGCCGCAGGGATCGCCTACGTCGTGACCCTGGACGCCTCCGAGCTGCTCGGCGGGTTCCTCGGCATCGCGGCGCCCGCCGAGCTCGAGCCGTTGCTCGTCGCGCTGTTGCTGGGCATCGTCACGGACTACACGATCTTCTACGTCACGGCGCTGCGGGCCCAGCTCTCCCTCTGCGAGGACCCGGCCGACGCCGTCGAGCGGGCGATCGCCACGTACACCCCGATCGTCACCGTGGCCGGCATCACCGTGGCCGCCGGCACGGGGGCGCTGCTCGCGGCGCGGTCGGAGTTCTTCCGCGGCCTGGGGCCGGCCATGACACTGGCCATCGTCATGGGCCTCATCGTGTCGGTCACCCTCGTCCCCGCTCTCATCGCCATCCTCGGCCCGCGGGTCCTCTGGCCCGGTCGACTCCTGCCGGGGTGGGCGACCCGATGGGTACGGATCCCACCGGGGAAGCCCGCCGACGTGCGCAGCAGGGCGCTCATGCAGCGGCTCACCAGACGTCGCACGGCGGCCGTGGTCGTGGTGGTCGGCACCGCAGTGCTCCTCCTCGCCGCCCTGCCGCTGCGGAGCATCGAGCTCGGGGTCGGCTTCACGAGCTCGCTCCCGCCCGAGAACCCGGTCAAGCGCGCGTCGGCCGCCGCAGCGGAGGGTTTCTCGCCGGGCATCTCCTCACCCACGACGATCCTCATCGAGGGCCCCGCCCTGCTGGAGAACCTCGGTGGCCTGTCCGACTTCCAGGACGACCTGGCGCAGGAGCCCGGTGTGGCGGGCATCGTGGGCCCGTCCCAGAACTTCACCCAGCAGCCCTTCGGGGTGGTGCTCTCCGACGAAGGGAACGCCGCCCGGATGCTCGTGGTCTTCACCCACGACCCACTCGGTGCCGCCGCCATCGGGGACCTCGCCAACCTCCGCGAGCAGGTGCCGACCCTCGCCGCCCGGCACGGCCTCTCCGAGGCCGACATCACCTTCGCCGGTGACACCGCGCTCGCCGAGGGCCTGGTGAGCTCGACGAGCGCCGACCTCTACCGGATCGCCCTCGTCGCGATCGTCGTCAACCTCCTGCTCCTCGTCGTGTTCCTGCGGTCACTTCTCGCCCCCGTGCTCCTCCTGTGCTGCAGTGTGCTCGCCCTGGCCGCCTCCCTGGGCCTGACCAACCTCGTCTTCGCGGACCCCGACACGGGAGGCGGGCTTACGTTCTACGTGCCGTTCGCGGCTGCGGTGCTGCTCGTATCGCTGGGCTCGGACTACAACATCTTCGGCGTCGGTCGGGTGTGGGACGAGGCGCAGCGGATGCCGATCCGCGAGGCCGTCATCAAGGCCTTCCCCGAGACGAGCTCGGCGATCACGACCGCGGGCATCACCTTGGCCGTGAGCTTCGGGATGCTGGCGATCATCCCGCTCTCCCCGTTCCGGGAGCTGGGGTTCGCGATGGCGGTCGGCATCCTCCTGGACGCCTTCGTGGTGCGAACCCTGCTCGTGCCCTGCCTGCTGACCCTCCTGGGCTCGAAGGCGCGATGGCCGGCCAGGAACCCGGCGGACGCCACACCGGCCGACGCCACACCTCCGGGCGCACCAGCGGGTCCTGCACCAGCCCATTCCACAGGGGTCGACCCGGCGCACGTGTGACCCGCCATCGGCCTCCGGTCAGCTCGTGGCGACGCTCGCGACGCCGGCCGGGAGCAACCGTCGACCCAGCACGCGGTCGGAGTGGCCCTCGCGGTCCAACAGGGGGCAGAGGCCGCCGTTCCAGAACTGGAAGCCGGCGCCGGTGATCATCGCGAGGTCGATGTCCATCGGCGCGTGGACGACGCCCTCGGAGATCATCAGGCCGACCTCCTCGGCCAGCACGCCCATGATGCGCTCGCGAGCCTGCTCCGCCGCGAGCTCCACCGGGTGCTCCGGCTGCTCGGCCATGGCGAGCACCTCGGGGTCGAGGGTGGGGCGGCCACCCTCCATGAGGTAGTAGCCGCGCTTGCCGGCCTCCACCAGGCGCCGCAGGCTCGGGGACACGTGGAACCGGTCACCGAAGGCACGGTGCAGGGTTTCGCTGTTGTGCAGCGCGATGGCCGGGCCGACGAGCCCGAGGAGCACGAACGGCGGCATGGGGGCGAGCCCGGCCACGGCGCGGTCGGCGACGGCGACGGGAGTGCCCTCGTCGACGATCCGTGAGAACTCCCCCATGAAGCGGCCGAGGAGGCGGTTCACGACGAACGAGGCCGAGTCCTTGACCCTGATGGTGGTCTTGCCCAGCGTGCGACCGGTGGCGAATGCCGTTGCCAGCGCTGCCTCGTCGGTCTGCTCGCCGGGAATGACCTCGAGGAGGGGCATGACGGCCACGGGGTTGAAGAAGTGGAAGCCGACCACCCGCTCGGGGTGGGCCAGCCCGCTGGCCATCTCGGTGACCGACAGCGAGGACGTGTTGGTGGCGAGCACGCACTCGGGCGACACGACGGCCTCGACCTCGGCGAAGACCTGCGCCTTGACCGACATCTCCTCGAACACCGCCTCGATGACGAAGTCTGCGTCGGCGAAGCCGAGCTTGGACGTGGACCCGGTGACCAGGCCCTTGAGGAAGGAGGCCTGGTCGGGGGAGACGCGGCGCTTGGCCAGCAGCCCGTCGACCTCACCGTGCACCCACCCGACGCCCTTGGTGACGCGCTCCTCGTCGAGGTCGGTCATCACGACGGGCACCCCGAGCCTGCGGGCGAACAGGAGGGCGAGCTGGCTGGCCATCAGGCCCGCGCCGACGATGCCAACCTTGGTGACGGGCCGGGCCAGGGACTTGTCCGGAGCACCCGCGGGGCGCTTGGCGCGCTTCTGCACCAGGTCGAAGGCGTAGAGACCGGCGCGCAGCTCGTCGCCCATGATGAGGTCACCAAGGGCGTCGTCCTCGGCGGCGAAGGCGTCCTCGCGGGTCGCGGTGCGGGCGGCGCGCACGAGCTCGACGGCGCGGAGTGGCCCTGGGGACCGACCACCGGTCTTGGCGATGACCACCGCGCGGGCGTCGTCGCACGCGGCATCCCAGCTCGCCTCGTCCCGGTCGACCTCGGCGCGCTCCACGGTGACTCCGCCCCCGAGCACCCCGGCGGCCCAGCGCAGGGAGTCCTCCAGGAAGTCGGCGGGCTCGAGCAGCACGTCGGCGATCCCGAGGCCCGCGACCTCCTTGGCCTTGAGCATGCGGTTCTGCGAGAGGGGGTTTGCGATGATGACCTTCAGGGCGGCCTCGGCCCCGATGAGGTTGGGCAGGAGATAGCAGCCCCCCCAGCCGGGCACCAGGCCGAGGAACGCCTCGGGCAGGGCGAATGCGGGAACCCCGGCCGAGATGGTGCGGTTGTCGCACGCGAGGGCGATCTCGACCCCACCGCCCATGGCCGCACCGTTGACGAACGCGAACGTCGGCACCGGCAGGTCCATGATCGCGCCGAATGCCGCGTGGCCGGCCCGGGCGATCCCGGTCGCCTGGTCGCGGGCGGTGACGTAGGGGACCCCGGAGAGGTCGGCGCCCACGGCGAAGATGAACGGCTTGCCGGTGATGCCGACGGCCTGGATCTCGCCCGCTTCGGCCCGGGTGTGCACGGCATCCACGGCGGCCTGGAGGCTCGCAATGCCCTCCGGGCCGAAGGTGTTGGGGCGGGTGTGGTCCAGCCCGTTGTCGAGGGTGATCAGCGCCAGGGTCCCGGCCCCACCGGGAAGGGCGATGTCGCGCACCGGGGTGTGCGTCACGACCTCGGCGGGCAGCTGCGGCGTGGCGGGTGCGGTGGTCGTCGTCATGGCTCAGGACTCCTTGCCGTAGTCGGCGTGGTGGGGGTTCTCCCAGATGACGCTGCCGCCCATGCCGATGCCGATGCACATGGCGGTCACGCCGTAGCGGACCTCGGGGTGGCCCTCGAAGTGAGCGGCGAGCTGGGTCATCAGCCGCACCCCGGAGGACGCGAGGGGGTGGCCGACCGCGATGGCACCACCCCAGGGGTTGACGCGCTCGTCGTCGTCGGCGATGCCGAAGTGGTCGAGGAAGGCGATGACCTGCACGGCGAAGGCCTCGTTGAGCTCGAAGAGGCCGATGTCCTCGATGCCCAGACCGGCGAGGCGCAGGGCCTTCTCGGTGGCGGGCACCGGGCCGATGCCCATGACCTCGGGCTCGACGCCGACGAAGGCGTACGACACCAGCCGCATGCGCACCGGCATCCCCAGCTCTGCGGCGGCGGCCCCAGAGGCGAGGATGCAGGCGGTGGCTCCGTCGTTGAGCCCGGCGGCGTTGCCGGCGGTCACGTTGCCGTGCGGACGGAACGGGGTCTTGAGGGCAGCGAGCTCCTCCATCGTCGTCCCCGGGCGGGGCGGCTCGTCGGCGGTCGCGAGGCCCCAGCCCTTCTCGACGTGGCGGGTAGCGACCGGCACGAGTCCCGGCTGCACGACACCCGCTTCGTAGGCGGCGGCCAGCTTCTGCTGGCTCGCCACGGCATACGCGTCGCAGCGTTCCTTGGTGAGGTGTGGGAAGCGGTCGTGGAGGTTCTCCGCGGTCTTGCCCATCACCAGGGCGGACTCGTCGACGATGCGCTCGGAGATGATCCGCGGGTTGGCGTCCAGGCCCTCGCCCATCGGGTGGCGCCCCATGTGCTCGACCCCGCCGGCGATGGCGACGTCGATGGCGCCGAAGCCGATCGAGGACGCGACGTTGGTGACGGCTGTCATCGCGCCGGCGCACATGCGGTCGACGGAGTAGCCGGGCGTGGACTTGGGCAGTCCGGCGAGCAGGGCGGCGAGACGGCCGAGGGTCAGGCCCTGGTCACCGATCTGGGTGGTGGCGGCCAGTGCCACCTCCTCGATGCGCTCTTTCGGGAGCTCTGGATGACGGCGCACCAGCTCGCGGATGCACTTGATGACGAGGTCGTCGGCGCGGGTCTGGGCGTACATGCCCTTCTCGCCGGCCTTGCCGAACGGGGTGCGGACGCCGTCGACGAAGACGACGTCCTGGAGCGCGCGGGGCACAGGGCCTCCCAGGGGTGGGTCACGGATCGGCCCGGTGTCTCCGGACCTGCTGCGACCTACCGTACTAAGCGGACGCTTAGTCGCGCAGTGGTGGTCGGGGTGAGAGCCGTCACGCCGGTGCGGGGGACACGAGCTGGATGAGGTTCCCGCAGGTGTCGTCGAGCACGGCGGTCGTGACCGGGCCCATGGCCAGCGGAGGCTGGGTGAAGACCACGCCCGCCGAGGTGAGTCGCTCGTGCTCGGCGTCGACGTCGTCGACGGTGAACGAGGTCAGCGGAATGCCGTCAGCGACCAGGGCCTCGGTGAAGGCCCGGGCGGCCGGGTGGTCCTTCGGCTCGAGCACCAGCTCGGGGCCGCCTCGGTCCTGCGGGCTCACGACGGTGAGCCACCGGTGCTCGCCGAGCGGGATCTCGGTCTTGACCTCAAACCCGAGCACGCGGGTGTAGAAGTCGAGCGCGACGCTCTGGTCGTCGACGAAGATGCTCGTCAGGGTGATCCTCATGGGTCGTTCCTCTCGTGGGGGCCCCGCCAGCGCTCTCGCAGCGGCCGGAGGGGGGTGGTGTCGAGGTCGTGGAAGGTGTAGCGGCCCTCGCGCCGCCTCGTGAGGAGCCCGGCATCCTCGAGGACGCCGAGGTGTTGCGAGATGGCCTGGCGGGTCGAGGTCAGGCCGTGGGCGCTCGCCATGCGGGAGCACAGCTCGAAGAGCGTCTGCCCGTCGCGCTCGGACAGCGCGTCGAGCAGTGCCCGCCGGGTCGGGTCGGCCAGGGCCCGGAAGAGCAGGTCCTCACCGTTCATGACAGCTGACAATAGGCAAGCAGTCACTTGCTTGTCAAGGGGCGGGTTGACTCGGGCCGGCCGAGCTCGAACCGTGACCGATCTGTGCACTGTTCGGTTGTGGGGGAAGGGGTTTGGGGTTGGGAGTGTCAGTGGTGGGTCCTACTGTTGGTCCCATGATCGATCGGTTGCCCACCGTCGCGGCGGTGCGCGAAGCACCACCGGCGGTGTTGGCGGTCGCCCTCGCGGAGCTCGATCTAGGATCGGTGGAGGGGATGTCGGCGGAGCACGCGGAGGTGGTCGCGGTGGCGACCCAGGTGGTGGCGTCGTGGGTGCACGGGATACAGGCGGTGGCGGTGGACCGGTTCGCCGAGTGCGTCACCGACCAGATGGACGCCCACGCGGCTGATCTGATGGCGGCACGGAATGCCCAGCGGGCCGGGGTGGAGGCCCGTGGTGGGGTGTGGCGCGGTGACACCGGCGCGATTGGCCTCCCGGAACCCGAGCAGGTCGCGGCGAGCATGCTCGCCCCGGAGTTCCGGGTCAGCCCGCGCACGATGCGCACGACCCTCTCCCGGGCCCGGCGCTTGGTGTGCTTGTTGCCCGAGACCCACGATCGAGCCGTGGCGGGATTGTTGGAGCCGTGGCGGGTCAACGGTGTGGTGGTCGCGTCGCAGGGTGTGGGAGTGGAGCACCTGACGGAGTTCGAGGCCCGGCTCTACGCCACGGACGTGGCGAGTCTGCCCAAGCCGCGTCTGGTGGAGCGCGCCCGCCGCGCCGCGCTGAAGGCGGACCCTGACGGCGCCGCGGTCGCGGTCCGTCGGGCGTTGACACGCAGGTCGTTGTCGGTGGCTCCTGGTGAGTCGGTGGGGCTGATGCGGTGGACCGCGGACATCCCCGACGAGTTGTCCGCGCGGGTGTTCGCCGCCGTGGACGCGTTGGCCCAGGAGTACCTCACCGCCGACGCCCACACCCGTGCGCACGGTGACGCCCGAGCGACACGAAGCGTGGGTGCGGCCCGCGTGGACGCTCTGGGTGACCTGGTGATGGGGAGCGCCACCGTGGAGACCGTCGTCGAGCTCGTCGTCCCGGTCGACGCGGGGAGCGCGCCCCTCGTGACCCGCCCCAACCCGCGAATGGCGGCCGAGGAGCTCGTCGGCGGCCCACGCGCCGGCCCCAGTCGGGTGGTTGTCGACCTGATCCTCGGCCAGAACACCACCGAAACGCTCGCCGCCGGTCAGCTCGAGCGCGAGCTCGGCCAGAGCCTCGGTGGGTGGTTGGAGATCGAGTCCAACCCGTTCCTCACCCAACACGGGGCAAGGGTGTGGTTCATCCCCGGCACCGTCCAGGCCCCCGGGGCGGCGTCGATCCTGCCCGAGCAGGTCATCGCCCTCCTGGCCGATGCCGACACCCGGGTCCGGGTCCGCCGCGAGGACCCCGGCGCAGCCGACGGGTCGCTCGAACGACGGCGCACCTACCGACCCGGCAAGGCACTCGCCGCCAGAGTCAGGTCCCGCGACGTGCACTGCCGGTTTCCCGGGTGCAGTGTGCCGGCGACGCGCTGCCACCTCGACCACGTGGTGGCTTTCCCTACCGGGGAGACCGAAGAGGCCAACCTCAACGCGCTGTGCCCCGCCCACCATGGGTTCAAGCACCACGCCGGCTGGTCAGTGAGCATGACCCCCGACGGCGCCTGCACCTGGACCGCCCCCGACGGCCGCACCCACACCACCACACCCGGATCACGCCGCGACAATGCCGCCTAGCCGGTTGGTGTCACGCCCGCCAGAGAAGTGATGCCTTCGACGATGGCGCCGAGGGGCTCGCACGGCTCATCCCGCACAGCCGACAGCACGCCCAAGCGGGAACCACCTGCTCACACGGGACGAGCCCGCGTGGCCGATCCGCCTGCGCGAGCTCGAGCGCTTCCTGGCCCACCCGACGGGTACCTGACCTCCGGGTCTCCACGTGACCACCACGGTCCCTCACCACCTTCCGGCTCGGGCGCGGGCATGCTGCTTGCTTCGACACAGGAGGCCCACCCAATGACCGGGGCCAGCACTCCACCCCGAGGTTCGGGCCACGAAGATCCCGATGGACCTCGACGTGGTCCTCGGACGCCTGGCCCCGGGCCCCCACCCTCCTTGGACACTGTGCACCACAAGGAGCGCGACGTCGCCGAACGCGGCTACAACACCCTCAACCAGTGGCTGGCCTGGCCACCGCGCCGCCTTGGGATACGCGCCCTGGATGGACGAGGATGTCGAGGGTGACCACGACCTCATCCCGGGCAACCCTTCTCGTCGCGGAACGGGCGCTCCACGCGGCTCAGCTCGCTGGTGACGTCACAGCGCTCGATGTGTTGCTTGACGAGCGGCTGGTTGCGATCGGACCCGACGGGGCACGGCACACCAAGAGCGACGATCTGGCCGGGTACCGCGCTGGCTTCTCGGTCATCACCGAGCTGGTCGAGGAGGACCTCGAAGTGCTTGTCGTCGGCACGACCGGTGTCACGTTCTTCACGGCAACCGTCGCCGGGAGTTTCGGTGGGGAACCAATGTCGGCTCGGCTGCGGTATACGCGGACGTGGATACACGACGATGAGGCAGGATGGCGGATCCTCGCGGCGCACATCGCCGTGCAGCCGCCGTCCGGCTGACCGCCACACCTTCGGCACTTCGCCGCCGGTCGACCTCAGTTCGGAGTCGTAACCACACCCGTCGGCGGACGGCTCACTGGCTATCAACAGGCCTTGAGGCCGAGTTCCGCACCAGTCGATCGCGGGCTCCTGCCGCACGATGCTCGCGGCCAACCCGATGTCACCAGGCAGCAGGAACTACTTCCAGAGTTGCTGGTGGTGGACCGAAACAACCTTACGCGCGCTCTAACGCGTCGGACTTCGCGGACCCGCTTCGAGGTTGGGCGCGGGGGACTTCCGACCGCGCGATACGCGGGACTTGAGTGCGTTCGTGGACGGCCGCGTGGCGCACCTATCGAACCTTCACCCGTGCCCACTGGTAGTGACCCCCGTCCTCGAACCAGTCCCAGGTGTCGAAGTCAACGACAGTCCCCACAGAATGCAGGTCGCGCTGGAACTGCTCGTCGGTGCGGTGGTTGAAGTACCGGCCTTCGGGCTTCGTCCACTCCCTGCTCCTGGTGTGACCCCACACGCCGATCTCCACCGTCCCACCCGTCCTGACCACCCGGGCGATCTCGCCGAGCGCCATGGCGAACCCCTCACCGGGTAGGTGCATCAGAGTGCTCATCGACCAGGCCCCGTCGAAGGAGTCGTCGTCGAAGGGCAGGTGGGTGGCCGACCCCTGCACCGGAGTCAATCCTCTGTCGCGACAGGTGCGCACCGCCGCAGGTGACACGTCGACCCCGGTGTAGGCGCTCACGCCCCGACGCACGATCAGACCGTCGCGTCCCGCGCCGCACCCGACCTCGACCACGGCTTGCGAATCCATGGCGCGAAGGCGTTCGGTGAATGCCTCGACTCGTGCGGTGCGGGCCACACCCAGGGGCCGGCTCGCACGGTGCTTCATCTCGGTGGCGTAGAACGCCTGCAAACCCTCCTCCACCGTGTCCACGAAACCGACTGTAGGTCAGCCAAGGCGCCAGGTGCGGGGCGGCCGAAAGTCCGGCCTACCCGGCGGTGCCGAGAGGGGCAGGAGCGGGCGATCCGGCTGCGCCGCCTACGCACTGCTCACCGGGTAGCGCAAGTGTGTGACGCCGACGCCCTGGACCACCGTCGGGTTGCCGAGGACGGCCGGCGTGACAGTGAGGTGCTCGAAGAGTCGCACCCCTGAGCCCAGGAGCACGGCTGAGAGGTCGACGTGGAGCGCGTCGATGAGGCCCGCATTGAGGCATTGCTGAATCGTTTCGGCACCATGGACTCCAACGGACTTGTCGCCAGCGGCAACCTTGGCCTGGGCCACGGCGCTGTCGACGCCGTCCGTCACGAAGTGCACTGTGGAGTCGGGTCGGGGCCAACCGTCCGGAACGTGGTGGGTCAGCACGAATGCCGGTCCCCAGGCGTGGTTTCCACCCCACCCGTGGGCGACGTCGAAGGTGCGTCGACCGGTGAGCACCGCGCCGAGCTCGGAGGTGAGTCCGCGGAAGTGCTCGGCGCTCGGCTCGGACAGCCTGAACGTCATGGGGTCTGACCCTCCGGTGTTGAACTCGACGTCCCCTGAGGTGTACCAGTCGAACACCTCGGCCACGCCATCGTGGGGGTCCGCCACGAAGCCGTCGAGCGACATGGACATGACTGCGATGATCTTCGACATTGCGGGGTCCTCTCAGGGGTGGCTTCTGCTTCGAGTGTCCTCGCCGGACAGTCTCACCTGTACGACGAACGGTCCACGCGGCGTGCGACACCCTCAGGTACACACCCTCGAGACTCGGTCACGAGCTCTCTGACCGCAGTCAGTTGAGTTCGCCTTGTGTCCTCGACGATGAAGTCAATCCATCTCGGGCTGGGGCTCGAAGCGGCGGACCTCCCGGGCCCAGACCGGGCCATCACCGTGCCCGGTGACCGAGAGTACGTCGAACCCATTCTGCGCGCCGCGCTGGACGGCCTACGCCCCACGGCCCCCCGCAGGCCCCCCACTGACCAGCCCCGGGCAAAGGATCCGCAACGAACGGCATGGTCGCTCTGGATCACTCGGCCGACCCGACCTCACCGCCGATGCCGGTCTCGTTGCCATCCGTATCGTGGAAAACGTCCTTCCACACTCCTTCGTGCTTTTCGACATCATCCGGCGCCAAGCCTCGCGCCGCGATTCGGTCGACTTCACCCACGGGGTCGTCGACCCAAACCATGTTGACTGCGCCACCGGCGCGCTGGACATCTTCAACGATGTACACATTGCAGTTCTCAGCGAGCTGCCACACGGCCTCGACGTCGTTGGGGTAGAAGCTGGGCTCGGCACCAAACAGGCGCTCATACCAATCTCGCGCCACGGCGTAGTCCTGAACGGGTATCCCAGCGAAGATGCCGACCGCCATCTCTGCTCTCCTTCCCAGTCGGATCCTTGGCCAGGTGCACCATGACGTGTCTCCCGGTGCCTTGTGACCACCACCAGTCTGGCACCCGTTGCCCAAGGCGACCGGAACGCGTTGCATGCGATCGGCTGACCGCGCTCCGTCCGGGCGAAGCATCACGAGGGTGCCAAGAACGACGCAACCAATCGGATCGCGGCTCCCAACGAACATTGCCGGCCTGCTGCTTGTCGTCCGCTCTTGGGCGCGGGCGGCGAAGGTCGTCAACTCGCGCACGGGGCCGAGCGGGATGGGCGGACCCGTGTCGGTGATCGAAGCGACACTAGAGTCATGACCAAGGACCTACAGATCACGTTCGACTGCGCCGACCCGGCCGCACTGGCGGCCTTCTGGGCCGAGGCCCTGGGCTACGAGGTGCAACCGCCGCCGGAAGGGTTCGACACCTGGGACGCGGCGCTCACGGCATTCGGGGTTCCGCAGGACCAGTGGAACTCCCGCTCGGCGATCCTCCCGGTCGAGGGCAGCCACCCGCGGGTGTTCTTCCAGCAGGTTCCCGAGGGCAAGTCGGTGAAGAACCGGGTGCACCTCGATCTCCGGGCGGCACCGGGCCTGGAGGGTGCCGCCCGGATGAGCGCCCTGGAGGCCGAGGCGGAGCGACTCGAGGTGCTCGGGGCCACCCGCGCCCGGCGCGTCGAGCCCGACGCCGCCAGGATGGAGTCGGGGTTCATCACCATGCACGACCCCGAGGGAAACGAGTTCTGCCTCGACTAGTGGCCGGGGTCGGGGTGGTCGGCAAAGGTCGCCTCGAGCAGCGGAGCCACGATCTCGGCCTGCCACTGGCGCACTCCGAGCGCGTGGAACGCGGCAGCGAACGCGGCGGCGTCCTGCCCTGCTGGGGGCTGCCACACCACCCGGCGCAAGGGGTCCGGTGAGCAGACGTTCTCGACGGGGATGGTGTGCTCTTCAGCGAAGGCCGTGAGAGCCGCACGCGCCGCGGAGAGCCGCTCAGCGGCGAGCGGGTTCTTGTCGGCCCAGACCCTTGGTGGAGGCGGACCGTCGGAGGGCAGGGTGCGCGGTGGGAGGTCGTCCTCGGCGATGGCCATCGCCGTCCGTACGGCTTCGACCCAGCGGCGGCCGTAGCGGGCGATCGCGCGGTGCCCGCGGGGCAGGTCGTCGGTCGACGTCGGCGCGACCCGGGCGATCTCCACGAGCGAGGCGTCGGGCAGCACCCGACCGACCGCGGTGTCGCGGTCTCGCGCGATGTCGTCGCGGGCGTACCAGAGCTCGCGGACCACGGCGACCGACCGCCGCGAGCGCAGGGCGTTCATCCCCGAGGTGCGGCGCCACGGGTCCACCCGCTCGGTGGGCCGCCAGCTGAGGAGCGAGGTGAACTCCTGTCGCGCCCACTCCGACTTTCCCTGCACGGCGAGGTCGACGCCCATGAGGTTGCGCAGCTCGTCGAGCACCTCGACGTCCAGGGCCGCATAGCGCAACCAGGGCTCGGGGAGCGGGCGGGTCGACCAGTCGACGGCGGAGTGCTCCTTGGCAAGCGTCAGCCCGAGGTAGCTCTCGACGACGGCGGCCAGCCCCACTCGGGGCAGCCCCAGGATCCGCCCGGCCAGCTCGGTGTCGAAGAGCTGGCGCGGCCGCAGGCCCACCTCGGCCAGGCAGGCAAGGTCCTGGGTGGCCGCGTGCAGGAGCCACTCGGCCGCGCCGATCGCCTCGTCGAGGGGGGAGAGGTCCGGGCAGGCGATGGGGTCGATCAGCCAGGTGCCCGACCCCGAGCGCCGCACCTGCACCAGGTAGGCGCGTTGACCGTAGCGGTAGCCGGAGGCGCGCTCGGCGTCGATGGCGACGGGGCCCTCCCCGGCGGCCACCGCGGCGGCGGCCTCGGCCAGGGCGCGTTCGGACTCCACCACCTGCGGCACGCCGTCGGCGGGCTCGTCGAGGGCGATGGTGGTGACGGCCTCGCTCACCGCGGGGTCCGGCACCGGCTGCTTCTCGTTCATCTAGCGGCGAGGTCCGGGGAGGGCCACGACACCCTCGGGCAACGGGGGCAACCCGGCGATGGTGCACAGCAGGTCGGACCAGGCGAGCAGGTGCGGGGCCATGTCGGAGCCGATCGGGGTCCACGACGCCCTGACCTCCATCTCCACGCTCGGCGGCCGGTCGGCGAGGCCGGCGAAGCTCTGGGACACCACGCGCGTCACGGTGCCGGCCTCCGCAGCGAACTCGAGGTCCCGGTGCGCCAGTGCGTCGGTGAGCCAGCTCCAGCCGACCTCACCGAGCAGTGGGTCGCTCGCGAACTCCGGCTCCAGCTCGGCCCGCGCGAAGGTCACCGCGCGCCACTGCCCACCCCACGGCTCCGGCGCCGACGGGTCGTGGAGCAGCACGAACCGGCCCGACGCGAGGTCGTCGTCCTGGTCCGCGGGGTCGATGACGTCGGCGGTGAGGGCCACGGCATACGGTGCGATCCGTTGGGGGGCGGGGACCTCGGTGAGCCGGATCTCGGACCGCAGCCGGGCACGACGAAGGTCCTCGAGAGCCCGGGTGAACTCCGGCGACTCCCGCCCGGTCACGGTGCGGCTGGACACGAGAGCAATCTATGCCGGGCCGCCACCTCCCGTCGTGAGGCCACGCCGGAGCGCCGGGGGCGGGCGCTGAGCGCCTGACTAGGCTGGGCCGGTGCTGAGCCTGATCGCCCTGGCCTCGTCGGCGGCCTGGGGCACCTCCGACTTCTTCGCCGGCGTCGCCTCTCGCAGGCGCCCCGCCGTGGCCGTCGTCGGTTGGACCCAGGGCCTGGCCCTGGTCGTCATCTCCCTGGTGGTCCTGACGCAGTGGGACACCGTGACCTGGTCGGGGTGGCCGGTCTGGTCCGTCGTGGCCGGTCTGTCGGGCATGGCCGGGCTCGTCTGCTTCTATACCGCCCTGTCCTCCGGGACGATGGGCGTGGTCGCGCCGATCGCGGCGCTGGGCGTCGTCGTGCCAGTGGCCCTCGGTGTGGCCACCGGCGATGTGCCGTCGCCCTGGGCGTGGGTGGGCATGCTCGTCGCGGTCGTGGGGGTGACCCTCGCGTCGGGGCCGGAGCTCAGTGGTGAGGTGTCGGCGCGACCCGTCGTCCTCGCGTGCTTCGCGGCCCTCGGGTTCGGGCTGGCGTTGTTCTGCATCGACCGTGGTGGTCGCGAGTCGACCCTGATGACGCTGTGGGGGATGCGGATGACCTCCGTGACGATCCTCCTGGCCGTGGCGCTGCTGACGCGGAGCACGGGCGGGGTCACGAGGCGCGAGGTGCCCTCGCTGCTCCTCATCGGCTGCGGCGACCTCGCCGCGAACGCGCTGTTCTCCATCGCGTCCTCCCGAGGCCAGGTCAGCACCACCGCGGTCCTCGCCTCGCTGTACCCCGTGGTCACGATCGTGCTGGCCCGGGTGCTGCTCGACGAGAGGCTCCAGCGCGTGCAACAGGTGGGGGTCGTGCTCGCCATCGGCGGCGCGGCGGTCATCGCCCTCTGACCCCACGGGGACGCTGGTGCGGCGGGGTGGCGCCGCCGGGTCACCGGTCCTCGCGCCGCGATGGGAGGATGTCGCCTCGTGAGCACTCCCGCCCCGACCACCTCCACCTCGGACTCCGTGCTGGTGCGCGCCGCCCGGCGCCAGCCGGTGCCGCACACCCCGGTCTGGTTCATGCGACAGGCGGGGCGGTCCCTCCCGGAATACCGCGCGCTGCGCGAGGGGGTCGGCATGCTGGAGTCGTGCCGGCGCCCCGACCTGGTCACCGAGATCACCCTGCAACCGGTGCGCCGTCACGGGGTCGACGCCGCGATCCTCTTCTCCGACATCGTCGTCCCCCTCCAGGCCGTCGGCGTCGCCCTCGACATCGTCCCCGGTGTCGGGCCGGTCATCGAGCGCCCGATCCGCAGCCGGGCCGACCTCGGCCAGGTGAGGGACCTCCATCCCGAGGACGTGCCCGACATCACCGAGTCCGTGCGACTGCTCACGGCCGAGCTCGGCGCCACCCCCCTCATCGGGTTCGCCGGGGCACCGTTCACGCTCGCGTCCTACCTCGTGGAGGGTGGGCCGTCGCGCAACCACGAGCACACCAAGGCACTCATGCACGGCGACCCCGAGCTGTGGCACGACCTCTGCGCCCAGCTCGCGCAGATCTCCGGGGCCTTCCTGCGCGTCCAGGCCGAGGCAGGCGCCTCGGTCGTGCAGCTCTTCGACTCCTGGGCCGGGGTGCTGAACCGCGCCGACTACACGGCATTCGTGCAGTCCCACTCGACCACTGCGCTCGCCACCGTCGCGGACCTCGACGTCCCGCGGATCCACTTCGGGGTCGGCACCGGCGAGCTGCTCCCGCTCATGGGCGAGGCCGGCGCGGACGTCGTGGGCGTCGACTACCGCGTCTCGCTCACCGACGCGCTGGCCCGTCTGGACGGCCGGTATGCCGTGCAGGGCAACCTGGACCCTGCCCTGCTCTTCGCCCCGTGGGAGCCGCTGGAGCGGCGGGTGCGCCAGATCGTGCGCGAGGGGATGGCTGCCCCCGGGCACATCTTCAACCTCGGGCACGGCGTGCTTCCCGACACCGACCCCGACGTGCTGACCAAGGTCGTCGACCTGGTGCACGAGGCCTCCGCCCGGTGACCGGGAGGCTGGGGCTCGAACGGCTGCGCGTCGACCACGCAGGCGAGATGGCGGATGTCCTCGCCGACCCAGCGCTCTACCTCTTCACGGGAGGCCGCGCCCCGACCACGGCCGAGCTCGAGCAGCGGTACACCCGGCAGGTCGCCGGCTCGGGGGACCCGGAGGAGGAGTGGCGCACCTGGGTCATCCGACTCGGCGAGGGCGGGGTCGCGGTGGGCTACGTGCAGGCGACGGTGCGCCCGGCTGACCGAGAGGCCGAGCTCGCGTGGGTGGTCTCCACGAGCTGGCAGGGGCGGGGGATCGCTCGTGAGGCAGCCACGCTCGTGCTCGAGGAGGTCCTGGGCGGGGGTGTGGTCCGCGTGGTGGCGCACGTGCACCCCGACCACGTCGCTTCGCAGCGGGTGGCCGCGGCGCTGGGTCTCCAGCCGACCGCCCGACTGGTCGACGGTGAGGTCGAGTGGGTTCGCGAGGAGCCGCACGCGGGATAACCGGTTGCCCCCACCGGAGCGACCGCGTTCACTGGCAGCGCCCGATCAACGACGCACCAGCGACCCACCCACGAAGCTCCAAGGAGACCCGTGACCTCGAGCCAGACACCGTCCGGCATCTCCTACGACCGCGCCGGACCGGCGGGGAGGGCTCCGGTCGTGCTCCTCCACGCGGGGATCGCCGACCGGCGGATGTGGCACCCCCAGTGGCCCGCACTCATCAAAGATCGCGACACGATCCGGCTGGACCTGCGCGGTTTCGGGAGCTCGACGACTCGGCCGGAGCGCCTCGACCACGTCGCCGACGTGCTGGCGACCCTCGAGCACCTCGGCGTGGATTCGTGCCACCTCGTCGCCGCCTCGCTCGGGGCCGGGGTGGCGGTGGAGGTGGCGCTGGTGCGGCCCGACCTCGTCCGATCCCTCGTGCTCGCGCCGCCCGGCGGCAGCCTCATCCCCGAGGCGACGCCGGCACTGCGGGCCTTCTTCGACGCCGAGCGCGAGGCCCTCGCCCGTGATGACCTCGACGCCGCCGTCGAGGCCAACGTCACGGCGTGGGTCGTGGGAACAGGACGGGACCCCATCGACATAGCCCCGGAGGTCACGGCATCCGTTCGGGTCATGCAGCGCACCGCCTTCGAGGTGACGGAGGGCTGGGACGACCTCGACGAGGTCGAGCTCGATCCACCGGCCCTGGAGCGGCTCGGCGAGGTCGACCAGCCGGTGCTCCTCATCGTCGGAGCCCACGACCTCGACACCATCCACCTCACCGCGGACCTGCTCGAGCGGCACCTGTCGGACGTGCGCCGGGTGGACCTCTCGGGCTGCGCCCACCTGCCCTCGATGGAGCAGCCCGACGAGGTGCTCCGCCTGCTCCTGGACTGGTTCGGCGCCCGCTGAGGACGCGCCTCGGCCTTCCGTGTCCCGGTCCCTGGCCGGTGGCGCTCAGGCGGCGGGCGGCGGCTGGAGGGCGGTCGGTGTCGGTGCCCGAGGGGCGCGTCGCCGCAGCCACAGCACCAGCGGCACGAGGACGAGGGCGATCACCACGGCGAAGGGGAGCACCGCCCCGAGGACGGTCAGCAGCACGGTGACCGATCCCGTGAACGCTGCCCACCCCGCCCCGAGCCCGGCGAGGAACCCGGTGTCGTCGTCCTGCGCAGCGAGCACCTCCTCGCTCGTCGCGAGGTTGACGGTGATGGGGGAGAGCGCCACGGAGTCCTTGAGCGCGGCGAGCTGGGACTCGTAGGCCTCGAGGTCGGACTGCCGTCGGGAGAGCTCGGCCTCGAGGGCGACGATGTCGGTGAGGTCGCCCGCACGGGTCATCAGGGCGCGCACCCGCTCGACGCTGGCCTTCATCGACGCCACCCTTGACTCGGTGTCGACGAACTGGGCCGTCACGTCGTCGGTGGAGGTGCTGCGCGAGGCCACGTCCCCGATCTCGGCCACCTCGTCCAACGCCGCGTCCAGGTGGTCGGCCGGAACCGAGATCGTGATGGTGCCGTAGGCGAAGCCGTCGCCCTCTGGAGGTGGCTGCTGGCTGGAGACCTCCTCGGCGACCACGACGCCCTTCTGACGCGCGGCCACGCCTCGCACCTTCGCTGCCGACACCGGTACGTCGCCCACGGTGAGGGAGATGTCGGCTCGTCGACTGAGCTTCCGATCGGCAACGGCGGCAACGGCATTCGAGCTGACAGCCTCGGACCCGACGGCCGGTGCCTCCGCGGTCCCTCCGCTCGAGGCCCGGTCGGGAGCCTGCACCTCGGACTGGTCCGCAACTCCCGATGAAGCGCTGCCCGCACCGCTGTCGCCTGAGCTGTTACCGGCGCTGCATCCCGCAACGGTGCCGACGCCGAGCGCACCGACGAGCAGGGCAGCGGTCAGGAGGCGGGGCGGTCGGAGCCTGGCTCGGGTCGACGGTGCTGACGGGGCGAGGTGGGCCGGGGTGCGCATGGTGACTCCTTCGTCGACGGTGACTGCTTTCGGTCAGAGACCCAGCGGCGCGCCCCGGTTCCGGCTCTCGAATCTCGATCGGGTCACGGCTTCGACGCGATCGCGTCACGCTGGTGACCGGGGTGGCAGTGGGGGCCCGTGGGTCGCGTGAGACGCTGGATCCATGTCCGCTCCGGCCGTCTCCACCCGGCCCCACGTCGTCGTCGTGGGAGGTGGGATCGCCGGTCTCACTGCCGCGCTGGAGGTGCTGGACGGCTGGCCCGGGATCGCGGTGACCCTGCTCGAGGGCAGCGACCGGCTCGGGGGCAAGCTGCGCCGCGAGGAGGTCGGCGGGCACCTCGTCGACGTCGGGGCCGAGGCGATGCTCGCCGTTCGTCCCGAGGGCACGGACCTGGTGCGCCGGGTCGGCGCCGCAGATCTGCTGACGACGCCGGCGACCACCACCGCCTCGGTCTGGTCGCGGGGCGCCCTGCGACCACTGCCCAAGGCCACGCTCATGGGCGTGCCCACCGACGCTGCCTCTGCGCTGGGTGTGCTCGACGCCGACGAGGTGGCCCGGCTGCGGGACGAGCAGCCGTGGCCCGGTGGGCCGTTGCAGGAGGACGTCGCCGTGGGTGACTACGTCGGCGCTCGACTCGGTCGCGCGGTCGTCGACCGTCTGGTCGAGCCCCTGCTCGGCGGGGTGTACGCCGGTCACGCCTCCCGGTTGTCGCTTCAGGCCACGATGCCGGCGCTCTGGGACCGTGCCATCCGCGGGGAGTCGCTGCTCCGCTCCGAAGGCGCCGCCGGTCCAGGAGCACCCGGTCTCCGAGATGGAACCATCCGCGCCGATGGATCAGACGGTGAGCCGGCGCCCCCACCGCCTCGGCCCCCCTTCGCGGGCGTCGTCGGCGGGGTGGGCCTGCTCCCCGAGGTCCTCGCCCGCGAGATCAGGCAGCGGGGCGCGACCGTGCACACCGGGTCCGTGCTCCGCCGGCTGGAGCGTACGCACGGGGGCTGGCGGCTCGTCGTCGGCTCGGCGGCCGACCCCGAGCTGCTCGACGCTGATGCCGTGATCCTCTGTGTCCCGGCCGCGCCGGCGGCCCGACTGCTCGCCACCCACGCACCCGAGGCGGCGCGCCGGCTGGGGGAGGTCGAGACGGCATCCACGTCGGTCGTGACCCTGGCGGTCGCGCGTCGCGACCTTGCCGACCTGCCCGGCTCGGGGTTCCTCGTGCCTCCGGTGGAGGGTCGCACCATCAAGGCAGGCACCTTCAGCGCCAACAAGTGGGCGTGGGCCGGGAGCCTCTCCAGCGAGGTGTTCCACCTGCGCGCCTCCATCGGCCGGGCCCGGGAGGAGGCCGTCCTCCAGCGCGACGACGAAGACCTGGTCGCCGTCTCGGTGGCCGAGATCTCCGACGCTATCGGCCGCCCGCTCCCGCACCTCGTCGACAGCCACGTCCAGCGCTGGGGTGGGGGGTTGCCGCAGTATGCCGTGGGGCACGTCGAGCGGGTCGCCGCCGTGCGCCTCGCGCTCGAGGACGTGCCCGGGCTGGAGGTGGCCGGCGCGACCTACGACGGGGTCGGCATCCCGGCCGTCATCGGCTCGGCCCTGCTGTCGGCCCGGACGACCGTCGCCTTCCTCGCCGGCGCACTCGCCGCCAGAGAATCTCAGCACCGACCCTCGAGCACTGCAGACCCGAGCACAGCAGACCCGAGCACAGCAGACCTCAGCGCCGCCGCCACATCCCTTTCAGGAGAGCACCGTCCATGAGCGAGCCCACCCGCACCACACCCGCCAAGCCCGGAGCCGCCCGGATCCGCGAGGTCAACGACACGATCCGCTACGCCATGTGGTCGGTCTTCGCCGTCGCCGAGCCCCTGGGTGATCAGGACCGGTCCGCGATGGCCGAGGAGGTGGAGCAGCTCTTCACCGACCTCGCCGAGCGCGACGTCGTCGTGCGTGGCTCCTACGACGTCGCCGGGCTGCGCGCCGACGCTGACCTCATGGTGTGGTGGCACGCCGCGACGATCGAGGCCCTCCAGGAGGCGTACCACGCACTGTTGCGCACGGCATACGGCCAGCACCTCGACCCGGTGTGGTCGGCGGCCGCGCTGCACCGCCCGGCCGAGTTCAACAAGAGCCACATCCCGGCCTTCATGTCGGGGGAGGAGGCCCGCGACTACATCTGTGTCTACCCGTTCGTGCGCTCCTACGACTGGTACCTGCTGGACGACACCGAGCGCCGCGACATGCTCGTCGAACACGGGAAGCAGGCGCGCGACTACCCCGACGTGCGGGCCAACACCATCGCATCCTTCGCGCTCGGCGACTACGAGTGGATCCTCGCGTTCGAGGCCGACGAGCTGCACCGGATCGTGGATCTCATGCGCGACCTGAGGGCGTCTCGGGCCCGGATGCACGTGCGCGAGGAGGTCCCGTTCTACACCGGCCCCCGCGTCCCGATCCGCGACCTCGTCGCCCGCCAGCGCTGACCCCACCCCACCCCCGGAGCATTTCCGCCCCGGCCCCACTGCCCCCCCCCTCCTTCCGGGTTTAGCGGGACACCCTATAAACCCCGGCTCTTCCGGACAAGCATTGTCAACGCCGGCCGGGGTTTGTCGGGGCACGTGCGCCTCGTCCACAAGCGAGGTCCCTGACTGCGGTCATCCCCAGATTTCGCCGAGCGTCGCGGCGGCGAGGATGCGGGTGATCACCTGAGCCCATGGACGACACCCTGCGGTCCCTCGCGGAGCACCACGACGGGATCTTCACCACCGCTCAGGCGCGGTTGATCGGCATCAGCGACGAGCACCTCGCCGGCTTGCGCGCCCGGAAGGAGGTGCGGTCACTGGCCCGATCGGTGTACGCCCTGCCGACGGTGGTCCCCGAGGACCCGCTCGCTCTGCACGAGCTACGGACCAGGGCGGCACTTCTCGTCTACCCGGACGCCTGGCCGTGTTCCGCCTCGGCCTTGGCTCTCAGCGGCGTCGCGACGTGGGGGACGAACCTTGGGCTCGCCGACATCGTGCGGCCCGTGCGACGCGAGGTCCTGACGGCGCTGTGTCGGATTCGACCTCCTCACCCCCGGCTGCGACCGGCGGACAGTGACGAGGGTCGCATCGCGGGCGCGGTCGTCCAGACCGCACTGGACCACGGCCACCTAGCCGGCATCGTCTCGGCGGACAGCGCCAGCCACGAGGGACGCACGACCGAGGAAGAGATCCGGTCGGTGGCGTCGGCGGTGAAGGGCTGGGCTCGGGCAGGCCGCGTCCGCACGATGCTGGCCTTCATGGATGGCCGTGCCGAGTCGATCGGCGAGAGCCGCCTCCGGGTGCTGGTCACGGTGGGCGGACTCCGACTCGTCCCTCAGTTCGGCATCCTGGACAACGGACGAATCGTCGCCCGCGTCGACTTCCTCGTCGACGGCACCAACCTCTGTCTGGAGTTCGACGGTCGGGTCAAGTATGCGCAGGACCCGGAGAGCCTGTGGCGTGAGAAGCGTGAGGACCGCATCCGGCGGCTGGGCTTTCGGGTCGAGCGGGTCATCTGGTCCCAGCTCGAGCGTCCGCGAGCCCTCCTCGCGAGGATCCGCCACGAGGTCTCCCTCTCCGAGGCGCGGCCGCCGATCCTCGAGCCCGAAGACACCCCGGTTCGACGCTGGGCCACGGTGGGCGAGGGATCTTCGGCCCAGGGCTGACCCCGAGAAGCCCCGGCCTCAACGGACAAGCCTTCTGGGGGTGCGCCGGGGCTTATCGGGTCACCCGATAAACCCCGGCTCGGGTCGGGAGGCTGACGAGGAGCCGCGGCAGGAAGGGCGGTGGCCTCGGAATGGGATCCAGGGGTCAGGAGGGGTCGGCGTCGGCGGGGCGCAGGGTCATCGAGATCGAGTTGATGCAGAAGCGCTGGTCGGTCGGGGTGTCGTAGCCCTCGCCCTCGAAGACGTGCCCGAGGTGGCTGCCGCAGCTGGCGCACCGCACCTCGATGCGAGGCGGCCCGAACATCGACCGGTCCTCGATGAACTCCACGGAGTCGCCCGCCAGCGGTGAGTAGAACGAGGGCCACCCGCAGTGGCTCTCGAACTTGGTCTCCGAGGTGAACAGCTCCGCGTTGCACGCCCGGCAGGCGTAGACGCCGGTGGTCCTGGTGTCGGTGTACTCCCCGACGTACGGCCGCTCGGTGCCTGCCTGGCGGAGCACCTGGAACTCCTGGGGGGTGAGGGTCTCGCGCCACTCGGCGTCGGTGCGGTCGACGGCATACTCACGGCGGGTCGGCTTCATCGTCATGACCAGACCAACAGCACAGGGGCCTCGATGGTTCCCATGCCCCCGGCACGAAATACCGCCGTCACATCCGTTCCGTCGGACCCGCTCGATATCCTCGCCACATGGTGGACGCACAGGTGATCGAGGTCGACGGCCCGGACGGGCCGCGCCAGGTGCGGCTGAGCAGCCCCGACCGGCTGATGTGGCCCGACGTCGGCATCACCAAGGGCGACCTCGCGGCCTACGTGATGGCGGTCGGGGACCCCCTCGTGCACGCGATCGGCGACCGCCCGGTCACCCTGCAGCGGTTCCCCGAGGGGATCGATGGCGAAGAGTTTTATCAAAAGAACCCGCCGAAGGGCATGCCCGAGTGGGTGCGCACCGTGATGTGCCGCTACCCCAGCGGCAGGAGGCACAGCCAGATCGTCGTCGACGAGGTCGCGGCCGCGGTCTGGGCCGTGCAGATGAATGCCGTGACCTTCCACCCGTGGCCGGTGCGCACCGCCGACAACGACAACCCCGACGAGCTCCGCATCGACCTCGACCCGCAGCCCGGGCGCGGCTTCACCGACGCGGTGGAGGCAGCCCACGCCCTGCGCGAGGTGCTCACCGAGGTGGGGCTGACCGCCTGGGCGAAGACGAGCGGCAACCGAGGCGTGCACGTCTTCGCGCGGATCGCCCCGACCCACGAGTTCCTCGACGTGCGCCACGGAGTCATCGGCATCGCCCGAGAGCTCGAGCGCCGGCTGCCCGACCTCGTCACCACCTCGTGGTGGAAGGAGGAGCGGGGCGAGCGGGTCTTCGTCGACTTCAACCAGGCCTGCCGCGACCGCACGATCGCCTCGGCCTACAGCCCCAGGCCGCTGCCGGGTGCGCCGGTGTCGATGCCGGTCACCTGGGACGAGCTCTCGGCCGTCGCGCCCGGGGACTTCACGATCCTCACCGTCCCCGACGTGCTCGAGGACCGCGGCGACGCCTGGGCCGAGATCGACGCGGCCGTCGGCGACGTGACCGCCGCGATCGCGCTCTGGGACCGCGACGTCAGCGAGCGCGGGCTCGGCGAGCTGAACTTCCCCCCGGACTACCCCAAGATGCCGGGCGAGCCGCCCCGCGTGCAGCCGAGCAAGCGGCGCGGCGACAAAGCGGACGAGGAGTACATGCGGCCCAAGGCCGAGCGCGACGCCGACGAACGCGCCGCGTGGGGGATGCCGGTCGTGCCGCCGGTGTCGCCCATGCTCGCCAAGGCCGTCAAGGGCATCTCCGCCCTCGAGGGCCGCGACGTGAGCTTCGAGCCCAAGTGGGACGGCTTCCGCTCGATCATCTTCCGCTCCGGGGACCGGGTCGAGATCGGCAGCCGTAACGAGAAGCCGATGACCCGCTACTTCCCCGAGATCGTCGAGGCCGCACTGGCCAACCTCCCTGAGCGGTGCGTCGTCGACGGCGAGATCATCGTCGTCACCCCGGGCGGGGACCACCTCGACTTCGACCTGCTGAGCCAGCGGATCCACCCCGCGGCCAGCCGGGTGAAGAAGCTCTCCGTCGAGACCCCTGCCCGCTTCGTGGCCTTCGACCTGCTGGCCCTGGGCGATGACGACCTCATGGGGCGTCCGCTGCGCGAGCGTCGTTCGATGCTGGAGGCCGCCCTGTCCGGGGCCCAGCCGCCCATCCACCTCACGCCGGCCACGACCGACCGTGACCTCGCCGCCACCTGGTTCACCGCCTTCGAGGGGGCCGGGCTCGACGGTCTGGTGGCCAAGGAGCTGGACGGGCCGTACGAGCCCGACAAGCGCACCATGGCCAAGGTCAAGCACGAGCGCACCGCCGACTGCGTCGTCGCGGGCTACCGCACCCACAAGTCCGGCGACGACCTCGTCGGCTCCCTGCTGCTCGGCATCCACGGCCCCGACGGTGAGCTCCGCTCGGTGGGGGTGATCGGGGCCTTCCCGATGGCCAGGCGTCGCGAGCTGTTCGAGGAGCTCCAGCCGCTGGTGACCTCCTTCGAGCACCACCCGTGGAGCTGGGCCGCGCAGGAGGAGGGCACCCGCACCCCTCGGGCCGCGGCCCAGAGTCGTTGGGCGGCCGGGAAGGACCTGTCGTTCACGCCGCTGCGGCCCGAGCGCGTCGTGGAGGTGCGCTACGACCACATGGAGGGGGTGCGCTTCCGGCACACCGCGCAGTTCGTCCGCTGGCGCCCCGACAAGGAGCCGGCCGACTGCACCTTCGAGCAGCTCGACGAGCCGGTCTCCTACGACCTGTCCGCGGTGCTGTCCGAGGGCGGCGCGTGAGCGCGCACGGTCGCCACTCGACTGCGCGCCGTGCCGCCACCGCGGGTGCCGCTGTGGGCGCGACCACCGCGGTCGCCTCCGGGGCCGGCTCGCTGGCGGCCGCGGCATACTTCGCCCGCCGCGTGCTGACTCCGGACCCGCAACGGCCCGACGACGTGGTGGTCCACGACGTCGGGCCGACGAGCGTGACGATCGCGACCACCGCGGAGACCGTGGTTCCGGGTCGCTACGGGCTGTGGTTCGACGGTGGCGTGGGGCACGCCCGGGTCGGTGACGTGCTCACCATCGACGCCGGCGCAGGTCTGGTCGAGCGGCAGCTCCTGGGGGTCGACTCCGGTGACCTCGCTCCCGGCCCCGCACGCTGGAACTCCTACTTCCACGGCGCCGCCCCCGACATCAGCATCGGGGTGCCGACCGAGCACGTGCGGTATGCCGGTGAGCTGGGACCGATGCCGGCGTGGGTCGTCCCGCCGCCGGGTGGGCCGGGGGAGCGGTGGGCGGTGCTGGTGCACGGGCGCGGTGCCCAGCTGGAGGAGACGATCCGGTCGATGCCGCCCCTCCTCGCCGCGGGCTGGACCTGTATGGCCCCGACCTACCGCAACGACGCGGGGGTGCCGGGTGGGCCGGACCGCCGCTACGCCCTGGGGTTGTCGGAGTGGCGCGACGTCGAGGCGGCGATCGAGCTCGCCGTCGGGCGAGGAGCCACCGAGGTGATGCTCGTGGGCTGGTCGATGGGCGGCGCGATCGTCCTGCAGCTGCTCGACCGGTCGCCGCTGTCCGCGCTGGTGTCGCGGGTCGTGCTCGACGCGCCGGTGATCGACTGGGGCGACGTGCTCTCCCACCACGCCCGCGGCCATCGGCTGCCCCGGCACATCGGCTCACTCGCCCGCACGATGATGAGGCAGCGGTGGGGGCACCGGCTGCTCGGTGTGCACGAGTCCGTCGACCTCGCCCTCACCGACTGGGTGCGGCGGGCCGACGAGCTGCACCACGAGATCCTCCTCATCCACTCCGCCGACGACGAGTTCGTGCCGGTCGGGCCGTCGCGCGAGCTGGCACGCGCACGACCGGACCTCGTCACCTTCGAGGAGTGGCACGTCGCGCGGCACTGCAAGGAGTGGAATGTGGATCCGCAGCGGTGGGAACGGCTGGTCCAGGCCTTCGCTGACCGATGACGCGGTGCGGTGCGGCGGGACGATGCGGTGTCCGCGGGTCAGCGGCTCACCCGCCACAGCCCCAGGAGCGTGCCGCGCTCCTCGAGCAACAGGCGCAGTGAGAGGGGGATGCCGTCCGGCTCGCCGAGGCCGGCGCCGGACGTGGTGCGCGCGCCGTCCCCGCCGACGACCGTCGGGGCCAGGGACAGCGCCAGCTCGTCGACCACACCGGCCGCGAGTGCAGCGCTGACGAGAGTCGGCCCACCCTCGCAGAGCAGGTGCTTCAGTCCCCTCTCGGCCAGCACGTGAACCGCGGCGGCCAGGTCGACGTGGTCCTCGCCGGCCACCACCACGGCATCCGCACCGAGCGCGCCACGGGCTTTGCTGAGGGCCCGCGGGCCGGCCGACGCGCACGTCACGAGCAGCCCCGCACCCCGGCCCTCCACGGGGGTGCGCAGCCCCTCAGGCACCCGTGCCGACCCACTGACGACGACCAGGGCCGGCGGCGACGCGCGCCGACGGTTCGGGACGATCCGCTCGTAGCCCTCCGCGTTCGCCGTCCCCGACCCCACGAGCACGGCGTCGCACAGGTCGCGCTGGAGGGCGAAGACCCGGTTGTCGGGCGGGGTGTTGATCGAGCCGCTGCGGCCGTCGGCGCCGGCCACCGACCCGTCCAGGCTGGTGACGAAGTTCGTGCGCACCCACGGCCCGCGCGGGAAGGTGTACATCACCTCCAGCTCGGCGGCGGTCACGGCGGCACCGGGCCGGGAGGGGCGTCGGGGGTCGATGAGCACGCGCATGCGGGACAGTCTGGCAGTGGGCTCTGCAAGGATGCCGGGATGGGCAAGGGTAAGAAGGAACGACGGGCCAAGAAGGCGAAGCTCGCCGAGAAGGCGCAGCGCAAGGCGGACAAGGCGAAGCGCAAGGCCGCGGAGGCGCGCGCCGACGATGCGGTCGAGACCGCGAGCTGGTCGGACCTGCTCCGGGTCGAAGCGGGGTTCGACCTCGCGGGCATCGACCCCGGCTCCACGCCGGGCTTCGACGGCGACAAGAAGGACGCCGAGAAGGTGATGGCCGATCTCCAGGCCCGCCTCGGCGACCTCCAGGAGCGGCTCTTCGCCGAGTCCAGGGGCGGGGGCTCACGCTCGATCCTGCTCGTCACCCAGGGCATGGACACCTCCGGCAAGGGCGGCATCATGCGCCACGTCGTGGGGGCCGTGGACCCCCAAGGGGTGAAGATCACGGCCTTCAAGGCGCCGTCGCGCGAGGAGCAGAAGCACCCGTTCCTGTGGCGCATCCGCCGAGCTCTGCCCAGTGCCGGGATGATCGGGGTGTTCGACCGCTCGCACTACGAGGACGTCCTCATCGTGCGGGTCCACGACCTCGTCCCCCGCGCCACCTGGGCGCGCCGCTACGCGCAGATCAACGCCTTCGAGAGGAAGGTCGTCGGGTCGGGGACCACCGTCGTCAAGGTGATGATGCACCTGTCCAGCGACGAGCAGAAGGAGCGGCTGACCGAGCGGCTGCAGCGCCCGGACAAGTTCTGGAAGTACAACCCCGGCGATGTCGATGAGCGGGCCTACTGGGCGGACTACGAAGAGGCCTATCAGGTGGCGCTCGAGAAGTGTTCCACGCCCATTGCGCCCTGGCACGTCGTGCCCGCGGACCACAAGTGGTACGCCCGGCTGGCGGTGACCAACCTGTTGTTGGAGCACCTCGAGACGATGGACCCGCAGTGGCCGCCCGCCGACTTCGACGTCGAGGGGGAGCGGGCTCGGCTGGCCGCGACCCCCTGACCGGCTCCGGTCAGGTCGCCAGTGCGCGGTCGATCAGGAGGTCCACCGCGGCCGACCCGACCGACGCGCCGAGGGTCCCGAAGGTCGAGCCGCGCTCGCCTCGGATGCGGCTCGCGACGAAGGCGTCGGCCACGGGCCCGGGGGAGTGCTGCACGAGCAGGGCGCCCTGCAGGGTCAGGGCGAGTCGTTCCACGGTCTGACGCGCGGCCCAGGGCGCGTCCGGCGCCAGGGCTGCCGCGCCAGCCCGCTCGCACTCGTCGATGGCGGCGTCGAGCGCCGCGTCGTGGCCCCTCGCAAGGCTCAGCTCCTTGCCCAGGGCGGCGAGGGTCGCGGGCTCGCGGGTCAGGGCGCGCAGCACGTCGAGGGCGTTGACGTTGCCCGAGCCCTCCCAGATCGAGTTCAGCGGCGCCTCGCGGTAGAGCCGGGCCAGGCCGTTCTCCTCGACGTAGCCGTTGCCGCCCAGGCACTCCAGCGCCTCCGCGACCATCGGGGCGCTGCGCTTGCACACCCAGAACTTCCCGAGGGCCACCGCCAGCCGAGTCAGGTCGCTCTCCCCGGCATCCACGGCGTGGGCCAGTCGCATGGCGAGCAGCGTCGACGCCTCGCTCTCCAACGCGAGGTCTGCGAGCACGTTGCGCATCAGCGGTTGGTCGACGAGCAGGGCACCGAAGGCGCGGCGGTGACGCGTGTGGTGCACGGCGCGGGCCAACGCCGCGCGCATCGTGGCGGCCGACCCGACGACGCAGTCCAGGCGGGTCGAGGAGACCATGTCGATGATGGTGCGGACCCCGCGGCCCTCGTCGCCGACGCGGACCGCCCAGGTTCCCTCGAGCTCGATCTCGGCGGAGGCGTTCGAGCGGTTGCCGAGCTTGTCCTTCAGCCGCTGGATCCGGATCTCGTTCCGGCTGCCGTCGTCCAGCACCCGTGGCACGAGGAAGCAGCCGACCCCAGCGGCGGTCCGGGCAAGGACGAGGAAGGCGTCGCTCATCGGCGCGGAGCAGAACCACTTGTGGCCGGTGAGTCGGTACGTGTCACCGGGGAGCGGTCCGCCGGGGGCGCTGATCGCGGTGGTCGTGTTGGCCCGCACGTCCGAGCCACCCTGCTTCTCCGTCATCCCCATCCCGACGGTCAGACCGGCCTTGTCGGCCATTGGCCGCAGACCCGGTTCGTAGCGCCGGGAGGCCAGGCCCGGAACCCACCGCGCGGCAAGGTCGGGCTCCACAGACAGGGCCGGCACCGCGGCATACGTCATGGAGACCGGGCACAGGTGCCCCGCCTCGACCTGCGACCAGACGAGGAAGCCGGCGGCGCGCCGGGCGTGGGCCCCGGTGCCGGGCGGCCGGGTCCACGGTTCGGCGGTCAGGCCGTGCCCGACCGCGACGTCGAGAAGGCGGTGGTATGCCGGGTGGTAGTCGACCTCGTCCACCCGGTCGCCGCGCGGGGAGTGGGTGCGGAGCACCGGGGTGACCCGATCGGCCTGCTCGGCCCACTGCCGCGCCTCGTCGCTCCCGGCGAGCACCCCGAGGTCGGTGAGGGATGCCGCACCAGCCGGGTCATGGGCGGTCACCCAGCGCCGGACGGCCTCGGTCAGCGCCGTGTCGACAGCGAGCACGTCGTGCCCGGCGAACGACGGTGGCTGGTTCGTGACGTCGTGGGTCCGCACTCCTGAAGGGTACGGCGGTTACGGTTGCCCCATGACCGACGCGAAACGCCGCCTGCGCCGGGCGCTTTCGCGGGTGCCGTGGCTCTACACCTTCGCGCGCCTCGTCGTCGTCACCATCCGGACCTGCCTGAAGTACCGCGTCACCGGGTTGGCGTCCGAGGCGGGGTTCTTCGCCCTGCTGTCGCTTCCACCGCTGGTGCTGGGGCTGTTCGGCGGGCTGGGGTACTTCGGCAGCTGGCTGGGACCGCAGGCCGTCTCCGACGTGAGGAAGGCGGTGACGAAGTACGCCACCCAGTTCCTCACCGAGGACGTCATCAACTCGACCCTCCTCCCGACCATCGACGACGTGTTCACCGGTCGGCGCTTCGACCTGATCTCGGTGGGTTTCCTGCTGTCCCTGTGGTCCGGCTCGAGGGCGGTCAACGTCTTCGTCGACACGATCTCGATCATGTACGGCCAGTCGGGGGTGCGGGGGATCGTGCGCACCCGGGCGCTGTCGTTCTCGCTCTACGTGCTCGGCATCCTCGTCGGGATCGTCACGGTGCCACTGATCCTCCTCGGGCCGACGCTCCTGGGTCAGTTCCTCCCGGAATCCTGGGGGTGGTTGATCGTCTTCTACTGGCCGCTGGTCACCCTGCTCACCGTGGGGGGCTTGACCAACCTGTATCACGTCTCCACCCCGCGACGGTCGCCGTGGCTGCGCGATGTGCCGGGCGCGGCGCTCACCCTGGTCATCTGGGTCGTCGCCTCCTTCGTCGTGCGCGGCTCCATCGCGGCATCCCTGGGTGGGACGTCGATCTACGGCCCGCTGTCGGCGCCGATCGTGCTGCTGATCTGGCTGTACGCATTGGCCATCGCGGTGCTCATCGGGGCCGCGCTCAACGCCGCGGTGCGCGAGATCTGGCCGGTCCCCGACGAGCGGGCCCTGCACGAGCGACTGCTCGACTGGACGCGCGAGTCGTGGCGCCGCGGCTCGCTGCGGGCCCCGCGTGCGCAGACGTGGCAGGACCCTTTCGAGGGGTATGGCCCGGCGCCCGACGACCTCGACCTGGAGAGCCTGAGGGAGGCCGCTCGTGGCCCGCTGACACCGATGTCGGGGGGTGGGGACCCGCCTTCGCGGGCGTCCTCGGCGGAGGCCCTCTCCGGGCCGCGTGCAGACCGCTGACGGCGACGAGGTGAGCCCTGGTGCAAGCCCGGTGGGGGCTCGGCGAGCGAGCGGCGATGGACGGTCGTCACGAGCCTCGTCGGTTTGGAAATCGTCGTCGGCATCGGATACTGTCTGCGAGCATGCCGCACGGGAAACCGGAGCGGAAAATGCGGATGTAGCTCAGTTGGTAGAGCGCAACCTTGCCAAGGTTGAGGTCGCCGGTTCGAACCCGGTCATCCGCTCGGAGGGTGTAGCCGCCCCCACGGTGGAGTGGCCGAGAGGCGAGGCAGCGGCCTGCAAAGCCGCGTACACGGGTTCAAATCCCGTCTCCACCTCAAGTAGTACCCCCACGAGGGGGCGATTGGCGCAGCGGTAGCGCGCTTCCCTGACACGGAAGAGGTCACTGGTTCGATCCCAGTATCGCCCACCACATCACCGCAGGTCAGAGCCCCTTTTCGAGGGGCTCTGACTCGTTTGATGAACATGCGAGGAACAGCAAACCAGCCCGTATGTCACGGTCGACAACGGCACACGCTCCCTGTGAGGCGCTGAACCCATGCATGACAACGCCCGCGGAGGGATGTCCGCGGGCGTTGCACTTGGTCCGCACGGGCTGGTCTGGCTCGACTTCTTGCCGACGTCAAGCGACCCCCCGACGCCAGTTGCCGACGGGCTTCGCGTTGATGAAACGCTCGAGGGAGTGGACCTTGATCCTCAGCGTCTTCCGACCGAGCCGGACAGCCTCGAGTTGGCCGTCAGCGATGTAGCGGCGGATCGTCCGCGCCGAGACGCCAAGGGCGTCCGCGGCGTCGGCCAGGGAGACGAGCTGGTGGTTGATCGTGGCGGCCATGACATGCTCCCGGATCGGTGGCGAACCCAGTTGGCCGCCGCTGTACCCCAAGGCCGAGGTTTGGCTGCCAGTGGCCATCGCCGGCATGCCAGGTTGGCTGCTCCGTCTGGCGCGTCTCCGCGGAAGAGGCGGGTGTCAACCCAGCCGGTCCGCGGCAGGAGAGGACGTTTCTGCAACGATCTGTGGGACGAGGCGGTTGAGCACGCCGGCACTTCTACAGTCATGAACACACCCGGCTGAACCGCTGCCTGGCCAATGTTGCAATCGTCGGTTGTCGCGGCATCAGCGTCGACACCTGAGGAGCGCTATGCGACGTCTGCTCCGGGCCGCGGTGCCCGTCACGTTGACCGCCGCCCTGTTGGCGGGGTGCGGCCACACCTCCGTCGTCGAGCAGCTTCAGGGTCGCAACGCGGGCGCGTCGCGAGTCCAACCCTATGAGTCCCTCACCGACCTCCTCCCGAACCGGACCTACCGGGCCGGCGATGGCCCGCAGTGGTCCTATTCCTCCTCTGTCGTCGTCGGACACTTCACCTCTGTCGAGCCCGGTCACGCGACCTCAGGCCAGGACGATCCGAGCCGAGTCGACGTCCCGTTCGAGAGCCCCGACGCTGCCTCCCGCACCTTTCACGCCATCATCGCCGTCGACCGCCTCGTCGCCGGACGGGCACTGCGCGCCGACGACCGCGTCGGCTTCGCCCTCAGCCCCGACCTGTCGACCGACGACGTCCAACGCGACCTCAAGGACCTCGGAACGGTCCTGCTCTTCCTTTGCGATTCCCCGGTCTTCGACTACGCCCCCAATGTCCTGGGAACCGTCCAGGACGGCGAGCTCATCGCTCAGGTCGACCCGGACGGGACGCTTACTTTCCCCGCCCACGAGGCCGCCGATGACGCAGGTAGCACTCGAGTCCGTGGCGTGTCAGTGGATCAGCTCGCAGCCGCAGCCCTCACGCCCGGTGAGAGCATCTCACTCGACCCCTCAGGAGCCGAGATCCTCTCCAGGAAGCCTGCCCAGTAGATCTTCGCTTCGACCCGATTTGCCACTGCGACCCGTGGGGTGGACGTCGAATTCAAGAGCGCGCGAGGTGCGGCAGATGAGTGAAGGCCACTAAGGTAGCAGGTGGCATGCTACCCGGGTAGCATGGTCTGCGTGAAGTTGAGCATCAGCCTGTCCGAAGAGGATGTCGCCGCCTTGGATCGCTACGTGCAGGCGGCCGGCGTACCGTCTCGGTCGGCTGCGATCCAGCGCGCCATTCGGATGCTGCAGGACCCCGAACTGGAGGATGCCTACGCAGCCGCCTGGGACGAGTGGCAAGCATCGGGTGAAGCGACCGCGTGGGAGGTCACCACCGCGGACGGGCTTGTCGATGCTGCGCGGTGAGATCCGCCTGACCGACCTGGATCCGGCACGGGCCAGCGAGGCGAACAAGCGTCGCCCGGCGGTCATCGTGAGTAACGACCGCGCCAACGCCAGTGCTGCAAGGCTGGGCCGTGGGGTAGTCACCATCGTGCCGGTCACCAGCAACATCGCTCAGGTGTACCCGTTCCAGGTCCTGCTGAACGCCGAGGAGACCGGCCTTCGCGTGGACTCAAAGGCACAGGGGGAACAGATCCGCTCGGTATCCGTGGAGCGCCTGGGGCCAGTCATCGGCCGGGTCCCCGCTCATCAGATGGCCCAGCTGGACGATGCCCTACGCATCCACCTCCAGCTCTAGGAACTGACGCCACACCAGCGGCAAAGTAGGGCGATTCCCGCACATGCTTCCATCGGGCTTGCAGCCGTGTCATGGTGGCGAGGCTGGTTGATACAGCGTCACGAGCAGTGGTTCCGACGTTTGGGGAGGTCGTTTCTCATGAGGTGTGAACGATGTCGAGCGGAAGCCGTGAACCGCCCCGGCATGTCCGGAGACTTACTGGTGTGAGAGCTCAGCGGTTGGCTGGGCTGTCGTTCGAGCGTAGTAGAGGTCCTCGGCCTGGACCGGTGGCATGTCGCCGCAGTACTGGTACAGCCGGCGGTGGTTGAACCAGTCGACCCATTCGGCGGTGGCGAGCTCGACGGTGTCCAGGGTGCGCCAGGGACCGCGTGGCTTGATGAGCTGGGTCTTCTACAGGCCGTTGATCGTCTCGGCCAGGGCGTTATCGGACGAGTCGCCGACGGTCCCGACCGAGGCCGCGATGCCGGCTTCGGCGAGGCGTTCGGTGTAGCGAATCGCTCGATATTGGACTCCGCGGTCGCTGTGATGGACCAGGCCCGTGACGTCCTGCCCTGACCGCTGCCGTGCCCACAGGCCCATGTCGAGGGCGTCCAGGGCCAAGTCGGTGCGCATCGAGGTGGACACCTGCCAGCCCACGACCATCCGGGAGAAGACGTCCAGGACAAACGCGACGTAGGTCCAGCCGGCGTGCGTGCGCACGTAGGTCAGGTCGGCCACCCACAGCTGGTTCGGGCCGGTCGCGACGAACTCCCGCTTGACCAGGTCCTCGGGACGCTCAGTCTCAGCGCCGTCACCGATGGTGGTCTTGCGGGTCTTCTCCCGCGCGATGCCGCGCAGGCCCTGGGCGCGCATCAGCCGCTCCACGGTGCAGCGGGCGACTTGCACGTCCTGGCGGTTGAGCTGGGCATGGACCTTGCGGGCGCCGTAGACACCCAGGTTCGCCGCGTGGGCGGCCCTGATGTCGAGGACCAGTTCGGCGTCGCGGATGGTCCGCGCCGACGGCGGGCGGGTCTTGGACGCGTAGTAGCCGCTCGGGGCGATCTTGACGCCGGCCTTGTTCAGCACGGCGCAGATCGGCTCGACCCCGACCTCGCGCTCATCGACCACGTCGTGGCGATGGGCGTCGATGTAGGCCACTACCTGGTGGTGGGGCGGTCGAGCTCCGCCGCGAAGAAAGCCGAAGCCGTCCTCAAGATGTGGTTCGCCCGACGCAGCTCACGGTTCTCCCGCTCCAGCTCCCCCAGCCGCTGCGCGTCACTGCTCGTGGTGCCCGCCCGGGAGCCGCCATCGACCTCAGCCTGCCGCACCCAGTTGCGCAAGGTCTCGGGGTGCATGCCGAGCTGACCGGCCACTCGAGGGATCGCGCCCGACCTGGTCGCCGGGTCCTGCCTGAGCTCAACGGCCATCCGGGTCGCGCGCTCACGCAGCTCGTCGCCGTACTTCTTCGGTGCTGCCATGACTCTCATCCTCCATGGATTGAGAGCCTCCACCAGACCCGGGGCGATTCATTGCCCTGATATGGGGCAGGGACTGACAGGCGACCTAGGGCTGACCTCGAGCCGAGTCACTGCGCCGCCTCAGCGCGTGACTCGTCTCTTGTCCCAGGGTGGCGACTGAGTCCCCGACTTTGACGTGAGGTGCCAGCATCGGCAATGGCTGCAGAGGTAGGCACCGGCCGGGACCTTGAATCGCCCGGGTTTCGTGGAGGCTGAAGGACCAAGGTGCCTCGCCTGGCCACAACCCCAACCGAGGCAGATTTCCTGCCTGCCGATGGGCTGACTGCCTGCCGACTCCAGGGGAGGGGGACAAGGAACATGAGTCGTCTCCCCAGTCAACATCGACCTAGAACACGATTTGCAGGCGTGGTCAGCGCCGACGTGAACTTCTCGCGCAGCGGGGCGCCGGTGGGTGGGGGAGGCGGACCGACCCTTGTCGAGCTCGACTCTGCCACAGCCTTCACGGTGCGCGCCCTTGCCCCTGGCCGAGGTGGGACCTGGTCTTCCCGGCGGGCTTTAGGGTGCCCCCTTTCGCCCAGAAGGACGCAAGTACAACGGTGTGAGCAGTGTCCAGTTCAACGGCTCCGAATCACTTAGGGACGTTGCCCCTGAGGGCTGGGCTGGCACCATGTGAAGCCGGTCTGGGCTCAGTGCCTATAGGGCCGCGGCGCGTATGATTCGCGCAATGAAGCTCGCAGTGTTCGGTGCGACTGGCGGGACGGGTAAACGGGTCGTCGATCATGCGCTCGCTTCGGGGCACACCGTCGTGGCAGTGGCGCGCCGACCCGACGCGATCACGACCAAACACCCGGCGCTGACGATCGCGAAGGGCGACGTGCTCGATCCCCCCGCGATCGGGGCCGCGATCGCGGGCGTAGATGCTGTGATCGCGGCGTTCGGACCGGCGAACAACAAGAAGCCCGGTACCTTGATCTCTGAAGGCATTGCGAACATTGTTGACTCCTGCGAGGAGGCCTCTGTGCCGAAGCTTGTCTTCGAGAGTGGGCTCATCACGACAAATGGCGAAGGCTTGTCGTTCTTCGCACGGCTAGGTGTCGGCTTGTTTCGATCACTCAACCGTAAGCTGTACAACGACAAGGTCATCGCCGAAGCGACGATGCGGGACAGCAACCTCGCCTGGGTCATCGTGCGCCCGCCGTCCTTGGCCGACGGGCCAGCGGTTGGCGGCTACAAACACGGTGTGGCGATAGGAATCAACCCGGTAAAGAAGGTGAACTACGCCGATGTCGCCGACTTCCTCGTCGCGTGCGCGGCGGAATCGGCCGTCGATCGCACGACGCAGGTCATCGGCTACTAGCCTCAGCCCTTCACGATTGAGGTGGTGACACGCCCCCGGAATGCAACAAAGTGCCTGTCTTGCAACGAGATACTTAGCCGTGACAGGGGGGCACCTGGCAAGTGAAGCGTACAACTTGGTCGAGTGGTCTGTGCGTGTCCGGGGACGGGACCGGCGTGGTGGCCAACGCGGGGACCTGGGCGGTGCGAATGCTCGCGGAGAGGGTGGGCCTTTCCGGGCTCCTGTCCACGGCCCTGACTGACCAGGCGGGGGCTTCACCCCCTGTACCAATCGGGTCGTCGCCCACTGACTCAGGGCCAATCGGGCTCTTCGAACTAGGTTGGGCAGATGCTTGGGCCGCGTCGCCGTGATTGGTTGCCACCCGGTGGTCTACGCCGCGGCCGAGAGGCGCGACGGGATCTCCCACCTCGCTCAGATGTCGGTCGAACCGGTGTTCGCCGGCTGAGAGATCGGACGGTGGCCGATCGAGGTGGTTGAAAGGTTGGCCCCCACGCCGGATGCCCGGCGACTCACGCCGGCGTGGTTTGCGTCGTCGTCGAGTCCTTCTTACCGGTGAACGCGCGTTCCGGTCGGTGAGGGTGGGAACGGCCGTGCCCCAGGGCCAAAGGGCGCGCCCGACGGCTCACTGGTCCGACGACTGGCTGTTGCCGGTGATGGCGCCCGGCAGGTTGATGGCAGGGTCCTTCCCCATCCCTCCGTTGGGAGTGGACCCCCATCGTTCATCACGGCGGTGCATCCCTCCCTGCGCGCTGAAACCCGCCGCTTGCGATTGCCACCGATCCCGCCCACAGTGAAGGGAACCATTTCTCGTGGTCACGGCGACAGGTTGGGTATGCAGGGTCGTGCGGAACTCTCTGATGCGGAACTGGTGCACGCCGTCGCCGACGGCGACACGGGCGCGCTGAAGATCCTCTACGAGCGCCACGCGCCATGGATCTCGGTTCGACTCACCCGCCGATGCAACGATCCGGGCCTGGTCGCGGAGGTCATGCAGGATACGTTCGTGGCGGTCTGGAAGGGCGCCGGTGGTTTCCGCGGGGAGGCGGAGGCGGCCGGTTGGCTCTGGGGAGTCGCCATCAAGAGGCTCGTGTCGCGGCTGCGCAAGGCCGGCCCACGGGCCGAGATCTTGCTCGCGGACGTGCGCGGCGGCTTCGAGGCCAGCGCCGAGGACCGCGTCCTGTCAGGAGTCGAGTACGGGGACGCGGGTGCGGCGCTGGCCCACCTCTCCCCGCAGATGCGCGCCGTGGTCCAGGCAACGGTCCTGGACGGGCTGACCACCCGCGAGGCCGCCCAACTGCTCGGCGTCCCGCAGAACACGGTTAAGACGCGGCTGCACCGGGCCAAGGCACAGCTGCGACAGGAACTCGCGGGAGGATTGACATGACGACCTGGCACGCCTCGCGTACGGTTCTACAGGACTGGGTGGAGGGAACCAGTGGGCCGCTAGCCAGCGCGTCGGTCGAGCAGCATCTGGTGCAGTGCGACCAGTGCCGCAGCGCGGTGGCCTCTATCACGCCCGCCGAGAGCCTCGACGCCGGATGGGAATCCATCCTCGCAGCAGTCGAGACCCCCCCGGCAGGCTTCTTGGTCCGCTGCCTCGAGCGGCTCGGGGTTGCCCCTTCGGACCGGTTGGTCATCGCCACCGCCCCCGTGCTGCGGCTGGCCTGGATGGCCGGGCTCGTCATCTCGTTGACCTTCACCTTCTTCGCCGCCGCTGCGGGCGGCGACGGCGCGGTGTCCGCTTTCCTCGCCATCGCGCCACTGGTGCCCGTCGCGGGTGTGGCAGCCGCCTACGGACCCTCGGCCGACCCCGCCTACGAGAGCGTGTTGGCCGCTCCTTACCCGATGATCAGGCTGGTGCTGCTGCGCACGGCCGCGGTGCTGACAGCGGCCCTGCCTCTCACCCTGGTCGCCGGACTCATCCTGCCCATCTCCACCTGGACCGCCGTCGCCTGGCTGCTGCCGGGGGCGGGGTTCACCGTCGGCGTCCTCGCCGGCAGCGCGTGGGTCGACCCCGAGTACGTCGCGTCCGCCATCGGCATCGCGTGGGTCATCGCTGTTGCGTGGGCCAGCACGCGGATCGGTGACCCACTGGTCGTCCTGGCCCCCCTGGCCATGGCGGGCTACCTGCTGTTGCTGTGCGCGGGAATCGCGCTCATCGCCCGCCGAGCCCTCGCGGCCGCCCCTTCTTGGCGGCTGCTATGACCGGCACTCCGACGACCCGAAGGACTGTCATGACCGAACCTACGATCCGGCTGGATGGCCTGCGCCATGCGTTCCGGGGCACGGTGGCCTTGGCGGGCGTCGACCTCGACCTCCACCCGGGCGTCACCGGCCTCCTTGGTCCGAACGGCGCGGGCAAGACGACGCTGCTGCGGGTGCTCGCTACCGTCCTCCACGCCGACCGCGGGTCGGTGCGCATCCTGGGCCGAGACCCTGCCGACGGACACGAGCGCACCGACATCAGGCGTCGGCTCGGCTACCTGCCCCAGGAGATCGGCTATCCGCGCGGTTTCACCGCCTACGGCTTCGTCGACTACATGGCGGTGCTCAAGGAGCTGGAGGACCCGAGCAACAGGCGGCGAGAGGTGCGCCGTGTGCTCGCCGACGTCGGGCTGGCCGACCGCGCCACTCGTCGCATTCGAGCCCTCTCCGGTGGACAGCGCCGGCGGGTCGGCCTGGCCCAGGCCCTGCTCGGCTCGCCGGAGCTGCTGGTCCTCGACGAGCCCACCGCGGGCCTGGATCCAGAGCAGCGGGTCTCACTGCGGCGGGTGTTGGCGGAGCACGGCCGGGCCGCGACGATCGTTCTCGCGACTCACCAGACCGAGGACGTGGCCGCCCTGTGCGAGCGGGTCGTCGTGCTCGACGAGGGTTCGGTGCGCTTCCAGGGCAGTGTCTTGGATCTTCTCGCCCGGGCCCAGGACCGGGTCTGGCTGGCCGACGCGCCCGACCCCCGGGCTCAGCTGGCGTGGCGGACCGCCGCCGGGCGGTACCGCAACCTGGGACCGAGGGCACCGCTGGGTTCTGACGTGGTCGAGGCGACGCTCGAGGACGCCTACCTGATCCTGCGCGGAAGCACCCGGCTCGACGAGGGAGCACTCGCATGAATACCGCAGTCACCTCGGCCGTGTCGGCGTCAACGCGGCCGGTGCTGGCAAAGCTCGCGCGGATCGAGATGTTTCGCTACGCCAGGCATCCGGTGTTCCTCGTCGGGTTCGCGCTCGCGCTCGCCAGCAGCGGCACGTACGGCCCAACCGAGCTGGACCACCAGGTGGTCCCGGCGTTCTTCCTCGGTGTCCTTGGTCTGGTGGTCGCGGCCAGGCTGACGGTGGCCACCGAGGGGGCGAGCTCCGTCGTCGACGCCGCCCCGGTCTCGGAGACGGTCCGGACGGCCGCACTGTGCCTTGCGTGCCTGGTGCCGGCCGGCGCCGGCGCCGTGGTGGTGCTGGTCCACCGCTCCTTCGTCGCGGCCGATCCGCAGCCTGCCTTCCTCTACGCCGGCTACGGCACGGCTGACCGCGCCCTGATCACGTTGGTGATCCCGGTCATCGCTTGTGCCGGAGGGCCCCTGGTCGGCGTCGTCGCCGGCCGCTGGCTCCGCTTTCGGGGCGGCATCCTGCTGGCTGTGCTCATGCTCCTGCTGTGGTCACGGTTCGGCGCCACCCGGCCGATGTACATCGGCGTCGACTCGGTGACCGCCAGGGCTCTGCACATGCTGTCGCCCTACACGGCCTTCCTGGAGACCAACACCGACGGCAGCGCGCCGCCCACGTTGGTCACGGCATACCCGGCCTCGCCGTTCTGGTTCATGGTGTGGACCGTTGCCCTGTGCGGCCTCGCGACCACAGCCGCCTTGTGGCACGGTGCCCGGCGGTCAGCCCGGTCATCGGTCCGCCGCACCGTCGGCGGCGCGTTCGTCGCCTGCCTCGTGGTGGCCCTCGCAGCGGTCGTGCTCGCGGTCGCCGCGGGACCGGAGCAGATGACCTACTGGACTCCGGACGGCACCTCCTCGACGATACGACCCGCTCATGTCTAACCACTCCCTGGCCTGCGGTGGCGCCGTTCTGCGCTCGGCTCAATGGCAGGTGCTGCTGCCGGCCACCGCTGTGGCGGGCGCGTTGTTTGGAACCGTGATCCTGCGGCCTCGGGACGCGACGAGCCTGCTGTTCGCGCTCGTGGCGGTCGGCGTCTGCGGCGCGGTCGCCGGCTACGTCCTCGACGAGGAGGCGAGCGAGGTCGCGGACGCGACCCCGGCGTCGCGACCCCGCCGGGCAGCCTGGCGGATCATGATCGTCCTGTTGCCCGCAGCGGTGGCGGGGACCGCCCTGGTCTGGACCGACCGGCTCGCCCCCCAGACTCACGCGTTGCGGATGCTGCCGATCGCCGCGGGCAGCGTGGTCCTCGGGACCGCCCTGGCGGCGGCGATGCGCCGATCGGGGATCTCGGCGCCCGGAGACCTCGCCGGGGTCCTGACGTTCGGCACGATCGTCGTGGCGGTGCTGGCCGACCCGCTGCGGCGGTGGCTCAGCCTAAGGCCGTTCGAGACGGCCACGTATCCCACCGCAAGCGCCATCGCCTGGACCGCGGTCATCGTCCTTGGCGTGTTGACCGTCCTCGGGTGCGTACGAGACCCGGGCAGTGCCGCCCTCCACATCGGACAACAGAAGGACACGACATGAAGACGTATCGGGTGTTCGCCTACCTCATCGCCGCGGAGGTGGCCGTCCAAGCAGCCGCGGTGGCGTTCCATTCGGCCGGACTCGGGCACTGGATCTACGCCGACCGGAACACGGCCACTCGGTCGACCCTCGAGGAGGGCAGCGCCGTCGACTACACCGGCAAGATCGGCAGCCTCGTGCACGGCGAGAACGGCGCGATGATCATCCCCTTGATCGCGATCGCGCTGCTCATCATCGCGGTGATCGGCCGGAAGCGGATGGTCGGCGGGGTGCGCTGGGCCGGCATCGTGCTCGGCCTGGTCGTCCTGCAGGTGGCGCTGGGCTTCGCCACGCTGGCCGTTCCCGCGATCGGAGCGCTGCACGCGGTGAACGCGTTCCTGCTCTTCTGGGCCGCCCTTCACGCGGCCCGACTTCCGGGTGCCGCACCGGCACTTGTCCCAGGCGCGACCGAGTCGCTGGCCGAGCCGGCTGCCCGGACGCCCGCCTGAGCACCCGCAGGCCCCGATGCCCCCTCCGGGCTCCCGACAGCCGGCCGCATCCGAGCCCAAACCACAGTGGACCCAAAATGAAGGAGGGAAGCCATGTCCAGTCGCACAGTCGAATTGGGCGAGTTCTCACGGTCGCGGATGCTCGCCGTGCTGGCCCTCTCCGCGCTGCTTGCCGGATGCGCAGCCGATCCCGGCACGGCACCGGGGTCGGGTTCGAGCGCACGGACACCGACCACAGCGGCAAACCTCAGCCTGGTCGCCATAGAGGCTGTCGCGAAATGGGGCGCGGTGCCCACGTGGGAATGGCCGCGTGATGCCGCGGTGATGGACTGGGTCTCTAGCGCTCGGGGGCAGGGCTTCGCCCTGCGCGGTCAGGTGGCCGCTCGGTGGATCTTGAGGAGGTTGAAGGCGGTCGCGGCGAGTTGGATCTCGCTGAGGGCGTTGTCCAGGCCGCGGCGGGAGAAGCGGTCGATGATCTTCTTCAGGTT
>JBBSQC010000011.1:0-95114 GCA_038258215.1 Actinomycetales bacterium | reverse complement strand
CGTGGCTGCGCCGGCTCACCGACGACGTGCACGAGGCGGGCGCCGCCGTGATGTGCCAGGTCACCCACCTCGGCCGACGCACCTCCAACTTCACCGGCGACTGGCTCCCCCTGGTCTATCCCTCGCCGCTTCGTGAGGCCCCGCACCGCTCCTGCCCCCCCGCCGCCGCAGCGTGGGACGTCGACCGCCTCGTGCGCGACTCCGCCGACGCCGCGGCCCGGTGCCAGGAGGCCGGTCTCGACGGCATCGAGATCGAGTCCTACTCCCACCTCTTCGACGCCTGGGTCTCCCCCGTCACCAACCACCGGGACGACGAGTTCGGCGGCAGCCTCGAGCACCGGCTGACCTTCCCGATGCGGGTGCTCGAGGCGGTGCGCGCGGCCGTCGGCCCCGACTTCGTCGTGTGCCTGCGGATGGCGATGGACGAGGACCTGCCCGGCGGGCTCGGGCTGGCGGAGACGACCGAGGTGCTCCGGCGCTACCAGGAGCACGGGGTCGACTTCCTCTCCGTCATCAAGGGAGGGCTGGACAGCGACGCCCGGCTGGCCGCGACCATCCCGTCGATGGGCACCCCGTCCGCCCCGTTCCTCGCCTTCGCCGGGGAGGTGCGCCGGGCGGTCGGCATCCCGGTCATGCACGCCGCCCGCATCGGCGACGTCGCCACGGCGCGGCACGCGATCCGTGAAGGCCTCCTCGACCTCGTCGGCATGACCCGCCCGCAGCTCGCCGACCCGCACCTCGTCGCCAAGGTGGCCCGCGGCGAGGAGGACCGCGTGCGCCCCTGCGTCGGTGCGAGCTACTGCCTCGACGCGATCTACGAGTCGGGCGACGCCAAGTGCATCCACAACCCGGCCACCGGACGCGAGCAGAGCCTGCCCCACGTCATCGCACCGACCGTGGGGCGCCGGCGGCGCGCCGTGATCGTCGGTGCGGGGCCGGGCGGGCTCGAGGCGGCCCGGGTGCTCGGGGAGCGGGGTCACGACGTCGTGCTCATGGAGGCCGCCGACCGCCCCGGCGGCCAGGTGCTCCTCGCCTCGTCCACGACCCGCCGCCGCGACCTCATCGGCATCATCGACTGGCGGGTCCAGGAGGCCAAGCACAGCGGCGTGGAGTTCCGCTTCGGCGTCTTCGCCGACGCCGAGACCGTGCTCGCCGAGGACCCGGACGTCGTCGTCGTGGCCACCGGCGGGATGCCGGACCGCTCCTTCCTGCGGGCCGGCCAGGACCTCGTGCTCGACACGTGGGACGTCCTCGGGGGGCTCGGCAACACCCTGCGCCCCGGCCAGCGGGTGCTCGTCTACGACGACCACGGTGGCGAGGCCGGCCTCGACGCCACCGAGCACCTCGCCCGGCTTGGTGCCCGCGTCGAGCACGTCACGCCCGAGCGCATGGTCGGCATCGGCGTCGGGAGCATGAACAGCCCCGCCTACCTCGCGGCGTTCGCCGAGCACGGCGTGGACATCACGGTCACCCGGCGGCTGTCAGCGGTGCGCAGGGCCGCGGCCGACCAGGACGGCCGTCTCGTCGCCACCCTGGTCAGCGACTACGCCGACGCCCCGCTCGAGCGGCTGGTCGACCACGTCGTCGTCGAGCACGGCACACTCCCCAACGACGAGCTCTACCTCGACCTCGTGGGCGGCTCGACCAACCTCGGCGAGGTCGACCACACCGCCCTCCTCGCGGGCGCCCCGCAGGTCGTCGCGACCAACTCCGAGGGCCGCTACCAGCTCTTCCGCGTCGGTGACGCCGTCGCGAGCCGCAACATCCACGCCGCCGTGTACGACGCCCTGCGTCTGTGCATGGTCCTGTGAACCGCAGGAGGACCCCCGCATGACCCTGACCGCACCGGCATCCGCCTCGTCCGTCGCCCGGGTCGCCCCGCTCCCCCCCGGCGACCTGGCGCCCGAGCGGGGCCGCCTGCTCGACGCCCTCGCTCAGCGCGTGCCCGGCCGCTCGCTGCCCGGCGTGTTCTACACCGACGAGGAGCTGCACCACCTCGACCTCGACCTGCTGTGGTCGCGGCAGTGGGTGTTCGTCGGCTCGGTGGCCGAGGTGCCCGAGGCCGGTGACTACCTCACTGTGGAGATCGGCAGGGTCTCGGTGCTCGTGCTGCGCGACGACGACGAGCAGGTGGCCGCCTTCCGCAACGTCTGCCGGCACCGCGGCGCCCGCCTGGTCAGCGAGACGCACGGCTCGGTCGGCAACATCGTGTGCGGCTACCACCGCTGGACCTACGGCACCGACGGCCGGCTGCTGCACGCCCCGCAGCTCACCCCGGGCACCGACACCTCGTGCCTCGGGCTGCGCCCGGTCTCCCTCCGGGTCGTGGGCGGGTTGATCTTCGTCTGCCTCGCCGCCGACCCGCCCGACGACATCGACGCCGTCGCCGAGGTGCTCACCCCCTACCTCGCGCCGCACGCGCTCGACCGCGCCAAGGTCGCCGCGCAGGTCGACCTCGTCGAGGAGGGCAACTGGAAGCTGACGATGGAGAACAACCGGGAGTGCTACCACTGCGAGGGGCACCCCGAGCTGCTGTGCACGTTCTTCCCCACGTGGGGCCTGGAGGACCACCAGGTGCCCGCGCGCCTGCGCCCGTCCCACGACCGGTACCTCCTCGCGGAGGCCGACCTTCAGCTCGCCTGCGACCAGCGCGGGCTGCCCCATGCCGCGGCCGAGGACCTCGTCGACCGGCCATTGGGCTACCGCATCCAGCGCGAGGCCCTCGACGGTGCCGGGGAGTCGTTCAGCCGCGACGGCACGCGACTCGTCGGGCGGCTGCTCGGTGACCTCGACGAGCCCCGCCTCGGTCGTGCCACGTTCCACGCCCAGCCCAACGTCTGGGCCCACTTCATGGCCGACCACGTCGTGACCTTCGCCGCGCTGCCGGTCGGCGTCGACCGCACCCTCGTGCGCACCACCTGGCTGGTCCACGAGGACGCCAGGGAGGGCATCGACTACGACGTCGACGCCCTCACCGAGGTCTGGCGGCACACCAACGAGCAGGATGCCGCGTTCGTCGGCCTGACCCAGAAGGGCGTCAGCGACCCGACCTACGAACCCGGCCCCTACACCGAGCCCGAGCGCCAGGTCGACGCCTTCGTCACCTGGTACGTCGACCGCATGCGCGAAGAGGCCCCCCGATGAGCCAGCAGCACCACGAGCACAGTAGGCGGCAGACCGTGCCCGACCACGACGGGCCGGCGCTGTGGGTGGTGCCGGACCTCCCCACGCCGATCGGCGCCGGCATCCTCCCCGAGGAGGCGCCCTTCGACCAGGAACTGCTCTGCCGCAAGGTGATTCGCGTGACCCACGATGTCGTCACGCTCGTGCTCGAGCCGACCTGGCCGGGCGGGGTCTCCTTCCTCCCCGGGCAGTACCTCACGCTCGTGGTCGACGTCGACGGGGTCCCCGTCGAGCGGTGCTACACGATCTCCTCACCTCCCACCCGGCCCCACCTGCTGACCGTCACGATCAAGCGGATGCCGGGGGGTGGCCTCTCCCCCTACCTGCACGACCACTTCGGCCCGGGCGACCGGGTCACCGCTCGCGGCCCGCTGGGCGGGTTCAGCGTCGCGGCCCACCCGGCCCGCTCCTACCTGCTGCTCTCGGCCGGCAGTGGCATCACGCCCACGCTGTCGACCCTGCGCACCATCGCCGACCTCGCCGAGCCGGTCGACGTCGTCGTCGTGCACCACGCCCGCACCCCCGCCGACCTCGTCTGCCGGGCGGAGGTCGAGGCCCTCGCCGCCGCGCACGGCTCGATCCGGGTCGTCTGGGTGTGCGAGGACGACGCCGCGCCGGCGGACGGCCTGCCCCGCTGGGAGGGTCCGCGCGGACGGGTCGGTGCCGAGCAGCTCGCGGCCCTCGTGCCCGACCTCGCCGGTCGCGAGGTGCTCACCTGCGGCCCGCCCGGCTACATGACCGCCATCCGCACGGCCCTCGCGGATGCCGGGGCGGAGCCCACCCGCTGCCACGAGGAGTCCTTCGTCCTCGGGACCGCCGCGGCGCCCGCGCTCGTGCCGACCCTGGCTCCAGTGCCCGAGCTCGGGGCCGCCCAGCCCGCTGCCCCGCCCGAGGCGGGCACGGCCACCGTGCGCTTCGCCCGCAGCGGCCGAGAGGTGGCCTGCCCGGCCGGCACCACCGTGCTGGAGGCCGCCACCGCGGCCGGCATCCCGCTGCCCTCCTCGTGCGCCGAGGGGCTGTGTGGCACCTGCAAGTCGACCCTCCTGTCGGGCTCGGTCGACATGAACCACCAGGGCGGCATCCGTCCGCGGGAGATCGCCCAGGACAAGTTCCTGCCCTGTTGCTCGACGCCCCTCGGCGACATCGTCGTCGACGCCTGAGGAGAACCCGGTGCCCGAGACCACCACCCCCGCCCTGACCGCCGACGCCGTGGTCGTCGGCTCCGGCGTGATCGGCTCGTCGATCGCGCTCGAGCTGGCCCGCGGCGGCCGGACGGTGCTGGTGCTCGACAAGGCGGGCGGCCCCGGCCACGGGTCCACGTCCGCCTCGAGCGCGGTGATCCGGTTCATGTACTCCACCTTCGCGAGCGTGGCCACGGCGTGGGAGGCGAAGTTCTGCTGGGAGTCGTGGGCGGACCACCTCGGTCTGGACCTCGCCGCGCTCGACGACCCGCCGGCGCTCAGCCGTTTCCACCGCACCGGGATGCTCCACCTCGACGTGCCCGCGGTGCCCCTCGCCGAGAGCATGGACCTGCTGCGGGCGGCGGGTGTGCCGTTCGAGTACATCGCTGCGGACGACCTCCTCACCCGCTTCCCGCACCTCGACGGCGGCGCCTACTGGCCCAACAAGCCGGTCACAGACGACGCGTTCTGGGAGGAGACCACCGCTCGCCTGGGCGCGGTCCACACCCCGGATGCCGGCTACATGGACGACCCGCGGTTGGCTGCCGACAACCTCGCGTATGCGGCACGAGCGCACGGGGCCACCACGGCATACCGTTCCAAGGTCGTCTCGGCCGAGCACGTCGGCGGCACCTGGCGACTCGGCCTCGCCGACGGCCGCCGGGTCGAGTCCCCGATCGTCGTCAACGCCGCCGGACCGTGGTCGGGCGCGTTCAACGCGATGGCGGGGATCGGCGCCGAGTTCACCATCGGTGTGCGGCCCCTGCGCCAGGAGGTGCACCAGGTCACCCAGCCCGAGGGCTACGGCACCGAGGAGACCCCGGGGCCAGGCGTCTTCGACCTCGACCTGGGCACCTACATGCGCCCCGGCCCCGCCAACGCCTGGGTCGTCGGGGGCACCGAGCCGGAGTGCGACCCCTTCGACTGGATCGAGGACCCCGACGAGGTGCACGGCACGGTCACGACCGCCCGGTTCGAGGCCCAGGTCACCCGCGCCGCGAGGCGGCTCCCCGAGCTGCGCGTGCCCAACCGGCCGACCGGGGTCGTCGGGGTCTACGACGTCGCCGACGACTGGACCCCGATCTACGACCGCACCGACGCGCCGGGCTTCTACGTCGCGATGGGCACGAGCGGCAACTCGTTCAAGAACGCGCCCGTCGTCGGCGGCTTCCTCGCGGCCATCGTCGATGCCGTCGAGGGCGGCCACGACCACGACACCGATCCGGTGACCTACGTCGGAGCGCACACCGGGCTCAAGGTCGACCTGTCGGCGTTCAGCCGGAAGCGCGAGAGCAGCGCGAGCACCCGCACCGTGATGGGGTGAGGCGGGGGCTCCGGTCGGTCAGCCGAAGAGGTTGAGCACGGGCTGGAGCAGGAACAGCATGCCCAGGCTCCAGGTGAGGTGCGTGATCGTCGGCCCGAGGATGCCGCCGGTCACCCGGCGCTGGAGGCCCACGACGACGCCGATGACGGCGCCGGCCAGGACGAGGAGCGGGATCAGGCTCGTCGCGGTGACGAGGGTGTAGATCACGGTCGTGGCCGCCACGGCGTGCTTGCGGCCCACCGCGGCATACAGCGCCCCGCGGAAGTAGAGCTCCTCGGCGAGGCCGTTGACCGCGGTGATCAGCGCGACGAGCCACAGCGACCCGACGTTGGCGTGGTCGAGCAGCTCCTCGACGGGGTCCCGGAGCACGGGGACCCGGGCGACGACCGCCGCCCCAATGAGGAAGACCCCGAGCAGCAGGGCCCCCAGGGCGAGCGACTGCACGACCGCGCGCCCCCCGACGTCGCCGTCCCTGGTGTGGGCGCGGCCCAGGTGCAGGGGGCCGGACAGGAACGCCCCCGCGGCCCAGACCCCCGCGAGTGCGAAGGTGGCCCCGTAGAAGGTCGGGTTGCCCGGCTCGATGCGCAGCGCCCAGGCGAGGACGGCGGCGCCGATGACGAGCGTGATGGCGGCCACGACGCGTCGCCGGCGGAACGCCCAGTCGGACTCGGTGTGGTCCCTCGGGACCGGCTCGAGCAGGGAGGCGCGCACGAAGGCGCGGAGCTCGGTGACAGGGTTGAGCACGGCCACGACCTCAGGCCCTCGAATTCGCCTGGCGGCCACCGCCGGCCCATTCGGCATCCGCCGCGGTGACCCGTGCCGGGTCAACCGTGCCGGGCTCGGGCCGGGGGTGGACGTCGTCACCGGCGACCGCGTCGCCGACCGCGCGGTCGTAGCCCAGCGCGCCTCCCGGCGGCGGACCGACCGCGTCGTCGATGTCGTGCTCGGTGCAGACCACCTCGTGGAGCAGGCTGCCGACGAGGGGCTTGGCCACCCCCGTGGGCACCGGGGTGACGAACCCGACCCACTGGCTGGCCAGGAACGGCGAGAGGACAGGCACGGTGACGATCCGCCGGGGCATCAGCCCGACGATCTTCGCGAAACGGTTGATCATCGCCCGGTAGGTCAGCACCTCGGGCCCGCCGATGTCGAAGGTGCGGTTCACCTCGGGCGGGAGGTCGGCGGCGCCGACGAGGTAGTGCAGCACGTCACGCACCGCGATCGGCTGGATGCGGTTGTCGAGCCACTTGGGCGTCACCATCACCGGCAGCCGGGTGGTGAGGTGGCGCAGCATCTCGAAGGAGGCCGAACCGGCGCCGAGGATGATCGCGGCCTGGAGCACCGCGGTCGGCACGCCGCTGGCCATGAGCAGGTCACCCACCTCGACCCGCGAGGCGAGGTGGTCCGAGAGCGGTCCGTCCGGCGGGTGCAGCCCAGAGAGGTAGACGATGCGACCGACCTCGGCATCGTGGGCGGCCCGCCCGAACGTGCGGGCGAGCTGGCGGTCGCGCTCGACGAAACCACCCGCCCCGTCCATGGAGTGCAGGAAGTAGTAGGCGACGTCGGCGCCCTCGAGGGCCTCGGCGAGGGTCGCGGACGACGACGCGTCGCCCTCGACGACGCGAACCCGCTCGATCCAGTGCCGGTCGGCGACCTTCCCGGCATTGCGGGTCAGCACCGACACCTCCCAGCCCTCGTCGAGCAGCCTGGGCACCAGGCGAGAGCCCATGTAGCCCGTGACGCCCGTGACGAGGGCCCGGCGAGGTGCGCTCACAGGCGGTCCAGGGCGCTCTTCAGCTGCTCGGCGGTCTTGTCCCCGAGACGGCCCAGGAGCGGGCTCATCACCGGGCCGAGGAACTTCGCGACCCCGGTGAAGGTGAACTCGGCCTTGTAGACCACGCTCGAGCCGCCACCGTCGCCGGGCGAGACCGTGATGGTGTCGTGGCTGGTGGTGGTGTCGTTGCGCCCGACGATGACGAAGGTCGGCTGGTCGACGGTCTCGACCCTGTAGTCGAGGGCGACCTCGTTGCCGGCGAACTTCGACACGTTCTTGTAGACCGTGCCCGGGCCCCCGTCGCCGGAGACCTTCTCGCAGGAGACTGTGCCGGAGTCCCACTCGGTGGCGTTCTCGAAGTCGACGAGGTAGGTGAAGACGGTATCGGGCGAGGCACTGGTCGTGACGGTGCGTTCGACGGTGCTCATGCGGTGCCCCTCCTGGTGAGCCTGATCTGGGCGACGTCGAGGTAGGACGTCGCGAACCCAGCCTCACAGTAGGCGAGGTAGAACTCCCACATGCGACGGAAGGTCTCGTCGAAGCCCTGGGCCTGGATCTCGGGCCACTCGCTGTTGAAGGTTTCCCGCCAGCGGCGCAGCGTCTCGGCGTAGTCGGCCCCGAAGGACTGGACCCGCTCGACCCGCAGCGAGGTGGTGTCGCGGGTGACGTCGCGGATCGCCTGCAGCGAAGGGATCAGACCACCGGGGAAGATGTACTTCTGGATCCAGCCGAACGAGCCCTTGGTGGCCAGCAGCCGGTGGTGCTCCATGAGGATCGCCTGGATCGCGACGGCGCCGCCGGGTGCCAGGAGGTGGTCGATCTGCGCGAAGTAGGTGTCCCAGTACTCCTCACCGACGGCCTCGATCATCTCGACGCTCACGATGGAGTCGAAGGTGCCGCTGACCTCTCGGTAGTCCTGGAGCCGCACGTCGATGCGGTCGCTGAGCCCGGCCTGCTCGATGCGCTCGAGCGCGAGGTCGCGCTGCTCCTCCGAGAGCGTCACCGAGGTGACCGACGCCCCGCGGAGGGCGGCCCGGATGGCGAGCTCCCCCCAGCCGGTGCCGATCTCCAGGACCCGCGAGCCCTCGGCCACACCGGCCGCGTCGAGGATGGCCTCGACCTTGCGGACCTGCGCCTCGTGCAGGTCCTGCTCGGCCAGTGGCCTGCTCGGGTCGAACAGCGCGGAGCTGTAGGACATCGAGGGGTCGAGGAACCGGGCGAAGAGGTCGTTGCTCAGGTCGTAGTGCGCGCTGATGTTGCTGCGCGACCCCTCGAGGGTGTTGCGCTGCTGACGCGGGATGGCCCGGTCGACGAGTCCGCGCAGCGAGAGCAGCGGCTTGGGCACCAGCGCACCCATCCGGGCGGCAAACGGCATCAGGGCGTGCGCGAGGTCGGTGCCGGGCGCGGCGCGCCAGTCACCGGCCATGTAGGCCTCGCCGAGACCGATCTTGGGGTGGGCCTCGAGGCGGCGGTACAGGGCGCGCGGTCGCACGACGTCGAGCACGGGGGACTGGGCGTCGCCGCCACCGACCACGGTGCCGTCCGGGTAGCGCAGGCGCACCGGCATCCGGCCGACCATGGCCTGGACGATGGAGCGGGCCACGGCGCCGCGGGTGATCATCGGGGGGAACCCCACGGCGGGGGCTATCTCGAATCGGGGGATGTCGACGGTCATCTCACACTCTCCAGTGAATGGTCGGGGCGGGGACGCACGGGCAGGCGACGCAACCAGAGCCAGATGCCGTGCACCCGGATCAGGGCCGTCACCCGCTGCGTCATGAACGGGTGTCGCACCGAGGTCCGCACCACGGCAGGCGTCGTCGCCTCCTGCGGTGCACCGGTCACCGATGCGGTCACCAGTGGTTCGTCACCGACGAGCAGACGGATGGCCACTCCCACGCGCTCGGGTGAGAGGAAGAAGCGGATGGCGTAGTCGCCCTCGACGTCGTTGAAGGGCGAGACGTAGAACTCCTTGGCCGTGCTCGCGCGCCCCGAGGGGTCCGGCTGCAGCACGTAGGAGTGGCGCCCGCCATAGGTGTTGTGCACCTCGACGAGGACGGCCCGGAGCGTGCCGTCGGTGGCGAAGCACCAGAAGGCCGTCATGGGGTCGAAGGTGTGGCCGAGGACGCGTGCGTTGGCGAGCATGACGACCTTCTCGACGTCGCCGGACTGCACGCCCTCCGCCGCCAGGACCCGGAGCACGTTGGCCTTCAGGGCGGGGATGCCGGGTGCGCCGGCGAGGTGGTCCTCGGCGCGGAACGTGGCCAGTGGGCGGGCCCAAGCGGGCAGGCGGGGCATGTCATCGAGGTCGACGAGCCACTGGTGGTGCCGGTTGGTGAAGGAGTGCTCGACCGGGCGGTGGCGGGTGTGGTGGACCTGCCCCACGACGAGCGCGGGCAGGGTCGGGAGGTCGGCGACGGTCGTCACCACGTCACCCCGAAGGCCGCAGCGGCGTCGACACCGGACTTGCACCCGTCCTCGTGGAAGCCCCAGCCGTGGTAGGCCCCGGCGTAGGTGGTGCGGGCCGTCGTGAGCTCGGGCAGGCGACGCTGCGCCTGCACGGCCGCGAGGTCGTACAGGGGGTGGCGGTACTGCATGGTGGCGACGACGCTCGCCGGGTCGATGCGGTCGGTCGCGTTGAGCGTGACGTAGAACGGCTCGTCGGCCGGCAGCCCCTGGAGGCGGTTCATCCAGTAGGTCACGATGGCGCCCTGGGTGGGGTCGGTGCCGACGAGGTAGTTCCAGGACGAGCGGGCCAGGCGGGCGCGCGGCATGAGCGAGCCGTCGCGGTGCAGGACCGTCTCGTTCTGGCTGTAGCGGAAGGCGCCGAGGACGTCCTTCTCCTCCGGGGTGGGGTCGGCGAGGATGCCGAGCGCGTCGTCGGCGTGCAGCGCCAGGACGACCCGGTCGTGGTGGTCCAGGCGCCCCGTCTCGGTGCGGATCTCCACGCCACCGTCGGTGCGCTGGACGGACGAGACGGCGTCGCCGGGCCGCACCGACCGGAGGCGGGCAGCGAGGGCGTCGACGTAGGTGCGCGAGCCGCCGACGACGGTCATCCACTGGGGCGCGTCACCGATGCTGAGCATGCCGTGGTGCTCGAGGAACCGGAACAGGTAGCGGGCCGGGTAGTCCATCGCCTCCTCGCCGCCGCTGGACCACACGCACGCGACGAGAGGCACGGCATACAGCGTCGTGAAGGATGCCGGGAAGCCACCGTCGCGGATGAACTCGCCGTAGGTGGTGGTGTCGTCGTCGTCGGTCTCCGCGAGGAAGTCCCGAGCCATGGAGTGGAACCGGCGCACCGAGCGGAGCATCCCCACGAAGTCGCGGTCGAGCAGCTGGCTCGGCCGGGCGAGGAACCCCTTGAGGCCGCGGCCGCCGGCGAACTCGGTGCCGGTGGCGTCGTCACGGATGCTCATCGACATCTCGGTGTCGCGCGCCTCCACCCCGAGCTCCGCGAACAGGCGACGAAGGAGGGGGTAGGTGCGGTCGTTGTGGACGATGAAGCCACTGTCGACGCGCAGGTCACCGCTGGCGGTGGGGACCGTGTGGGTGTGCGCATGGCCGCCGAGCCGGGGCTCGGACTCGTAGAGGGTGACGTCGTGGTGGGCGGAGAGCACGTAGGCGGCGGTGAGGCCTGCGACTCCGGCTCCGACGACAGCTACCTGATCCCGGCGCGCGACGGGCACGACGGGGAATGGCATTGGCATGAGGTTAGATGCCTCCCAGCTCTTTCGTCAAATGTTTGTCAAATGTATGCCGACGGGTTTACCGTGACGTTCATGAGAAGTTCGATGCCCCCGAGCATGCGGATTGGTGAGCTCGCCAAGAAGGTGGGTGTGACGACTCACGTCCTGAGAGCGTGGGAGAGCCGCTACGGCCTGCTGAGCCCCGGACGGTCCGCCGGTGGGTACCGGTTGTACAGCTGGGAGGACGAGCGCCGGGTCCGTGAGGTCATCGCCCTGCGCGCGGCCGGGGTGAGCGCGGCCGAGGCCTGCCGCAGGGTGCTGGAGGCGGAGCGCAACGGCACCTCGGCCACCGACGGTCTGCGCCTCGTCACCGCCCAGGGCGTCGCGGCCGGCTCCGGCTCGGCGGCGTCGGCCGACCGCATGGTCCGCACCGCCAGGGGGGCGAGCGCATACGGCACGGCCGCACCGGAAGAGCCGCTGGAGGACCCCGCGGCCCGGGCCCGCCGCGGTGACCCACACCTGCTCGTCGCGCAGCTGCTGGACGCCACCTCCGCGCTCGATGAGAACCGCGCCCAGGCCGTGCTCGACACCGCCTTCACCGAGCGCTCCGCCGAGAGCGCCATCATCGACGTCATCCTGCCGCTGTTCGCGATGATCGGGGAGCAGTGGGAGATGGGCCGCTTCGGCATCGCGCAGGAGCACTTCGCCAGCAGCCTCGTGCGGCGCCGGCTGGGGTCCCTGTCGTTGACGTGGGGCCTGGGGTCCGGGCCGATCGCCGTGCTGGCGTGCCCCCCCGGTGAGTTCCACGACATCGTGCTGCTGTCCTTCGGTGTGCTCCTCGGCCGCGCGGGATGGCGCGTGCGCTACCTCGGCTGCGACACCCCCATCTCCTCCGTGGCCTCGGCAGCCGCGATGATCCGCACCGATGCGGTCGTCATCGCCTCCCGTCGGCCCACCACGTTCCGCGCCCACGCCGACGCGCTCCGAGCCCTGGGCCGGGAGCACCCCGTGTGGCTGGCCGGCCGCGGCGCCACGCCGCGGGTCATCGGAGAGACCGAGACGCGGTCCCTCGGTGGTGACCTCGTCTCGGCGGTGTTCGACCTCACCCGGTCGACCCGCCTTCGGCGACGCGAGGAGGCGGCATCCACCCGGTGGGTCGGCACCGAACCACTCGCGAGGTGAGCGGCGCAGCCGCCGCCCGTCCGCGCCCGTGAGGATGCGGACCCGCTGACCGGCCTGCCGCACGAGGAGCCCTGACATGACGACGACCGAGCGTGACACCCGCCCCACCACGCCGGATTCCACGCGCGTCGACCGGCTCGGCGTCGCCGGCCGCATCGAGTCGGCACTGGAGCCGCTGCTGGCCGGCCCGCTGCCGGTGCGCCTGCGCGCTTGGGACGGCTCTGAGGCCGGCCCCGCCGACGGCACCCTCGTCGAGCTGCGCACCCCGCAGGCGCTCACCCGCCTGCTCTGGCACCCGGGTGAGCTGGGGGCAGCCCAGGCCTACGTCACCGGTGAGCTGGAGGTGCACGGCGACGTCGGCGACACCCTCGACCTCGTGCGCGAGACCGTCGCCGCACGCAGCCTCCCCCCGCTCACCGCCCGTCGGATCGCCCGGTTGCTTCCCGACCTCGTGCGGCTCGCCAAGGACACCGGGGCCCTCGGTCGCCCGCCGTCACCCCCGGCCACCCAGGCGGTGCTCAAGGGCCGGCTGCACTCCCTCGCGCGGGACCGCAGCGCGATCAGCCACCACTACGACCTGTCCAACGACTTCTACCAGCTGCTGCTCGACCCGCACATGGCCTACTCCTCGGCGTTCTACGTCGACGGCCCGGACATGCCTCTCGAGCAGGCGCAGGCGGCCAAGCTCGACCTCGTCTGCCGCAAGGTCGGGCTCACCGAGGGCACACGGTTCCTCGACGTCGGCTGTGGCTGGGGGTCGCTCTCCCTGTATGCCGCGGAGCACTTCGGCGCCCGGGTCACCGGTGTGACGATCGCCGCCGAGCAGAAGGCGTTCATCGACGAGCGGATCCGCGAGCGCGGGCTGGAGGGCCGGGTGGAGATCCGGCTCCAGGACTACCGCGAGATCCACTCGGGCCCCTACGACGCCGTCGCGTCCCTGGAGATGGGTGAGCACGTCGGGGAGGGCAACTACGCGGCATACGCCGAGGTCCTGCACCGCAGTGTCAAGCCCGGCGGCTACGTCCTGGTGCAGCAGATGTCGCGGTTCGCCGGCCACCACCCCGGTGGCGGGCCGTTCATCGAGCAGTTCATCGCCCCCGACATGACGATGCGCCCGGTCGGCGAGACCCTCGGGTTGCTCCAGGGCGCCGGGCTCGAGCTGCGCGGGGTGCACGCGATGCGCGAGCACTACGTCTGGACCGTCGACGCCTGGCACCGCACCCTGGAGGAGGGCTGGGACCGCGTCGTCGAGCTCATCGGCGAGGAGGCCGCCCGCGTGTGGCGGCTCTACCTCGTGGGCGGGTCGCAGGCCTTCCGCGACGGTCGGATGGGCGTCGACCAGCTGTTGCTCCGCCGGCCCGGTGGCCCTCCCGTCGTCTCGGACCCGGCGCGCTGATGGGGGCCGAGCTGCTGCTGGTCGTCGCGGTGAGCCTGGGGGCGGTGGCGCTCGCCATGGTGGTCACCGCCCTGGTGTCCCGCCGGGTGGGCCGGGTGGCCATCGTCGACGTCGTCTGGCCGCTGCTGTTCATCCTGGTCGCCTGGGTGTCGTACGCCGCGGGCACCGGGTCGTCGCGCTCGCTCGTGCTGGCCGTGCTCGTGACGCTGTGGGGTGGCCGGTTGGCGTGGCACATCCGGCGCCGGGCGGTCGGCGCCGGGGAGGACCCCCGCTACGAGAAGATGCTCTCCGCCGTGCCGGAGGGCGAGCGGTTCATGTTTGCCGTGCGCAAGGTGTTCCTCGTGCAGGGGCTGGCCGCGTGGTTCGTCTCGCTGCCCGTGCAGGTGGCCGCCGCCACGGACCAACCGCTCGGATGGATCGCGGCGGTCGGCGGGCTCATCTGGGTCGTCGGCGTGACCTTCGAGGCCGTCGGTGACGCACAGCTGTCCTCGTTCAAGGCTGACGCTACGAACAAGGGGAAGGTCATGGACCGGGGGCTGTGGGCCTGGACCCGGCATCCCAACTACTTCGGCGACTCCGCCGTCTGGTGGGGCATCTTCGTCATCGCGGCCGAGGCGTGGCCCGGTGTGCTGACGGTGCTCTCCCCCGCGGTGATGACCTACTTCCTCGCCTTCGCGACGGGAGCGAAGCTGCTGGAGTCCGAGATGTCCAAGCGTCCGGGCTACCCGGAGTACCAGGAGCGGACGAGCATGTTCTTCCCGCGCCCCCCGAAGCGCTCCTGACGCGTTCTCGCGCTGCTCGACCCCGCAACCTTCACGTTCGCGCCACATCCGTAGGGGTGCGAGCCTGAAGGTTGCGGGATCGGGCGGGAAAGTTGGGGCGACCCGGGGCCCGCCAGCCACGCAACCTCTCAGCCGAGGAGCTGGGCGATGGCGTGGATCACCAGGCCGGCGAGGGCCCCGACGATGGTGCCGTTGATCCGGATGAACTGGAGGTCCCGGCCCACGTGCAGCTCGATGCGCTCGGCCGCCTCCTTGCCGTCCCAGCGGTTCACGGTGATCGAGATGACCTCGGCGATCTCGTTGCCGTAGGTGTTGACGAAGAACGAGACCGCCTCGCCGAGCCGCGCCTCCAGGGTCCCCCGCCAGACCTCGTCGTCGACGAGGTGTCGACCGAGGTGCTCGAGCAGCTCGTCGCCCCGCACGTGGAAGTAGGAGGACTCGTCGTCCATCGCGGCGCCGAGCGCGGTGCGGAAGGAGTGCCACAGCCCGACCGCGGTCACCGGCACCTGCGGGTGGGTCAGGAGTCTCTCCTTGAGGGCCTCCGCCCGGGCCATCACCTCGGGCTCGGACTGCAGGTCGCGCGCGAGCCGCTTCAACAGGTCGTCGAAGGCCGTGCGCGCGGGGTGCTCCGGCGTGGTGCGGATGTCCTCGATCCACGCCAGCACCTGCTGGTAGGTCCAGCCGATGACCCTGTCATCGACCCAGGGCGGGGACCACCACGGCGCCCGCTCCCCCAGCACCGCGGCATACGTCCCGGGGTTCTCACCCAGCCAGTCGTGCAGCTGCTCCAGCGCGAGGTCGACGAGGCCGTGGTGCGTCTGCTCCGAGACGACGCCCTCCAGGAGAGCCCCGGCGATGGGCGCGACCGGCTCCTCCACGAGCCCGGGCACGAGGAAGTCCTCGACGACGGCCCGCACCTCCTCGTCGGTGAGGCGGCCCATCCCGGCGCGTCCGACCCGTACCGCCTCGACCATCACCCGTCGACGGTTGCCGGGGTCGAGGAGCCAGTCACCGACCCGCTCACCCACGTGCGCGGCGGCCAGTCGCTCGCGCGCGATCTCCTCGGTGAGGAAGTTCTCGGTGACGAAGTCCTGGAGGTTGCGGCCGATCTCGTTCTTGCGCTTCGGGATGATCGCCGTGTGGGGGATCGGCAGGCCCAGTGGATGCCGGAACAGGGCCGTGACCGCGAACCAGTCGGCCAGGGCCCCGACCATCGCCGCCTCGGCCGCGGTGTTGACGTAGCCCCAGACGCCGTCGTGGTCCAACCGCAGCGTCGCGAGGAACACCACGGCCGCCACGCCCAGGAGCGACACGGCCACGACCCGCATCCGGCGCAGGCCGGAGCGTCGGGCCGCATCGGCCGGCGAGGACGCCATGAGAGTCACGGCGCCGATCCTGCCCCATCGGGGGTGGCCGGCGCCGGGTGGAGAGCGGGCCGGACCTCCGACACACAGGACGAGGCCCCTCCACGTATGAGGTGGAGGGGCCTCGCATGCGCGTGCTGCGGTCACGATCCCCACCAGAGCGGGTCACGCACCCACCGGGATGACACCCGTCCAGCTCGGCCGATCCGGGGACCGAAGTCACCAGGGGCGTCGAGCGGAGTGCTCGCACGACCGGGTCCGCGGGCCCTGACGCCTCGTCATCGACGTCGCCCGGCAGTTGCCCGCCAAGCACAGGACCTCGGTCTCCCGACCGCCGCCACCCGTGGTCCGGAGCCCTACCGGTCCGGGTCTTACCCCGGTCCTCGTGCCCCGCCCCAACGTGCGGCGTAGGAGATTTCTACTCGCTGAACCCGATGGCGCGCAAGGGTTTTCGAGGATCTCAACGGATCGGGTTCTCGACCGCGCGACCCCGGGGTTGTGCACGACGCTGTGGACGAACGGTGGAGAACCGCGCCACCCTGTGCACGACTCCGGGGCGCTGCGCACGAGCCCGGCCGTGGCCCTGTGGACAGCGGTGGATGCCGGGTGCCCACCCCTGTGCAGAACCGGCTCCGAACGCGACACCGGCCGTCTCACCCCGTGAGACCGGACGGTCCCGGCGCCGCCCGCCTACGCTGGTCGGGTGCGCTTCCTCAACGGCCTCGAGCCGCAGACCGACCTCACCTACGACGACGTCTTCATGGTGCCGCGACGGTCGTCGGTGACGAGCCGCCTGGACGTCGACCTGTCGAGCTCGGACGGCACGGGCACGACGATCCCGCTCGTCGTGGCCAACATGACGGCCATCGCCGGCCGCCGGATGGCCGAGACGACCGCTCGGCGCGGTGCGATCACCGTCACCCCCCAGGACATCCCGCTGGCGATCGTGCGCGACGTCATCTCGTGGCAGAAGTCGCGCCACCTCGTCTACGACACCCCGATCACCGTCTCGCCCAGCACCACTGCGGGCGAGGCCCTCGTGCTGTTGCACAAGCGGGCGCACGGTGCCGCGGTGGTGCTCGACGGCGAGCGACCCGTGGGGCTGGTCACCGAGACCGACCTGACCGGCGTGGACCGCTTCACCCAGCTGGCCGACGTCATGGTGCGCGCGATGGTCACGGTGCCCGACGGCGTCGACGTCGAGGAGGCCTTCGACACCCTGAGCCACGCCCGCCGCCGGCTCGCCCCGGTGGTCGATCCGACCGGGAAGCTCGTCGGCATCCTGACGCGCTCCGGTGCACTGCGGGCCCACCTCTACTCCCCCGCCGTCGACGCCGACGACCGGCTGCGGATCGCCGCGGCCGTCGGGATCAACGGCGACGTGCCCACCCGGGCCGCGGCGCTCCTGGACGCCGGCGCCGACGTGCTCGTCATCGACACCGCCCACGGTCACCAGGAGAAGATGATCGACGTGCTGCGCGCCGTGCGGGCCCTGGACCCGCAGGTGCCCGTGGTGGCGGGGAACGTCGTCTCGGCCGAGGGCACGCGCGACCTGCTCGAGGCCGGTGCGGACATCGTCAAGGTCGGGGTGGGCCCGGGCGCGATGTGCACCACCCGGATGATGACCGCGGTGGGACGGCCGCAGTTCTCCGCGGTGCTCGAGTGCGCCGCCGCGGCCCGCGAGCTCGGTGGGCACGTCTGGGCCGACGGTGGGGTGCGCCACCCCCGCGACGTCGCCCTGGCGCTGGCCGCCGGGGCCTCAAACGTCATGGTCGGGTCGTGGTTCGCCGGCACCCTGGAGTCACCCGGCGACCTCTACACCGACGAGTCCGGGCGCAGCTACAAGGAGTCCTTCGGGATGGCGTCCTCGCGGGCGGTGCGGGGCCGCACGGCCAGCGACACGGCCTACGAGCGGGCCCGCAAGGCGATGTTCGAGGAGGGCATCTCCTCGGCCCGGATGTATGTCGACCCGGCCCGGCCGAGCGTCGAGGACGTCATCGACGAGATCGTCTCGGGCCTGCGCAGCAGCTGCACCTACGCCGGCGCCCGCACCCTGGCGGAGTTCCACGAGCGGGCCACCATCGGCATCCAGAGCACCGCAGGCTTCGCCGAGGGCCGCCCCCTCCACACCTCGTGGTAGCCCGCACGAAGCTGGGATCCGACGGACGAGCTCGCAGCGTACGCGTGCGGCAGGATGGGCCGTATGCCGTATGACGTCGAGAGAGTCCGCGCCCACTTCCCCTCGCTCACCGAAGGGGCGGCCCACTTCGACGGGCCCGGCGGGAGCCAGGTGCCCGACGTGGTGGGGCGTGCGGTCGCCGAGACCCTGACCTCGGGGATCTCCAACCGCGGCACGGCCACGCCGTCCGAGCGTCGCGCCGACGCCGTCGTCACGCAGTGCCGGGCCGCTCTCGGCGACCTCCTCGGAGCCGACCCCCGCGGCATCGTCTTCGGGCGGAGCGCGACCTCGCTGACCTACGACCTGGCGCGCGCCATGGCCAAGGACTGGGGCCCCGGCGACGAGGTCGTCGTCACCCGCCTCGACCACGACGCCAACATCCGCCCCTGGGTGCAGGCCGCCGAGGCCTCGGGAGCCACGCTGCGCTGGGTCGACTTCGACCCAGAGAGCGGCGAGATGTCGGCGGATGCCGTGGCCGCGCAGATCAGCGACCGCACCAGGCTCGTCGCCACCACCGCGGCCTCCAACCTCATCGGCACCCGCACCCCGGTGTGCCGCGTCGCCGACCTCGCGCACGAGGTCGGGGCCCTGCACTGGGTCGACGGGGTGCACGCCACGGCGCACGCCTCGGTGGACCTGCCCGCCCTGCACGCCGACGCCTGGACCTGCTCCCCCTACAAGTTCATGGGCCCGCACTGCGGCGTCCTGGCCGCGGACCCGGCCCTCCTGGAGACCCTTCACCCCGACAAGCTGCTGCCCTCCTCCGACACCGTGCCCGAGCGCTTCGAGCTGGGCACGCTGCCCTACGAGCTGATGGCCGGTGTCACCGCCGCGGTCGACTTCATCGCCAGCCTCTCCGACCTCGACGAGCCGGTGACCCCCGAGACCCGGCGTGAGCGCGTGCTCGCCGGGATGGCGGCCGTGCGCGACCACGAGCGCGCCCTCCTCGAGGTGCTCGAGGGCGGGCTGCGTGCCATGGACCGCGTCACCGTGCACAGCAACGCCCACTCGCGGACTCCCACGGTGCTGTTCACCGCCGACGGGCTCGACCCGCAGGCGATCCGCGCCTCGCTCGCCGAGCACGGGATCAACGCCCCGGCCGGGCACTTCTACGCGCTGGAGTGCTCGCGACACCTCGGGCTCGGTGACACCGGAGGCGTACGGGTGGGGCTGGCGCCCTACACGAACGAGGACGACGTGGACCGGCTCCTCACCGCCCTCACCGGCATCCTCTGAGCGAGGAGGACCCGTGGTCGCCCTGCTCGAACCGCTGGAGGCGCCGGTCGACCCGGTCGAGGCGCTGCGCCGGATCGCCTACCTCCTGGAGCGCACCCGCGCCGGCACCTACCGCGTCGAGGCCTTCCGCAAGGCCGTCAAGACCCTGCGGGACACCGACGAGGTCGAGCTCCGGCAACGCGCCGAGGCCGGCACCCTCCAGGACATCCCCGGCATCGGCAAGTCGACCAGCGCGGTCGTGGCGGAGGCGCTGGGCGGCGAGCTCCCGGCATACCTCTCCTCCCTGCAGGCCAAGGCCGCGGGCCCCCTCGTGGACGGCGGCGAGGAGCTGTATGCCGCCCTGCAGGGTGACTGCCACCTGCACTCGGACTGGAGCGACGGCGGGTCCCCGATCGACGAGATGGTCCTGACCGCGCTCGAGCTCGGGCACGCGTGGATGGTGCTCACCGACCACAGCCCGTCGCTGCGGGTCGCCAACGGGCTGACCGCCGAGCGGCTCACCACCCAGATCGGCATCGTCGACGCCCTGGACCGCTCCCTCGGGGGTGCGATGCGGGTGCTCAAGGGCATCGAGGTCGACATCCTCGATGACGGCGTGCTCGACCAGACCGACGAGATGCTCGGGAAGCTCGACGTCGTCACCGCCTCGGTGCACAGCAAGCTGCGGATGAACGCCGGGCCGATGACGGCGCGGATGGTGACCGCCGCGTCGAACCCCCGTGTGACGGTGCTGGGTCACTGCACGGGGCGGCTCGTCGAGGGGTCGCGCGGCACCCGCCCGCAGTCGGACTTCGACCCGCGCGCGGTGTTCGAGGCGTGCGCGGAGCACGACACCGCGGTCGAGATCAACAGCCGCCCCGAGCGGTGCGACCCGCCCGACGAGCTCATCGAGCTGGCCCTGGAGATCGGCTGCCTCTTCGCCGTCGACTCCGACGCCCACGCCCCCGGCCAGCTCGACATGAAGGCCTACGGGTGCGCCCGTGCCGAGTCTCTCGGCGTGCCTGCGGAGCGGATCATCACGACGTGGGATGCCGACCGGCTGCTCGCGTGGGCGAACCCCGGCCGCTGACCAGGGGGCCGGGGCTCGCCCGCCCTGACCAACCCTGACCGGCCCTGACCAGCGGTCAGGCGCTGCGTCGGCGCCGGTCCTCGAGGTCGGCGCGCAGGGCACGGGAGTCGACGTCGAGGGTGCGCAGCACCAGCCGCACGGCGTCGTCGTCGGTGCGCAGGACACCGAGCGCGATGTGGTCCGAGCCGATCTCACCGGAGTGGCTGCGGATCGCCTCGCGGAGAGCGAGCTCGAGGACCTTCTTCGACCCCCGCCCGAAGCGGACGCGTCCTCCCACGCCCCACCGTCGTTGCTGGGGGTCGTCGTCGCGGCCGACCGGGGCCGCCTCTTCGTCGAGGGCCCCCTCGCCGAACTGGCGGTCGACGGCCTCGCGGATCGCGTCGAGGTCGATGCCGAGCGAGCGAAGCGCCGCGGCGTCGTCATCACCCAGCGGGGTGGGGGCCGCCGTCTGCGGGGCACCGAGGGCGTCGGCCACGGCATCCGTGGTCAGGCCGTGGCTGGCGAGCAGGTCGCGGACCCCGCTGGCCTCCTCGGTGAGGGCGAGGAGCAGGTGCACCGGGTGGACCTCGTCGGATCCGAGCTCGAGGCAGAGGTCCTGGGTGGAGACCACCACCGCACGGGCGTCGCGGGTGAATCGTTCGAACACGGCTTACCTCCGGGAGTGCTTGCGGTGGACGGTCTGCTTGCTGACACCGAGGGCTTCGGCGATCTCCTGCCAGGACCAGCCCCTGGCTCGGGCCTGGCGGACGTGCAGGGACTCGAGCTGGTCGAGCAGTCGACCCAGCGCGGCGACCGCGAGCAGACCGACCCGGGGGTCGGTGCTGTCCACGTCGCGAGCGAGGTCCGTGGCGGTTCTGGTCATGTCCGTCAGCATATGCTGACGAGCCCTCGCCGTCAACACATGCTGACGGCGAGGAGCGTGGCGGGCGGGCGCCGGGGCCTGGGCGTCGCCGTTTTGGTGGGCGCCCCGGGTGTCCCCTATGCTTTCCGAGTCCTCGACGGATCCGAGCGCTGCGCGCTGCGCGACGATGAGGATCCAGCCTGAGGTTGGGTCCCCATCGTCTAGCGGCCCAGGACCCCGCCCTTTCACGGCGGTAGCACGGGTTCGAATCCCGTTGGGGATACGCATGAAGGCCTTGCACACCAAGGCCCCGTAGCGCAGTTGGTTAGCGCGCCGCCCTGTCACGGCGGAGGTCGCGGGTTCGAGTCCCGTCGGGGTCGCTCCGGTGCGGAGCGGACGGAGAGATCCGGCCGCGCCGCGTCATCCGGCCAGGTAGCTCAGTTGGTACGAGCGTCCGACTGAAAATCGGAAGGTCGGCGGTTCGACCCCGCCCCTGGCCACCACAACAGCCGCAGGTCCCAGGTCTTCAGCGCGGTGATCGCGGCTTCTGTAGTTCGGTCCGTGCGGACCGTTCGCTGACGGACGGCAACAACGGTGCCTCCCTCCGCAGCACGTCCTCGTGGTACGGCGTATGAGATGCGCCGGCAGATCCCTGAGCGTTCGACGTCGCACTCCCGAGTCCGTCGACCAGGCACCGTGGTCGACAACTATAGTTGACTCATGTCAACAATAGTGGGATCGTCTACGCATGGACCTGTCATCTCCTCTCGCGACCGTGACGCCCACCCTGGATGCGGGAGTGCTGCACGTCTTGTCGGCCACGACCGCAGGATGCACCGCGGCCGAAGTGCATCGGCGTCTTGGCCACAGCAGTGATGAGGGGGTTCGGAAGGTGCTGGCGCGGCTGGTCAGGCAGGGGGTCGTGCTCGTCGAGTCCCCCGCCCGGTACCCCCTGTATCGCCTCAACCGGGAGCACGTCGCCGTACGCCACATCGAAGCGCTGACCAGGGTCAGAGATGACATCTTCACGAGGATCCGCGAGGAGGTTGCCGGCTGGCACGTCAGACCGATGCACGTAGGCCTCTTCGGGTCCTTCGCACGGGGGACCGCCGACTCGGACAGTGACGTCGACGTGCTGGTCGTCCGGCCCCGGGCCGTCGCGGACTCCGATGAGGAGACGTGGCTTCATCAGATCGACGACCTCGATCGAGGCATCTCGATATGGACCGGCAACGCCGCCCACATGATCGACCTCGCCCCCACCACTCTCGGGCAGATGGCCCAAGAGGGCGATCCCTTGGTTGACTCATGGCGCGCCGAGGACATTCCGATCTACGGCGAGCGCCTCGTCGACGTGCTTCGAGGGCTGCAATGACTCCACGCCGTTCTGGTCGCGTCGTCACGTGCACGCCCGCCGAATGCCGCGCGCGCCGTGACCAGGCCCGTGCGTTCCTGGAGGTCGCCGAACTCGTGCTCACAGAGGACCGCCGTGAGGCGCACGTCGCAGCCGCCCTGGCCGTCTTAGGTGGCATCGCCGCAGCCGATGCGATCTGCGGGCTCAGTCTCGGCACATGGAGTCGGGGCCAGGACCACAGTCAGGCGGTGGATCTCCTCGGCGATGTCGCGCTGCGGGACACCACACTTCCCGCCAAGCTCAGGCGCCTGCTTGCCGACAAGGACGCTGCGCACTACTCCTCGACCCTCATCACAGTCGAGAAGGCCAACGCCATGGTGCGCCACGCATCCGCCCTCCTGGCCGAGGCCGACACGCGCTGACGCCTTCCGGGCCAAACCCACTCCCGGGGTCGACTGGTTGGAGGAACCAGGCAAACGAGGTGATGAAGCACAGGCTGCCGATCACCTTGTGGTCAATCGAGGTGACCCACCTGACGACGGTGCGACCTTTCGGGGTGGCAGGCCGTGCCGGGCACCGTCGGGCAACGCCGTCGAGTTGTCCATGAGCTCGGTGGTCCGCGCGGTTGCGCGCGCGGTCGCGCGCCCGGTGGTGGTCAGCGAGGGGCACGTCCCTCGATGGTTGCGGCTATGGCTGGATCACTTGTCGGGTTGCCCGGCATCGGTCTCGACTAGGCGCTGCATGGTCCCTGGGGTCAACCTGGACAGCGCTGGCGTCCACAACTGATGATGCTTGCGGAGGGGAGGCACCGACGGAGCTGGGGTGCCGCGGCGGCGAGCCGCAGCAGCGAGCAACACCGAGCGGCGATCCTCGGGAAGATTCTGGTTCCGACTGTTCGAGGAGTGGACGACATGGCATCGAGGTACCCCGTGCGCCTGAAGAGGATCTACGACGAGCCCGCGCCAGGGGACGGGTACCGGGTGCTCGTCGACCGCGTCTGGCCGCGGGGACTGAGCCACGAGCGCGCCCAGATCGACGAGTGGCTCAAGGAGGTCGCTCCGTCGACGCAACTCCGCACCTGGTACGGACACCAACCAGCCCGCTTCGAGGAGTTCGAGCGGCACTACCGCGCGGAGCTCACCACTGCGGAACCGGCTGCTGCCCTGGCCCACCTACGCGGGCTCGTCGGCGTCTGCGGCCCTGCAGGACTGACCCTGCTGACCGCAGCGAAGCGCTACGACATCAGCCAGGCCGCAGTGTTGGTCCAGTTCCTGAACGCGACCGAAACCACGGCGGGAGCCTGATGTGACTGCAGGTCCACCCAGGGCAGGCGACGCTCGTCGAGCTCGGCCGGCGTGAGGTTCGAGGCGGCCGCGGCAGCAGCGGCCAAAAAACTTGGTGACCGCAGCCCGATGATGGGCAGGCCACCGGCGCCCCGTAGAACTGTGTGACGCGACACGGTGGACACGGCGACTCCCTCAATGTGGTCGAGCTCGTGGCCGAAGGCCACGAGCACCCGCCGGCTCCTCCGACGGAGGGTTTCTGGAGCAAAAGCGAGCAGCCCACGAAACCGCAGCGAGTAGCCCGACCCGCTTCCCGACACCTGACCTGGCGATGATGCCCATGATGAGCCGGTATTCCGGGTCGCCAAGGATCTGCGGATGAGCGAGTCCGGATGCCTAGCGAGCTCGCCCTCTTTGGCCGCTTGGCGCGACACCACGCCGACGCCGACGACTGACATCCCCCTGCCATGAGGGGGGTTCATCGCAGCGCCCTCGGCAACAACACCGACGCCCGGTCGGACTGAGACGCACCATCGAGTACATCGAGTGCTGCGCGGACGCGGGGAGCAGTTGGGGGACAATCCGAACGGTCACATATGGGTCGCAGGGTATGGCGAGACGCTGCCCGAGATGTAGCACGCCACCTCGAAAAGGGTCCCTGACCTCCGCGTACGCGTACATCCGAAAATCGGAAGGTCGGCGGTTGAGGCCCGCCAACGGTGACAGCGATGTCGACTCCGCTTCCCGCCTCAGCCGTCCCAGAGCGATCAACGAGCTTCTGAGGACGGGCTTTCCGTTCGGTGGAAAGCTCCGGTTCAACAGTGCGTCCGAGCAGCGGTGCGCGCTCTGTCGACGTCGGCGCGGAGCGCATCGAACAGGATGTCGTCGACCCGGACGTCGGCGTTGCGCAAGGCCAGGACGGCCGCTCCGACGACCCCGTCGGACACGACCGTCAACTGATGGCCCTCCTCAACCAGCGGAGCCAGCCGACGTCGCAGTCGGTCTGGCGCACAGAGCAGTCCGCGCACCAGGACGCTTCCGCCCACGACCGTCGGTCCGGTCACGTCGGGACGGCGCACGGCTGCGAGCAGCTCGGCCAGGGCAACGGAGGCGTCGACCACGACCTGGCCGGCCACAGCATCGTCGGGGACCTGGAACGCGAGCGGCGCCAACTGAGCCAGCTGAACCGGTCGCAGGGAGTACAGGACCGAGACCAGCCGCGTCAGGGCCGGTGGGCGACCCGAACCCCCGGTGAGATCGTCCGTGATCGCCAGGTGATCCAGCACCAGGGCGGTGAGCGCGGTCGGGGGACCCAGACCGTCCAGGGCCGCCACAGCGGCGCGAGCCACCTGCTGACCGATCCAGTACCCGCTGCCGGTGTCGCCGAGGAGCCACCCGTTGCCTCCCGCCACGTGCTCGACGCGACCGTCACGAACCCGCGCAGCGATGGCTCCGGTGCCCGCGATCACGGCATAACCCTCGCGGCGATGAGTGCCGGAATGGAACATTCCGAGGAGGTCCGGCTGCACCAGGACCTCGGTGACGCCGAGGGGGCCGAGCCGGGCGCTGAGGTGCTCGGTGAAGGGCTCGCTGCGCTCACCGGCGAGGGCGATGACGGCCAGCGAGGGGCCGGAGAGCCCCGATCCGGGCGTCGCGCAGGCGCGTTCGGCCGCGGCGACGATGGAGTCGACCGCGTGGACGATGCCGGACGAGGTCGGGTTCCCGCTGCCCGATGCCCCGTAGCCGTGGCACCGACCGAGAAGGTCGACCACCACCGCCCGGGTGCTGGTGCCGCCGGCGTCGACGGCCAAGAGAGTCCGCATCCTCGTAGTCTGCCCGGCAAACACGTCATGTCCCTTGTGCTCCGCAGGGCCAGGCCCTATCTTGGGCCGCAAGAGAAATTCTCAGCGCTTGACGTAGGGGAGGAATATTATTCTCGCCACTGAGGTCGACATCGCTCCAGTCGCGCAGCCGTCCGGGGTCGGCGACCGGATCCGGTCCATGCACGCGGAACTGTCGGCAGCAACGGCCAGGGTCGCTGACTACGTGTTGGGCGACCCACAGGCCCCGCTCCAGATGTCGATCGGGCAACTGGCCGAGGCAGCCGGCACATCTCCCGCAACGGTCACCCGGTTCTGTCGCGCGCTCGGCTACAGCGGCTACGTCTCCTTTCGAGTGGGCCTGGCCAAGGACGTCGGACGGCGCGCTGCGCTGGACACGTGGACGTCGGCGATCGGTCGGGCCTTCGGGCCCGACGACTCCCCCGAGAGTGTGCTGAGCATGCTCATCAATGCCCACGTGCGGACCCTGCACGAGGTTGCCGCCGCCGTCGACCTCGTGATGATGGCCGAGATCGGGCGGCAGATCGCTCGAAGTGCGCACGTGGACATCTACGGAGTGGGCGGCAGCGCGATGCTGGCCGAGGAGCTGCAGGGCCGCCTCTACCGCATCGGGATCACCACCTATGCCTGGTCCGAGGTTCATGCCGGGTTGACCAGCGCCGCCATCCAGGGGACGGGCACGGTCGCGATCGGGATCTCCACGAGCGGCCGGACCGAGGAGACCATTCAGATGCTTGCCGAGGCGCGACGCGCCGGTGCGCTCACGGTGGCCATCACCAACAACCCCACAGCGCCACTCACGGAGTCCGCCGACTGGAGCGTCATCACCTCCGTCAACGAACAGATCCTCCAGCCAGACGACCTCTCGGCCAAGCACGGTCTGCTCCTCATCCTCGACCTGCTCTACCTGCTCGTCGCCCAGGAGAACTTCGATCGGGCCAGTGCCAAGCTGGCCGCCTCCGCCTCGGCCGTCTCGACCCACCGCCGCCCGCGGCGGGGCGCGCGACCGACCGGAGCAGCGGGCCCGACCCAGACCGCACGGACGCTCGAGCCCGCACCCCTGTTCGTCCGACACGAGGAGACCCCATGACCGGCCCCGGCCTTCCCGGCCTGACCAAGGACTACGCCCAGGTCGTCCAGTCCAGGATCGAAGCCCTCGCCACCATGGCCCAGGGAGGTGGCCTGGACGGCGCCGTCGACCTGATGTCCGACGCCATCTCGCGCGGCTGCGTGGTCCAGGCCTTCGGCACGGGCCACTCCGAGGCCTTCGCGATGGAGATCGCCGGCCGCGCCGGCGGCCTGATCCCGACCAACAAGATCGCCCTGCGCGACGTGGTGGTGCGTGGCGACCTCGGTGTCGAGGCGCTCAGCGGGTCGGCCCTGGAGCGCAACCCCTCCATCGCGAGCGACCTGTGGGACCTCTCGCCGATCCACCCCGGAGACGTCTTCGCCATCGCGTCCAACTCCGGCGTCAACGGCTCGGTCGTCGGTCTGGCCATCCTCGCCAAGGAGAAGGGGCATTCGGTCATCGCCGTCACCTCGCTCGCTCACACCATGGCGGTCGAGCCCAAGCACGCCAGCGGCCAGCGCCTCTGCGACGTGGCCGACGTCGTGATCGACAACCTGGCTCCGTTCGGGGACGCGACCATGGCCCTCCCGGGCGGCGTGCCGGTCGGTGCCGTCTCCTCGATCACCAGCGCGTTCATCGCCCAGCTGCTCACCATGGGCGTGGCCGACCGCCTCGGCGCCGACGGCACGGTCCCACCCCTCTACCTGTCCGCAAACATCCCCGGCGGCGACGAACACAACCGCGGACTCGAAGAAAGGTACGAAGGCAAGATCCGGCGCAGCGCCTAGACCGGCGCTCACCGCACAGCAGCAACCAACCACCCCGCTTGCGTGGCGACCACCGTCACCGAGGAGCCAATGGAGGCACACCGCATGGCACACAGCACGAACCCGGGCAAGGTCAACTCATCCCTTCAGCGGCGGGACTTCCTGCGCGGCTCGCTCGCGATCGCCGCCCTGATCCCCGCCGGCGGCGCCCTGGCGTCCTGCGCCAGCTCCGGGAGCGGCGACGACTCGGCCAGCTCGGCACCCAAGGGAGACGTCAGCGACACCAACCCGTTCGGCATGGTCGAGAAGTCGACCGTCGACGCCGTCATCTTCAAGGGCGGCTACGGGATCGAGTATGCCGAGTTCGCGGGCAAGCAGGTCGAGGCCCTGCAGACCGGGTCGACCGTCAAGGTCACGGCCGCGACCAACATCGCCCAGACCCTGCAGCCGCGCTTCGTCGGTGGCAACCCGCCGGACGTCATCGACAACAGCGGCGCCAACCTGATCGGCATCAACACCATCCGTGAGCAGCTCGCGGAGCTGACCGACGTGGTCGAGGCCAAGAACTACGAGGGAGAGGTCATCAAGGACACCCTCTACCCCGGTGTCACCGACTCCGGCACGTTCGACGGCAAGTTCGTCCAGCTCAACTACGTCCTGACGGTCTACGCCATGTGGTACTCCGCCGCCCTCTTCGAGGAGGAGGGCTGGGAGGTCCCCAAGACGTGGGACGAGATGCTGGCGCTGGGCAAGGAGGCCAAGGCGAAGGGGAAGTACCTGCTCGGCTGGGGCACGGAAGCGGCCACCTACTACCAGACCCTGGCGATCAGCTCCGCGATCAAGCAGGGCGGCGACGAGGTCCGGCTGGCGCTGGAGAACCTCAAGCCCGACTGCTGGTCGATGCAGCCCGTGCAGGACGTCTTCACCGGGATGAAGAAGATCATCGACGCCGGCTACATCAAGCCCGGTGGGGCCGGGACGCAGTTCACCGCCGCCCAGGCGCAGTGGAGCAACTCCGAGGAGTTCGTCCTCTACCCCTCGGGCGGGTGGATCGAGAACGAGATGAAGTCGCAGACCAAGGACGGCTTCAAGATGACCGGGGCGCCCGAGCCGGTCGTGACCAGCGACTCCGCAAAGCCGTGGGAGGCCCTGCACTCCACGGCCGGCGAGGGGTACATCATCCCCGCCAAGGGCGCGAACGTCGCCGGGGGCAAGGAGTTCATGCGGGCGATGCTCTCCAAGGAGGCTGCGGTCAACTTCGCCAAGACCACGTTCTCCTCGACGATCGTCAAGGGCACGATCCCCGCTGACGGGTTCGGTTCGACAGCGCTGGTGTCCCAGGTGTCGATGCTCGAGGCCGCGGGCGAGAACGTCTTCTCGTGGAACTTCGTCGACCTCTACGGGATGAACACCGACCAGCTCGTGGTCTGGAACACGTTCCTGCAGGGTGGCTCGAGCGTCGCCGAGCTGACCAAGGGCCTCCAGGGCATCACCGACAAGGTCGCGAACGACGATTCGATCACCAAGGTCGAGGTGAAATGACAACGGCCGGGACCCCGGTCGCAGCAGTGACCGGGGTCAGGCTGCTGGCCTCCAAGCGCTGGCGAGCACGAAACCTCACGTTCGACAGGATCAGCTTCTTCGTCGTGTTCCTGGTGCTCCCGGTGGCCGGCTACATCGTCTTTGTCGTGTCGCCGTTCATCCAGGCCGCCTACTTCTCGCTCACCGACTGGTCCGGCTTCTCGCAGGACATGAACTTCGTCGGGCTGGACAACTACTCCAAGCTGTTCTCCGACGGCACGTTCCTGACCTCAGTCCGCAACAGCGTGCTCCTGGCGCTCATCCTGCCCGTGGTCACACTGCTCATCGCACTGTTCTTCGCGTCGCTGGTCACGGTCGGTGGAGCAAGCCATGGCGCCACCCGAGGGCTCCGCAACGCCAGCACCTACCGGATCCTCTCGTTCTTCCCCTACGTCATCCCCGCCATCGTCATCGGGCTGATCTGGCGGCAGATCTACGACCCCAACAGCGGGCTCCTCAACGGGCTCCTCACCGGCATCGGCCTCGATCGCTTCGAGGCCTTCGCCTGGCTCGGTAACATCAGCACCGCTCGCTGGGCCGTGATGTTCGCCGTCGTGTGGGGCCTCGTCGGGTTCTACATGGTGCTGTTCATCGCGGCGATCAAGAGCCTGCCGGCCGAGATCTACGAGGCGGCGCGGATGGATGGCGCCAGCCGGTTCCGGACCGCCGTGACGATCACGGTGCCGCTCATCCGTGAGAACGTCCAGACGGCCTTCATCTACATGGGGATCCTCGCCCTGGACGCCTTCGTCTACATGGCGGCCCTCGAGCCCGGTGGTGGACCGTCCAACACCACCCTGGTGATGTCGCAACAGCTGTTCACGACCGCCTTCACCAAGGGCCAGTTCGGCTACGCCTGCGCCATGGGTGTGCTCCTTGCCGCCATCACCCTGACGTATGCCGCGCTGGTCTTCGTGATCAACTGGCTCATCGGTGGACGGAACGAGGTGGCCCAATGAGCGCGACACCCGAGGCTCCGGGCTCAGCACCCCCGGCCGGTGGGCGGACCTCGCCGGACCCCGCCCCCCGCCAGGACCGGAAGCCCGGCAGCAGCGACCGAACCGTCCAGCTCTTCGCTCACGGGGTCCTGGGGATCTGGTCGGTGATCGTCGTGGTGCCGTTGCTCTGGGTGGTGATGTCGTCGTTCAAGACGAGCTCCGAGATCTTCGCCTCGCCGTTCTCGCTCCCGAGCAAGCTCCAGTTCGAGAACTACGTGAACGCGTGGACCACCGCCGGCATCGGCAGCTTCTTCTTCAACTCGGTCATCGTGGTCTTCGGGGCCCTGTTCCTGACCATGATGTTCGGGTCCATGACGGCCTACGTGCTGGCCCGTTTCACCTTTCCGGGCAGCCGGTTGCTGTACTACCTCATGCTCGCGGGGCTCACGTTCCCCATCTTCCTGGCCGTCGTCCCGCTGTTCTTCGTGCTCAAGAGCGTCGGCCTGTTGAACACCCTGCCGGGTCTCATCGTGACCTACACGGCATTCGCCTTTCCCTTCACGGTGTTCTTCCTGGTCGCCTTCTTCCGCACGCTGCCCTCCTCTCTGGCGGAAGCGGCAGCGCTCGACGGTGCCGGCGAGTGGCGGACCTTCTTCCAGGTCATGCTGCCGATGGCGAAGCCAGGACTCGCCACGATCGCCATCCTCAACTTCGTCGGGTTGTGGAACCAGTTCCTCCTGCCGGTCGCCCTCAACACCAACCGCGACAACTACGTGCTGACCCAGGGAATGGCCGCGTTCGCCTCGCAAGCCGGCTACTCCGTCGACTTCGGCGCCTTGTTCGCCGCTGTGGTCATCACGGTCGTGCCGGTCCTCGTGGTCTACCTGATCTTCCAGCGCCAGCTGCAGGGGTCGGTGTCCCAGGGAACCAACAAGTAGTCACTCGCCACCCACCATGGAGGACCTCGATGTCACAGAGCCATCTCGCCCGCGAGGTCGCGACCCAGCCCGATGACTGGGCCCGCGCCGCCGAGCGTGTCCGGGACCTGCGCGACGTCCTCCCGCGGGACGGGGAGCGGGTCGCCACGATCGGCTGCGGGACCTCGTGGTTCATGGGCCAGGCCTACGCCTCACTGCGCGAGTCCGCCGGTCAGGGAGTCACCGACGCCTGGTCAGCCAGCGACCACCGCCTCGGTCGTGGCTACGACCGGGCGATCATCATCTGCCGGTCGGGCACGACGACCGAGGTGTGCTCGGTCGTCGACGAGCTCCGCTCCTCCGGCACGCCCTTCGTGAGCTTCGTGGCCACCCCCGGCACCCCGGTCGCCGACGGTTCCGACGACCTCGTGCTGATGGATGCCGTGGACGAGCAGAGCGTGGTCCAGACCCGTTTCGCCACGACGACCCTCGCTCTCCTGAGGGCCTCCCTCGGCGAGGACCTGTCCCCGGCCATCGACCAAGCCAGGGCAGTGCTCGCGGAGGACGAGGAGTCGGCGCTGGCCGGGCTCCTGGACGTGGACCAGGTGACCTTCCTCGGCACGGGCTGGACCGTCGGCGTCGCGCACGAGGCCGCCCTCAAGCTGCGCGAGTCGGCACAGTTCTGGGCGGAGTCCTACCCGGCCATGGAGTACCGGCACGGCCCGATCAGCATCGCGACGGCCGGCCGAGCCGTGTGGGCCTTCGGCGAGGTGCCCGCCGAGCTCGACCAGCAGGTCGCGGCCACCGGAGCACACTGGGAGCACCGCGAGGTCGACGCGATGGCCGAGCTCGTCAGGCTGCACCGGCTCTGCCTGGCGCGGGCCCGCATCGCCGGGCTCGACCCGGACGCACCCCGCCACCTGACCCGGTCCATCGTGCTCGGCTGACGCCCCCGTGGACGATGACCTCGTCGTCGGCATCGATGTCGGCGGCACCCGGATCAAGGCGGTCGCCCTGCGCGGCGACGACGTCCTCGAGCGGCTCGCCGTGCCGTCCCCGCCAGACCTGGCGAGCCGGTTCGGCGACCTGGTCGCCGAGGTCGTGGCAGAGGTCGTCGCACAGGTCGTCGTCGCGATGTGTGCGGACCCGTCCGTGCGCCCCCGGGCCGTCGGGGTGGTCGTCCCCGGGCTCGTGGACGACGCCACCGGTCTGGCGATCTGGTCGGCCAACCTGGGGTGGAAGGACCTCGACGTCCGCGCGACCGTCTCGGCCCGCCTCGGGCTCCGAGCCGCCGGTGGGCACGACGTGCGGGCCGGCCTGCTCGCGGAGCACCGCTTCGGCGCGGCGGTCGGTGTCGATGACGTGCTGTTCGTGCCGCTGGGCACCGGCCTGGCGTCCGCGCTCATGATCGGCGGTCGCGTGGTCACCGGCACCCCGTGGACCGGCGAGATCGGACACGTGCTGGTCACCCCGGGCGGGCCGGAGTGCGGCTGCGGTCGTTCCGGGTGCCTCGAGGCCATCGCGAGCGCCGCGGCGATCGGCCGTCGGTGGCGAGAGGCGAGCGGTGAGGAGGGCGACGCCGAGGTGGTCGCGGAGCGGGTGCGCGCCGGCGATCCGGTGGCCGGCGCCGTGTGGACCGACGCGGTTGAGGCCCTGGCGAGCGTCATGGCCCCGATCGTCGCTGCCGCGGGCACCCGCCGCGTCCTCATCGGCGGCGGACTGGCCAACGCCGGCGCCCTCCTCCTCGACCCGCTCCGCGTGGCGCTCGTGGTCAGGCTGCCCGACGGTGTCGAGCTCGACGTCGTCCCCGCCACTCTCGGCCAGTGGGCCGGTGCCATCGGCGCTGCGTTGCTCGCACAGGACGTCCCGACGTGATTCTCTGCGTCACGCCCAACCCCGCGTGGGACGTCACCTACCGCCTCCCTGCGCTCGTCCCGGGCTCCGTGCACCACGTGTCCGATGTGGTGGAGCGGGCCGGGGGCAAGGGCGTCAACGTCGCCTCGGTCGCTCGGGCTGCGGGGCACGAGGTGCTGGTGTGCGCACCCGTCGGGGGTTCGCGCCGGGCCGAGTTCGCAACGGACCTCACCGGGCGCGACCTGACGTCCTCGCTGACCCACAGCCCGGTCCCCACGAGGCGCTCCGTCGCCCTCGTCACCCCTGACGGCGTCACGATGCTCAACGAGTCGGGAGAACCACAGCCGGATGCCGTGTGGCGGGAGCTGGTGGCCACGGTCGAGCGGGAGGCGAGCCACTGCGGGGTCGTCACCGTCTCCGGGAGCCTGCCTCCGAGGGCTCCGACCGACGTCCTGGCCCAGCTCATCAGGGCGGCACGAGGCGCAGGCGCCCGGGTGGTCCTCGACTGCCGGGGCCCACACCTCATGGAGGCGCTCCCGGAGGGACCAGACCTCGTCACGCCGAACGGGGAGGAGGCGACCGCCACCACCGGGGCCGCGGACCCGGTGGAGGCGGCCCGAGCGCGGGTCGCCGCCGGCGCCCGGGCGGCGCTGATCACCCTCGGCGCCGACGGGCTCGTCCTCGTGGACCGCTCGGGCCGCGTGTTACGAGCGCGTCTGGCCTCCTCCGTGGGCGGCAACCCCACCGGGGCCGGGGACGCGATGACGGCCGCCGTCGCCGTGGCCCTGGACCAGCGGGACCACCCGGAGTGGCCACCCGTCATCCGTACCGGGATCGCGTGGTCCGCCGCGGCGGTCCTGGCGGCCGTGGCGGGCGAGGTCGACCACGCCACCGCCGCGCGGCTCACCCATGAGGTCGTCATCGAGGAGATCGCATGACCCGTGTGTCCTTGACCCACGCCCTCAGCAGCTCCGCTCGTGGTGCGCTGGCGGCATTCAACGTCATCCAGATCGAGCACGCCGAGGCCTACGCGGAGGCCGCCGAACGCGCCCGTCTGCCGGTCGTCATGCAGATCAGCGAGAACTGCGTGAAGTACCACGGGTCGCTCCGGCCGATCGCCGCAGCCACTCTCGCGATCGCGGAGGCGTGCGACCAGGACGTCGTCGTCCACCTCGACCACGCGGAGGACCTCGACCTCGTCGCGGAGGCGGTCCGCCTCGGCCTGGGGTCGGTGATGTTCGACGGCTCCCGGCTCTCCGATGCCGAGAACCGGGCGAGCACGAAGTCCGTGGTCGAGCTGTGCCACGCCGAGGGCGTGAGCGTCGAGGCCGAGCTGGGCGAGGTCGGAGGCAAGGACGGCGTGCACGCGCCCGGAGTGCGCACCTCCCCCGCGGATGCCGAGCGGTTCGTCGCCGACACCGGGGTCGACGCCCTGGCCGTGGCGGTCGGCAGCTCGCACGCGATGACCGAGCGCGTCGCGCGGCTGGACACAGGACTCATCGCACAGCTCGCCCGGCGGGTGCCGGTGCCGCTCGTCCTGCACGGCTCCTCCGGGGTGCCCGACGACGGCCTGGTCTCCGCGGTGCGCGCCGGTATGCGGAAGGTCAACATCGCCACCCACCTGAACCACGTGTTCACCGACGCCCTCCGTGAACGGCTCGCCGGGCCGACCACGGTTGACACCCGCCGCTATTTGGGCGCCGCCCGGGCCGCGACCGCTGACGAGGCGACTCGCCTCCTGCTGCTGCTGGCCGACGCCTGAGCCCCCGGCCAGGTCAGTCCGTCGCGAGGGCTGCTTGCACCCCGGCGTCCACGATCGCGAGATCGGTGGTCACGGCCAGGCACTGGATGCCGTGGTCGCGGAGCCTGCGCGCCGTATCCGGCCCGCCGGCGAAGGCGCCCACATCGATGCCGGTGGCAGCGGCCGCGGCGACGACCCGGCCCAACGGGTTGTTGCGCGCGTGGTCGTCGAGCAGGGCGTCGACGGTCGTGCCGAGGCTCAGCGACAGGTCGAACGGCCCGACGAAGAGCAGGTCGACCCCCGGAGTCGCCGCGATCGCGTCCACCTCCTCCAGGGCCCCCGCCGTCTCGACCATCACCGCACACCGCACCGCGGCGTTCGCCTCGTCCGTCGCCACCGTCGACCCTCCCCACAGGGGAGCGAGCTGACCCCAGCTCCGTTCCCCCAGTGGCGGATAGCGGCTGGCACGGGCCGCCACGGCGGCATCCTCGGAACCTGTCACCGACGGCACGATCACGGCCCGCGCCCCGGCATCCAGGGCCAGACCTATCCACGTCGGGTCCACTGCGGGGACCCGCACCACGAAGGGCACACGCGCGCCCGTGAGGGCCCGGCCCGCCGCCAGCAGCGCGGCCCGGTCGAGGGCGCCGTGCTGGGCGTCCAGGGCCATCCAGTCGAAACCGGTGCCACCGAGGCGACAGAGCAGGTCCACGTCGGCGGTGAAGGTCCAGAGCCCGCGCGAGACCGGCCCCATGACGTCTGCACGGATGCTCATGCCTGTGCTCCTCGCTCACGCCCGACCCGACAGGCCTGACGGTAGTCGCCCGACGGGTCGTGCGGGCTCAGGTTCCCGTGAGCACGACCTGGTTGCCGTCCGGGTCGGTGAGCTGGAGGATGCGCGCTCCTCCGCCGGGCTGGGGCCCACCGTGCGCCAGGCCCGCGCCCTCGAGTCGCGCGGCCGCGGCGTCGAGGTCGGTCTCGTCGAGGACGACGGCGGAGTGCCCGGCGCGCCTCGGTTCGAGCCAGACCTGCACGCCGAATGCCGCGTCGAGTCGCCACTCGATCAGCCCGGACATCGGTCGTGCATCGGGCTCTCGACCGAACAGCCCGGTATACCACTGCTCGGCGCGAGCGAGATCGGACGTGGCGATGTTGGCGAGCAGTCCGCGAATCATGATGACTCCCTCTGTGATTGGTTGTCGGTCGACACCCGCGCCCCGGGCGTCGCTCCGAGCACCCGGTCCATGAAGGCGTTGCCGAACGTCCGGTCCGGGTCGAGCCGGTCCCGCAGTTGCGCGAAGTCACCCAGGCGCGGGTACGCCTCGCGCAGTCCCGCGTGGCCGGTGACGAACACCTTCCCCCAGTGTGGCCGCGCGCCGAGCGGGAGCAGCAGCTCCTCCATCGCGGCGAGTACCTCGCGCGCCGCAGGCTCGTCGCGCAGCCAGGTGAAGTGCAGCCCGACGGTGTCACGTCCCTGGGCCCCGCTGAGCCACAGCTCGTCGGCGGCGATCGTGCGGATCTCCGAGACCTGGAGAAGGCCCGCGAAGGTCGGCCCCAGGCTGCGCATGGCCTCCACCGCCTCGATCGCACGCGCCCGGGGCAGGAAGTACTCGCTCTGCAGCTCCTCACCGCGGCTCGGGGTGTGGCTCATCCGGAAGTGCGGCAACCGCTCGAACCACGGCCCGCTGACCCCGCCCTGCTCGGTGACCGCCGCCACGTCTCCGCCCGGGAGCATGTGCAGCACCGTCCCCGCCGGGCGGGCACCCGGCAGCGACCTCACCGGGGTGCCTTCTCGGCTCTTGAGCCAGACCTGCCCCACGGTGTCGGCCTGCCAGTCGGTGAAGAGGCTGACACTCGTGGCCGCGGACGTCACGGCGTCGAGGTCGTGGGCGAGCACCTCCCAGGGCAGGTCGACGAGGCAGTCGACCCGCATCTCGTAGGCGGGCTCGATGTCAAGGGAGACCGTCGTCATCACCCCGAGGGCCCCCAGGGACACCACGACACCGTCGAAGTCGGGCTCGCCCCTCACCCACCGGCGCAGCTCGCCGTCCGCTCCGACCAGCTCCACAGCGTTCACGGCCGCGGCGAGGGACCCCTGCCGGTCCCCCGAGCCGTGGGTGCCGGTGGCGATGGCCCCGGCCACCGAGATGTGCGGCAGGGACGCCATCGTGCCCAGCGCCCACCCCCGCTCGTGCAGCGCCATCGCGACGTCGCCGTAGAGGGACCCGGCCGAGACCGTCACCGACCGCGCCGACTCGTCGACGTCGAGGGTGCGCGGCATCCGGTCGAGCGAGACGAGGACGCCCTCGGTGTCGGCCATGTCGGTGAAGGAGTGCCTCGAGCCCAGGGCGCGCAGGCGTGGCTCGGCGGCGACGAGGGCCTGGAGCTCCTCGAGGCCCTGCGGTCTCACGACCCGGGCTGCACCGAACACGTGGTTCCCGGCCCAGTTGGTCAGCATCCCCCCATCGTGCCGTGTTCGCCCCGCGCACCGGCGGTCAGCCCGGCCCCAGCGCGCGGACGGCATCGATGGTGTCGGCCTCGGCGGCCTCCTTGTCGCCGCGGTAGCGGACCACCCTCGCGAACCGCAGGGCGACCCCACCGGGGTAGCGGGTGGAGCGCAGGATGCCGTCGAGGGCGATCTCGACGACCTGCTCGGGACGAACCGGCACCACCCACCCGTCCGTTCCGTCGGTGGCCAGCTCGGTGAACCGCTGCGTCTGCCAGGCGAGCATCTCATCGGTCATCCCCTTGAACGTCTTGCCCACCATGACGAGCTCGCCGGTGCTCGGGTCACGGGCACCGAGGTGGATGTTGGAGAGCAGCCCCTTGCGCCGGCCGGACCCCCACTCGACGGCAAGCACGACGAGGTCGAGGGTGTGCACCGGCTTGACCTTGACCCAGCCACCGCCCCGCCGCCCGGCGGCGTAGGGGCTCGCCCCGTCCTTCACGACGATCCCCTCGTGACCCCGGGCGACGAGCTCGTCGAAGAACCGGCGCGCCTCGGCGTCGTCGTCGGTGACCCGTCGGGGGACGAGGAGGTGGGGGGCCAGCGCTGCCAGGGCCTCGTGACGGACGAGGGCCGGCTCGTCGAGCAGGTCGCGACCGTCGAGATGGAGGAGGTCGAAGAACATCGTGGTGAGCGGCACGCTCTCGCGCAGGCCCTCGACGTCGGCCGAGCTCGCCGTGCGGGAGCCGGTGACCTGGAACGGGGCCGGCCGCCCGCCGTCGAGCAGCACGATCGCCTCCCCGTCGAGCACGAGGTCTCCTCCCGGCAGGGCCCCCACCACCTCGACGACCTCGGGCACCCGCTCGGTGATCTCGTCGAGGCTGCGGGTGAAGACGGTGACCACCCCGTCGTGGCGGTGCACCTGCACCCGGATGCCGTCGAGCTTGCCGTCGACGATGATCGGGCCGCCGGCCAGGCCCACCACCGCCTCCTCGGGGGTCTTGGCGGAGGCGGCGAGCATCGGTCGCAGGGGCCGACCGACGACCAGGCCCACCGCCTCGAGGGCATCACGCCCGCCGAGGGCGGCGATCTCGGCGACGTCCGCGGCATACCCCGCCAGCATGACCGCCCGGCGCACCACCGGCTCGGGCACGGCGTAGGCCCTGGCGATCGCCTTGAGCACCACCCCGTCGAGGGCCCCCTGGCGCAGGTTGCCGGTGATGAGGTCGCGCAGGAAACGCTGCTCGTCGGCGGTGGCGCGGCCCAGCAGGGCAGCCAGCTCGGTGCGGCGGGCCGCCGTGGACCCTGCGCCCGCGGTGCGCGCCAGCCGGTCGAAGGCCTCGTGCACCTCTCGCACGCGGAGGCTGGACTCGGCGGCCGGCTCGGGGAGCGTGCCGAGGGAGCGGAAGCCGACGCCCAGGCGCCGCTGCGGGAGCACCCCGGAGAGGTGGGCGACGACGACGCCGACGTCCTCCCCGGCGCAGCGAGCGAGCAGGCCCGCGAGCGCCTCGGTCTTGGCCGTGCGCGATCGCGTCGCGGCGACGGCTCGCGACACCTCCACCACCTCGGCGAGCCCCACCCCGTCGTGGCCCGCGGCGTCGGGCTCTCCATCGGTCATGGGTGCCAGTGTGCCCCCGCGCACCGACAGACCGCGGGGCAGGATGGGGCGATGAGCACCCCAGAGCCGACGGACCGGCCGCTGCCCCGCGTCATCGTCTTCGACGTCAACGAGACGTTGTCCGACATGTCGCCGATCCGGGATCGCTTCGAGGACCTCGGCGTCGGGGCGCACCTCGTGGCGCCGTGGTTCGCCGGGCTGCTGCGCGACGGCTTCGTGCTGACCATCACCGGCGACAACCCGGCCTTCGCCGATCTCGCGGCGGCCTCCCTGCGCACCACCCTGCACGGCCTCCCCGGTGCTGCCGCCCACGACATGGATGCCGCGGTGCGGCACGTGATGGCCGGCTTCATGGCTCTGCCGCTGCACCCCGACGTCGCGCCGGGCGTGCGGGCGCTCGCCGACCGCGGCATCCGGATGGTCACCCTGAGCAACGGGTCGACCGCCGTGGCCGAGGGGCTGTTCGAGCGGGCCGGCATCTCGGACGCCTTCGAGCACCTGCTCTCCGTGGAGGACGCTCCCGCCTGGAAGCCAGCGGCCTCCGCCTACCAGCACGCCCTCGACACCTGCGGCGTGGCCGCGGGTGAGGCGATGCTCGTCGCGGTGCACCCGTGGGACGTGCACGGCGCCGCCCGCGCCGGGTTGCGCACCGCGCACCTGGACCGCACCGGCGCACCCTGGCCGGAGCCGCTGACGCCCGCGGAGATCACGGTGACCACCCTCACCGACCTCGCCGGCCGCCTCGGTCCCACCGCGCCCTGACCACGGGCGGCCACGGGGCGGCCACCTCACTCGACGAGGCGGTAGCCGATGCCGGGCTCGGTGAGGATGTGGCGGGGTCGCCCGGGGTCCGCCTCGAGCTTGCGACGCAGCTGGTTGCCATAGACGCGCAGGTAGTTGGACTCGCGACCGTACCCAGGGCCCCAGACCGCTCGAAGCAGGTCGGCCTGGGTCACCACGTGCCCTCGGTGCCGGGCCAGCTCGGCGAGGAGCCGCCACTCGGTCGGCGTGAGGTGCACGGGTCGACCGTCCCGGGTGGCGACCACCTCCGCGAAGTCCACCGAGAAGGATGCCGTGCGCACCGGTGCGACGCGGGCCAGCAGGTCCCGCTCCCCCGTCGTGCGGCGCAGCGCCGAGCGGACCCTGGCCATCAGCTCGTCCATGCCGAACGGCTTGGTGACGTAGTCGTCGGCCCCCTCGTCGAGAGCCTCGACCTTGTCATCGGACTGCTGGCGCGCGGAGAGCACCACGACGGGCACGTCCGAGCTCCGGCGCAGGCGGCGCAGCACCTCCACGCCGTCCAGGTCGGGCAGACCCAGGTCGAGCACGACGAGGTCGGCCGGTGCGTCCTCCATCGTCGAGAGGGCGTCGCGCCCGGTCGCCACCTCCTCGACCTCGTAGCCCCGGGCGCGGAGGTTGATGCGAAGGGTCCGCCGGATCGTCTCGTCGTCGTCCACGACGAGGATGCGCTCATTCACCGTGGCCCCCGGGAGCCGCGGTCGGCAGGTCGACCACCATGGTGAGGCCGCCACCGGGCGTCTCCTCGGCCGTGACCTCCCCGCCCATCGCCTCGGCGAGCCCGCGCGCCACCGCGAGGCCCAGGCCGACCCCGTCCCCCGCGGGCGCGTCCCCGTAGCGCTGGAACGGCCGGAAGATGTCGTCGCGGATGTCTTCCGGCACGCCGGGGCCGGTGTCGACGACTCGGATCTGGATACGCCCGTCGAGCGCACTGGTCGAGACCCGGACGGGATCGGGCCCGGGCTGGTGGCGCAGGGCGTTCTCGACGATGTTGCCGAGCACCCGGTCCAGCAGGCCGGGGTCGGCGACGACGTGGCGGGAGTCCTGGCCCAGGCTCCAGGAGACCCGATCGGGCCGGGTCACCGACGCCACCGCCGAGGGCACCACCTCACCGAGGTCGACCGGTCGGGGAGCCGCGACCAAGGCACCGGCCTGGAGCCGAGACATGTCAAGGAGGTTGCCGATGAGGGAGTCCAGGCGGTCCGCCGAGTCCTCGATCGCGCCCTGCAGCTCGGCCTCGTCCTCCGCGGAGAAGGTGACCTCGTCCGAGCGCAGGCTCCCGATCGCCGCCTTGATCCCGGCGAGGGGCGTGCGGAGGTCGTGCGAGACCGCGGACAGCAGCGCCGTGCGCGCCGAGTTGTCCCGGGCCAGGGCGGCGGCCTCGCCCGCCGAGTGCTGGAGGGCCCGGCGCTGGAGGATGGCGGTCGCGTGCGCCGCGAAGGCCTCGAGCAGGCGCTGCCGGTCGGCCGCCACCCGCGCCCCGACGAGGAGGAGGTCGTGCTGCTCGTCCATCACCGCGTGGGCCACGTCCGGCGACCCGACGGTCGGCACCTCCGAGCGCCCGGACGGGCCCTCGACGCCGTCGGCCCCACCCGACACCGCCACCACCTCCCGGGGCGAGCCCTCACCCGCTCGGCGCACGACGAGCGCCGACCGGGCGCCGAACATGTCGACGGCGTGGTCGAGGAGCAGGCTCATCTGGTCCGTCGAGCCGAGCAGCGTGTGCGTCAGCTCCGCCAGCGCCGCCGACTCCTGTTGGGCGTCGACGGCGCGCTCGGCGCGCCGGGCGCTGAGGTGCACCACCCAGGCCACGGCCGAGGCGACGGCCACGAAGACGACCAGGGCCACGGCATTCTCGGGCTCGGAGATCGTGAGGTTTCCCACGGGCGGGGTGAAGAACCAGTTGAGCAGGAGCGAGGAGGAGACCGAGCCGACGAGAGCCGGGCCGATGCCGCCGACCAGGGCCACGAGCACGGCGAGGAGGAGGTAGAGCGGCACGGTGAGCGGGAGCCCCGGGTCCTCGGGCAGGGTCGCGAGCATCGCGGTGAGCACCACCGGGACGACCAGGGCTGCGGCATACCCCAGGCGTCGGCGGCGGGCCGGCAGGGCGGTGCGGGTCGAGCGCCAGCCTCGTCCCGACGCGAACCGGTGGGTGACGACGTGGACGTCGATGTCACCGGACCCGGTGATGACCTCCTCGGTGGTGCTCGGCACGACCAGCGTGCGCCAGCGGGGGCGGCGGGTGCTGCCGATGACGACCTGGGAGGCGTTGACGCCCCGGGCGAAGTCGAGCACCGCCTCGGCGGTGTCCTCGCCGGTGACCGTGTGGAAGGTGCCACCGAGCTCGTCGGTGAGCCGGCGCTGGGTGGCGATCCCCGGCAGGTCCGGCCCGCTGAGCCCGTCGGAGCGGGCCACGTGGAGGGCCAGCAGCTCGCCGCCCGCTGCACGCGAGGTGATCCGGGACCCGCGGCGGAGCAGTGTCTCGCCCTCCGGGCCGCCGGAAAGGGCGACGACCACCCGTTCGCGCGTGGGCCACGTCGAGTCGATGCCGTGGTCGGCCCGGTAGCGGCCCATCCCCTCGTCGACCCGGTCCGCCAGCCAGAGCAGCGCCAGCTCACGCAGGGCCGAGAGGTTGCCGACCCGGAAGTAGTTGGCGAGCGCGGCGTCGACCTTGTCGGGGCCGTAGATGTTGCCGTGCGCCATCCTGCGGCGCAGCGCCTCGGGTGACATGTCGACGAGCTCGATCTGGTCGGCCCTGCGGACGACCTCGTCGGGGACGGTCTCGCGCTGGACGATCCCCGTGACGGCCTCGACCGCGTCGTTGAGCGACTCGAGGTGCTGGATGTTGACCGTGGAGATCACGTCGACCCCGGCGGCCAGGAGGGTGTCGACGTCCTGCCACCGCTTGTCGTGCACCGACCCGGGAGCGTTGGTGTGGGCCAGCTCGTCCACGAGCACCACGGCGGGCCGTCGCGCGAGGACGGCCGCGAGGTCCATCTCGTCCAGCTCGGCTCCCCGGTGGGTCAGCCGGAGCCGGGGCACCACCTCGAGGTCGGTGACCATCTCGGCGGTGTGCTGTCGGCCGTGGGTCTCCACGAGCCCGATGACCACGTCGGTGCCCCGCTCGAGACGTCGCCGACCCTCGTCGAGCATGGCGACGGTCTTTCCCACGCCCGGAGCAGCTCCGAGGTAGATGCGCAGCCGTCCGCGAGCCATGGGCACATTGTCACCGACCGGGCGACGTCACGGGTGACCTCGCCAGGTCTGCGTTGAGCTCGGTGACGTCGACCCGGTGCGTTCCGATGAAACCGAGCACCGGCCCCCGCGTGTGGACGGCGATCACCCGGAGCACCACCTCCACGGGGAGGCCGCGCGCGGCCGCGACCCTCGGCGCCTGCCACCGGGCGTAGTCCGGCGAGATGTCCGGGTCGAGGCCGCTGGCGGATGCCGTGAGTGCGTCCGCCGGGACCGGACCGGGTGCGTCGGGGTTGGCCGCCCGGAGGGCTGCCTCCCGCTCCCGCACCAACGCCGAGAGGTCGGGCGCGGCGGCACCGAGGTTGGACCCGCCGCTCGTCTCGCCGGACTGGTCAGAGGCCGAGGGCCGCGCGCTGAACCACTGGGCCCCCGCCGCGGCCTGGCCGAGGAGGGAGGACCCGACGACCCTGCCGTACACGCGGATGAGGGAGCCGTCGGCCCGGCCGGGGGCCAGCCGACCGGCAGCCGTGATGGCCATCGGATAGAGCACCCCGGTGAGCACGGTGAGCACCAGCAGCGCCTTGAACGCGGCCGCCAGCTGTCGGGCGATGGGCACGGTCGGTCACCTCAGTCCGGGAGTCAGCGAGACGAGCAGGTCGATGGCCTTGATGCCCACGAACGGGGCGAGGATGCCGCCGACCCCGTAGACGAGCAGGTTGCGGCGCAGCATCCGGTGCGCGCTGAGTGGGCGGTAGGCCACACCGCGCAGGGCCAGCGGAATGAGCACGACGATGATCAGGGCGTTGAAGATGACCGCGGAGAGCATCGCCGACTCCGGGCTGCCGAGCCGCATGACGTTGAGGGCCTCCAGGCCCGGGAAGACCCCCACGAACATCGCGGGGATGATCGCGAAGTACTTGGCGACGTCGTTGGCGATGGAGAACGTCGTGAGGGCGCCCCGGGTGATGAGCAGCTGCTTGCCGATGGCGACGATGTCGATGAGCTTGGTGGGGTCGGAGTCGAGGTCGACCATGTTGCCGGCCTCCTTGGCCGCCGACGTGCCGGTGTTCATCGCCACCCCCACGTCGGCCTGGGCCAGCGCGGGCGCATCGTTGGTGCCGTCGCCGGTCATCGCGACGAGCTTGCCGCCCCGCTGCTCGGCCTTGATGAGCGCCATCTTGTCCTCCGGGGTCGCCTCCGCCAGGAAGTCGTCGACCCCGGCCTCCCGGGCGATGGTGGCCGCGGTGCGGGGGTTGTCACCGGTGACCATCACCGTGCGGATCCCCATCTGCCGCAGCTCCTCGAAGCGCTCCCGCATGCCGGGCTTCACGACGTCCTTGAGGTGCACCACACCGAGGGCTCGGGGGGCCGCACCGGGGCCGGCGCCGGCCACGACGAGGGGTGTGCCCCCGGAGGAGCTGATCGCGTCCACGGCATCCTGCAGGTCGGCCCCGGCGGACCCGCCCTGCCCGGTCACCCAGGCCTCGATGGCCGAGCCCGCCCCCTTGCGCACCCGGCTCCCGTCCGCCCCGTCCAGGCCCGACATCCTCGTCATCGCGCTGAAGGGGATGACGACGGTGCCGTCCCGGGTGAGGGTGGCGGCATCCCCTCCTTCGGGCCCGACCCCGGCCCTGAGCGCGAGGTCGACGATGGAGCGACCCTCGGGGGTCTCGTCGGCGAGCGAGGAGAGGTATGCCGCGCGCAGCACCTCCTCCTGCGGTACCCCCGCGAGTGGGACCACCTCACTGGCCTGCCGGTTGCCGAAGGTGATGGTCCCGGTCTTGTCCAGCAGCAGGGTGCTGACGTCGCCGGCGGCCTCCACGGCCCGGCCCGACATCGCGAGCACGTTGCACTGCACGAGCCGGTCCATCCCCGCGATGCCGATCGCCGACAGCAGGGCCCCGATCGTCGTCGGGATGAGGCAGACCAGCAGGGCCACGAGCGCGACGAGGGAGAGCCGCGAGCCCGAGTAGGCCGCCATGGGCTCGATGGCCAGGACCGCGAGCAGGAAGATCAGGGTCAGGGCTGTGAGGAGGATGGTCAGCGCGACCTCGTTGGGGGTCTTGGCTCGCGCCGCCCCTTCGACGAGCGCGATCATCCGGTCGATGAAGGTCTCCCCCGGCCGGCTGGTGATCCGCACGACGATGCGGTCCGAGAGCACCGTCGTGCCACCGGTCACGGAGCACCGGTCACCGCCGGACTCCCGGATCACCGGCGCCGACTCCCCCGTGATGGCCGACTCGTCGACCGTGGCGACCCCCTCGACGACGTCGCCGTCACCGGGGATGACCTGGCCGGCCTCGACGACGACGAGGTCGTCCAGGCGGAGCGCGCTGCCCGCCACGCTCTCCTCGCCGCCACCGGGCAGCAGGCGCCGGGCCGAGGTCTCGCTGCGAGTGCGCCGCAGGGAGTCCGCCTGGGCCCGGCCGCGCCCCTCGGCCACCGCCTCGGCCAGGTTGGCGAAGACCACCGTGGCCCACAGCCAGAGGGCCACGGAGACCGAGAAGACCGACGGGTCGAGGACGGCCAGCACCGTGGTGAGCAGCGACCCGACCCACACCACGAAGATGACGGGCGAGCGGACGGTGTGCCGGGGGTCCAGCTTGGCGAAGGCACGGGGCAGCGCGTCCCACGCGGTGCGAGCGAGCCCGACATTCATGAGAGAGCCTCCGCGACGGGCCCCAGCGCCAGCGCCGGGAAGAAGGTGAGCCCGGCGACCACCACGACGGTGCCGGTGAGCAGGACGGTGAACAGCGGGGTGTGCGTCGGCATCGTGCCGAGGCTGACCGGTCGGCGCTGCTGGCGGGCGAAGGAGCCGGCCAGGGCCAGGACCAGGACGATCGGCACGAACCGGCCGAGGAACATGCAGGCCGCCAGCACGAGGTTGAGGTAGGGCTGGTCAGCGGACAGGCCGACGAACGCGGACCCGTTGTTGTTCGAGGCCGACGCGAAGCCGTACATCATCTCGGTCAGCCCGTGCGGTCCGGTGTTGAGCAGTGCGCCCGACGAGGTGGGCAGCACGACCGACACAGCGGTGCCCAGCAGGACCAGCGCCGGCATGGTGAGGACGGCCAGCGCCACGCAGGTGATCTCACGCCGCCCCACGGTCTTGCCGAGCAGCTCCGGGGTCCGGCCCACCATGAGACCGGCGATGAACACGGCGAGCACGACGATGAGCAGGAGTCCGTAGAGCCCCGTGCCGACCCCGCCGGGTGAGACCTCGCCGAGCAGGATGTTGGTGATGAGCACCCCACCGCCGAGGGCGCTGTAGGAGTCGTGCATCGAGTTGACCGCCCCGGTGGAGGTGCCCGTGGTCGCGGCCCCGAAGACCACCGACCAGGGCACGCCGAAGCGCTGCTCCTTGCCCTCCATCGAGGCCAGGGGGCCGGCGGCTGCGGAGACCTCCGCCCAGCACGCCAGGGCGATGCTGGTGAGGAGCAGGCCGGCCATCGTCACGACGGCGACGACGCCCTGTCGGCGGTCACCGACCATCAACCCGTAGGCGTAGGGCAGCGAGAAGGGGATGAGGAGGAGCAGGAAGACCTCGAGCAGGTTGGTCCAGGCGTTGGGGTTCTCGAACGGGTGCGCCGAGTTGGCGTTGAAGAACCCGCCCCCGTTGGTGCCCAGCAGCTTGATCGCCTCCTGCGACGCCACGGGCCCGCCCTGGACCACCTGCCGCCCGCCGTCGAGGGTCGTGATGACCGAGGGCTCGGAGAGGTTCTGGATCACCCCACCGAGAAGCAGCAGGATCGCCGCCAGCGCGGCCAGGGGCAGCAGGATCCGGACGATGCCGCGCACGAGGTCGACCCAGAAGTTGCCGATCCGGTCGGTGCCGGCCCGTGCGATGCCCCGCACGAGGGCCACTGCGACGGCGAGGCCGGTCGCCGCCGACACGAAGTTCTGCACGGTGAGACCAGCCATCTGGACGGTGTGACCGGCCGCCGCCTCACCGGCATACGACTGCCAGTTGGTGTTGGTCGTGAAGGACACCGCGGTGTTCAGCGCGGTGTGCCAGTGCATCGAGCGCCCCATCGACCAGGGCAGGAGACCCTGGCCCAGGATCAGGAGGAACAGGACGGCGACCGACACGACCGCGAACGCGAGCACCGACGTCGCGTACCCGGCCCAACGCTGCTCGGTGCGGGGGTCGACACCGACGAGGCGGTAGACGAGGCGCTCGACCCACCAGTCCCGCTCGTCGGTGAAGACCCGGTGGATCCAGCTGCCGAGCGGCACGTGGGCCACGGCCAGGAGCGCGGCCAGGGTGAGGACCGCGGCGCCGGTGACGAGGATGTTGTTCACGGGTGCGCCTCAGAACCGTTCCGGGCGGATCAGCGCGTAGAGGAGGTACCCCACGAGGGACAGGGCGATGGCCGCCGCGATGACGTCTTCCCACATGCCTCACACGACACCACCGGCCCGAGCGGAACCGACCGGCCGTGATGCCGCGCTGACACCTCTTGACGCGATCCTGACGCCGAGAGCTGGGGAGTCAGCGGCCGGTGAAGCCCGCGGGGCGCTTGGCCAGGAAGGCGGCGACCCCTTCGCGGTAGTCCTCGGTGTGCATGAGCGCCCGCTGGCCCTCTTCCTCCCGCGCCAGCGCCGCCTCGACGTCGAGGGACCCGGCGTTGACGGCCGCCTTGGTCCAGCCCAGCGCCACCGTGGCGCCCGAGCCCAGTGCGGCGAGCACCTCGCCACCCCGAGCCTCGAAGTCCTCGGCCGCCACGCACTCGGCGACCATCCCCCACTCCTGCGCCGTGCGGGCGGGCAGCTTCTCGCCGGTCAGGGCCAGGCGCATCGCCCGGGCTCGCCCGATCGAGGCCGCGACCAGGGCTGTCGACCCGCCGTCGGGCATCAGACCGATCCGCGCGAACGCCAGCACGAACGACGCCGCCTCGCTCGCGACCACGTAGTCGCAGGCCAGCGCCATCGGCACCCCGATGCCCGCGGCCACACCGTTGACGAGGGCGACGACCGGCGTGCGCGAGGCGATGAGGGCCCGCACGAGGTTCGCACCCGCATCCAGCGTGCCGGAGTCGGCCCCGTCCGCGGAGAGCGGTGCACCGGAACAGAACCCGCGCCCGGCACCGGTCAGGGCTATAACCCGCACTGCGGGGTCGGCGTCGAAGGCGCGAACCGCGTGCGAGACCGCGTCGCACATGGCCGGGTCGACGGCGTTGAGCCGCTCCGGTGCGTTGAGGGTGACCCGCCCGACGGGGCCTGCGGTCTCGACGATCACGGTGCTCGCGGTGTCCATGGGCCCATCCAACCGCACCGCACCCAACCGCACCGCACCCCACCGCACCGCTCAGGTCTGGACGACGGCACCGGACCCCAGCAGCGCCGCCACCTCCTCGGCGGTGAAGCCGTGGGAGGTGAGGTATGCCGTGGTGTCGGCACCCGGGGGCCGTTCCGGACCGGGATCGCTCATCGGGGTGGCCGAGAGCCGAGGACCGGTGCGCGGCACGGGATGCCCGTCGACCACGGCGAACGTTCCCCGGGCCCGCAGGTGAGGATGCTCCGGTGCCTCGGTGAGCGACAGCACCGGGGCCACGCACGCGTCGGTGCCCTCGAAGATCGTCGCCCAGTCGTCGCGCGTGCGGGACGCGAAGGCCTCGGTGAAGGCGGCCCGCTGGGCCGGCCAGGTGCCCCGGTCGTGCTGCTCCCCCTCGACCTCGACCCCGAGGCCCGCGAGCAGCGCGGCGAAGAACGGCGGCTCCAGCGCACCGACGGCGACGAACTTCCCGTCGGCACAGGCGTACACGTCGTAGAACGGCGCACCGCCGTCGAGGAGGTTCGCGGCCCGCTCGTCGAGCCACGCGCCGGCGCCGAGCAGCCCGTGGACCACGGTGAGCAGCGACGCTGCCCCGTCGACCATCGCTGCGTCGACGACCTGGCCCCGGCCGGTGCGCTGGCGCGCGAGGAGGGCCGAGAGGATCCCGACGAGGAGGTACATCGAGCCGCCGCCGAAGTCCCCCAGCACCGGGGGTGGGGCGATCGGCCGCTCGGCGGGGCCGAACGCGTGCAGCGAGCCCGACAACGCGGCATACGTGATGTCGTGCCCGGCCGTGGTGGCCAACGGGCCGTCCTGGCCCCACCCCGTCATCCGGGCGTGGACGAGGCGCGGGTTGCGGGCCATGCAGTCCTCCGGCCCGAGGCCGAGCCGCTCGGCGACCCCGGGGCGCCATCCCTCCAGGAGCACGTCGGCGTCGTCGACGAGCCGCAGCACCGTGGCGAGCCCCTGGGGGTGCTTGAGGTCGGCGATGATGCCGGGCCGGGAGCGACGCAGCCCGCCCGATGCCGCCAGGGGGTTGGGCTCGCCTGCCCGGTCGACCCGCACCACGTCGGCCCCCAGCTCGGCCAGGACGAGCGCGGCATACGGCACCGGCCCGATGCCGCCCAGCTCGACCACCCGGATGCCTTCGAGCGCACCATTCACGTGGCGACCCCTCGGGTCGCGAGCAGCGGCGCGCGGTCGCCGCGGATGGTGGCCACCATGTCGACGACCCGCCGGGTCGCGCGGACGTCGTGGGCGCGGAAGACGGTGGCGCCGAGCCAGGCCGCGACGGCAGTGGCGGCGAGGGTGCCCTCGAGGCGGTCGTCCGCGTCGAGGTCGAGCGTCTCCCCGATGAAGTCCTTGCGCGAGAGCGCCTGCAGCACAGGGAAGCCCAACGCGACGATCGCCTCCGTGTGGCGCAGCGCCGTGAGCGAGTGCGCGGTGGTCTTGCCGAAGTCCAGCGTCGGGTCGACGAGCACCCGGTCGGTGGGGATGCCGGCCGCCACCGCGCGCTCGGCACCCTCTCGCAGGGTCCGCAGCACGTCCTCGACCACACCGTTCGGCTCGGGCGGGTAGGTCACCCCGACCGGGTCGGTGCGCGGCGGCAGGCCACCGGTGTGCGAGATGACGTAGCCGGCACCGACCTCGGCAGCCACGTGCACCAGGTCGGGCTCGTGCCCCGCCCAGGTGTCGTTGACGAGGTCGATGCCCGCCTCGGCCGCTGCGGTGCGGGCCACCTCGGGCCGCCAGGTGTCGAGGCTGAGGACGAGGTCGGGATGGGCCTCTCGCGCCAGGACGAGGAAGGGCACGACCCGCTCGACCTCCTGCGCCGCCGAGACGACCTCCCCCTCCTGGCCGGCGCGCACCCCGCCGACGTCGAGGATGTCGGCCCCGAGGTCCACCGCCTGCCGCAGGGCCGCGACGGCGGAGTCGAGGTCGCCGTGGCGGTTGCCCGACCAGAACGAGTCGGGCGTGCGGTTGACGATGGCCATGACCGCAGGGCGGGAGGCGTCGAACACCTGCCCGCGAAGCCGCAGCGCCGCGGCGGCTGCCGGCACCCGGGCACTCACCGCGGGGCGGGCTCCAGCTCGCGGAGGCCCGGCAGCACCTGCTCGGTGAAGGTGGTGAGGAAGCGCTCCTGGTCGTGGCCCGGCCCGTGCACGACGAGGTGGTCGAAGCCGAGGTCGGTGTAGACGCGCAGCGCCTCGACCACCTCCTGGGGCTCCGAGGCGACGACCCAGCGCTTGGCGACCTGGTCGATCGGCAGCTCGTCGGCGGCCTTCTCCATCTCCGACGGGCTGTGGATCGAGTGCTTCTGCTCCGGGGTGAGCGAGAGGGGAGCCCAGAAGCGGGTGTTCTCCAGCGCCCGCTCGGGGTCGGGGTCCCACGAGACCTTGACCTCGATCATCCGGTCGATCGAGTCGTGGGCGCGCTCGGCCTTGTCGAGCCCCTCGTCGACGGCCGGCACGAGCTTGTCGGCGTAGAGCTCGCGGCCCTTCCCCGAGGTGCAGATGAACCCGTCGGCCACGCGCCCGGCATACCGCGCCACCATCGGGCCACCGGCGGCGACGTACACGGGCACCGGGGTGTCCGGACGGTCGTAGATCGCGGCATCCTGCGTGCTGTACCACTCCCCCTCGAAGGTCACGCGGTCCTGCGTCCACAGCTCGCGCATCAGCCGCACCGACTCCCGCAACCGGCCGAAGCGCTCCTTGAACTCGGGCCACTCCCCATCGGGCACCGAGCCCACGGCCACCTCGTTGAGGGCCTCACCCGTGCCCACCCCGAGCATGATCCGCCCGGGCGCGAGGCAGGCGAGGGTGGCGAAGGTCTGCGCGATGACCGCGGGGTTGTAGCGGAAGGTCGGGGTCATCACCGAGGTGCCGAGCAGCACCCGCTCGGTGCGCGCCGCCACCCAGGCCATCCACGCCAAGGAGTTCGGTGCGTGCCCGCCCTCCAGTCGCCAGGGCTGGAAGTGGTCCGAGATGGTCACCGAGTCCAGCCCCAGCTCCTCGGCCCGGACGGCGAACGCCGCGAGCTCACCCGGGGCGAACTGCTCCGCCGATGCCTTGTACCCGACTCTCAGCACGGACTCGCTCCTCGACGCTCGTGGGGTGGACCAGCCCAGTCTCACATCCGGAGGGCTAGCGTGGACGACATGGCCACCGACCTCGTCGACCTCAGTGGACACGAGCAGGTCGCCTTCTGCTCCGATCCCGACACCGGGCTGCGCGCGATCATCGCGTTGCACGACACGGCCCTCGGTCCGGGCCTCGGCGGCACCCGGTTCCACCCCTATCCGAGCACGGACCTCGCGCTGGCCGACGTGCTGCGCCTCTCCCGGGCCATGTCGAGCAAGAACGCGCTGGCGGGGCTGGACCACGGGGGCGGCAAGGCGGTGATCATCGGGGACCCGCGCACCGACAAGACGCCGGAGCTGCTCCGGGCCTACGGCCGGTTCGTGGAGTCTCTCGGTGGGCGCTACGTCACCGCGAGCGACGTCGGCACCAACGTCGCCGACATGGACATCGTCAGTGAGCAGACCCGCTGGGCGACGGGCCGCTCACCCGAGCTGGGTGGGGCGGGCGACTCCTCGCTGCTCACGGCATACGGCCTGTTCCAGGGGATGCGGGCGACGGCTCAGCACGTCTGGGGCGAGCCGACGCTCCGTGGCCGCCGGGTCGGGGTCGCCGGTGTCGGGAAGGTCGGTCGCCGGCTCGTCGAGCACCTCGTCGCCGACGGTGCCGAGGTCATCGTGACCGACGTGGACGAGGATGCCGTGCGCCGCGTGGTGGAGGGCCAGGACCGCGTGCGGGCGGTGCGCGACGTCGTCGACCTCGTCCGTGAGGAGCTCGACGTGTTCAGCCCCAACGCCCTCGGCGGAGCCCTCGACGACGACACGGTGGCGGCGCTGCGAGCCCGGGTCGTGTGCGGTGGCGCCAACAACCAGCTCGTCACCGAGGGGCACGGCGGCACGGCCGACCGCCTGGAGCAGCGAGGGATCATCTACGCGCCCGACTTCCTCGTCAACGCCGGCGGAGTCATCCAGGTGAGCGACGAGCTTCACGGTTTCGACCTGGATCGCGCTCGCGCCCGCACCGAGAAGATCTTCGGTGCGACCCTGGAGGTGCTCGAGGTCGCTGCCGCACACGGGGTGAGCCCGGCCGTGGCCGCCGACCGGCTGGCCGAACAGCGGATCGCCGCTGGGGGCCAGAAACCCTGGCTCCCGCCGCGCTCCTGATCCGGCCGGGGGCGTCGCCGCCCCGGACACCGCGGAACACCTCGACGGCCTTCGACGTTGTGCAGACCGACGTCACCGGTGCGGGCTCGACTCATGTACCGTAAGCGTCACGACAGACACCATTCCCGGGACCGCTCCGCGACGTGGGATGACCCCTTCGGTGGGGCCGTCCCACGAGCGATGCCAGCCCGGCAGACGCATGAGGGGGTCACGCCATGGGGCGCGGCCGAGCCAAAGCCAAGCAGACGAAGGTCGCTCGCGAGCTGAAGTACTACAGCCCGGACACCGACCTGTCAGCGCTTGAGCGAGAACTGCACGGATCCTCCGAGCCCGGCCCCCGCGCCAGGCCGGAAGAGCGTGAGAGCGACGACGAGGACGACTACGGTCGCTGGTCCTCGGGCCCTCGGTGAGCCGGGTCGTGGTCTTGGTGTCCCCGCCGAGCTGACCCGTGGCCGTTCTCACCCGGACCGGGCCTGCCACCGGCCGGTCTGGTTCTGACATGCTCTGCGGATGAGCGAGACCACCGTGGCCGAGACCAGGCGTCTGGGCGTGGAGACCACCGGCATCGAGGTCATCGAGGAGTCGGAGCGCACCGCATCGCCCCGTGACCTGTTCTGGCCGTGGTTCGCGGCCAACGTGTCGGTCTTCGGGATCTCGTATGCCGCGTTCGTGCTCGGCTTCGGGATCTCCTTCTGGCAGGGCGTGCTCGTCGCCGTGCTGGGCATCACCGCCTCGTTCCTGCTCTGCGGGATCATCGCGATCGCCGGCAAGCGCGGGTCAGCGCCCACCATGGTGCTCTCGCGGGCGGCCTTCGGCGTGGAGGGCCAGAAGGTGCCGGGAGTCATCTCCTGGCTCACCTCGATCGGGTGGGAGACCTCCCTGGCCATCCTCGCCGTCCTCGCGACCTCGACGGTCTTCGAGCAGCTGGGCTGGGGTGGAGGCGCGACCACCAAGGTCGTCGCCGCCCTCGTCGTCGCCGCCATTATCGTGCTCGCCTCGGTGGCCGGCTACCACATCATCATGCGGCTGCAGTCGGTGCTGACCTGGGCCACCGGTGCGGTCACCATCATCTTCATCATCGTCGCCTCGCGCGAGATCGAGTGGTCAGCCGTGGCGGCCCTCCCGTCGGGCTCGCCGCAGGCGGTCATCGGGGCCTTCGTCATGCTGATGACCGGTTTCGGCCTCGGCTGGATCAACATCGCCGCCGACTGGTCGCGCTACCAGAGCCGAGAGGCGTCCGGCGGGGCCATCGTCCTGTGGAACACCGTGGGCGGGGCGGTCGCCCCGGTGCTCCTCGTGATCTTCGGGCTGATGTTGTCGGCGTCGGACCCCGAGGTCCTGGCCGGCATCCCGAACGACCCGATCGGCACCCTCGCGACGATCCTGCCGACCTGGTTCCTCGTGCCGTTCCTCGTCGCGGTCATCCTCTCCCTCATCTCGGGCGCCGTCCTGGGCATCTACTCCTCCGGGCTCACCCTGATCTCGCTCGGGGTGCCCATCCCCCGGCCGGCCGCCGCGCTCGTCGACGGCGTGATCCTCACCCTCGGCACCTTCTTCGTCGTCTTCGTCGCCGCCGACTTCCTCGGGCCGTTCCAGAGCTTCCTCATCACCCTCGGTGTGCCGCTGGCCGCCTGGGCGGGGATCATGATCGCCGACATCGCGCTGCGCCGCCGCGACTACGACGAGGACGCCCTCTTCGACGCCCGCGGGCGCTACGGCGCGTTCGACTGGGTGTCGATCAGCACGATGGTCGCGGCTTCGGTGGTCGGCTGGGGCCTGGTCGTCAACAACTTCGCGGCCGATGCCGCGTGGAACAACTGGCAGGGCTACCTCCTCGAGCCCCTCGGGCTCGGCACCTACGTCACCGAGGGCGAGGGCGCGCCCTACTGGGACGGCAACTGGGCCTACTCCAACATCGGGGTGCTCCTCGCCCTCGTCATCGGGTTCGGCGTGACCTACCTCGCGCGTCGGGGCACGGTGCGCCGTCAGGAGCAGGACCTTCCCGCGCACCCGGCCTCGGCGGCCGACCGGGAGAGCGTGGCGTGACGCCTGCCGGCCCGGCGACCGCGGTCGACGACGGCTGGCTGGTGGTCATCGACGCCCAGGCTGTCTTCGCCGACCCGGCCACCTCCCCGTGGGGCTCCCCGATGTGGGCCGCCACGGTGCCTCGGATCAGGGAGCTCGCGACGGCATACGGCCCCGCCCGCACGATCCTCACCCGCTTCGTGGCCGACCCGGGGCTCGGCGGCTCGTGGCGCCCGTACTACGAGGACTGGCCGTTCGCGCTGGTCCCCGACAGCGACCCGCTGTATGCCGTGGTGCCGGCGCTCGCCGGGGTCGCCGAGCACGTCGTGACCGCCGGGACCTTCGGGAAGTGGCCGGCCCTGCGCGACCTCGTCGGGGACGACGCACATCTGACCCTTGCGGGGGTCGCCACCGACTGCTGCGTCATCTCGACCGCGCTCCCCGCCGCCGACGCCGGGGCCACGGTGCGGGTCGTGGCCGACGCGTGCGCCGGGTCCACGCCCGAGAACCACGCGCAGGCCCTCGCCGCGATGGCCCTGTTCGGCCCCCAGGTCGCCATCACCTGATCCCGACTTATTGCGCCTCACCCACGTGCGCAGGGCCGTTTCGGCCCCTCGAGCGTGGCTGAGGCGCAATAAGTCGGGGGGTGTCAGGTGGTGGGGTGGGAGCCGAGGAGCTGCACCGAGCCGCCGTCGACGCCCTTGGCGCCCCGCACGACCTCGACCCCGTCCTCGACGGATGCCGTCGCCGCCTCGCACACCTCACCCATCGCCCAGGCGTGGATGCCGCGCGATTCCAGCTGGGCGGTGGCGGTGTCGACCGAGGCCTCCGGAACCATCGCGACGAAGCCGACCCCCATGTTGAGCGTGCGCTCGAGGTCGGCCTGCGGCACTGCGCCGAGGCGCTCCACCGTCGAGAAGACCGGGGCCGGGGTCCACGTCGAGCGGTCGAGCCGGGCGTGGAGGTGCTCGGGAAGCACCCGCGCGAGGTTGGCGGCGAGCCCGCCACCGGTGACGTGCGAGAGGGCGTGCACCTCGACGCCGTCGGTGCGCACGAGGTCGAGCAGGTCGGCGGAGTAGACGCGGGTCGGCTCGAGCAGCTCCTCGCCGAGGCTGCGGCCGAACTCTTCGACGTGCCGGTCGAGCGCCCAGCCGGCGTGGGCCACGACGCGGCGCACGAGGGAGTAGCCGTTGGAGTGCAGACCACTGCTGGCCAGGCCCAGCACGACGTCCCCGGCCCTGACTCGCTGCGGCCCCAGCACGTCGTCGAGCTCGACGACCCCGGTCGCCGCGCCGGCCACGTCGTACTCCTCGAGCCCGAGCAACCCCGGGTGCTCGGCGGTCTCGCCCCCGATGAGGGCCACTCGCGCCTGCGAACAGGCCTGCGCGATGCCCGAGACGATGGCCGCGATGCGCTCGGGCACCACCCGCCCGCAGGCGATGTAGTCGGTCATGAAGAGCGGCTCGGCCCCACAGACGACGATGTCGTCGACCACCATGCCGACGAGGTCGAAACCGATGGTGTCATGGCGGTCGAGGGCCTGGGCGATGGCCACCTTGGTCCCCACGCCGTCGGTGGAGGTCGCCAGCACGGGGTGCCGATATGCCCTGAGGGCGCTCGCGTCGAACATCCCGGCGAAGCCCCCGAGCCCGCCGAGCACCTCCGGACGGGTGGCCCGCCGCACGCTGGCCTTCATCAGCTCGACGGCCTGGTCCCCGGCCTCGACGTCGACGCCGGCCGCGGCATACGTGATCGGGGTCGTCTCGCTGGGCTCACTCACGACCGGAACCCTACCGACTCGCCTCGAGTGCGGAAGTGGTTGCCAGGGCGGCCACTTGCGCACTCGAGGCGGGAACGACTCGGGTCAGAGGGCCTTGATGATGTCCTCGACCCGGTCCTTGGCGTCCCCGAAGAGCATCTGGGTGTTGTCCCGGAAGAACAACGGGTTCTGCACCCCGGCGTACCCCGTGGCCATCGAGCGCTTGAAGACGACGACGTTCTCCGCCTCCCAGACCCGCAGCACCGGCATCCCGGCAATCGGTGACGTGGGGTCGTCGGCGGCCGCCGGGTTCACCGTGTCGTTGGCGCCGATGACGAGGACGACGTCGGTGGCGGCGAGGTCGTCGTTGACCTCGTCCATCTCGAGCACGATGTCGTAGGGCACCTTGGCCTCGGCGAGCAGCACGTTCATGTGACCGGGCAGCCGACCGGCCACCGGGTGGATGCCGAAGCGCACGTCGACGCCGCGGTCCCGCAGCTTCCTGGTGAGGTCGGCGACGGGGTACTGGGCCTGCGCGACGGCCATGCCGTAGCCGGGCGTGATGACCACCGACCGGGCCGACCCGAGCATCGCGGCGGCCCCCTCGGCGGTGACCTCGCGGTGCTCGCCGTAGTCGGCGGTGTCGGACACGGTGCCCGTGGCGACCCCGAAGCCCCCGGCGATGACGGAGATGAACGACCGGTTCATCGCCCGGCACATGATGTAGGAGAGGTAGGCACCCGAGGACCCGACGAGCGCGCCGGTGATGATCAGCAGGTCGTTGCCGAGCAGGAAGCCGGCCGCGGCCGCCGCCCAGCCGGAGTAGCTGTTGAGCATCGAGACGACGACCGGCATGTCGCCGCCGCCGATCGACGCCACGAGGTGCCACCCGAGGGCGAGGGCGACGACCGTGACCCCCACCAGGAGGCCCGTGCGGGCCCCCGTGGACCCGTGCGGCACGAGCACGTAGGCCACGGTCAGGCCCACGAATGCCGCGATCGCGCCGAGGTTGATCACGTTGCGGCCGGGGAGCTTCAGGGGGGCGGAGCTGATCCGGGCCGAGAGCTTGAGGTAGGCGACGATCGACCCGGTGAAGGTCACGGCGCCGATGAAGACGCCGACGAAGACCTCGACGTCGTGGATCGCGGGGTAGGGGCTGGCCTCCCTAGCGCTGTTCCAGCCGACGAGCACCGCGGTGAGCCCGACGAAGCTGTGCAGCATCGCGATGAGCTCCGGCATCCCCGTCATCTCGACCGCTCGGGCCCGGTCGAGCCCGATGAGCGCGCCGATGAGCATGGCCACGACGATGAGCGCCAGACCGAAGACGCCACTGCCGTCGACGTCCGGCCCCCCGGCCCCCAGCGGTGCGGCGTCGACACCGGCCGTCGCGGCGAGCACCGTGACGACGAGGGCGAGGACCATGCCGATGACGCCGAACCGGTTGCCCGAGCGCGCCGTCTCGTGCCGGGACAACCCGGCGAGGGCGAGGATGAAGAGCAGGCCGGCGACGATGTAAGTGCCCTGGACGAGGCTGAGCGAGAGCGTCATCGGGCCACCTCGTCACGCCTGAACATCTGGAGCATCCGGGCCGTCACCCGGAACCCACCGAAGATGTTGATGCTCGCGAGGAGCACCCCGATGAACGCGAGCACGGTGACCCACACCTGGCCGTGGCCGATCTGGAGTAGGGCGCCGACGATGATGATGCCGCTGATCGCGTTGGTCACCGACATCAGCGGGGTGTGCAGCGCGTGGTGCACGTTGCCGATCACGTAGAAGCCGATGACCACCGAGAGCATGAAGACCATGAAGTGCCCGAGGAACTCCTCGGGTGAGAGGGCCGCGACCACGAGGAACAGCAGCGCCGCACCCCCCATGAGGCCGAGGCGCCGCCGCTGGCTCATCGGCTCCTTCACCGGCTTCGTCATCGCAGCCGACGTCCCCTCGCTGCCCGGCGCCGGAGCGGCCGAGACCTGCACCGGCGGTGGGGGCCAGAGGACCTCCCCATCGCGGACCACGGTCATCCCGCGCTGCACGACGTCGTCGAGGTCGAGCACCAGCTCGCCGTCCTTCTCGGGGGTCAGCAGCTTCAGGAGGTTGACGATGTTGGTGCCGAACAGCTGCGACGCCTGGGTCGGCAGCCGGCCGGGGAGGTCGGTGTAGCCGAGGATCGTGACACCACCGGGGGTGCGGATCTTCTCGCCCGCCACGGTCCCGGCGACATTGCCCCCGTTGGCCGCGGCCATGTCCACGACGACCGAGCCCGGTTTCATCGAGGCGACCATCTCCTCGGTGAGCAGGCGCGGGGCGGGCCGGCCGGGGATGAGCGCGGTGGTGATGACGATGTCGACATCGGCGGCCTGGGCGGCGTACAGCTCGGCGGCGCGGGCGTCGAAGTCGGCGGAGGTCTCCTTCGCGTAGCCGTCGGCCGACGGCCCGCTGTCCCCGACCTCGATGCGGAGGAACTCCGCCCCCATCGACTCGACCTGCTCCCCCACCTCGGGGCGCGCGTCGAAGGCCCGGACCACCGCCCCCAGCGAGCTGGCCGTGCCGATGGCGGCCAGCCCGGCGACCCCGGCCCCGACCACGAGCACCTTCGCCGGCGGCACCTTGCCTGCGGCGGTGACCTGACCGGTGAAGAACGAGCCGAACTCGTGCGCCGCCTCGACCACGGCGCGGTAGCCGCCGATGTTGGCCATCGAGGACAGGACGTCGAGGGACTGGGCGCGCGAGATGCGCGGCACGGCATCCATCGCCAGGGCCGTGACCCCACGGGAGGAGAGCCGCTCGATGAGCTCGGGGCTCAGTGCGGGAGCCAGCAGCGAGACGAGCACCTGGCCCCGGCGGAGGCGGTCGACCTCGGAGTCGTCCGGTGCGTTGACCTTGAGCACCACGTCGGTGTTCCAGACCGCCTCGCCGATGACGTCCGCGCCGGCCGCCGCGTATGCCGCGTCGGCGAAGCTGGCCGCGGCGCCGGCCCCCTCCTGCACGAACACCGCGTAGCCGAGGGCCACCAGCTGCTCGACCGTCTTGGGGGTCGCAGCGACCCGGCTCTCGCCGGCCCTGGACTCACGGGGCACTCCGATGCGCACAGCTGGTCCTCTCCGATCGAACCGGACGGCCACGAACCTACCCGTTGGGCCGTGCCCCCCGCGGGAGGGACTAGGTTGCGGAGATGACCGAAGACGCCTCGCGGGACCCGTCAGCCACGACTTCGCCCACCCCGCCCGATGGTGACCCTCCGGCCGCCGAGGTCGTCGACCTGGTCGCCCTGGCCGAGCGCCTCCTCACCCAGGCCCACGACGACGCCCACGGGCGCGCGTCGGCCGTCGTGGTCAAGGGACCCCGTCAGCGCGCGCTGCTCATGGCCCTCACGACCGGGAGCGCCCTGGGTGAGCACACCTCTCCCCCGGCGGCGTCGCTCCAGGTGGTCAGCGGCTCGGTGCGCCTGCACTCGGCGGAGCACGAGTGGGTGGTGGCCGCCGGGCATCTCGTGCCCATCCCGCCGGACCGGCACGCGGTGGACGCGCTCGAGGACAGCGTGTTCCTGCTGACCGTGAGCCTGGACCCGACGGGCTGACCCGCAGCCGTCGAGTCCAGGACCCCCTCGCGCCCGGCGTCAGCCCCCGCGACCTAAGCCCCTGGACCTCAGCCCCTGGGCCTCAGCCCTCGGAGTGGCTGAAGCCGCAACGCTCAGCGGCCCCCTCGTCGTAGAACCACACATCCGGCTCCGTCGAGTCGTAGCCGGGGTCGCTCGGGGAGCGGAAGGTCATCGTGTCGCGGTAGCCCTGGACCGGGTGGCCCAGCGGCTGCGCGCCGTCGTCGATCAGCGCCGCGGAGCCCACCCCGAAGCCCCCGTCCCGGATCTCGTCGAACTCCGAGACCCGGCGGGTGGATGCCGCGTCCGAGTCGTCCGAGTCCTCCGGGTCGTGTGAGTCCTCCGATGCCTGTGAGTCCTCCGATGCGTCGTCAGCCTGGTCCGTGGGGGCCTCGTCCGAGCCCTCTAGGTCGGCGCGATCCTGTGCGAGGCGCTCGCCGCGCTCGTGGGTGTCCTCGAGCAGCTCACCCTCGTCGGCGCCCCAGTCCTTGGCGGGGGTGGGGTCGTGCTCCTCCCCCTCGGACTCCTCGGGCTCGTCGTCATCCGAGACCGTGGTGTCGGTGTCCCCGTCGTCGCCGTCGTCCCCGTCGGTGGCGTCCGACGACCCGCCGAGCGCACTGTCGGAGTCGGAGAGGTCACGCTCCACCGGCGGGGACTGGTCCTTCGCACTCACCGGCTCGGTGGCGGCGTACTCGTCGGGGTCGGTCACCATGGCCATCCCACCAGAAGCGGAGGAGTCGGCCGGCTCGTCGGCGGCATCCGCGACCGTGTCGTCCGTGTCCGCCTCGTCAGCCTCGTCAACCGCGTCCGAGACGTCCGAAGCGTCCGAAGCGTCCGAAGCGTCCGAGGCCTCCGAGGCGTCCGACGACCCGTCCAGCGCACTGTCGGAGTCGGAGAGATCCCGCTCCACCGGCGGGGACTGGTCCTTCGCACTCACCGGCTCGGTGGCGGCATACTGGTCGGGGTCGGCGACCATGGCCATCCCACCCGCTCCGGAGGAGTCGGCCGGCTTCTCGTCGGGGCGCGTCCCCTCCTGGTCGGCCGCGTCGGCGCGCGGGTCGTCGCTGGACTGGTTCTCGGTATCGGTCATGTTGTCCACGGTGCCCAGATCGCCCTCGGGGTAAACCTCTGCCTGCTCGCTCTCTTCCGGGGTGACGTCCTCACCCCGGGGACCGCCGGCGGCGGGCGACGCCGACTCGTCCACGTCGGGGTCGATCTCGTCGGCTCGGCGCAGCCGCGCCTCGTACTCCGTGCGGGTGGCCTCGGCCTCGTGCCGGTGGGCCTGCGCATCCGACTCCAGGGTCTCGGCCTCCCTGGCCTTCTCGTCAGCCTCGGCACGAACGAGGCCGGCGCGCTCCTCGGCCTGCTGCGCGAAGGCGGCCTGGCCGGTCATGGTCGCGGCCAGCTCACCGGCATCGGACCGGATGCCGGCCGCCTCCACCCGCTGTTCGTCCTGCTTCCGGGATCGCCCCGCGAAGAGGAACCCGATGACCACGGCGATCAGCACCACCACCACGATGACGACGAGCAGGATGACGATCGGGCCGCCCATGGAGATGTCCTTGTCCTCGTGCGCGCCCCCGCACGGGGCCCGCTCGCGGCACAACCTACCCGGCTACAGGCCCAGCTCCGCCACGGTCGCCGCACGCATCTCCACCTTGCGGACCTTGCCCGTGACGGTCATCGGGAATTCCTCGACGACCCGCACGTAGCGGGGGATCTTGAAGCGCGCCAGCCGCCCCGACGCGAACTCGCGCACGGCCTCGGCGGTGAGCGGCTCGGCACCCTCGCGCATCCGCACCCAGGCGCACAGCTCCTCGCCGTACTTCTCGTCGGGCACCCCGATGACCTGCGCGTCGAGCACGTCGGGGTGGGTGTAGAGGAACTCCTCGACCTCGCGGGGGTAGATGTTCTCCCCACCGCGGATCACCATGTCCTTGATCCGTCCGGTGATCTCGACGAAGCCGTGCTCGTCCATGACGGCGATGTCACCGGTGTGCATCCAGCCGTCGGCGAGCACCTCCGCGGTCTTCTCGGGCTCCTCCCAGTAGCCGAGCATCACCGAGTAGCCCTTCGTGCAGAACTCGCCGGCCTCCCCACGCGGCAGCGTCTCGCGCGTCAGGGGGTCGACCACCTTGATCTCGAGGTGGGGGTGCACGGACCCCACGGTGCCGACCTTCCGCTCGAACGAGTCGTCGGTGCGGTTCTGGGTCGACACCGGCGAGGTCTCGGTCATGCCGTAGCAGATCGTCATCTCATCGATGCCGGCCTCGATGAGCTTGGTCATCATCGAGGCCGGGCAGGGCGAGCCCGCCATGATCCCGGTGCGCACGCTGCTGATGTCGTAGGTCTCGAAGTCGGCCAGGGACCACTCGGCGATGAACATCGTCGGCACGCCGTAGAGCGAGGTGCACCGCTCGTCGGCGACCGCCTCGAGGGTGAGGGCCGGGTCGAAGCCCGGCGCCGGGATGACCATGCACGCCCCGTGCGAGGTCGCCGCGAGGTTGCCCATGACCATCCCGAAGCAGTGGTAGAAGGGCACCGGGATGCAGATCCGGTCGGCCTCGGTGTAGTGGCAGAGCTCGCCGACGAGGTGGCCGTTGTTGAGGATGTTGTGGTGCGAGAGAGTGGCACCCTTCGGGAAACCTGTTGTGCCAGAGGTGTACTGGATGTTTATCGCGTCGTGGGTGTCCAGCTCGGCCGAGATCATCGCCAGCCGTTCCGGGCTGACCTTGTCGGCCCGCTCGAGCAGGTCGTGCCAGGACTGCCCGCCGATGACGAACACCTTCTCCAGGGCCGGGCACTCGGCGCGCGCGGCATCGACCATCGCCGGGTAGTCCGAGCCCTTGAAGGACTCGGCGACGACCATCATCCGGATGCCGGCCTGCCCGAGCACGAAGGTGACCTCGTGCGAGCGGTAGGCCGGGTTGATGTTGACGAGCACGGCGCCGACCTTGGCTGTGGCGTACTGGGTCAGCACCCACTCCGCACAGTTGGGAGCCCAGATCCCGACCCGGTCACCCCGCTGCAGGCCGGCGTCGACCAAGCCCCGGGCGAGGCGGTTGACCTCGGCGCCCAGCTCGGCATACGTCATCCGCAGTCCCTGGGCCCGGTCCACGAGTGCGTCGCGGCCGGGGAAGCGCGCAACCGTGGCGTCGAGGTTGGCGCCGATGGTCTGCTCGAGCAGGGGCGGCTCGAGGGACCCGACCGTGTGCGAGACGGCTGGGTCCGGGGTGGTGGTCGACATCGTCGTCCTTTCGGCACGGTGGGAGAGCCCTCCCAGCAAACACGTCGTGGCACGGGGAGGCAACCTGCGGGGTCGGAGAAGACGTCAGGTGCGGGTGGGTCGCGAGAGGAGGTCGAGCACCCCGATGAGCAGCGCCTCGCGCAGCGCGGGGGGGCAGGCGTCGAGCAGGGCGTTGACCGGCGCCATCTGCTGCGGCAGCGCGATCTGCCCATCGTCGCCGGCCAACCCCGCCGCGGCGAGCAGCCCGGTGAAGCCCGACTCGTCGAGGGTCGAGGGGTCCAGGGAGCCGACCAGCCCGGCGAGGGACGGGTCGAGCGCGACCGGACCTTGGTCCCGGGCCGCGGCTGCGGCCTCCCCCAGTGCCACGACGAACTCCGGCACCGAGGGTGCCGTGGCGGCGGACGGGGTGAGGTGCAGCGTCGCCGGGAGGTCGCGATAGCTCATCTGCGGCTGGACGAACCACCCGCGCGCGAGCATCTGGTCGGCGATGGTGAAGACGTCGCAGGGCCCGTCGGTCGTGAGCGCGACCAGGGTCGACTCCGGCTCGACGAAGACGCGCAGCCCCTCGATGCCGCGGACCCCGTCGGCGATTTCGAGGGTGGCCCGACGGGCCTGCCGGGCCAGGTCGCGGTAGCCCTGCGGGCCGATCCGGTGGGTGACCGCCCACGCGGCGGCGAGCGGCCCCCCGGACTTCGTCGACTGCATCGTCGTGTTGAGCATCGTGTAGCCGGGCCAGTCGGCCGAGGCGAAGAAGTGCGAGCGCCGCAGGGCCGCCGTGCGGTGCAGCACCACCGAGACACCCTTGGGGGTGTAGGCGTACTTGTGCAGGTCCACGCTCATGCTCGTGACCCCGTCGACGGCGAAGGTCCACGGGGGCACGTCGTCGAGGTGGGGCAGCACCCAGCCCCCGATGCACGCGTCGACGTGGAAGCGGATGCCGCGCGCCGATGCCGCCGCCGCGAGCTCGGGGATCGGGTCGATGACGCCGTGGGCGTAGGAGGGGGCGGACCCGACGAGCAGGACCGTCGTGTCGTCGATCGCCGCCTCCATCGCCGCGACGTCGGCCCGCATCGTCTCGGGGTCGACATCCACGACGACGGCCCGCACCCCGAAGAACTTCGCCGCCTTGAGGAAGGCCGCGTGCACGGTCGCCGGCAGCACCATGCTCGGCGTCGCACCCTCGGGCACGGTGGTGGCGCCGTCACGGGCCGCGAGCACCGCGAGCAGGATCGACTCGGTGCCCCCGGAGGTGACCGACCCCGCGAAACCGTCCGGAGCGTCGAGGAAGCGGCCCGCCATCGCGACGAGGTCGTTCTCCATTCTCGCCAGGGATGGGAAGGCCGTCGGGTCGAGCCCGTTGCTCCCGGCGAACATCGACAGGGCCTCGAGACCGAGGGCGTCCACCTCCTCCAGCCCCGAGTCGTAGACGTAGGCCAGGGTGCGTCCGCCGTGCACGGGCAGGTCGCCCGACTGCATGGTCCGCAGCGCCTCACGCACCGCGTCCGCGGACCGGCTGCCGCCCGGGTCGATGTGGTCGGGGTCGATGTGGTCGGGGTCGATGTGTTTGGGGTCGTTGTCCAGGTCGTCTCCGGTCATCGGGACACCTCCTCGTCGAGCCGATATCTTCTGAGCACCAGGAGCGAGACGGCGACGAGCACCGCGGGCACGAGCGTGAAGCCCCAGGTGATCGCGGTGCGCGCCGAGTCCGGCTGTGCGGCAAGCCCGTCCGTCGACGAGACGTAGCCGCCGACCGCCAGCAGGCCGGCATACAGGAAGGGCCCGAAGGCCAGGCCGAGCGTCTCGGCAGCCGTCCACACCCCGGTGTAGACACCGGCGCGGTCCTCACCGGTGCGAGCGGTGTCGGCGGCCGCGACGTCGGGCAGCATGGCGAGCGGGAACATCTGGCACGCCGCGTAGCCCACACCGACGACGGCCACGCTCACGGCCGCCGCAACGACACCCATCCGCAGGGTGAACAGGCCGGCCAGCGCCCCACCAGCGAGCAGGACCGACCCGCACAGGTATCCGGTGCGCTTTCCGTGACGCTCGCCCACGCGCTGCCAGACCGGGGTCACGAGCAGGGCGGGGCCCACGAAGCACACGAAGAGCACCGTGGAGAGGGTGCTGCGCCCGAGGATGACGCGGGCGACGTAGTCGACGCCGGCGAGCATCGCACCGATGGCGAGCGCCTGGATCACGAACCCCAGCAGCAGGATGCGGAAGTCGCGGGCCGCGGCCACCACGCGCAGCTGGTCGCGCAGGCTGCCCCCGGCCGTGGCGGCCCGGCTCATCGTCGTGTTCCGGGTGCCCCACCACGCGCCGAGGGTGCCCAGGAGGATGAGGGCACCGACGAAGACGCCGACACCGCGGTAGCCCCAGGTCGGTCCGAGGGCGTCGCGCACGAGGGGGGAGAGGCCGCCGCTCAGGAGGATGGCCAGGGCGAGGATCGCGACCCGCCACGTCATCAGCCGGGTGCGCTCGTCGTAGTCGTCGGTCATCTCGTCGGGCATCGCGACGTAGGGCACCTGGAAGAAGGCGTATGCCGTGGCGCAGGCCAGGAACGTCACCACCACCCAGGTCGTGGCCAGGGCGGTGGGCGACGTCGGGCCCCAGAACAGGAGCACGAACGCGACCGACAGCGTGGCCCCCGCGCGGATGAGGAACGGCCTGCGGCGCCCGGCGGGGTGCTCGGAGCGGTCACTGATCCGGCCGGCGACCGGGTTGAGGACGACGTCCCACGCCTTGGGGACCAGCACCACGAGACCCGCGAGCCCGGCGGCGAGGCCGACCCGGTCCGTGAGGTACGGCAGGAGCAGGAGGCCGGGAACCGTCCCGAAGGAACCGGTGGCGACCGAGCCGAGGCCGTAGCCGCGCCGCGCCGAGGGGGTGAGCACCGGTGCCATGACGCCGAACCCTAGTGGGGATGATGGGCGCGTGGGCGCGAGTCAGAGGTTCGAGGGGCGGATCGCCGGGGTGGGGTCCACCAGCGGCGTGCGCATCGTCGTCGGCTGGTGGCACGAGAGCCCGTTCGGCGGTTTCGCCGACGCCATGGTCGAGCGCGCGGACGGGCACCGGCTGTTGCTCGCGCCGAGTCAGGAGGTGGCCGACCTCGTCGCTGGCACCTACGTCTTCGACGAGGTGCGCATCGAACCCATCGACGTCGTTGCGGCGTCGGCTGGCGAGGTGCTCGATTCCACGGGTGAGCGGGCACGTGGGAAGACCCCAGTGGAGCGCCCCTCCACCCTCGGAACCATCTGGACGGTTGGTTCACCCTCCCTGCACCTCCAGGTCGAGGTCGGGGGGCGGACCGGCGTCGGGCGGCTGTTGCGGCTCGTGCCGCGGCGGGTGGCGACCAGCCCGCTCTGGGCCACCGCCATCGACCCGGTCGCGCGCGTGGTCATGCGGGGGGTGCGCACGCGCGGGGTCGCCCGCGCCGGTCGTCGCGAGTACTACGGGGCGGTGGACGCGCACTCGGTGCGGGCGATCTCGGGGACGCTCGACGGCATCCCGCTCGGGGACCTGGCCCCGGTGGACCCACCATGCCGGTTCGGCTTCTCCTCCACGCCGCGCACCCCCTCGGTCACCGACGTCGTGACGACCATCGTCGACACCTGACCCCGGCCGGCCGGCCTCACCCGGGTCGACCCCCACGAGGGGTCAGGACACGCCGATGCCAAGGCCGGCGAGCTCGGCGTGTCCTGACCCCTCGAACCCCGTCATTCGATGCTGAGCCGCGCCGGGTCCACGCCGAGGGCTCGCGCGAACCGCGTCAGGCACGCCCGCCGCCGTGCCCCGGCGAAGACGTCGCTCGCGAAGACCTCGATGACCCGCCAGCCGTGGTCCTCGGCGCCACCGGCCCGTGAGGCATCGGCGCTCCGACGACCGATCGAGGCGTGGTCGGCTCCTTGGTACTCGCCGATGACGCGCCGGTCGCGCCAGACGAGGTCGCCGCACAACAGCCAGCCGCCGTGCTCGTCGCGCACGACGGCGTTGAGCTCGGGCTCAGGGAATCCGGCGCGTTGGAACATCAGCCGGGCTCGGGTCTCCATCGGGGACCTCGACCCGACACGGACCATGCGCAGCGCCTCCTCGAGCCGACGCTTGTTGCGGGCTCGCACCCGGGAGTCGAGGACCGTTCGAAGCGCCGTCGGGCCGCAGGCGACAGCATCTCCCACGATGACCAGGTCGTCCACGCTGAGGCCCGGGCGTGACAGCTCGCCGAGGTCGCACCACGTGTCGGCTGCGCTCACGACCCGGAACGAGCTGACCATTTCGACCGCCCTTCGCTCGAGACCCCGGTGGCCGTGGCACCCCCGCCTTCGGACCCGTATGCGGTCGGAGCGGCGCATCACGTCGAGGTCCCGGTCTGCCTCGAGGGCCTGGGGCAGCGGCAGTCCGAGGAGCTTGGCCGCTGTGACGTGGGAGAATGCCGCGTCCGCGGGCAGAGCGGTCGCGAACGCCAGGACCGTCGCGCGAAAGCCGTCCGGCGCTTCGGGAGAGCGAACGCCTCGGGTCGGCACGTGAAGGTGCGAGGCGCGAAGGTCCGCGTCGCGAACGCCTGCGTCCCGGGCCTCGCGCACGGTGAAGGGCCGGCCCACAAGGCCCTCCGGAAGTTCGACGCCCTTCATCGGGGCAGCGTGCCCGAAACACGCTCGTGAGCCGGGCCGTCATCCACAGGGTCCGCGCGAGGCCGCGTCGAGGGGTCACGACATGCCGAGGTCCCGCAACGTCTGCTCGGCGCGTCGTGACTCCTCGACTACCAGTCTTGGGGCGTCAGGTGGTGGGCGTGATGCGCAGGAGCTTGTCGTCGTCGCCGTTGGTCGTGGTGACGTAGAGCGCGCCGTCCGGCCCGAGGCGCGAGGCCCGAAGCCGCCCGAACGGCCCGTCGGTCGCCTTCGGCACGGCGACGTCCGCGAGGGCCCCCGACTCGTCGAGGGTGAGCACGAGCAGCTTGGAGCCCTTGAGCGCCGTCACCACCAGGGCTCCCTCGAAGGCCCCCCACTCCGCACCCTCGAGGAACTCCGCAGAGCAGACCGCCTGCGTCGTGCTGCCTGACTGCCACACCGCGGGCACGGCATCCGGGTAGCGGTCTCGGTCGGTCATCGGCACGCCCTCGTCGTAGCCCCCGACGGTGCCGCCCTGCGCGGGGTCCCAGCCGTAGTTGGCCCCGGGCTGGATGTGGTTGACCTCGTCGTTGTTGCTCGGGCCGTGCTCGGCGGTGTAGATCTCACCGGTGCCGGGCTGCACCGCCACCCCCTGGAGGTTGCGGTGGCCATAGCTGAGGACGTAGCGCTGGTGCGGGTCCGAGGCTGAGGCGAACGGGTTGTCGGGCAACGGTTCCCCGGTCTCCAGATCCAGTCGCAGGACCTTCCCGCCGAGGGAGGTGAGGTCCTGCGGGATCGTGCCGACCGCGGTGTCACCGGTGCCGACGAGCAGCGCCCCGTCGGCGGCGATCTCCGGCCGGCACCCCGAGTGGCGACCGCTGGAGATCGGGAGCCCGGTGAGGAGGTCCTTCACGCGCTCGGCGGAGTCGTCGTCCTCGCTCAGCCGCCAGGTGACCAGTCGGATGTCGACCGGGCGGCTCCCCTCCTGGTGGGTCTGGCAGGTCGTGAACTCCCGCGACGTCTCGAAGTCCGGGTGGATCACCATCCCCATGAGCCCGCCCTCATTGGCCACGTAGACGTCGGAGAGGTCCGCGTCCACGGTGGTGCGCCGAGCCCCCTCGCGCAGCCCCGACACGAGCGAGATCCGCGCCGGGCGCTCGGTGACCAGCGCCCGGCCGTCGGGGAGGAAGCCGATGTCCCAGCCGTGCTCCAGGCCGCCGGTGACCACCTCGACGTCGAGGTCGGGCACGTCGGTGCTCCGAGGCGCGGGGCTCGGCTCCTCGCTCGCGGCGGTCGGGGCGCTCTGCGACGAGGAGAGTGAGGATGCCGGCACCTCGCCGAGGTCGTCGCCCCCCGCGCAGGAGGCGAGTGCCGCACCGGCGACGAGGGCGCCCGACGCGACCAGCACGGCATACCGAGGGCGTCTCATGGGTCCAGTGTCACCCGGGCAGGTCGGAGGTGGCCCGGTCGTAGGCGGCCGAGAGGTGTCGAAGGTCGACGCGGTAGTCGGCGATGCGGCACCCGCGGCCGTTGGGCTTGACGAGGATCCCCTCCGCGGCCCACCGCTCGCGTACCTGGGCCATGAGGGGCACAGGCAGGTCCCCGGCGTGACTGGTCACCCGCCACCACGTGACGTTCGAGCCGTAGAGACGCATGATCGTGCCCACCTGCCGCGGGCCGATGCCGACGAGCGAGGCGAGGTCGCCGTAGGACACGACGCGCCCGCGCGGCACCTGCTCCACGGCCCGCAGCACTCGCTCCACGACGACGTCGTCCACGGGCCCGATTGTGCCGCACCCGGATCAGCGCCCGATCTCGGAGCCGATCTCCCACGGCGTGATCGGGGAGTTGGTGAGGAGCCAGGCCTCGAGGTCCTGCATGAGCCCGGTCGCGATGAGCACGCCGACCACCACGAAGAGCACGCCGAGCCCGCGCCGGAACCACGAGTGCGGGTCGGCCGCCCACCGCACCCGGCGGATCAGGCGCTGGCCGAACACCGCGACGGCGAGCAGCACGGCCACGAGACCGATGACGTATGCCGTGAGCAGGGCCAGGCCTCGGGCCGGCTCGGCAGGGAGCACGGTGACGACGACGTAGGCGTAGAGCGGGCTGCACGAGGTGAAGACGGGCCCGAGCGCCGCCCCGGTGAGGACCGCCCCGACCGAGCCGCTCCGGCTGGTGGCGCGGGACAGGCCGCGGGCGCTCCCGCTGCTCAGCCCGGTCGAGACGGACACCCGGTCCCACAGCTCGGGCACGATCGCGACGACTCCGAGGAGGATGAGCAGACCGCCGCTGAGCCACTGCCACACCGACGGCGAGATGTCGATGAGGGCCGTCGTGGCCTTCAGCGCGAGGGTGAAGACGAACACCGAGACACCCAGCGAGACTGTGACCAGGAGCGCCCGGCGGGTGCCACCGGCATCCGAGGCACCGGCGACCGACCCACCGACGACGACCGGCAGCAGCGACAGCGCGCAGGGGGCGAGGGTGGTCAGCGCCCCGGCGAGCAGGGCCCCACCCAGGGCGATGAGCACGTCAGACCGTCTGGGCCTCGATGTCGGCACCGCTGATGCTGCCGGTCCACTTCGCGAGCTCGTGGCCCTCGGGGTCGACCTGCACGAACGTGTGCTGCTGGGTGATGCCGTACTCCTTGCGCAGGTCGATCTCGGTGTCGTAGTCGACCTTGACGAGGGTGAGCCCGTCGGGCAGTCCGTCGGCGCTGACCGCGGCATCCGTGGCGCGGCAGCTGGGGCACCAGTCGGCGTGGAAGAAGTAGACGACCTTGGTGCCCTCTCGCGCCGACCTCTGGGCCTGGTACTCGGCCTGCGTGAGGTAGGCCCCCGGTGCCGAGGCCCCTGCCGAGGCGCCGGCCGTGGACCCGGCATCCGCGGGGGTGGTGGACGTGGCCGACGCGACGGCGCTCGGCGCGCTGGTGGCCGCCGGGTCGGCAGAGGTCGACCCGCAGGCCGACAGCCCGAGGGCGGTCGCAGCGGCGATGGCGAGGATCGCGGTCGAGCGCATGGTCACTCCTGGGTCGGGGTCGTCCCCACCAGTGAACGCCATCACCGACACCGGCTCCAACCCCAGCGGCCGAGCGTCACCTGCGGGTAATACCTCCGGCCTTCTCGGCGGGCGAGGTCAGCGGGCTCGGGGTCAGCGGGCTCAGGGTCAGCGGGCTCTGGGTCAGCGGGCGGGGAGGGAGAGGGTGAAGACGCAGCCGCTGCCGTCGGGGAGGTTGGCCACCGAGGCCTCGCCCCCGTGCATCCGTCCGACCTCGCGCGCGATGGTCAGGCCCAGGCCCATGCCCCGCTCGTGGCGCGAGCCGTCGCCGCGCCAGCCCGGCTCGAAGACGTGGTCGAGGTTAGAGCCGGGGATGCCGCCGCACCCGTCAGCGACCTCGACCGCCGACGTGGCCCCGTGCGAGGTGGTGCGCACCTCCACCCGCCCCCCTGAGGCGGTGTGCTGCACGGCGTTGCGGAGCAGGTTGGTCACCGCGCGGGTCACCCCTCGGGTGTCCACGTCGACCACCGCACCGGCGAGGTCGCGGGCCGAGACCTCGACCCCGGCGGCCGCGGCGAGCGGCAGCACGGTCGCGACGGCATCCGACACGAGGTCGTCCAGGGCCGCCGGCTCGACCCGGGTCGGGGTGGAGCCGTGCAGCCGCGACAGCTCACCGATGTCGTCGACCATGGCGTCCATGCGGTCCACCTCGTGGACGATCCGCCCGTGGGCCGCCTGTGGGTCGGCGACCGCACCGTCCTCGAGCGACTCGGCCAGGGCCCGGATGCCGGCCAGCGGGGTCCGCAGGTCGTGGGACAGCCAGCGGATCGTCTCCCGGCGGGACTCCTCGACCTCGGCCGCACGCATCCGGGCGGCGCGCTCCGTGGCCGCGTCCCGCTCCATCGCCCAGACCCGACGCGCCAGGCCGAGGCCCACGAGGACCGCCATGGGGGCGCCGGCGAGCAGGACGAAGACCAGGGTGCGGTAGTCGTCGGCCCCGATGAGCATCGACCGGCTGGCGATGGCGACCCCCGCGGCGAGAGAGGCCACCAGCACGATGGGCGCACCGAGGGCAGCGATGGACGGCCGGCGCCGGGCGATCCGCGAGAGGGCGACGGCGCCGGCAGCCCCCACGAGGGCGGTGACGCTCGCCGACAGGATGACGGCGTTGGTCTCAGGCGTCATCGCCCGGATCCAGCCGGTCCCAGCGGTAGCCGCGACCGAAGACGGTCACGAGGCGGGTCGGCGCGCCGGGGTCCACCTCGACCTTCTCGCGCACCCGGCGGACGTGCACCGTGACGGTCGAGGGGTCCCCGATGTCCCAGCCCCAGACCTGACGGATGAGGTCGTCCCGAGACCACACGACACCGGGCTGCTGCACGAGCCAGGCCAGCAGGTCGAACTCGCGAGCGGTGAGCTGGAGGGGCTTCCCGCCGCGGGTCACCACCCGGGCGCCGAGGTCGACGACGAGGTCGCCGTCGCGCAGCACGTCGGTGACCACGTCGGCCGGAGCCGAGGCCCGGCGCAGCAGCGAGCGCACCCTCAGCTCGAGCTCGCGCAGGCTGAACGGCTTGGTGACGTAGTCGTCGGCACCGTGTTGGAGTCCCTGGACCCGCTCGTGCTCCTGCCCCCGTGCGGTGACCATGATGAGCGGCAGGTCGCGGCGCATGCTGCGCAGGCGCCGGCACACCTCGAAACCACCCATCCCCGGGAGCATCAGGTCGAGCAGCACGAGGTCGGCGGGCTCCGCGGCGAACCGGTCGATCGCCCGCTGGCCGTCCTCGACCGCGTCCACCTCGTGACCGGCGCGCGTGAGGTAGGCCGCGACGGCATCCCTGACCGTCGCGTCGTCCTCCACGAGCAGGATCCGCACCACGACGCAAGGCTAGGGGCAGGCCGCCCCGTGGCCCGGCATCCGGTGTGCGGTCGGTAAGACCGGCGAAACCCGAAAGCTCCGGCGACGGGCGCTGGACAACTGCGTGGCGCCGGGGCGGACAACTGGGAGACTCTGGGACATGCGCCGGATCGTCCAGAGCAAGAAGCTCCAGCACGTGCGCTACGACGTGCGCGGGCCCATCCTCGTCGAGGCCCAGCGGCTCGAGGCCGAGGGGCACAAGATCCTCAAGCTCAACATCGGCAATACCGCCCCCTTCGGCTTCGAGGCCCCCGACTCCATCGTCGCCGACATCGTGCACAACCTGCCGGACAGCCAGGGCTACGCCGACTCGCGTGGCATCTACTCCGCCCGCACCGCCGTGGCGCAGTACTACCAGTCGCACGGGCTCACCGAGACCTCCGTCGACGACGTCTACATCGGCAACGGCGTCTCCGAGCTCATCACGATGGTGCTGCAGGCGTTCGTCGACGACGGGAACGAGGTGCTCGTCCCCGCGCCGGACTACCCGCTGTGGACCGGTGCCGTCTCGCTCTCCGGAGGCACCCCCGTGCACTACCGCTGCGACGAGAGCAACGGCTGGGACCCTGACCTCGCCGACGTCGAGGCCAAGATCACCGACAACACCCACGCCCTGGTGATCATCAACCCCAACAACCCCACCGGTGCGGTCTACTCGCCCGAGACCGTCAAGGCCCTCGTCGACATCGCCCGCAGGCACCACCTCGTCGTCATGGCCGACGAGATCTACGAGAAGATCATCTTCGACGACGCCGTGCACCACCACGCCGCGACGTATGCCGAGGACGACGTCCTCTGCCTGACCTTCAGCGGGTTGTCCAAGGCCTACCGCGTCTGCGGCTACCGCGCCGGGTGGGTCATGGTGTCCGGGCCGAAACACCTCGCCGAGGACTTCCTCGAGGGTCTCACCCTGCTCGCCAACATGCGGATGTGCGCCAACGTGCCCGCGCAGCATGCGATCCAGACCGCGCTCGGCGGCTACCAGTCGGTCACCGAGCTGATCGTGCCCGGGGGCCGCTTCCACGAGCAGAGCAAGCTCGCCTCCCGACTGCTGAACGAGATCCCCGGGGTCTCCTGCGTGGAGCCCCGCGGCGCGCTCTACTGCTTCCCCCGCCTGGACCCGGAGGTCTACGCCATCGAGAGCGACGAGGCCTTCGTCATCGACCTGCTCCGGGCCAAGAAGATCCTCGTGACCCACGGCACCGGCTTCAACTGGTTCGAGCCCGACCACTTCCGGCTCGTCACGCTGCCCGACGTCGACATGCTCACCGAGGCGATCGGGCGGATCGCCGACTTCCTCGAGACGTTGCGGTAGGTCTGGCGTGCGCGTCTCCACGCCCGAGCCCACCACCCTCGTCGCCATCGGTCTCGGCGGTGCGCTGGGCTCGATCGGTCGGTATGCCGTGGCCGTGGCCCTCCCCCACGACGCGGGCGGCTTCCCGTGGGCGACCTTGGTCGTCAACGTGACCGGCGCGCTCGCCATGGGGATGCTCGTCGGTTTCCTCATCGACCGCCCCGGCGTGCACCGACTCGCCAGGCCGTTCGTGGGGGTCGGAATCCTCGGGGGGTGGACCACCTTCTCCGCCCTTGCGGTCGACGTCGTGCAGCTCACCGATGCCGGACACGTCCCGGTCGCGGCGGCCTACCTCGCCATCACGTTCGTCGTTGGCGTGCTCGCCGTGGCTGTGGGTTCGGTTGTCGGGGAACGAATTTGGCCCGTGCGATGACACTGACCCACGCCCTGCTCGTGGCCCTCGGCGGTGCACTGGGTGCGCCGCTGCGCTTCGCGGTCAACCACGTCCTGCGCGAGCGGTTCGCCACGACACCGCCGGTCGGCACCCTCGCCGTCAACGTGGCCGGGTCGTTCGTCCTCGGCCTGCTCGTCGGCGCCGGCGTGACGGGCAGCCCACTAGCGCTCGTGGGCGTGGGGTTCTGCGGTGCCCTCACGACGTTCTCGACGCTCGCCCTGGAGCTCTGGGACGCTCTGGAGGACGATCGACGCGTCGAGGCGACCGCCGTCCTCGCCCTGGCCCTCACCCTGGGTCTCGGCGCGGCATACCTCGGGTTCCTCCTGGCCTCCTGACCCACCCGACTTCTTGCGTTCCAGCCACGTCCCGGCCCGGTTTTGGGGGCCTCGGACGTGGGTGCAACGCAATACGTCGGGGGACGAGGATGCCGCCCGCTCGAGGTGAGCGGACGGCGTCCCGGTGGGCCCCCTGTCAGCCGTGGTGGTGGTGGTGGTGATGAGACCGCTTCACCGCGCCCAGGGCGTTGACGATGCCGTCGCCGTAGAACCCGTTGAAGTCCGCGTCACCGACACACGGCGCGGTGTAGTCCGCGGGCAGGAGCGGGTACGGGAACGGGTTCTCCGCGGGGCATGCGGTGTCCTTGGCGGTGCCCATGAGGATCTTCGCCGTGCGGTCGGGAGCCAGGGTGAAGCCCTTCCTGCCCTTGACCTTGCCGTGGGCCGAGACCACGAGTGCCGCGACACCCGCTGCGTGGGGCGAGGCCATCGACGTGCCCTGCAGGTACTGGTAGTACCCGCACTCCTGCCTCTTGCCCCGTACGGTGCGGCAGTCCTTCAGGACGAAGCCCTCGCCCTGGGCGGTGATGTCACCGTTGTCGTCGACGTCACCGGAGGCCTGGAGCACGTTGAGCGGAGCCGCCGACAAGATGAGGTTCCCCGGCGTGGCGTAGGCATCGGTCCCCGGGAAGTCTCGGTAGTCGCCACCCGGGGCCGAGACCTCGATCTCGCCGGAGGCCAGGTCGGTGGTCCAGTTCGAGTAGTAGGCCTTGCGCTCGCTCGGGCCGACCGCCGAGACGCCTATGACGTGCGGGCCCTCGTTCGGGAGGTCGAAACAGCTCGCGTTGTCGATCGTCCGCGGGTGCTCGCCGCCGCCCGGATAGTCCGGGCTGGACGAGTCGACCCGCGGCTTGGAGATGTCTTCTTGGTTGTTGCCCAGAGCCGCGACGAGGGTGACTCCCTTGTTGTGCGCGTAGCGGAGCGCCCGGGTCATCGCCTCGATGATGACGTCCTGCTCGGCCGCCTGCTCCGGGGTGTCCTCCGGCGCGCCGCCCATGCAGTTGTAGGCCCACGGGTCGACGTAGAACGACATGTTGACGACATCGATGCCCACGTCACCGGAGTAGGTCAGCGCGTTCACCGTGGGGGTGAGGAAGAAGTAGCCGCTGTCCTGGCCGGCACGCACGTTGACGATGTCGACGCCGGGCGCCACACCCGAGACGCCGATGCCGTTCATGGCGGCGGCCATCGTGCCGGCCACGTGGGTGCCGTGCCCGTCGTCGTCGACGTTCGCCGGGTCGACGCAGCTGGCGACCTCACAGTCACCGTCGATGGCGGGGATGTCGGTGGTGAAGTTCCGGGACAGCCGGGTGTCGAAGTTCGGGGCGATGTCGGGATGCCTGCCGTCGACCCCGGTATCCATCACACCGACCTTGACCCGCTTGTCGCCCATGTCGATCCTGTGGGCCGCCGGGGCGTCGATCATGTCCATGCCCCACAGGTAGGAGTCGAGCGGGTCGCTGGCGCGCTTCTTCCCCTTCTTTGCGGCAGCGTTCTTGCCACCCGACGCGCCGCGGGGACGCTCGACGTCGCCGCGGACCAGCTTGTCCTTCGGGGAGCGGCCGACCACGCCGTCCCGGGCCGCCACGTCGACCCCCTTCATGGAGCGGGCCTTGGAAAGGAACCCGGCGGACGCTGATGTCACGGTGATCATGCCGATGGCGGAGTTGACCGAGGTCACCTTCGCCCCGGCGTTCTCGAGCTGGCGCGCGAGCGCCTTGGCGTCGGCACCCTGGTCGGCCAGCACGGCATACGAGCCGTCGCTGGCGGTTGCGGTGCTCGCGACAGTGGCCTTCGAGGTGGGCAGTGCAGTTGCTGTCGCCGTCGAGGCGCCGAGAGCGGTCGTGGCCAGGGCCACCGCGCCGAAGCCGGCGACCATACGAGATCGTCGCATTCAGTCCTCTCCTCCATGCGGATGCCGCGGCGTTGCGGCCACAGATCACCGTAGGCCAAAGGCGGCGTGAGCGGGAGGTCCAGGACCGTATGCTCGAGGACATGCGCCGCCGCTCCCGCGGGCCCGTCCCCGACGTCTTCGAGACGTTCTCGGACCTGGTCGACTCCGATGACGAGCAGAGGATCGCGGTCCCGGCCGCACTCGTCCTCGCCCGCTCGGCGGGTGTCACGATCGGCCTGATGGTGCTCACCAGCGTGGCGTTCGTCGGAGGCGCCTGGGCGGCCAACGGGGTGCGCCCCGAGCTGTTGTACTCCAACCTCGCCTGGGAGGGAGCGGTCATCCTGGGCTGGGCCCTGCTGTGGGGCGCCCTAGCGGCAGCGGCCACGCTGGCGCTGGGGTTCGTCGTCGTCGGGCTGCCGTGGGTGCGTCGTCAGCGCGGGTCGCGGTCGACCTCCACCTCGGCCCCGTAGGACCATCCCGAGGCCAGCGGCAACGAGTCACCGCTCCAGAAGCTCCCGGGGTCGTACCAGTTGGTGGGTGCGTCCGGGCGCAGGATGCCCATCTCCTCGAGGGTCGCGGCCACCACCTCCGCGCAGTAGGCGTCCTCCGGTCGCAGCCCCTTCGCCTCGGCGCGGCGGCGGCTGAGGTGTCCGTCCCGGCCCCGCAGCCAGCGCCAGGCGAGCCCCAGGGTGGAGGGGAAGGGGACGCCGTTGAGCCGAGCGACGGTCTTGAGCAGGGCGTCCTCCTGCTCCTTCCCGACCTCCGGTGAGACCTGGCGCAGCCACGCCCGCTGGCCGTATCGACCCTGCCAGGTGGCCACCGCCTCGGCGAGGTCGTGCAACTGGACCCCGCGGTGGTGGTCGCCGGTCCACTGGTCCTTCAGCGAGCGGCCCATCTCCGCGTGCCACATCAGCGGCGGCAGGTCCTCGAGCACGACCGCCATGCCCACGTGGTTGATCGGGGCGTTGCTCGCCGCCTGGATGACCCGGTCGGCCAGGGTGCCGCCGCGGAAGATCCACAGGTCTCCCGTGCGGGTGGAGTCGACCGCCTCGTCGAACGGAACCGGTGCAGCGCGCCTGCGTGCCATGCGCCCAGTGTGCCCGGCATCCGGCGTCTAGGGTGGCACCGTGGCTTCTACCGCGAACCGTCTGCTCAAGGGCCTCGGCGTGGCCAGCGTCGTCGGCGTGGTCGCGACCGGGGTGCTCGTGGCGCGCAACGAGCGCCAACGTCGTGCTTACACCCCCGACGAGGTGCGTGAGCGCCTGCACGCGCGGCTCGAGAAGACACCGCAGGACTGAGGGTCGTCAGGAGCCTGAGGAGCCTCAGGAGCCGGGGATGAGCGGGTGCTCGGCACGATCCCGGAGCTGCTGCACGGTCCACGAGTTCCCGTCCGGGTCGCGAAAGCCGAACAGCGTGCCACCGTCGCGCTCGTCGATGACGGAGATCTCATCGCAGCCCACGCCCCGCGACACCAGCTCCTCGCGGCCTGCCACCGCATCCGCGACGACGAGCTGGAGGCCGTGCAGCGAACCCGGGGGCATCGCCTGCGACGAGCCGACGTTGCCGATCACGATCGAGCAGCCTGATCCGCGTGGGGTGAGCTGGGCGAACTGCACGTAGTCGTTGCGCACCTCGTGGTCGAGGTGGAATCCGACCCCGTCACGGTAGAACTCGATCCCGGCGTCGAGGTCCGTGACGGGTACGGCGACGAGCTCGAGGGTCCAGTCCACGTCAGGCCCCCACGATCTCGTCGAGGCGCTCGTAGCCCTCGGACATCCCGTGCTCCATCCCGGACTCGACCATGACGTCACGGCCCTCGACCGTGCGACCGATGCTGCGGCCACGCAGCCGGGTGCGCCCGTCGCCGAGGTCCTCGAACCACATGAACTCCAGGGCCACCTCGTCGGGCGCCCCGTCGAACTCGAAGGTCTGAAGCGCGAACTCGTTGTCGCGAATGGTGTGGAAGACCCCGCGGAACCCGAACTCGGCGCCCTCGGGGTTGCGGTGCACGTAGCGGTAGCCACCTCCGGTGGTGAAGTTCCACTCGTCGACGACCATCTCGTAACCGCGTGGGCCGAGCCAGCGGCTCACCTTCTCGGGGTCGCGGTGCGCCTCGAAGACGGCGCTCACGGGTGCGTCGAACTCCCGCGTGAAGTCGATCCAGGGCACTCCGGTGGGGATGTCGAGGTGAAGGGCGTTGCTGCTCATGACTACTCCTTGTTCTCTGGTGGGTTGTTGCCCGTGGTGGTGCTGCGTCTCGTGTCGCTTTGGATGCCGTCGGCCAGGACGGCGTCGAGGGCGCGGAACCGCTGCTCGTGGGCCAGGCGGTAGCCGTCGATCCACGCGGTCAGCCGCTCGAGGGCGGCCGGCTCGAGGTGCACCGGGCGGCGCTGGGCCTCCCGGGTGCGGGTGACCAGGCCCGCGTGCTCGAGGACCTGGATGTGCTTCGAGATCGCCTGGACGGAGATGTCGAAGGGGTCGGCGAGCTCGTTCACGGTGGCCGGTCCGCGGCTGAGGCGCGCGATGAGCGCCCGCCGCACCGGGTCCGCGAGCGCGACGAAACCCAGGTTCACGATCTCGTCCTCGTTGGGCATGGCTTTATTCAACCCAACAGTTGATCAACTGTCAAGTTGAATGATGCGCGCCCTTGGATCGTGTGTGAACACGCCGGGGATCCTCGGCGTGTTCACACACGTTCGCGAGGATCACAGCGCTGCCGCAGCCGCCCGCCCGGCGGTCCGACCCGAGAAGAGGCAGCCACCGACGAAGGTGCCCTCCAGCGCGCGATAACCGTGCGCCCCACCACCGCCGAAGCCGGACACTTCGCCCGCGGCGTACAGCCCCGGCACCGGCTCGCCCGAGGCGCCGAGCACGCGCCCCGACAGGTCGGTGTGCAGACCTCCGAGCGTCTTGCGCGAGAGCACCCGCAGGCGCACCGCGACGAGTGGGCCGTGCTTGGGGTCGAGGATGCGGTGCGGAGGGAAGGCCCGCTTGGTGAGCCGGTCGCCTCGATAGCGTCGCGCCATCCGGATCGCCGCCACCTGGGTGTCCTTGGTGTAGTCGTTGTCGACCTGCCGGTCGCGCTCGACCACCTGGCGCTCGATGTGCGCCGGGTCGAGGGGCGCCTCCGGGGTGACCGCGTTCATCTTCGCGACGAGCTCGCCGATGGTGTCGGCGGTGACCCAGTCCTCCCCGTGGTCCAGGAACGCCTGCACCGCGGGCATCACGGGCGTGATCGGACGACGCAGCACGTCGCGGTAGCGCCGTTCGGTGAGGTCGAGGTTCTGCTCGGAGCCGGAGAGCGCGAACTCCTTGCCCACGATCGACCGGTTCAGCACGAACCAGGAGTGGTCGAAACCGCTGTGCCGCAGGTGGTCCAGGGTGCCGAGCGTGTCGAAGCCGGGCAGGTAGGGAGCGGGCAGCCGGTCGCCCCGCCCGTCGAACCACATCGAGCTCGGGCCGGGGAGGATGCGGATGCCGTGGCCCGGCCAGACCGGGTCCCAGTTGGCCACACCCTCGACGTAGTGCCACATCCGGTCCCGGTTGACGACGCAGCCCCCGGCCGCCTCCGTGATCGCGAGCATCCGGCCGTCGACGTATGCCGGGACACCGGTGAGCATCGACGCCGGTGGCTCCCCGAGGCGGCCGGGCCAGTTGGCACGGACGAGCCCGTGGTCCGCGCCGATGCCGCCCGAGGTGACGAGCACGGCCCGGGCTCCGAACTCGAACTCACCGGCCACCTCCCGCGAGGTCTGGACGCCCCGAGGTGCGTCGTCCTCCACGAGCACGGACCCGCTGACCCCGGCCACGGCCCCCGCCTGCACCACCAGCCCGTCGACCCGGTGCCGAGCGCGGTAGAAGACCCGTCCCCCGGCGATGTGCTCGCGCAGGCGACGCTCGAAGGGGGCCACCACGCCGGTGCCGGTGCCCCAGGGGATGTGGAAGCGCGGCACCGAGTTCCCGTGACCGCTGCTCGTGCCGTCGCCACGCTCGGCCCAGCCCACGACGGGGAAGAAGGAGACGCCCCGCTCGCGCAGCCACGCCCGCTTCTCCCCGGCCGCCCACTCCACGTAGGCGCGACCCCAGCGGCGACCCCAGCGGTCGGGCCCGGGCGATCCGTCGGGCGCGCTCAGCCGGTCCCAGCCGGCCGTGCCCTCCCAGTCCTGCCACGCGAGGTCGAAGGAGTCGGAGATGCCCATCCGACGCTGCTCGGGGCTGTCGACGAGGAACAGCCCCCCGAAGCTCCACCACGCCTGCCCACCGAGGTTGGCCTCGCTCTCCTGGTCCAGCAGGACGACCGAGCGTCCGGCATCCGCCAGCTCGCAGGTGGCGACCAGGCCGGCCAGACCGGCTCCCACGACGACGGCGTCGGCATCCATGGCCCCGACCCTAGGCCCTGTCGGGAGCAGGATCGAGGGCATCGGGACGAACCAGCGCCCTCCCCCCGACCACCGACACCACGAGGGCCCGGAGGTCCTCCACCACGAGGTCGCTCACCGGTGCGAGCTCCTCGCGCGGTGTGGTGCTCGTGACGGCGACCAGCCCGCGGCATCCGGCCTCCCGCGCCGCCGTCAACCCGGCGACCGCGTCCTCCACGACCAGGCAGCCGGACGGGTCGACACCCAGGCGCCGCGCGCCCTCCAGCCACGGGTCGGGCCACGGCTTGCCCCGCTCGACGTCCGAGGCGGTGACCACCACCGGCGGGTGCGGGAGGCCGGTCGCGGCGATGCGTACGTCCGCGAGGTCCCTGGTGCACGAGGTCACGATGGCCGTGGGGACGCCGCCCTCCGCGAGCGCCTCGAGCAGCTGGGCGGCCCCGGGAAGGACCACGATCCCGTCGGTGTCGCCGACCTCGATCTCGCGGATCCGGGCCAGCGCCTCCTCGCGGCGCCCCTCGGGGAGCAGTCGCTCGATGACGTTGGCGGCGGTGACGCCGTGAAGGCCGACCAGACGGCGTGGGTCGACCCCGAACTCTCCACTCCATCGCAGCCAGGACCGTTCGACGACGTGGATCGAGTCGATGAGCGTCCCGTCCATGTCCAGCAGCACTCCGGAGAAGGGCTCGTCGAACGGGGAGGGGGCGGACACCATGACCAGCACCCTAGGTCCGAACCGGCACCGGCCCCCACCCGGTGCGACCTAGGGTGGGTGACATGGAACGACCGCCCGCCCACCCGAGGCTGGCCGTCATCAGCTCCACCCTCGCCGTGGTCTCCCTCGTCGGCGGATGGACCTGGGCCGCAGCGCTCCAGGGCCAGGGGTTCGACCCGGTCGTCGAGTCGATCAGCGCCCTGGCGGCGACGGCGACCCCGCACCGCTGGGTCATGGAGAGCGCCCTCGTCCTGACCGGTCTGGCGCACCTGATGACCGCGTGGGCTCTGGGCCGGGCCAGGTTCGCAGGTCGCATCGTCCTCGCGGCCGGCGGGGTCGCGACGCTGCTCGTGGCGGCGTTCCCGCTCCCCTCCCGCAGTGAGTCCTCGACCCTGCACACCGCAGTGGCCACGACCTCGTTCGTGCTGCTCGCGCTCTGGCCGTGGTTCGCCTCAGTTCGCGGAGGCCCGGGGGTGCTGGAGCCTCGCGTGGCGCGGCCCGCGACGGTGGTGATGGCGGCGGCCGTCGCCTCGCTCGGCGTGGGGATGCCCCTGGGATGGACGGCCTTCGGCCTGCATGAGCGCATTGTCGCCGGCCTCACCGTGCTGTGGCCCCTCGTGGCCGCGCTCGGGACCTGGTGGTGGGCGGGACACCGCGTGGGGCCCCGCTGCGTGCGGTAGCGGGGTTGGCGCACACAACCGTTGGCAGCCACAGGAGTGCACCAAGAACTCCCGACACCACATCCGTCACGGTATCGTTTGTGCTGGCGTATATCGTCCGTTGGGTAAAATAGGCCCGCGCCCACCATTCGTATATTTCCCAGCAGCAAGAATAGGCGAGCGCAAGAAGCACCGCGACGGCCACAATAAATACCTTCACCAACGGGCTTGCATGCTTCGGTGTTACCGTCTTGATGGCCATCCTGCCTGATACACCCAGGAACGCTACGAGACCGGGCACGATAAGATGCGCAACTATATTGCCTGCATAGTTTACCTCCGGGATTGGCGTCAGTCCTATCCACGCAGCCGAAGTTAGACTGATGGAACAGGCAAGGTCGGGGAATGGGCGGAGGCACAATCTGGAGAGCACAAGAATGCCGAACAGGAGGAGGAAGCGGAAGGTTCGTTCCGGTGGAAGTGACGTACTGCTAAACAGAACACTGCCGAGCGCAACGACTCGCACCCCATCCCCGCCCACTCTTGATTGGAGTGGAAAGCGAAGTATTCTTTCGACAAACAGAGATGCGCGCACATGATCCCCTCGCGGATAGGATCTACGGCCGACTGATGTCGTGATAGCCATCTGGTGGTCCTACTGGGCAGAACCGATTGGGGTCGGCGCCACCAAAGGAAGAAGAAGGTGCTCCGGGTCCCCGATCAAAGTGTCGCAAAGGGTGTTGGGTGACTTGTACCCCTCTCTTTTCATGAATTGCAAGAGCGTTCTGGCGCCATGCAGTTGTGACCTGTGATGACACACGGCTCTGGCAGCGATACTCGATGAAGGGATGCGGATCAGAAGGCGCGTGTCTGCATCGAGGGCGCTAGTCCATCCATCTGATTCATCCAGGACATACACAACGGGATATTTCGATAGTTGTAAGGTACCGCTCCTTAGATGCATGTCACTAGGCGCGCCGTGTCCGCGCAGAACTAGGGCTTCGGCGGGAACCCACGGTTGCTCCAGTGTAGGTATGAGGGTTAGCGCAGCTCCAAAGCCAACAAACCAGGCTGCAGAGTGTGCGGCCAGAAATTTGGGCCCCTTCCCCTTACCTATTCGCCGTCGAACCAGCGAGAAGCCCACCCACATGGCCACGGCAACGCTTACCGAATAAAGAACGGGTCCGACCCAAGTGCTCAAGGAAAGGTCACTGGGGAAAGGGAAAAAAAGAAGGCATAGGCCGAAAAGGGCTGAGCCCACTCCAGTCTCAACGGCGGTTAGCTCGGCGGCACGCCGAACTAGCCAGAACGGGCACACAACCACCAGCCCGAAAATCAGGAGATACAAATAGGACGCAACGCTCCCGAGAAAGACAGTCAACGGGGCAGTCGTAATCAAGGCTCCGGTCGTTGTCAGCGAGAAATGTGAAACCGCGAAAGCTTTCAGGAGCAGAAACACGCCGGTTAGTATTGATGCCGTCTGCAACAACGTCCCCCAGGCAATGCCCTTCGGCACCTCCGAGTTGGGTTCGCTGAGCCCCTGCCCTGCCGTCATCGAAGTCCTCACCCTCACACCGCGACGAGTATGTGACGCTTGGTGACAATACCGTCATCCTCATCCACCTCGCGGGCGTTTGGCTGTCAGAAACGAGAAGGGGCGGCGTGGCCTTCCACAGCAGACGCCGAGGTCCGCGAAGAGCCGCCGAGCCATGACGCACCGCTAGGGGGGCGGAACAACTTCCAGACAGCTCGCTCGCCGCGTCTTGTTGCCGTTTGGCCGAGTTCAGAACCTCGCCGGCGGGCACTGAAGAACAGTACGCCGGGACCCTGGCTCACTCGGATAGGGAGGGCCACGTTCGCCACCAAGGGCATGTCCCAGCCCTGACGGTGGCTCCGCACGTCGCAGTCGCGCCAAACACGTTCGTCCAGCCGTGGAGCTTCCTGGTGAGCCGCCCGCCCTTTACCCAACGCATCAGCAGTGGATTCGAGTCCAGATTGACGGCAGGTCGATGCCCAGGCCTACATCCTCCAGCCGCCCTCCCAGGCCGAGATGGCACACGGCTCGGCGGGTGCCGAGCAGTGACGCGTTCGGATGCCGTGGGCACACTCGTGGGAGACTGGTTCCTTTGCGCGGGCCCGGACGACTTACGATGACGGTCGTCCACCGCGGCACGAACAGGAGCATCTGCGTGACCCTGAACTCCACCCACCGCTACACCAACACCGCCGTCCTCGGGGTCGAGCGGGTCGAGGCACCCGTGGTCGTGACGTCCGACGAGCTGGACGAGCGACTGGCCGACGTCTATGTGCGCACCAAGATGCGTGGTGGGCTGCTCCAGACCGTGGTCGGAATCCACGAGCGACGCCGCTGGGACGAGAGCCAGTCCTTCATCGAGGGCGCCGTCGCCGCCGGCCGGGCCGCCCTGGCCGCCAGCGGGGTGGCCGCCGAGGACGTCGGCCTGATGGTCAACACGTCGCTGAGCCGCGAGTGGCTCGAGCCGTCCACCGCGGTCTTCATCCACGACGCCCTCGGGATGCCGCCCTCGTGCCAGAACTTCGACGTCACCAACGCGTGCCTCGGCTTCGTCAACGGCATCGAGATCGCCGCCGCGATGATCGACTCCGGCCTGATCGACTACGCACTGGTCGTCGACAGCGAGGACTCCACCCCGGTGCAGGAGGCCACCATCGCCCGGCTCTCGGCGGAGGGCGACTCATCGCGCGACGTGGTCTCGGAGTTCGCGGCCCTCACCCTCGGCTCCGGGGCGGCCGCGATGGTGCTGGGCCGCGCCGACCGGCACCCCGAGGGCCACCGCGTCGTCGCTGCCGTGAGCCGGGCAGCCACCGAGCACCACGCGCTCTGCGTCGGGAGCAACGAGATGATGATCACCGACCTCAAGGGCCTGCTGATCGCCGGGTTGGACCTGTCCGCGGGTCTGTGGGAGGAGGCTGCGAAGGAGTTCCACTGGGACGAGGGGATGGACCGCTACTTCGTCCACCAGGTCTCCCAGGTGCACACCGAGGCGATCTGCGAGCGCCTGGACATCGATCCCGCCCGCGTGCCCCGCACCTTCCCGACGTTCGGAAACATCGGGCCCTGCTCGGTGCCGTTCACGATGGCCGGGGGCACCGAAGGACTCCGACCCGGCGACCGGGTCCTGCTGATGGGGATCGGGTCGGGGCTGAACGCCTGCTGCCTCGAGATCACGTGGTGAGCAGGGGCACGACGACGAGCTCGACCACAGGTGCCACCCCCGCGATCGGGGACGGACCACGACCTCCGCACCTTGCCGACGATCCGGGCCTTTCCGACCTGCCCGACCCGCCCGTCCTGAACGGCCTGCCCGGCCTCGACCCGTCCTGGTCGCGCACGCTGACCGTCGCCGACTCGGAGGGCGTCCCGCGCACCTGGCACCTGCTCGACAACGGGGCCGAGCCGACGCACGGCACGGTGCTCTGCGTGCACGGCAACCCCACCTGGTCCTACCTGTGGCGCGGCCTGCTGGCCGCGGCCCCACCCGGCTGGCGCGTGGTGGCACCGGACCACCTCGGCATGGGCTTCTCCGAGCGCACCGACGAGCCGCGGGCCGTCGACCAGCGGATCGCGGACCTCGGCACCCTCACCGCGGCCCTGGGGATCGACGGCCCGGTGGTGACCGTCGGGCACGACTGGGGCGGCATCATCTCGCTGGGCTGGGCTCTGGCGCACCGCGACCAGCTGATCGGCATCGTGCTCGGCAACACCGCGGTGGCCCAGCCCCCCGGTGACCACGGCCCCCCGCTGATCCGCCTGGCGCATCTCCCCGGCGTCCGCCCGCTCGGCTGCGTCGCCACGCCGACCTTCGTCCGCGCCACCACGGCCCTGTCGCGGCCCGCCCTGCCGCGTGAGGTGTGCGACGCCCTGGCCCTGCCCTACGCCACGGCTGAGCGGCGCCGGGCCGTCGGGGACTTCGTCGCCGACATCCCGTTCTCAGCGGGCCACCGGTCCTACGACACCGTGGCCGCGCTGGCCGAGGGGGTGCGTGGGCTCGACGTGCCCGCGCTGCTGTTCTGGGGTCCCCGCGATCCCGTGTTCGGCGAGCGCTACCTCGCCGACCTCCAGGACCGGCTCCCCCAGGCCCGGCTGCACCGCTTCGAGGGCGCCTCGCACCTGGTCACCGAGGATGCGCCGCAGTATGCCGACGCGGTGGCGTCGTGGCTGGGCGACCTGGGCGACGGCGCGCTGAATGCCGCGACGCACGCCCCGCCGGATGCCGCGACCGGCTCCGGCGCCGTCTCCGGCGCCGACGAGACCCTGTGGTCCGCGCTGGAGCGTCGGGCGCAGGACCCCAGCCCGGTGATGTCGGCCGGTGGCAACGTGGTGAGCTGGCAGGCGATGGCTGGGCGCGTCAACGAGCTGGCCGCCGGGATGGCCGCGGCCGGCATCCGACCCGGTGACCGGCTCGGACTTCTGGTCGAGCCCTCCGCCGACCTCACCGCAGTGGTGTATGCCGCCTGGCGTGCCGGCGCCGTAGTGGTGGTCGCCGACAAGGGCCTCGGCTTCGCCGGGATGCGCCGCGCCCTGCGAGGTGCCGCACTCGACCACGTCGTGGCCGGACGGCCCGGCCTGGTCGCCGCCCACGCGATGGGTCTGCCGGGCTCGCGGATCGCGGTCCAGCCCCTCCACCGGGCCGGCCGCCGCGCCCTGGGGGTCACCCATGACCTCGGCACGCTGGCACGGCTCGGGCGGCACACCTCCCTCCCCGCAGAGCCGGATCCGGACACGGACTGCGCCGTGGTCTTCACCTCGGGCGCGACCGGACCGGCCAAGGGCGTCGTCTACCGCCACCGGCAGCTGCGCGCGCAGGTCGAGCTGGTGCGGGCGACCTACGACCTGCGGCCCGACGACACCTTCGTCGCGGCCTTCGCCCCCTTCTCCATCCTCGGTCCGGCCCTCGGTCTCGGCTCGTCGGTGCCCGACATCGACGTCACCGCACCGGACACCCTGACCGCAGCGCTGCTGGCCGACGCCGTTGCCGCCGTCGACGCCCGCGTGGTGTTCGCGTCACCGGCCGCGCTGCGCCGCGTGGTGGCCACGAGGGACCGGCTCGGCCCGGCCCAACGGGACGCCCTCTCCCGGGTCCGGCTGCTCATGTCGGCCGGCGCCCCCGTGCCCGCCGCCTTGTTGGCGTCGCTCGGCGAGGTGCTGCCCGGGGCGAGCCTGCACACGCCGTACGGCATGACGGAAGTGCTCCCGGTGACGGACGTGTCCCTCGAGGAGATCCGCGCGGCGGGCCCGGGCGATGGCGTGTGCGTTGGCCGCCCGCTGGCCGGGGTCGACCTGGCGTTGGCACCGTTGCCCGGCGCGGACGACGGCGAGGTCGGGGACACCGGCGTGGACGAGAGCGGGGACGAGCTCCGGACCGCCCCTGACGTGACGGGGGAGATCTGCGTGCGGGCCGCGCACGTGAAGGACCGCTACGACGCCCTGTGGATGACCGAGCGCTCGGCCGGGCGCTACCCGGGATGGCACCGCACCGGAGACGTCGGGCACCTCGACGTCGAGGGCCGGCTGTGGGTCGAGGGCCGGCTTGCGCACGTGGTGCAGACCGCCGAGGGTGCCGTGACGCCGGTCGGGATCGAGCAGCGCGTCGAGGCCGTGGCCGGTGTGCGCGCAGCCGCCGTGGTCGGGGTGGGCCCGGCCGGGACGCAGGTGCTCGTCGTGGTGGCCGTTCCGGACTCGGCGCAGTCCCGGCATCCGCGGCGTCCCGGCTCGCTCGGCCTCCGGCCGGCCGCTCACGACCTGGCACGGGCCGTGCGACGCGCGGCGGGCCTCCCGGTCGCCGCCGTGCTCATCGCCGACCGGCTGCCACTCGACATCCGCCACGCGTCCAAGGTGGACCGCCACGAGGTCGCGCACCAGGCCGGGCGCCTGCTGGCGGGCCGGGGTGGGTCGTGAGGGACGCGCGTTGAGGGTCCTGGTGACCGGGGCCTCGGGGCTGCTCGGCCGGAGTGCCGCCGCGCTGCTCGCCGAGCGCGGGGACGAGGTGACCGTGCTGCAACGGCGACCGTCCGGCATCGACTGCCGAGAGGTGCTGGGGGACGTGGCCGACGAGGACGTCGTGCGCCGGGCGGCTCGCGGGCAGGATGCCGTGCTGCACCTGGCCGCGAAGGTCGACGTGGTCGGGCCGCTTGCCGACTACGTGCGGGCCAACGTGGAGGGCACCCGCAGCGTCGTGGGCGCGTGCCGCGCCGAGGGCGTGGGTCGGCTGGTCCAGGTGTCCTCGCCGTCGGTGGCCCACGCCGGGCGGCCCTTGTGCGGCGCCGCGGCGGAGCCGGCCGATCCCGAGGCCGCCCGAGGGCACTACGCACGGACCAAGGCCCGGTCCGAGCTCCTCGCCCTGGCCGCTGACTCGCCCGAACTCGCCGTGCTCGCCGTGCGACCCCACCTGGTGTGGGGTCCCGGTGACACCCAGCTCGTGGCCCGGCTGGTCGCGCGGGCTCGGGCGGGCCGGCTGTCGGTGCTGGGTGCCGGGGCCGCGCTGATCGACACGACCTACATCGCCGACGCGGCCGACGCCCTCGTCGCCGCGATCGACGCCTGTGGGATCACCGCGCAGGGGGAGCCCCTCGTGATCAGCGGCGGCGAGCCCCGGCCGGTGCTCGAGATCCTCGACCGGGTCTGCCGGGCTGCGGGGGTGGCGCCACCGCGCCGGCACGTGCCCGAGGTGTTGGGGTTGCTCGCGGGCACGGTCGTCGACTCCGTGTGGGCGGCAGCGGGCCGCACCCACACACCTCCAGTAACTCGCTTTCTCGCCGAGCAGCTCACGACCGCACACTGGTTCGACCAGCGACGCACCCGTGCCGTTCTCCGGTGGACCCCCCGGGTGGGACTCGACGCCGGCTTCGAGCGGCTGGCCCAGTGGTACGACGAGGGTTGCCCTGACGTGACGCGGCGACCCTGAGCCGTCGCTCGACACCACCCGCGACCCGCGCCGCCCTCTGAGCCGCCGGCTGATGCATGGTTCGTCCAGGGCGAAGCTGCCCTCCCAGGGCCGGACTTGTCTGATGTGATGGAGTGGCTGCGTTCGAGACACGGACACGTGACGCGCCCAGCGTCCCGCCCTCGGCCATGACGGGTACCTCGTTCATTGCGTTGCGACCAGCGGAGTGCGTCCTTCCGCCCAGAGTGACGTTTGTCCAGACTGGGGTCAGCCGCAGCGTCCCATGAAGCGCCAACCAACCGTGCCAGTTAGTCAGCGTGCGCCACTCGGGCACGAACCCTTTGCACCATCGGGTGGTCCGATGGCAGCACCTGTTCTAGATCGGCTAGGAGCTCGCGGTGGGCGAGCCGTGAGCCAGCGAGGTTGCCCACGCGTCCGAGTTGGTGCGCGACCTCCTCTCGGACGGTCAAACTCATTGCGTGGTTTGGGCCGAGTGTCTGGACCACTCGCCCCACCAACTCGGAGTACAGATCGAAGGCGCGCTCGTCTAGGCCAGCATCGCGGAGTGCTCGAGCAGCCAGCAGCCGAGAATGCAGGGCATCAGGGTGATCGGGTCCAAGCCACTTGCTCCGATCGTCTGCAACTTGCAAGAAGAGTTGCATCGCATCCTGTGATTGGCCGACTCGCGCGAGCAGCACCGCCTGGTTGTTCCGGGCGTTGAGTGTGGACGGATGGTGAGGTCCAAGAATCACTTCGAATCGATCCGTCACATCAGTCTGAATCCTGAGGGCTTCGTCCATATCCCCAAGCCGTGCGCAGACCATGGCTAGGCTGGCGCGCGTCGTGAGCACCTCCATCGACTGCGAACGCAGAGTGAAGTCGGTGCTGCTCTCGGCGCGTGACAACGACTCTCGAAGGAGTGTAAGTGCCTCTTCCGACCGTCCGAGATCAGTAAGAGTGGCGGCGAGAATCTGCGATAGTCGGAGGTAGGCCTGAGTGTCGGCCGAGTGCGTCGATGCATACTTCAGTAGTGTCAGCGCTTCGACGGATAGACCGGCCTCGCGAAGGCAGATAGCAAGGCTAATCTGGCTTCCGATGACATCCGGATGATCAGACGGTAGGGACATCCGGTTCTGTTCCACTACGCGACGAAGTAGGGTAATTGCTTCTGGCAAGTCGCCGAGAGCGCGAAGGCTCACTGCAAGATTCGCCAAGGAAGCCGTTGTGATCGGGTGCTTGGGTCCGAACGAGGACGAAGCTAAGTCGACGGTTCGCCGTTCGACCTCACTCGCCTCAACGATTCGTCCGCGGTCAAATGCGAGCGCTGACTGCAAGTTTAACGCGCGAATCAGCAGCAGCTTCTCCTGTGACTCTGTGGCCCGTTCCAGTGCCCGGGGACAGAGCAATTCTGCGCGCTCGAAATCACCATTGGTTCTCCAAGCCGACGCCAGCCATATAAGCAGTTCCGCCAGGCTCGCCGACACGGCAGGATCCCAATCGAGATCAGCCAGCTCGGTCAACTCCACGACGCTGGAGAGCACTTCGCGTGAATCCGGTTCGTCGGGGTCGGGAAGCCTCCTGGCCACATAGGCAAGCGCATTCTCGAGGGCCTTCCGCGGGGCGCTTTGGCGCAACGTGCTGACCACAATTGAGTGAGCAAAGATGCTGCCGTCCGCTGACGCATTAACCAGCCCGAGCCGCAACAGCTCGTCGAATAGTTCATCGTCCTCTGGCATTCGCCAACGCTTGCTGCGTCGAATCACTGGAAGTAGCTCCGCGCAGAACGCCAGCACATCCAGGCGTTGACGCTGCCCTGGTGTCAGCAGTGACTGCACAATCGCAACGGAACGAGCGAGGGTAGTCTCGGTGCTAGCCGATAGGTCGAGCAGGTCGTCGAGCGAGTGGGTCCGAAGTGCGTTAATCAGCAGCCTAAGCACTAGGGGTGATCCACCAGCAGCGTCCAGCATTCGAATCAGTTGCGTCCGTTGGCGGTCGGAGAGCTCAGGCACTCTGGTGTCGAGATAGTCCGCGACGGCTGCCTGTGAAAGAGCACCGACCGTGAGCACCGAGAACGGATGCGCCGCCATCAAGCGTGTGTCGTTTAGGCGACGTGTAGTGATCAGGACACGATTGTCTGTGCCCAGACTGATGAGCTGCTCCGAGACTTGGCCTGAGTCCCCGACGAACTCGTCCAAGCCGTCGAGGACAATGACACCTGGCCCTTTCCCGGTCGTGGACGGAAACACTGCCACTTCACGAAGTTGGTTTTCAATCTCGACAGCCTCCGCAGAGCGGGCATCTATCCAGAGTACGAATGCCACATCAGCACGAACCTGATGGATGTACTCCCGCGCAAGCGCCGTCTTGCCCATACCAGCCACGCCAACGATCCAGGTCACCCCGGCACGAGATGCAAGCAACTCACGAAGGTAAGAACCGACCCCGACAACTGGTTCACGCGGGGGCAAACTCCCGATGACGGCGCCATAGCTAGGTTCGCCAACCTGGTCGCCCAAAGCGGCGCGCAGTTGCGGCAGCAGCTGATCGATAAGCTTGCGAACATTGGTGCGATCGCGCAGGTGCAGGTACCTGCGATCGGCGAGCCACGGCGGAAGGCTTTTGACATCTAGCTCTCCGACGGCGATAGGAATCACCCAAGCCGACGGCAGACCCTTTAAGGCTGCCTCCACTTCTCGAGTTATCCACCTTGACGACATCGATGACTTCGAGAGCAGCACGATGACAGTGCCGGATGAGTGCAGTGCCTCATCTATCACCCGCAGCGGATCGCCACTCTTCAGTTTGGCATCGATCCAGGTACTCAAGCCGCGGCCTTCAAGTTCGACCGCAAGGTCGCGCGCGACGTCCGCGTCTTCCCGCGTGTGCGAAATAAACACATCCCACATCCTGCGGCGGATAGGCGAGGAAGCAGCAGGCCATCGGGCCTCAAAAGACTCATTCATTGCCCACTCCGTAGTAGTGGTTCACTATGCCCAGCTTGAGTGCTGAGACCTCCCCTGGGTTAAGCAGGTTCATATCTCCCATCGCCTGAAGCTCACGGATCTTCCGGATTAAGTCCCCCGTCGGCGCCGTCCCTGCGTCCAGCCCTCCCGGCGTAGGGACGGTCAATGCTCCCCCAGCGGCTGCCATTTCCCCGCCAGCGGAGATGCTCCGTACCAATTGCCGCCGGATGAACGTCTCGATCCCACGGTAGGTATCGGTAGCGCGACTTGTCGGCTTCGAGATATCGATATGATCCGCGTCTAGGCTGGTGGTGATACACCCGTCGATTCCCGGATCGGCACTGGTGACGGTGACGACCATTACGGTCCGGAATACCCGTCTGACCTTCCGACTTTCGGCATATGAGGCGGTCTCGATACCCAAACGTGCGGCGTTCTGGCGATACCAATCACCGAGCTCCTTGAGATGCGGGCAGTGAGAGGTCAGCGCCAGGGTCGTCTTAGTCGGCCGCGCCACCGCCACAATCTTGGTGAAGGTCGCTAGGTCCGACCCTGAGTGCGGCGTCGCCAAGAAGGCCACACCGACCGTGGACTCAGCGATGGGCGCCCAGTCTGGCATCGCCATCTCGGCCGACTGCCGCAAGATCTGCTTGACGACGAGTCCCCCGAGACTGTGGCAAACAAAGAGAGTCTTCCGTGACCCAATGCCGTAGTAATTCAGGGTCGGGATGAGGTTACTCGCTCTCTCCGGGAGCGCCATACCTTCACCGTCAGCGGTCCACTTGGTTGAACCGGCCGGATAGGTAAGCGACCAGACGGCGATGGACGGGATGTCCTCGGCGAGCCAGCAGAGCCATGACTCGGAGCCCTTGGGGCGCCACGTTCCATCGCCGTCACCTCCGAGTCCATGGACGAAGACAACATCGAGCAACTTAGGTGTACCGCCATCTTGTGGCCCGACGCGACTGAGTGCTGTGTGCTCACTGCCCTGCATGCTATTGCCCGATACAGCGCAGGAGTCGGCGCCAACGAGTCCCCGGTATCGGGTGCGTCACGGCCGCCTTCCTCTCTACCCCGAGCGTGCCACTGGGGCGTTGTTGTCCCACCCTAGCGACGGTGGCACGCTCGGCGAATTCAACTGGTCGTCGTGAAGTTGGACGACTGACCTCAACCCCCGAGGTGGGTCCTACCGCCGCGTGCCGCCTCCATCAGAGTTCCGGCTCGGTCCCAGGGCGTTCGGCGTATACGGAGTCCTCGGCGCGAGGGAGCACTTGACTCTCGCGCATCGAAGCTTGCTCTATCGCATCTAGGACCATGTCCAGCCACGCACGCACCTGGTCGGCTGAGAGATGCCCAATCGTTGTGACCGAGCCGCCGTACCGGAGAATGGACGAATCAAACCGGGGCTCGCTTTGAAGCAGCTTGGTAAGCGACGGCCCTTCCTCGTCCTCCCAGTGCTCGATCACATTGCGCCAGAGCTGGACGTCGCGGTGGTCAGGGTATGCGGGGATGTTGTCCTCAGGAAGGAGCTTGCGCGTCTTTTCGATTTGGGCCAAGACGACAACAGCGAGGTAGGTAGCGTTGTCTACCGCCCAAAGATGTCCACGCGTCAGGATCCCTGTACGTGTGGCCGCAGCCACGGCCCACTCAGCATCTCGGCCCTGCCGGGCGAGGTTGACGCGAAAGCGTGTGTCTAGCCCGGCGGCGGTCATCTGTCGATCGGCCCCCTCGAGAGCCGACAGTCGCTCGTGCGCAAGGTGGATCCACGCCGCGAGCCTGTGTCGCAGGATTACTGGCTTGGGAGGCTTGTCGATCTTCACAGTGCCTTGATACGGCATGGGGAAGCCGTAGGGAACCGCGAGATCGCAACGTCTGCGGCTGGCACGAGCCCCGTTGATCGGGCGGGTGTCCCCACGTATGCAGCGACTAGCGAGACCACGTCGCATCGCCGCCTGCCGAGCACAACAACGTCAAGCCCCGCATCTAGCGACCAGCAACAGGGGTACGGGCCTATTCGGCTTCTGAGCCATCTCCGGATAGGCGCCCTTGGGCAGGGAGCTGTTGCGAGGTTTCGGACCCGCTACCGCCCTCCAAGTAGATCGAGCCGCCCTTGCCAGCGACATACAGGCGCTCAGCGCGCGTGTTGTTGATGCTCAGGTCGGCGGGCGGCTGCTGCTCGCCCCAAGACTTGGCGCGACGACCAATTAGGTGAGCCACGGGCCGTATGTGCGGTAGCGCGAGTATCAGGAGCGCCATTCGCAGTCCCTGATTGAGGATATCGCCGAAGATTACCAAAGGGATCGCAGGCAGAAGCCAAGCCAGCATCAAGATTACTACGAGCGGTCGAACATGCCCTGCGTCGTCCTCGATTGCAGTGACTGTCCTGGAGGTGAGTTCGACCCCACCTTCCTCGTTGTAGCCGTGGATCGCCGGCGGTGCCGGTGTGGGCGCAGAAACTAAGAGACCAAAGGCAACCCTCTGGCCGACCTCCAAGTGAGCGATCTTCCACCTGTGGTCGCCAGCGGGCGCGTCTGGCGGCGTTTCGTCTGTGACTCCGTACTCGGGTGGCGGCGGCTCCAAATAGAAGGCATCGAGAACCTTAGCTCCTTCGCCGAAACTCAGGCGCAGATATTGCTCTTTGACAACTTGGTTACCGGTGTTGTCGACGGCACAGGTAGCCTCGAATAGTTGCCCGTGAACCGGGGCGTCGCCGAATGTGACTGAAACCTTTTGAGCCAACACGTCCGGCACGCTGGCCAGCGTGGCCCCGACAGAAAGGTCGAATGATAGGCGCTTCTTAGGCTCGCGTCTGGCCCTTATTCGGTCCGAGGCCAAAGTGAATGCGAAACCAATCGCTGCGCCGATGACGAGCAAGACAATCTTAGTGGTTAGGTCATCAGTTGCTGTCGCTGCATCCGCTGCTGCGATCATCAGCCACCCCCTCTTCGCGAACGCTCGCCCAACGGTATCCGCACCGTCAACCCCTCGCAGACGGTTCGCTATGCTCGGATCGCTTGGGACTGCCACAGCCCAACCTGAAGCCGGCCAGCCAACTCTTGGCCCGATGGCTGAGGATGAGCCAAAGTAGGGTGCGCAGCGGCAGCAGCCCCACTTCGCCGCCAGACGGGCTGGCTGTGAGGTCGCTGGTGAGTGGCTCCTAGGGGAGGAGCTCGAGGTACTTCTTGCGAGCTGGCATCGCATGGATGACCATCTCCTCGCGGCTGTCGAAGATG
>JBBSQC010000010.1:0-95953 GCA_038258215.1 Actinomycetales bacterium | reverse complement strand
CTCGACGGGTGAGAGGGGGGATGTGGAGGTGAACGTCAGGGTGAGGGCCAGGCTGAAAATGAGGGCGAGGGTCAAGGTGAGGGTGAGGGTTTAGTCCTCGATGGTGACGCGCACCGCGCGAGCCCGGGCCAGGGCGGCATCCAGCACCGCGCGACGGGGGTCGGCGATGTCGTAGAGCTCTCGACGCGGCAGGTCACCCAGGGCGTGCAGCCGCGGGTCCTCCAGCACCTCGGCGGCCAGGGTCCGGTCCCCGCCGAGGACGAGCCCGACGGGGACGGCACCCTCCAGGACCCGAGCCGCATGGCCCTGCACGGCCCCCACGAGCTCGTCGGCCTGGTTGCCGCGCCGACGGGCGAAGCGCTGCTGGCTCCACCCTCCCGCCGCGGTCCGCGACTGGACGTGTCGCGTGCCCACCTTGTGGGCGACCAGGGTCAGGCCGTCGGCCAGCGCCACGGCATACCCGCCGCGGCGCACGAGCACGACCGCCACCGGGGAGTGGTCGAACCGGTCGACCGTCGTCACACGCTGCGGCCCGTCGGGGTTGTTGGCCCCGAAGCGCACCAGCCAGCCCTCGAACCGCTCGGGCGCGACCTCGACGACCCGGGTCACCTCAGATGTTGAAGCCGAGGGCCCGCAGCTGCTCGCGTCCGTCGTCGGTGATCTTGTCGGGGCCCCACGGCGGCATCCAGACCCAGTTGACCCGGTACGACGCGACGAGCCCCTCCAGCGACTGGGCCGTCTGGTCCTCGATGACGTCGGTGAGCGGGCAGGCGGCCGAGGTGAGCGTCATGTCGATCACCGCGTGGTTCTGCGCGTCGACGGTGATGCCGTAGATCAGGCCGAGGTCGACGACGTTGATGCCGAGCTCGGGGTCGACGACGTCGCGCAGGGCCTCCTCGACGTCGGCGACGTTGGTCGGCGCGGCCGGGCTGGTGGTCTCGGTCATGGTCGGGCTCCTTCGGACTGGTGCAGTGCGTCGGTGAAGGCCATCCAGGACAGGAGGGCGCACTTCACCCGGGCGGGGTACTTCGCGACGCCGGCCAGGGCGACGCCGTCGCCGATGGCCTCCTCGTCGCCGGGGTCCTGCCCCTTGCTGGTGAGCATGCTGCGCATCGCCTCGAAGGTCTCACGCGCTTCGGCCACGGAGTGGCCGGTGACCTCCTCGGCGAGGATCGACGTCGAGGCGACGCTGATCGAGCACCCCGTGGCGTCGTAGGAGACGTCCTTGACGACGGCGTCCTCGCCCGTGCCGGCGACGTGCACCCTCAGGGTGACCTCGTCGCCGCAGGTGGGGTTTACGTGGTGCACCTCGGCGTCGAACGGGTCGCGCAGCCCGGCGTTGACCGGGCGCTTGTAGTGCTCGAGGATGAGCTCCTGGTAGAGGTCCATCAGGCGGGCACCTCCAACCCGAACATGGCCGGCACCCGGTCGAGGGCCTCGAGGAGGGCATCCACCTCGCCGGGCGTCGTGTAGGCCGCGAAGCTGGCGCGGGTGCTGGCCTGCACCCCCAGGGCGCGGTGGAGGGGCCAGGCGCAGTGGTGGCCGACGCGCACGGCGACCCCACGGTCATCGAGCACCTGCCCGACGTCGTGGGCGTGCACCCCGTCGACCTCGAAGGCCACGGCGCCGCCGGGCTCCCGCAGGTCCTCAGGCCCCAGCACGCGGACCCAGGAGCGCTCGGCCAGACCGGCGAGCAGCCGCTCGGTGAGCACCTGCTCGTGGGCGTGCACCCGGTCCATGCCCAGGGCCGTCAGGTAGTCGCACGCCGCGGCGAGACCCACGGCCTGGGCAGCCACCGGCACGCCGGCCTCGAACTTCTGCGGAGCCGGGGCGTAGGTGGAGCCCTCCATCCGGACCGTCTCGATCATCGAGCCACCGGTGAGGAAGACCGGCATCTGCTCGAGCAGCGCGGCGCGACCCCACAGGACGCCCACGCCCAGCGGACCGAACATCTTGTGTCCGGAGTAGGCGAGGAGGTCGACACCGAGGTCGGCGACGTCCACCGGCAGGTGCGGCACCGACTGGCAGGCGTCGAGCACGGCGAGGGCACCGACGGCGTGGGCCCGCTCGGCGAGCTCCCGGACCGGGTTGACCGTGCCCAGGACGTTGCTCACGTGCGTGAACGCGAAGACCTTGGTGCGCTCGGTCAGCAGGGTGTCCAGGGTCGTGAGGTCCAGCCGCCCGTCCGCCGTGACCGGGACCCAGCGCAGCGTGGCGCCGGTGCGGCGGCACGCCTCCTGCCACGGGACGAGGTTGGCGTGGTGCTCCATCTCGGTGATGAGCACCTCGTCACCGGGCCCGAGGGTGAAGCGGTCCCCGCGACCGCCGCCACCACCGGCAGTGCCGTTGGTGAAGGCGTAGGCCACGAGGTTGAGGGCCTCGGTGGCGTTGCGGGTGAACACGACCTCGGCGGCATCCGCACCGATGAAGGCGGCGATCGTCTCGCGCGCGTTCTCGTAGGCCTCGGTGCCCTCCTCGGAGAGCTGGTGCGCCCCCCGATGCACTGCGGCGTTGGTCCGCTCGTAGAACCCGCGCTCGGCGTCGAGCACCTGCCTCGGCTTGTGCGACGTGGCCCCGGAGTCGAGGTAGACCAGCGGGTGGCCCCCACGCACCGTGCGCGACAGGATCGGGAAGTCGGCCCTGATCCGGACCAGCTCCTCGTCGGTGAAGGGGGCGGCGCTCACTCAGGCCTCGACGGTCTCGGTCTGGAAGCGGTCGTAGCCCTCTGCCTCGAGGCGGTCGGCCAGCTCCGGGCCACCCTCCTCGGCGATCCGGCCGTCGACGAAGACGTGCACGAAGTCGGGCTCGATGTAGCGCAGGATCCGCGTGTAGTGGGTGATGAGCAGCACACCCGCGTCGGTGCTCTCCTTGGCGCGGTTGACCCCTTCGGCGACCACCCGCAGGGCGTCGACGTCAAGACCGGAGTCGGTCTCGTCGAGGACGGCGAACTTCGGGCGCAGCAGCTCCATCTGGAGGATCTCGTGGCGCTTCTTCTCGCCACCGGAGAAGCCCTCGTTGACGTTGCGCTCGGCGAAGGAGGGGTCCATGCGCAGGTTGCCCATGGCGCCCTTCATGTCCTTGACCCAGGTGCGCAGCTTGGGGGCCTCGCCGTCGATCGCGGTCTTCGCGGTGCGCAGGAAGTTGGACACCGAGACCCCGGGGACCTCGACGGGGTACTGCATCGCCAGGAAGATCCCGGCGCGGGCGCGCTCGTCGACCTTCATCGCGAGCACGTCCTCGCCGTCGAGGGTGACGGTGCCGGAGGTGATCTTGTACTTCGGGTGGCCCGCGATGGAGTAGGCCAGGGTGGACTTCCCGGACCCGTTGGGGCCCATGATGGCGTGCGTCTGACCGCTCTGGATGGTCAGGCTGACACCGCGGAGGATCTCCTTGGTGCCCTGGTCGGTCTCGACACTGACGTGCAGGTCCTTGATCTCAAGGGTTGACATGGGTGGCTCAGCTCTCCTCGGACAGGGCGACGAAGACCTCGTCACCCTCGATACGGACGGTGTGGACGGCGATGGGAACGATGGCCGGTGGCCCGGTGGGCTCTCCGGTGCGCAGGTCGAAGCGAGACCCGTGGAGCCAGCACTCCAGCATGCAGCCGTCGAGCTCTCCCTCGGACAGGGAGACCTGGCCGTGGGTGCAGGTGTCGTCGACGCAGTGCACCTGACCGGTCTCGGTGCGGACCACGGTGACGCGTCGACCCTTGATCTCGGCGAGGGTGGGTCCCACGGTGGGGAGCTCGTCGAGGCGGCAGACGCGGACGAAGTCCTGCTCGGTCATCTGGTCGCTCACGCGGCGCCTCCGGCGAGCTCGACCTCGATGGCCTCCATGAGGCGCTCCTGGACGTCGGGGACGCCGATCCGCGAGACGACACTGGCGAAGAAGCCGCGGACCACGAGGCGACGGGCCTCGTCCTCGGGGATGCCGCGAGCCATCAGGTAGAACAGCTGCTGGTCGTCGAAGCGCCCCGTCGCCGAGGCGTGGCCGGCGCCGACGATCTCGCCCGTCTCGATCTCCAGGTTGGGAACGGAGTCGGCACGGGCACCGTCGCTGAGCAGCAGGTTGCGGTTCAGCTCGTAGGTGTCGGTGCCCTCCGCGCTGGCCCGGATGAGCACGTCGCCGACCCACACGGTGCGGGCGGTGTCGCCCTGGAGGGCTCCCTTGTACTCGACGTTGGAGTGGCAGTGCGCTGCACCGTGGTCGACGAAGAGGCGGTGCTCGAGGTGCTGCCCGGCGTCGGCGAAGTAGACGCCGAGCCCCTCGAAGGAGCCCCCGGGGCCGGAGTACGTGGCGTTGGTGTTCATCCGGACGATGCCGCCGCCGATGGTGATGGCGACGTGCCGCACACGAGCGTCCCGCCCGACGACGACGTCGTGCTGGGCCAGGTGGTGGCTCGAGTCGTCCCATTCCTGGACGGTGACGAGCGTGACGTCGGAGCCGTCTCCGGCGACGACCGAGAGGACCTCGCTGTAGTCGGTGACACCGGAGTGCTCGAGCACGACCGTCGCCCGGGCGAACCGGCCGACACGCACCATCAGGTGGCCGTGGACGACCTCGCGCTGGGTCCCGGTGAGCGCGATGCGCACCGGCTCGGTGAGCTCGGCGTCGGCCGGCACGTCGATGACGGCGATGCCGCCACTGTGCGCGGCCGCCACCGCCGCGGCGCGGTCGCTCGGGGCGGGGGCCCCGCTGGCCCTCCACTCCTGGGCGGATGCCGTGCCGAGGGTGACGCCCTCGGGGAGCCGCTGGCTCCAGTCAAGGGAGGCACCGGTGGCCTCGTCGCGGAACAGCTGGCCGAGCCGGTCGACCGGGGTGAAGCGCCACTCCTCCTCCCGGCCGTGCGGCACGGGGAAGTCGGACACGGCATACGAGGCCGTGCGCTCGGCGCGTGACTGGTCGGGGACCATCGTCGCGGCGCTGTCGGTGTGCGCGCCCTGGGCGGGGCGTTGTGGGGTCAGCAGGCTCATCAGCCGACTGCTCCTTCCATCTGGAGCTCGATGAGGCGGTTGAGCTCGAGGGCGTACTCCATGGGGAGCTCCTTGGCGATGGGCTCGACGAAGCCGCGCACGATCATCGCCATCGCCTCTTCCTCGGACATGCCTCGGGACATGAGGTAGAACATCTGGTCCTCGGACACCTTGGAGACGGTCGCCTCGTGGCCCATCTGCACGTCGTCCTCGCGGATGTCGACGTAGGGGTAGGTGTCGGAGCGGCTGATCGTGTCGACGAGCAGGGCGTCACACACGACCGAGCTCTTCGAGCCGTGGGCGCCCTCGAGGATCTGCACCAGGCCGCGGTAGGACGTGCGACCGCCACCACGCGCCACGGACTTGCTGATGATCTGGCTGCTCGTGTTGGGCGCGGCGTGGACCATCTTGGAGCCGGCGTCCTGGTGCTGGCCCTCGCCCGCGAAGGCGATCGAGAGCGTCTCACCGCGAGCGTGCTCGCCGAGCAGGAAGACCGCCGGATACTTCATCGTCACCTTGGAGCCGATGTTGCCGTCGATCCACTCCATCGTCGCGCCCTCGGCGCAGGTGGCCCGCTTGGTGACGAGGTTGTAGACGTTGTTCGACCAGTTCTGGATCGTCGTGTAGCGCACGCGGGCGTTCTTCTTCACGATGATCTCGACGACGGCGGAGTGCAGCGAGTCGCTCTTGTAGATCGGCGCGGTGCAGCCCTCGACGTAGTGCACCGAGGACCCCTCGTCGGCGATGATCAGGGTGCGCTCGAACTGGCCCATGTTCTCGGTGTTGATCCGGAAGTAGGCCTGCAGCGGGATGTCGACGTGCACGCCCGGCGGGACGTAGATGAACGAGCCACCCGACCAGACGGCGGTGTTGAGCGCGGCGAACTTGTTGTCACCGGCGGGGATCACCGAGGTGAAGTACTCGCGGAAGAGGTCCTCGTGCTCGCGCAGGGCGGTGTCGGTGTCGACGAAGATGACGCCCTTCTCCTCCAGGTCCTCGCGGATCTGGTGGTAGACGACCTCCGACTCGTACTGCGCCGCGACACCGGCGACGAGCCGCTGCTTCTCGGCCTCGGGGATGCCGAGCCGGTCGTAGGTGTTCTTGATGTCCTCGGGCAGGTCCTCCCAGCTGGTGGCCTGCTTCTCGGTGGACTTCACGAAGTACTTGATGTTCTGGAAGTCGATGCCGGTGAGGTCCGACCCCCAGGTCGGCATCGGCTTCTTGTCGAACAGGCGCAGCGACTTCAGGCGCAGGTCGAGCATCCACTGCGGCTCGCTCTTGCGGTCCGAGATGTCCTGGACGACCTCGTCGGACAGGCCACGGCGAGCCGTCTCGCCTGCGGTGTCGCTGTCGGCCCAGCCAAACGCATAGGATCCGAGGTCCTTCAGACCCGGGTTGAGCTCTTCGATGCTGCTCGTCATCGCGGTGGCCTCTCGGTGGTCGGGGTTGGGACGAACGTGGTACAGACGTGGTCGCCGTGGGCGAGGGTCGCCAGGCGCTGGACGTGCACGCCGAGCAGGCGCGAGAACGCCTCGGTCTCGGCGTCGCAGAACTGGGGGAACTCGGTGGCGACGTGCTGCACGGGGCAGTGGCCCTGACAGAGCTGGATGCCGGTCAGCGGGCCGGAGCGGTCGGCAGGCCCGACGGGTCGTGCCGATGCGGCGTAGCCGTCGGCGTTGAGGGCCTCGACGAGCGCCGTCGCCCGGGTCTCGGGGTCGTCGCCCGCCGTGGTGATGCGCTCGGACCAACGCTCCTCGAGGTCGGCGGCCCGACGCTCGGCGAACGCCTGGACGGCGTCGACACCGGCGGTGGCCTGCAGGAAGCGCAGGGCGTCACCCGCGAGGTGGTCGTAGTCCGAGACGAGGGAGCGGTGCCCCTGATCGGTCAGGACCCAGGCGCGAGCCGGTCGACCGCGGCGGCGGGGCCCGGTGGCCTCACGGGACTCGAGCAGGCCCTCGGCCTCGAGGGCGTCGACGTGACGGCGGACGGCCGTCTCGGTCAGGGCGAGCCGCTCGACGAGCGCGGAGATGCCCACCGGCCCCTCCTGGCTCACGACACGCAGCACCCGGTCGCGCGTGGGCGACTCCAGGACGGTGCGATCGGTATTAACCACACACCCATGTTAGGTAATTGCCGGAGCGACGTCCAAGGAAGGGTGTCCTAACTCTCGACGAGCTCATCGGAGTCGTCGATGGGCAGGAAGACCGAGCGCAGGCGGTGGCGCGGCGGAGCCACGGAGTCAGGTCCGAGGACACGGGCCCGGAGCGGGGCGCTGAGCACCCCCAGCGGGGCCGTCAGGACGTAGCCGTAGGCCACGACCACCCCCGTGAGGCCGGGCGCCACGAGGAGCCCGAGGACGATCGCCACCCCCACCCCTGCGGTCGTCGCGCGCCCGGCGCCCGAGCGGGGCGAGAGCAGGGTGCGGAAGGACCGGAACCGCACCGTCATCACCATGAGCAGCGCCGGGATCACGCTGACCAGGAGCGGGAACCACGCGCTCCACGGCCCCGTTCCCGGACCGAACGACGGGGAGTCGAGCGCGAAGATCGTGGCCATCACGACGGCCGCGGCCCCGGGTGAGGGCAGCCCGATGAAGTAGCGCTTGTCGTCGAGGGGGTCGATGGTCACATTGAACCGGGCCAGGCGGAACGCGGCGCACGCCAGCCAGAAGAACGCCACGAGCCAGGCCAGCAGCGGCCACTCGTCCAGGGCCCAGGTGTGCACCAGCACCGCCGGGGCCACGCCGAAGGAGATCAGGTCGGCCAGGGAGTCGAGCTGGAGCCCGAACGGCGAGGTGGCCCCGACGAGCCGGGCCACGAAGCCGTCGGCGATGTCCATGACGATCGAGAAGGCGATGAGGATCGCCGCCAGGGTGAACTCCTGCCGGAAGGCGAGGAGCACCGAGGAGAAGCCGCTCACCATGTTGAGCGTGGTGAAGATGCTGGGGGCCATCAGGCGAAGCCGCTCCCGCTTGGGCAGCTGGCGCAGCGAGACGACGTCCGCCCCCGTCGGGGAGACCAGCCGCCACCGGTCCAGGATCCGGCGTCTCCCGCCGTCGTCGTCGGAGCTCACGACGGAACCCCGGCGGGGTCGCGCCACCGTGCGATGACGGTCTCCCCCGCCACGACCCGCTCACCGCGGGTGACGAGGAGGTCGCACGCGCCAGGCACGAAGACGTCCATCCGCGAGCCGAACTTCATCAGGCCGATCCGCTCACCGGTGCGCACCTCGTCGCCGGCGGCGATGCGCGTGACGACCCGGCGGGCCATCAACCCGACGATCTGGCGGTAGTGCACCCGGCGCACCTCTCCCCCGACCTCGCGCTCGACGGTGATGTCGCTGCGCTCGTTGAGGTGCGCGCTCTCGTGGCGGTAGGCCGCCAGCCACTTCCCCGGACGCTCCACCACCTCGGTGACCCGGCCGCCGTAGGGCGACCGGTTGATGTGCACGTCGAAGGCCGACAGGAAGATGCTCACCTGCTGCCAGTCGCCCTCTGGTGCCACACCCTCCTGGCCGGGCCCGGCATACATGACCTTGCCGTCCGCCGGGGCCAGCACGTCGTCCTCCGGAGGCACCGCCCGGTCGGGAGTTCTGTCGGGGTCCCGGAAGAAGGCCGCGACCGCCAGCGGGAGCACGGCGAGCACCGCGGCGGCTCGGGGCCTCCGAGCGAGGGCGGCCAGGGCGGCGGGTACGGCGGCCACCGCGGTGGCGGGCAGGGCGTCCCTGTCGATGCGCGGCATGCACGCCAGCCTAGGATGTCTGGCCATGGCTGGTGCAGTTCTCGTGCGCGGACTGCGCAGGACCTACGGGGCGACCCGCGCGCTCGACGACGCGACCTGGGGTGCTGATGCCGGGGCGGTCACCGCGGTCCTCGGCCCCAACGGCGCCGGCAAGACCACGAGCATCGAGTGCCTCGTGGGGTTGCAGCGTCCCGACTCCGGTCTCGCGCAGGTGCTCGGGGCCGACCCGTGGCGCGCCTCCGCCGAGCACCGGGCCCGGGTCGGCGTGATGCTCCAGGACGGGGGTCTGCCGACCACCGTGCGGCCCGGTCCGCTCCTGGCCCACCTCGCCTCCCTGTATGCCGCGCCACGGGATGTCGGGGAGCTCACCACACGACTGGGGATCGAGGGCTTCGCACGCACGACGGTGCGGCGGATGTCCGGTGGGCAGCGCCAGCGGGTCGCCCTCGCGGCCGCGCTCGTCGGCACCCCCGACGTCCTCTTCCTCGACGAGCCCACCGCCGGCCTGGACCCGCACGCCCGGCTGGAGGTGTGGTCACTCGTGCGCTCCGAGGCCGAGCGCGGGGCGGCCGTCGTGGTCACCACCCACTCCTTCGAGGAGGCCGAGCGGCTCGCCGACCGCGTCGTCATCATGGCGGCAGGGCGGGTCGTGGCGGACGGGACCCTCGAGGAGGTCCGTGGCGGGCAGCGCCTCGAGGACGTCTACTTCGCCCTCACCGAGCCGAGCGCGCCGTGAGCGCCGCGGCGCCCCCGGCCGCACGGGTGCTCGCGCAGGCCCGCTTCGAGACCCGGACCCTGCTCTCCAACGGGGAGCAGCTCCTCGTGTCGGTCGCGCTCCCGGCCCTGGCCCTGGTCGGGCTCACCCGCTCCCCCGTCCCGGACCTCGGCGCCGGCCGACGGGTCGACCTCGCCGTCGCCGGGACCCTCGCCCTGGCCGTGGTGTCCACGGCCTTCACGGGGCAGGCCATCAGCACCGGCTTCGACCGGCGTGCCGGGGTGCTGCGCCTGTTCGGCGTCACCCCCCTGGGTCGGGGCGGCCTGCTGGCGGGCAAGGCGGTCGCGGTGCTGACCGTCCTCGTCGTCCAGGTCCTCGCCCTCGGCGCGTTGGGGCTGGTCCTGGGCTGGACGCCCATCCTCTCGGCCGTGGCCCCCACCGTGGTCAGCCTGCTCCTGGGCGCGACCACCTTCGTGGCCCTGGCTCTTCTGCTCGCGGGCACGGTGCGCGCGGAGGCGGTGCTCGCGATCGCCAACCTCATGTGGGTGCTCTTCCTGGGGTTGGGGACGCTGGTCGACACCGGTCGGCTCCCCGGGCCCCTGTCGACCCTCGCCTTAGCGCTCCCGTCGGGTGCCCTCGGGGACGCGATGCGCTCGGCGTCGACCGGTGGCTGGCCCCTGACCCAGTGGGGTGTGCTCCTTCTCTGGGGGGTGGGCGCCGGCACCGCTGCCGCACGGCTGTTCCGCTGGAGCGACTGACCGGCGTCGAAGGTCTCGGCACCTCGCCGTAGCCTTGTCCGGTGACGACCACGCGCACCAGCGGGGCCATCGGGTCCAGCACGGTCACCTCCCCGAGCCGGTGGCTCTCCGCCGTCCTGTTGGCCAACCTCGTCGCCCAGGTCGGGATCATCGTCACCGGCGGCCTGGTGCGGGTCACCGGCAGCGGGCTGGGCTGCCCCACCTGGCCGGAGTGCGTCGACGGGTCGATCACCCCGACGGTCGAGCAGGCGGAGGGCTTCCACAAGTACATCGAGTTCGGCAACCGGACGCTCACCGGTGTCCTCGTGGTCCTCGCCATCGCCACCGTGGTCGCGGTCTGGTTCCGAGCGCCACGCCGCGCCATGAAGGTCGCGGCCGCCGTCGTGCTGGGCGGTGTGGTGTTCCAGGCCCTGCTAGGTGGGCTGACCGTGCTGCTCGGGCTGAACCCGGCCACCGTGGCCGTCCACTTCCTCGTCTCGGCGGTGCTGGTCACGGCAGCGTCCTACCTCTGGTTCGCGCGGCACGACGGCGCTGCCGAGCCCATCCCGCTCGTTCCCGCTCTGGTCACGAGGCTGGCGTGGGGGACGGTCGCGGTCGGCGGAGTCGTGCTCGTCCTGGGCACGGTCGTCACCGGCTCCGGCCCGCACTCCGGGGATGCCGCGGAACCGGCCCGGTTCGGCTTCGACGCGCGCACCGTCTCGTGGCTGCACGCCGACGTCGTCATGCTGTTCATCGGCCTCGTCGTCGCGACCTGGCTGGCGGCCCGCCTCGCGTCCGTCGACGGCGACCCCCGTCCGGGCCGGGCCTGGCTGGCGGTGCTCGTCGTCACGCTCGCCCAGGGCCTCATCGGCTACGTGCAGTACTTCACCGGGCTTCCCGAGGCCCTGGTCGTCGCGCACATGCTCGGGGCCAGCCTCCTCGTCGTGGCCCTGACCCACGGCATCCTCGGTCTGCGACGTCGTGGCGAGGCCCTCCCCGCCCCCGTGGGCTAGCGCTCGTCGGCGAGCAGGCCGGCCGAGCGTCCCACCGCGACGGCCTCCCCGCGGGATGCAACGCCGAGCTTGGCGAGGATGTTCGAGACGTGGACGCTCGCGGTTTTCGTGCTGATGAACAGTGCGCGCCCGACCTCGCCGTTGGACCGGCCCGCGGCGAGGAGGGCCAGGACCTCCTGCTCGCGCGCGGTGAGCGTCGAGGAGCCCCGGCCGGGCCTCGTTCCCAGCCGCTCGAGCGCTGTCACCAGGGGCGTCGCGCCCAGCTCCCGGGCCGTGTCCCGCGCGGGGCCGATCACCTCGCCGGCCGAGCGGTCCGCCGCCGCGACGAGCACCTCCGCGAGGCGGCACCGGGAGCGCGCCACCTCGTAGGGCTCGCCCTGCACCTCGAAGCGGGCTACCACCTCCCGCCAGCGCGCCGCGAGGTCGTCGAGGGCGACCTCGTCACCGGCGGCCCACCGGGCGCGCTCGTGTTCCGCCTCCACCCGCGACTGCCAGGCCCGACCCTCCCGTGACGGTGGGTGCAGGGTCGATGCCGCGCCCCAGACCAGGCGCGCCTGGTCGCGCAGCCGGTCGGCATGCTCGAGCATCTCGACCCGGCGCGCCGGCCCGGTGCGCAGGGTCGTGCCCAGGTGGCCGATGACGAGCGCGGCCAGGCGAACCTCGGCCGCAACCCGGGCCTCCCCCCACAGCTCGCGCAGGAAGCCGACGATCTCGGCGTGGAGGGACAGCATCCGGTCGCACTCCCCGTCGCCCCCGAGTACGTCGAGGGCCGCCGCACCGCTCTGCACGGCGATCCTCCCGTCCTCGGCCCACCAGGGTCGACTCGCCGAGACCAGCTCCTCGGCGGACGCCAGGCCTCGGGCGGCCAGGATGCCGCTGGCCGGTGCGTCGATGCTCGCCGCGGCCCACGACGGCATCCCCACGTCGGTCGAGTGGTCGGCGAGCCGGAGGGCGTGCTCCCACCGCCCCATCTCGTAGGCGGTCGTCACCGCCATCGCCCGGGCGTCCAACCCGTAGACCGACCACTCCAGGTGGGCCCGTCGCGCTTCGGAGGCGGTGCGTTCATAGCCGGCGAGTGCGTGCGTGTGGTCACCCTGTCGGTAGTGCACCGACGCGAGGACGTACATCGCGCGAAGCAGCGCGAGGTCGGGCTCGCTGGTCCAGGCGGCCACGGCCCCCTCGAGGCGCCGGATCGACTCCCCCGGGTCACCCGCGGTCTCGCTGAGCCGGGCGAGGACCGAGGCGAGGTCGGTGCGGTCGACGGTGAGGTCGTGCTCGACGGCCAGGTCCATCGCGTCGTCGGCCACCGCCAGCGCCTCCGCCGTCCGCCCCGCATCCATCAGCGCCTCGGCACGGCGCACGAGCAACCCCACCCGCAACCCCACCGGGGCGTCGTCGACGAGCAGCGCGAGCCCTTCCTCCGTCAGGGCCAGCCGGTCGACCCGCTCCTCGGTCATCCGCGCGGCGAGGGCGAGGGCCGCGATCAGCTCGGCGCGTTCGTGGTTGCTCGGCTGGTCGGTGGCGAGCCGGGCGCGGACCAGGGCCATCGCACGGCCCGTCCTCCCGCTGCCGTTGGCGGCGGCCGCCGCGCGCAGGGTCAGCAGCTGCCCGGATGCCGGGTCGTCGCCGGTGAGCCCGAGGGCGGTCTCGTAATGGGCCAATGCCTCAGCCGGGCCTCCCATCCGCTGGGCCGCGTCGCCGGCCCGGACCGATGCGTCGAGCGCCACCGCGCGGTCGCCCACGACGAGGGCGTGGCGAGCGAGGTCCGCCGGGGTGCCGAGGTCGGGCTCGGCGCAGAGCACGTCGACGCAGGCGCGGTGCAGCTGGAGTCGTTCCGTCGGCAGCAGGTCGTCGCTGACCGCCTCGGCGAGCAGGGCGTGGCGGAACTCGTAGCCGCGCTCACCCCACGGTTCGAGGACGTGGTGCTCGACGGCGGAGCGCAGGGCGGCCCGCAAGGTCACCGGGTCGACTCCTGCGACTCTCTCGAGCAGCTCGTGCGGGACCCGTCGGCCGATGACCGCCGCGACTCGAACCACCCCCTGTGTCCGTTCGTCGAGCCGGTCGACCCGGGTGAGCAGGAGCCTGGCCAGATCGCCCGGGTCGGCGCCGCCGCGCTGGTCTGCGGCCGCTGCGAGCTCCTCGGCGAGGAAGGCGTTGCCCTCGGCGCGCTGGGTGACCCGGTCGACGAGGTCGGGGCCGAGGCCGGTGTCGACCCGGCGGACGATGTGGCGCAGGTCGGGGTCGGGAAGCGGACCGAGGTCGACCCGGGTCAGGGTGGGCAGACGGGACCACATCGCCAGCGCGCCCGAGAGAGGGTGTCGCCGGTGCAGGTCGTCGCTGCGGTAGGTCGCGAGCAGGGACACCCCATCGGGCACGCCGCGGGTGAAGAGCAGGGTGAGCAGCTCCCGGGTCGACTCGTCGGCCCAGTGGAGGTCCTCGACGGCGACCAGCAGCGGGCCGCGGCGCCCGAGGTCGGCGAGGACCCCGTGCACGGCCTCGACGAGGTCGGCGCGCACGGCGTCGCTGCGCGCCGCGGCGGCCACTCGTGGCACGAGGGGCACCAGCCCCGGGTGGTCGCCCAGGAGACCGTCGACGAGCTCGCGCTCACGAGTGTCCAGGGCACCGAACATCTCGATGAACGGCAGGTAGGGCAGGCTGCTGCCCACCTCACCGACGCAGTGCCCCACGAGGGTGCGCTGCCGGGCGCCGAGCCGGACGACGTGCCCGAGGACCGCGGTCTTGCCGATGCCGGCGTCACCGCCGAGGAGGACGGCACCGCCGCCGCCCGCGCCCCAGCCGAGGGCGGCCAGCACGCGCTGGACCTCCTGGTGACGACCGACGAGCTCGGTGACGGTGCGCGGCGCCATGGTGGCGATCATCGCACCAGCAGCCGTCATCAGGCCGTCGACGGGTCGTGCGGAGGTCCGCTGGGCACGGCCACCTCGTGACGCCGACGGGGGGACCTGGTCACGTCGCGGGCCCGGACGAGGCGGGTGACGAACGCGGCCAGCGGGTGGACACCGAGCGCCGGCGCCCGCACGCGGTGCCGTTGGAGGGCGTGGCGGTGCAGGTCGTGTCCGTGCCGGTCGTACGGGTCGACACCTGCCAGCTCGAGCCGGCGCTCGAGGTCGGCGCGGATGGTCATCGGGTCTTCGTTGATGCTCACGGTGTGCTCCTTGGTGGGTTCCACGGCGATCGGTCGATCGCCTGTCCACCACGGTGCTCGCCTGAGGTGGCGGTCCACATCGGGCGCACTCCCCATCTCGCCGACTTCCCTGAACCTGAGGTACCTCAGGCCGGTCCCGACCGGGCGACGTCCCCGAGGCGCGCGTCCCCGGCGAAGGCCGCGTCAGGCGTCGGAGAGTCGGCGCAGCACCGCTGCCCCACCGATCACCGCGTACAGCAGGATCGTCAGGCCCATGACCGGCCCGACCCACCGGCTGGTCGGCTCCTCGCCACCGCGGAGCACGGGCACGATCGCGCCGAGAGCGAGCAGCTGGAGCAGTCCGAGCACGGCGAGGGACGGCCCGTGCAGCAACCACGCCAGGCTCACGAAGTGGGCCGCCACGACCACGGCGACCCACCAGGCCGTCCACCGACCGTGACCCGTGAGACCGAGCACCGCGCCGCCGGCACCGGCGAGGACGAACTCCGCTCCCACGATGATGCCGAATGCTGCGTAGCGCCCCTCGAGCGCCGTCGGGTCACCCCAGTGCCTGGCCGTCAGCACCCCGAACCCGATCGCCAGGGCAACACCGAGCACCGACCCGACGACCAACGGCACGTGCACGGCCCGGCGCGGTGCCTCCTGGGCCCAGCCGAACCAGACCATCGTCATCAGCCCGAACCAGGCCGTGGTGTACAACGCGTCGCGAACGAGCACGGGTGTCCTACTGCTCAGCCGATGGCGGCGTGCACGAGCGGGTCGACGGCGACGGCGAGGAAGAGCACCGTGACGTAGGTGATGGAGTAGTGGAAGAGGCGCATCGGCTTCAGCTCCATGCCCGTGAGGCCACCCCGGGCGGCCCGCAGCAGCCGGTGCGCCTCGCGGACGAAGACGGCTCCCGACAGCACCGCGGTCACGGCATACAGCCAGCCCATGTCGCCCACCGGCACGAGGACCAGCGAGGTCACCACCATCACCCAGGAGTAGGCGACGATCTGCCGGCCGACCGCCACCGGGCCCTTCTCGACCGGGAGCATCGGGACCGCGGCGTTGGAGTAGTCCTCACGGAAGGCCATCGACAGCGGCCAGTAGTGCGGAGGGGTCCAGAAGAAGATCACCAGGAACAGCACCACCGCCGGCCACTGCACGGTGCCCGTGACCGCCGACCACCCGATGAGGGTCGGCATGCACCCCGCGATGCCGCCCCACACGATGTTCTGGGACGTCCGGCGCTTGAGGACCATCGTGTAGAGCACCGCGTAGAGCACGATCGCCGCGAGCGAGAGCACCGCCGAGACGGGGTTGACCACGAGTGCGAACCACAGCGTCGAGGCGACGGTGAGCAGCCAGGCGAACGCGAGCCCGGCCCGGGGGGTGATCTCACCGGTCACCATGGGGCGGCTGCTCGTGCGGTGCATCAGCTCGTCGATGTCGCGGTCGTAGACGGAGTTGAAGGTGTTGGCCGCAGCGGCGCTGAGGATCCCACCGACGAGGGTGGCCACGACGAGCCACAGCGAGGGCACACCCCGCTGGGCCAGGAACATGACCGGCACCGTCGTGACGAGCAGCAGCTCGATGATCCTCGGCTTCGTGATCGCCACGTAGGCCGAGACCTTGCCCCGGCCGCCGGGAACGCTCGAGCGGGTCACGTGGGTCGTGACAGGGCTGGTGGCCACGTCGTCCTTCGGGTCGGGCAGTGAAGTCCCCCGATTCTAGCCGGGCCGGCGGGCGCTCCCCCAACCGGTGTGGAGGGTGCAGCACTAGGGTGGTTCGAAGATCGCCCCCGTGCAGAACCCCCACGAGAGAGGCTTCAGGTGAGCACTACCACCACACGTCAGAAGAAGGCCACGTCCGGACGGTCCACCGAGCTGTCGAGACCCATCGCGAAGAAGGCGGGTTGGAAGGACCTCGACGTCCGTGCCGTCGACACGGTGCGTCTGCTGGCGGCGGATGCCGTCCAGCGAACCGGCAACGGTCACCCCGGCACCGCCATGAGCCTGGCGCCTGCGGCCTACCTGCTCTACCAGAACGTCATGGTCCACGACCCGTCCGACCCGGCCTGGCTCGGGCGCGACCGGTTCGTGCTGTCGTGCGGACACTCCTCGCTCACCCAGTACATCCAGCTCTTCCTCTCCGGCTACGGCCTGGAGCTGAAGGACCTCAAGGCTCTGCGCACCTGGGGCTCGCTGACCCCCGGTCACCCCGAGGTGCACCACACGGCGGGCGTCGAGATCACGACCGGGCCGTTGGGCTCCGGGCTGGCGTCGGCGGTCGGGATGGCCATGGCCCAGCGCCGCCAGCGCGGGCTGCTGGACCCCGACGCCAAGGCCGGCCAGAGCGTCTTCGACCACCACATCTGGGTGCTCGCCTCCGACGGGGACCTCATGGAAGGCGTTGCCTCCGAGGCCTCCTCGCTCGCCGGGCACCAGGAGCTCGGCAACCTCACCGTCGTCTACGACGCCAACCAGATCTCGATCGAGGACGACACCGACATCTCGTTCAGCGAGGACGTCGCGAAGCGCTACGAGGCCTACGGGTGGGACGTCGTCGACGTCGACTGGCGCCAGAGCAACGACCCGGCCGGGACCGACGCCTACACCGAGGACGTCGACGCCCTGCTCGTGGCGCTCCAGAAGAGCCGACGGTCCCACGACCGACCGACGCTCGTCCGGCTCCGCACCGTCATCGCCTGGCCCGCCCCGAGCGCGCGCGGCACCGGGGAGTCGCACGGCTCCGCGCTGGGTGCCGACGAGGTCGCCGCCACCAAGGAGCTGCTGGGCTTCGACCCCGGCAAGTCCTTCGAGGTCCCCCGCGCGCTGCTGACCCACACGCGCGAGGTCAAGAAGCGCGGCAAGGCGGCCCACAAGGAGTGGGACAAGCGCTACGCGGCGTGGCGCAAGGCGCAGCCCGAGCAGGTGGAGCTCCTCGACCGCCTCGCCGAGGCTCGCCTCCCCGACGGCTTCGAGCAGGCACTGCCGATCTTCGACACCGACACCGAGAAGGGCCTGGCCACCCGCGCAGCGTCCGGCAAGGTACTCGCCGCCCTCGCGCCGGTGATGCCCGAGCTGTGGGGCGGCTCCGCCGACCTCGCGGGCTCCAACAACACGACGATGACCGGCGAGCCGTCGTTCATCCCCAAGGGCAAGCAGACCGACGCTTGGAAGGGTGGGCCCTACGGGCGCACCCTGCACTTCGGCATCCGCGAGAACGCGATGGGGATGATCCTCAACGGCATCGCGCTCGAGGGGCTGACCCGGCCCTACGGTGGCACCTTCCTCGTCTTCTCCGACTACATGCGACCCGCAGTGCGACTCGCCGCGATCCAACAGGTGCCGGTCACCTTCGTGTGGACGCACGACTCGATCGGCCTCGGTGAGGACGGGCCCACCCACCAGCCCATCGAGCACCTCGCGGCCCTGCGTGCGATGCCGGGCCTGGCCGTGGTGCGACCCGCGGACGCCAACGAGACCTCCGTGGCCTGGGGCGAGATCCTCCGCCGCGGGCTCCCGGCCGGCCTCGCGCTGTCGAGGCAGAACCTGCCGATCGTCGACCGCACCGAGCACGGCAAGGCCTCGGGCGTCGCGAAGGGCGCGTACGTGCTCATCGACGGTGCCGACGGGTCGGGTGACCCGGACGTCATCCTCATCGCCACGGGCTCGGAGGTGTCTCTGGCCCTCCAGGCCCGGACCCGGCTGGAGCGGTCCGGGGTCAGCACCCGCGTGGTCTCGATGCCGTGCCGGGAATGGTTCGAGGACCAGACTCGCTCCTACCAGAACAAGGTCCTCCCCCCCTCCGTACGCGCCCGCGTCAGCATCGAGGCCGGCGTCGCGATGGGGTGGCACGACCTCGTCGGTGACTCCGGTCGCTGCGTGAGCATCGAGCACTTCGGTGCCTCGGCCGACGCCAAGACGCTGTTCCGCGAGTTCGGGTTCACGCCCGAGGCCGTGGTCAAGGCGGCGAAGGACTCCCTCACCGCGGCGCGCAGGACCGGTCAGGTCCCGGCGGTCAACGACACTGCGCCGAGGGCCCGCACGGCCCCCGGCACCGAAACCCCGACGAAGAAGAAGCCGTCGCGCAAGAGCGCGGCCTCGGCTGGAAAGCGATGACCATGACCGACAACGCAGCACTGAAGAAGCTCGCCGACGAAGGCGTCTCCATCTGGCTCGACGACCTGTCCCGCGAACGCCTCACCACCGGCAACCTCCAGCAGCTCATCGACGAGAGCGGCATCGTCGGGGTGACGACCAACCCGTCGATCTTCCAGGCCGCCCTGGCCTCGGGAGATGCCTACACGGCCCAGCTCGCGGAGCTCGCCGGTGCCGGCAAGACGGTCGAGGAGGCGGTGTTCACCCTGACGACCCAGGACGTCCGCGACGCGTGCGACGTCTTCACGCCCGTGTTCGAGTCCACCGACCGGCTCGACGGCCGGGTCTCGATCGAGGTGGACCCACGATCGGCGCACGACACCGCCGCGACGGTCGAGGAGGCCAAGGCCCTGTCCGCGGCCGTCGACCGGCCGAACGTGTTCATCAAGATCCCGGCCACGGTGGAGGGACTCCCGGCCATCACCCAGGTGCTGGCCGAGGGGATCTCGGTCAACGTCACCCTGATCTTCTCCCTCGACCGCTACCGCGCGGTCATGAACGCCTTCCTCACCGGGCTCGAGCAGGCGAGGGAGCACGGCAAGGACCTCTCCCAGATCAGCTCGGTCGCCTCGTTCTTCGTCTCCCGGGTCGACTCCGAGGTCGACAGCCGCCTCGAGGCCATCGGCACCGAGGAGGCCACCGCGTTGCGCGGCAAGGCCGGGATCGCCAACGCCCGCCTCGCCTACCAGGCCTACGAAGAGGTCTTCGGGACCCCGCGGTGGGGCACTCTCGCCGACGACGGAGCCAAGCCCCAGCGTCCGCTGTGGGCCTCCACAGGGGTCAAGGACCCTGACTACCCCGACACGATGTACGTCACCGAGCTCGTCGCCCCCGGGACCGTCAACACGATGCCGGAGAAGACCCTCAAGGCGACGGCTGACCACGGCGAGATCACCGGTGACACCGTGACCGGCAACTACGCCGCGGCCAGCGAGCTCCTCGACAGCCTCGAGCGCCTCGGGATCTCCTACGCCGAGGTCGTCGCGCAGCTCGAGGACGAGGGTGTCGAGAAGTTCGAGAAGTCCTGGGGCGAGCTGCTGGACCAGGTGACCAGCGAGATCGAGAAGGCGACGGCGTGAGCACCCTCGACGTCGCCGCCACCGGGGCGGCGGCTGACGCCATCGGCACCCATGTCCCGACCCTGGTGGCCGATGCCGTGGCCAGCAGGCTCTTCGCGCAGGACCACACCCTCTGGGGTGAGGGGGCGGAGTCCGAGGCGGGCAAGCGGCTGTCGTGGACGGGGCTCCCCCGGTCCAGCCGCCCGCTGGTGGGCGAGATCGCCGCGCTCCGCGGTGAGCTCGAGGAGATCGGCTACGACCGGGTCGTCCTCTGCGGCATGGGTGGGTCCTCGTTGGCTCCCGAGGTCATCTGCGCCACCGCGGGAGTCCCCCTGGTGGTCCTGGACTCCTCAGACCCCGACGTGGTGCGCGCCGCCCTGACCGACCTGGGCCGCACGGTCGTCGTCGTGTCGAGCAAGTCGGGGTCCACCGTCGAGACCGACAGCCAGCGCCGGGCCTTCGAGCAGGCCTTCCGTGACGCCGACATCGACCCGACCACCCGTCTGGTCGTCGTCACCGATCCGGGCAGCCCTCTCGAGCAGGCCGCTCGGGGCGACGGGTTCCGGGTCGTCGCCGCGGACCCCGACGTCGGGGGTCGCTACAGCGCCCTGACGGCCTTCGGGCTGGTCCCGAGCGGGCTGGCCGGGGCCGACATCGAAGCCCTGCTCGACGACGCGGAGGCGGTCGCCGACCTGCTCGCGGCCGACGACGAGGCCAACCCGGCGTTGCGGCTTGCGGCGGCCATGGCCGGCACGACACCGCTGCGCGACACGCTGGTCCTCGTCGACTCGGGCACCGAGAACGTCGGGTTCGGGGCGTGGGCCGAGCAGCTCATCGCCGAGTCCACGGGCAAGGAGGGCACCGGCATCCTCCCGGTGGTCGCGATCGGCGACCAGCCCGCCCACACCTATGCCGACGGCACCGTGGTGCACCTCGTCGCGACCGACGCCGAGGGCGAGACCCCGTCCGGGGACTCCACCGTGGTGGTCGCGGGGCCGCTCGGCGCGCAGATCATGCTCTGGGAGACCGCCACCGCGGTCGCCGGCCGGCTGCTCGGGATCAACCCCTTCGACCAGCCCGACGTGGAGAGTGCCAAGTCCGCGGCCCGCGAGCTCATGGACGCGGGGATGGACGACGCCGAGGAGCCGGCCTTCGTCGACGGCGCCGTGCAGGTGCGGACCCTGGGCGGGGACTGGCTCGGTGGTGCCGACACCGTCGATGCGGCCGTGGCCGCGCTGCTGTCGCTGCTCGACCCCGAGCACGGCTACACCGCCGTGATGGCCTACCTCGACCGCGAGGGCGACGCCGACCTCGAGCACGTGGCCCGCGAGCTCTTCGACCGCACGGGACGCCCCGCGACGTTCGGCTGGGGGCCCCGCTTCCTGCACTCCACCGGCCAGTACCACAAGGGTGGGCCCGCGACCGGCGTCTACGTGCAGGTCACCACGGCGCCCGAGGCCGACCTCCCGGTGCCCGGGCGCGACTTCACGTTCGGTCAGTTCATCGCGGCGCAGGCCGGTGGGGACGCGGCCGTGCTGGCCGACCACGGGCGGCCGGTGCTCCGGCTGCACCTGACCGACCACGACGCGGGACTGGCCGCGGTCCGACAAGCCCTCGCCGGCGGTCGCCGATGACCCCAGCGCGCGTGTCCGCGGGCGTCAACCCCCTGCGCGACCCCCGCGACAAGCGACTGCCACGGATCGCCGGGCCGAGTTCGATGGTGCTCTTCGGGGTCACCGGTGACCTCGCCCGCAAGAAGCTGATGCCCGCGATCTATGACCTCGCCAACCGTGGTCTCCTCCCGCCCGGGTTCTCCCTCGTGGGGTTCGCCCGACGCGACTGGGCGCACGAGGACTTCGGCAAGGTCGTCTACGAGGCGGTGCGCGAGCGGGCCCGGACCCCGTTCCGCGAGGAGGTGTGGCGCTCCCTCGCGGAGGGGATCCGGTTCGTCCCGGGCACCTTCGACGACGACGCCGCGTTCGACCTGCTCGCGGCGACGGTCAGCGAGCTCGACGAGCAGCGCGGCACCGGTGGCAACCACGCCTTCTACCTCTCGATCCCCCCGTCGTTCTTCGCCACCGTGTGCCAGCAGCTCGAGCGCTCGGGGCTCTCCACCCCGCGGGCGGGCTCCTGGCGCCGGGTGGTGATCGAGAAGCCCTTCGGTCACGACCTGGCCTCGGCACGAGAGCTCAACGGCATCGTCGAGAACGTCTTCCCCGCCGACTCCGTGTTCCGGATCGACCACTACCTCGGCAAGGAGACGGTGCAGAACCTCCTGGCGCTGCGCTTCGCCAACCAGATGTTCGAGCCGGTGTGGAACGCGAACTACGTCGACCACGTGCAGATCACCATGGCCGAGGACATCGGCATCGGCGGCCGAGCCGGCTACTACGACGGGATCGGCGCGGCGCGCGACGTCATCCAGAACCACCTCCTCCAGCTGTTGGCACTCACCGCCATGGAGGAGCCGGTGTCCTTCGACGCCCAGGGGCTTCGGCTGGAGAAGGAGAAGGTGCTCTCCGCGGTGCGTCTGCCCGACGACATCGGGGAGGGCACCGCCCGCGGGCAGTACGCGGCCGGGTGGCAGGGCGGTGAGCAGGTCGTCGGCTACCTCGACGAGGACGGCGTGGCCGCGAAGTCCAGCACCGAGACGTATGCCGCGGTGCGGCTCGACATCGACACGCGCCGCTGGGCGGGGGTGCCCTTCTACCTGCGCACCGGGAAGCGGCTCGGCAAACGGGTCACCGAGATCGCGGTGGTGTTCAAGCAGGCCCCGCACCTGCCCTTCACGCACACCGCCACCGAGGAGCTGGGGCAGAACGCCGTGGTCATCCGCGTGCAGCCCGACGAGGGGGTCACCCTGCGCTTCGGGGCGAAGGTGCCCGGTGCCCAGATGGAGGTCCGGGACGTGACCATGGACTTCGGCTATGGCCGCTCCTTCACCGAGTCCTCGCCCGAGGCCTACGAGCGCCTCATCCTCGACGTGCTGCTCGGCGAGCCGCCGCTGTTCCCCCGGCACGAGGAGGTCGAGCTCTCCTGGCAGATCCTCGACCCGATCGAACGGCACTGGTCGCGGCGTTCCAGTCGGCCCGAGCAGTACATCGCCGGGGGTTGGGGCCCCCCGGGCGCCGACGAGATGATGCGCCGCGACGGCCGTGAGTGGAGGCTGCCGTGATCGTCGACCTGCCGAGCACCACGACCGCGGCCGTCTCCAAGAAGCTCGTCGCACTGCGCGCGAACACCGGCTCGATGGCTCTCTCCCGCGTGCTCACCCTCGTGGTGGTGGTGGAGGAGTCCGACGCGGAGGAGGCCATCGAGACGGCGAACGACGCGAGCCGTCAGCATCCGTCACGCATCATCGTCGTCGTCACCAGCAACCGTCGCGGCGCCGCCCGGCTCGACGGGCAGATCCGCCTCGGCGGGGACGCCGGCGCCTCCGAGGTGGTCGTGCTCCGGCTCTACGGTCCCCTCGCCTCGCAGGGTCGCGCGGTGGTCACCCCGCTGCTGCTGGCCGACTCCCCCATCGTGGCGTGGTGGCCCGTGGAGGCCCCGAAGAAGCCCGCGGAGGACCCCATCGGCGCGATGGCCCAGCGACGGGTGACCGACGCCTCACGCAGCCGTGGGGCGCCGCGCGCCGTGCTGAAGCGGCTCGCCGACAACTACGCCGCCGGGGACACCGACCTCGCCTGGGCACGAGTGACGCTCTGGCGTGGTCTCATCGCAGCCGCGCTGGACCAACCCCCCTACGAGAAGGTCACTGCCGCCACGGTGGTCGCTGCCCCCGACTCCCCCTCGGGGGACCTGCTCGCCGGGTGGCTGGCCGTCCGTCTCAGGTGTCCCGTGTCCCTCGCTCGGTCCCGGCCGGGCACCGGCATCATCTCGATCCGCCTCGAGCGGGCCAGCGGCACCGTGGACCTCGTCCGGCCTCAGGACGGCAACACCGCCATCCTGTCCCAGCCGGGTCAGCCCGACCGCACCATCGCCCTCCCGCACCGGGGAGACCCGGAGTGCCTCGCCGACGAGCTGCGCCGGCTGGACCCGGACGAGGTCTACCAGGACGCCCTGACACGCGGGCTTCCCGACGTGAGCTCGTCGCGGCGCACGGCGACCGAGGCGGTCGCCGCCGGGCTGGCTCCCTCGGTCGCCGAGGCCGAGCGCACCGGTCGACGTCTTCGCCGGGCCGCCGGCGCCGACGCGAGCAGCACGTTGATCGAGAAGCTACCGATGCCCGAGAAGGCCGACGATCCGGGCGCCGTGAAGAAGGCGGCCGCCGCGAAGCTGGCCGAGGTCGAGGAGGACCGCACATGAACGAGCCCACGGTGGTCGTGCACCCCACACGGCAGTCACTGTCCGATGCCGCAGCAGCCCGCCTGGCCCTCGCGGTGCTCGACGCCCAGTCGGCCCGGGGCACCGCCCACATCTCCATGACCGGCGGGTCGATGGGCTCGGAGATCATCTCCTCCCTCGTTCGATCCCCCTCGAGTGCCGCCGTCGACTGGTCGGCCGTGCACGTGTGGTGGGGTGACGAGCGCTACCTCCCCGCAGGGGACGCCGACCGGAACGACACCCAGAACGATGCCGCCGGGCTCTCGGACCTCGGTCTCGACCAGGCCAAGGTGCACCGGGTCGCCGGCCCGGACACCACGACCGACGCCGAGGAGAGCGCCACCGAGTACGCCTCGACGCTCCGCGAGCACGGTGGCGGGATGTTCGATGTCGTGGTGCTGGGGGTGGGTCCCGACGGTCACGTCGCCTCGCTCTTCCCGCACCATCCCGCGGCGCGCACGACCGACGCCGTCACGGTGGCGGTGCACGACTCCCCCAAGCCGCCGCCGGACCGGGTGTCCCTCACCCGGGAGTGCCTGGAACGCTCTCGCCAGGTGTGGTTCCTCGTCAGTGGCGCCGACAAGGCCGACGCGGTTCATCGAGGGGTGACGGGTGCGTCGTTCGAGACCACCCCGGCCGCTCACGTCCACGGCCGGCAGGCCACCGTGTGGCTCCTCGACGAGGACGCCGCGGGCGACCTCGACCGGGGCTGAGGGAGCCGATGGGACTCTTCGACCGCCTCCGGGGCCGCGACGAGGTGGCTGCGACCCCCGATGCCGACGCCCCGGTGCCGCCCGAGGACGTCGAGGGGCCGGTGGAGGAGATCGGCACCAGGCCGCCCACCGCTGCCGAACGGGCCGAGCTCGAGGCGGTGCGGGAGCACTACGCGGAGCACGCCATCGTCCCGGCGGACCTCGCGAGCGTCGACGCGGCCTACGAACGAGCCTTGGCGAGGGCGGCGCACCACGACCCCGGCAACGCGGTGGAGGTGCTCGCGGTGGCGCTGGGTGACCACCTCGTCGAGAGCGCCGGCTACCGCTGGGTGGTGAGCAGCGACCCGTTCGGCACCGACCTCGCAGTCGCCCCGCCGAGACGCGGGGCACCGGTCGTGACACGCAACCTCGTGGCCGTACGGTGGATGGCGCGGGAGTCGAACTGGCTGACCGGCGTTGCCGAGCACCTCGCTCGCGCCGGCCGCGCCTGAGGCGTCCGACCTACTGGATCAGGCCCCGGTCGCGCAGGGTCTGCAGGGCCTCGTCGAGGATAGCCTCGCCGTCCTCGTCGGAGCGGCGCTCCTTGACGTAGGCGAGGTGGGTCTTGTAGGGCTCCACCTTGCTCGGAGCGGGCGGGTTGTCCCGGTCCTGCCCGGCCGGGTAGCCGCACCGCGGGCAGTCCCACTGCTCCGGGATGGCCAGACCGGCCTCCTGGGAGAAGCTCGGACGAGTCTCGTGACCATTGCTGCACCAGAACGAGACGTGCACCCGCGGGGCCACGTCACCACGCTCGGCCTCGCCCATCGGTCCTGCACCCACGCGTGATCCGCGTATCGCGTTGCCACCTGCCATTGTCGATCTCCTACGTCTCAGGCGAAGCGTTCGAGGACACCGAGTCCCACGACGCACGTGAACCAGACCACCGCCACCGCGACCGTGATCCGGTCGAGGTTGCGTTCGGCCACCGACGAGCCACCCAGCGAGCTCGACATGCCGCCTCCGAACATGTCGGAGAGCCCTCCGCCCTTGCCCTTGTGGAGCAGGATGAGGAAGGTGAGGAACAGGCCACCGAGGACCAGGAGGACCTGGAGGCCGATGCGTACCGCGTCCACTGAGATTCCTTCGTGTGGGGTCGGGGGGACAACCGGTACAGGATAACCGCTCTGCCCGGTCGCCGCGGTCAGGCCGTCTTGAGGTGGTCGCGGAAGCGGCAGATCGCGGCGAACTCCGCGGCGTCGAGCGACGCGCCGCCCACGAGCGCCCCGTCGACGTCGTCCTTGCCCATGATCGCCGCCACGTTGCCCGACTTCACCGAGCCGCCGTAGAGCACTCGGACGCCGTCCGCGACGTCACCGCCGAACAGGTCGGCGAGGGTGGCCCGGATCGCGGCGCACACCTCCTGGGCGTCCTCCGGCGTGGCGACCTCACCGGTGCCGATCGCCCAGATCGGCTCGTAGGCCACGACGACGGCCTTGGCGTCCTCCACCGGCAGGCCCTCGAGGGCGGCCCGCACCTGCGCGACGACGTGGTCCACGTGGGCTCCGGACTGGCGCACCTCGAGACCCTCCCCGCAGCAGAAGATCGGCGTGAGACCGTGCCGGAAGGCGGCTCGGACCTTGGCTCCGACGAGCTCGTCGGTCTCGCCGTGGCCCTCACGCCGCTCGCTGTGCCCGACGGCGACGTAGCTGCAGCCGAGCTTGGCGAGGAACGCGCCACTGATGTCCCCGGTGTAGGCACCCGAGTCGTGCGGCGACAGGTCCTGTGCTCCGTGCTTGAGCTCGAGGCGGTCACCGTCGATGAGGGTCTGCACGCTGCGGATGTCGGTGAAGGGTGGCAGCACCACGACCTCCACCGCACCGAAGTCGTGACGGCCGTCCTTGAGCGTCCAGTCCAGCTTCTGCACCAGGTGGGTGCCTTGGAGGTGGTCGAGGTTCATCTTCCAGTTCCCCGCCATGAGCGGGGTGCGGCCGGTGGCCATGCGTCAGTGCTCCTTCGTGAGGATGGCGATGCCCGGGAGCTCCTTGCCCTCGAGATACTCCAGTGAGGCCCCGCCGCCGGTCGAGATGTGACCGAACTGGTCGTCGTCGAACCCCAGCTGGCGCACCGCTGCGGCGGAGTCGCCACCACCGACGACGGTGAGCGCGCCGTCGGCGCTCACCTCGACCAGCGCCTGGGCCACCGCCCGGGTGCCCTCGGCGTACGGCGCCATCTCGAACGCGCCCATGGGGCCGTTCCAGAAGACGGTGCGCGTGTCGGCGAGCTTGGCGGCGTAGAGCGCCGCCGATCGCGGCCCGATGTCGAGACCGATCATGTCGGCGGGGATGGCGTCGGCGTCGACGGTGACGATCTCCGTGTCGGCGGAGAACTCCGCCCCGCAGACGACGTCGACCGGGAGGACGATCTCGACCCCGGTCGACTCCGCGCGGGCCAGGTAGCCCCGGCACGCCTCCACGCTGTCGGCGTCGAAGAGGCTCTTGCCGATCTCCAGCCCCTGCGCGGCCAGGAACGTGAAGACCATGCCACCCCCGATGAGGAGGCGGTCGGCGGTGCCCATCAGGTTGTCGATCACGGCCAGCTTGTCCGCGACCTTGGCGCCACCGAGCACCACGGCATACGGCCGCTGCGGGTCCTGCGTGAGCCGGTGGAGCACGTCGACCTCGGCGGCGACCAGCCCGCCCATCGCCGAGGGCAGGCGGGTGGCCACGTCGTAGACCGAGGCCTGCTTGCGGTGCACGACCCCGAACCCGTCGGAGACGTAGGCCTGGGCCAGGCCCGCGAGGGCATCGGCGAACTCGGCCCGGTCCTCGTCGGCCTTGGCGGTCTCACCCGCGTTGAAGCGGAGGTTCTCCAGGAGCACGACATCCCCGTCGGTCATCGCCGCCACCGCGCTGCGGGCGCTCTCGCCCACCGTGTCGGTGGCGAAGGTGACCGGCCGGCCGAGGAGCTCGGAGAGCCGGTCGACGAGCGGCGCGAGGGAGTACCTCTCCTCCGGGGCCCCCGTGGGCCGCCCGAGGTGGGCGCACACGATGACGCGCGCGCCCGCCTCGACGAGCTGGGAGATGGTCGGGACCGAGGCCCGGATCCGGCCGTCGTCGGTGATGGTCGTGCCGTCGAGGGGCACGTTGAGGTCGGAGCGGACGAGCACGCGCGTGCCGCGCAGGTCGCCCAACGAGGTGAGGTCACCCATGGTCGACGTCGGGTCCGATCGCTCAGAGGCTCGCGCCGACGAGGGCCACGAGGTCGACGAGGCGGTTGGAGTAGCCCCACTCGTTGTCGTACCAGCCGACGACCTTGACCTGGTTGCCGATCACCTTGGTCAGCCCCGAGTCGAAGATGCACGAGTGCGGGTCGGTGACGATGTCGGACGAGACGATGGGGTCCTCGGTGTACTTCAGGAAGCCCTTGAGCGGGCCGTCAGCAGCGGCCTTGAGGATCGCGTTGACCTCCTCCGCGCTGGTCTCCCGGCCGGCCTCGAAGGTCAGGTCGGTGGCCGAGCCGGTCGGCACCGGCACCCGGAGGGCATAGCCGTCGAGCTTGCCCTTGAGCTCGGGCATGACCAGGCCGATCGCCTTCGCGGCGCCGGTGCTCGTCGGGATGATGTTGAGCGCGGCGGCCCGGGCCCGGCGCAGGTCCTTGTGCGGGCCGTCCAGGAGGTTCTGGTCCTGGGTGTAGGCGTGGATGGTCGTCATCAGGCCCTTGACGATGCCGAGCTCGTCGGAGAGGGGCTTGGCCATCGGGGCCAGGCAGTTGGTCGTGCACGACGCGTTGGAGATCACGTGGTGCGTGGCCGGGTCGTAGTCCTGGTGGTTGACCCCCATGACGAAGGTCGCGTCCTCGTTGGATGCCGGGGCCGAGATGATGACCTTCTTGGCACCGCCGTCGATGTGGGCGTGGGCCTTGGTCGCGTCGGTGAAGATGCCGGTGGACTCGACGACGACATCGGCGCCCACGTCGCCCCAGGCGATGTCGGCGGGGTTGCGCTCGGCGAAGATCTTGATCGTCTGGTCACCGACGGTGATGGAGTCCTCGGTATGGGAGACCTCGTGGGGCAGGACACCCAGCACGGAGTCGTACTTGAGCAGGTGGGCGATGCTCTTGTTGTCCATCAGGTCGTTTGCGGCGACGATCTCGATGTCGGCGCCGGAGGCCTGTACGGCCCGGAAGAAGTTTCGGCCGATGCGGCCGAAGCCGTTGATCCCTACACGAACGGTCACGGTGCGTGCTGCCTTCCAGTCTGGGGAGGTGCCACGAGGCGTGGCACGTGGTCCGCTGACCAGCCTAGACCCGAGCCTGAGGACCCAGCGCACCGTCCGCAGTACGGGCGGGTAACCGTTGACGCAACCCTGGGGTCGGGAGCCGTGGGTGAGGTGTCGGCCCTCAGGTGCCGGGCGCCGACCGTCAGGGTGTCGAGTCTCAGGTGTCGAGCATGTCGGCGGTGAGGACCGCCTCGGTGCCGGGCAGGCCCTCATCGCTCGCGCGCTTGTCCGCCATGGCCAGCAGGCGACGGATCCGGCCGGCCACGGCATCCTTGGTCATCGGCGGGACGGCGAGCGCTCCCAGCTCCTCGAGCGAGGCCTCCTTGTGCTGAAGGCGCAGCTCACCGGCCTCGCGCAGGTGGTCGGGGATGTCCGCACCGAGGATCTCGAGGGCACGGTCGACCCGGGCGCCTGCGGCGACCGCGGCGCGGGCCGAGCGACGCAGGTTGGCGTCGTCGAAGTTGGCGAGGCGGTTGGCGGTGGCCCGTACCTCACGCCGGATGCGGCGGTCCTCCCAGGCCAGGACGGCGTCGTGAGCCCCCAGCCGGGTCAGCATGGCGCCGATCGCGTCGCCGTCGCGGATCACCACGCGGTCGACCCCCCGCACCTCGCGAGCCTTGGCCGCGATGCCCATCCGACGGGCGGCACCGACCAGGGCCAGGGCGGCCTCCGGGCCGGGGCAGGTGACCTCCAGTGCGGAGGACCTGCCGGGCTCGGTGAGGGAGCCGTGGGCGATGAAGGCCCCGCGCCAGGCGGCCTCGGCGTCACAGACCGAGCCGCTGACCACCTTGGGCGGCAGCCCGCGCACCGGGCGCCCCCGGCTGTCGATGAGACCGGTCTGGCGGGCCAGCGCCTCACCGTCCTGGACGACCCGCACGACGTAGCGGCTGCCGCGGCGCAGCCCGCCCGAGGCGAGGACGAGCACCTCCGGGGTGTGGCCGTAGACCTCGGTGAGCTCACGCCGGAGCCGGCGCGCGGCATTCGCCGTGTCCAGCTCGGCCTCGACGACGATCCGGCCACCGATGATGTGCAGCCCCCCGGCGAAGCGCAGCGTGGCCGCGATCTCGGACTTGCGGCAACAGGGCTTGGTGACCGGATGACGGCTGAGCTCGTCCTTGACCTTCGCCGTCATTGCCATGGCGGTCATGATGCCACGCCTCAGGAGCGGGGGCGGGGGCTGTGCAGCACGTCCCGCAGCGCCGCGGCGTAGCGGAGGGGGTCGTGCTCCCCCGGCTGGTCCTGACGGGCGACCGGCACCACGTGCAGTCGCGCCCCGAGCCGGGCGCAGTGCTCGGCGAGGGCGGTCTCGTCGTCGACGACGGCCGGGTCGGCGAGGACCACGTCGAGCCGCAGGTCAGGAGCGAGGGCGGCGAAGGACTCCAGGTGTCGCTCCGCGCTGAAGCCCGCGGTCTCACCCGACCCGGGGTCCAGGTTGAGCACCAGCAGGCGCCCCGCACGGGTGACCTCCAGGGCCTCCCGGACCTCCGGCACGAGGAGGTGGGTCATGACGGAGGTGAACCACGAGCCCGGGCCGAGGACAACCCAGTCCGCGGTGCGGATGGCGGCGACCGACTCCGGGTAGGCCGGGGGGTCGGCCGGTGTGAGGCGGACCGCCTCGACGTCCCCGGGTGTCACGGCGACCTCGGCCTGGCCCTGCACGAGGCGGACCGCCGAGGGGTCGTCGGGGTCGAGCCCGCTGACCTCGGCCTCGATGGTCAGCGGGACGGCCGCCATGGGCAGCACCCGGCCGTGGGCGCCGAGCAGGCGGCCGACGAGCTCCAGGCCCGCCACGGGGTCCTCGTGCAGGTCCCACAGGGTGACGATGAGCAGGTTCCCCAGGGCGTGGCCGGCGAGCGGGCCGTCGCCCGCGAAACGGTGCTGGAGCACGTCGCGCCAGGTCTGGCCCCACTCGCTCTGGGAGCACAGGGCGGCCAGGGCCATCCGCAGGTCCCCTGGCGGAAGCACCCCGAACTCGTCCCGGAGCCGCCCGCTCGACCCACCGTCGTCGGCCACGGTGACGACCGCCGTGATCTCCTCGGTGACGTAGCGCAGGGCCGACAGGGTCGCAGCGAGGCCGTGGCCGCCTCCCAGGGCGACGACGACCGGCCCGCTCACTCGCGCCCCAGGTCGCGGTGCACCACGAAGGTCGCGACCCGCTGGGTGGTCAGCCGCTCGGCGACGGCGGCGGTCATCGCCACGGAGCGGTGCTTGCCCCCCGTGCAGCCGATGGCCACCGTGGCGTAGCGCCGCCCCTCCCGCAGGTAGCCCTCGGTCACCGGCTCCATGAGGGACACGACGCGGTCGAGGAAGGACAGCGCGCCCTCCTGCCCGAGCACCCAGTCGGACACCGGTCGGTCGGTGCCGGTGAGCACCTTGAGCTCGGGGACCCAGAAGGGGTTGGGCAGGAAGCGCATGTCGAAGACGAAGTCGGCGTCCAGGGGCACGCCGTACTTGAAGCCGAAGGAGAGCAGGGCCAGCCGCAGGCTGGGCCCGCTCTCGGCGCCGAGGAGCGGGGTGATCTTGCGGGCCAGCTGGTGGACGTTCAGGCCGGAGGTGTCGATGACGACCTGGGCCTCGGCCCGCAGGTCGCCCAGGATCTCCCGCTCGGACCGGATGCCGTCGAGGAGCCGGCCGTCGCCCTGGAGCGGGTGCGGTCGGCGCACACTCTCGAACCGCCGGACGAGGGCTTCGTCGGTGGCGTCGAGGAAGAAGAGGTGCGGGTGCCAACCACCCTCGCGCAGGGCCCGCAGTCCGTCCCGCAGCTCGGAGGTGAACGGGTGGGCGCGCACGTCGACGACGGCGGCGATCTTCAAGCGCACGGACCGGCTGTCGCGCACCCCGCGGGCCAGCTCGGCCATCTGCCCCAACAGCTGCGGGGGGAGGTTGTCGACGACGTAGTAGCCCTGGTCCTCGAGCACGTTGGCGGCGGTCGTGCGCCCGGCGCCGCTCATGCCGGTGACGATCACGAAGTCGCCGGTGCCCGGGACCCCCGGTGTCGCGGTGCCGGCATCCTGGTCGCTCACTGCTGCCCTCCGTCGTCGTCGTCAACCACCTCACCGGTCGACAGGTTGACGGCCGGTTCGCGGGTGCTCGCCCCCAACTCTGCCGCAATGGTGCCCGCCAGTGCAGGACCGATGCCCGGGACCGCGGCAAGCTCCTCCAGCGAGGCGGCCCGCACCCGCTTGACCGAGCCGAATGCCGCGAGCAGCGACGCGCGGCGCTTCTCACCGAGACCGGGGACGGAGTCCAGTGCACTGGTGGTCATCGCCTTGGACCGCCGTTGACGGTGGAAGGTGATGGCGAAGCGGTGGGCCTCGTCGCGAAGTCTCTGGAGGAGGTAGAGCCCCTCGCTCGTCCGCGGCAGGACGACGGGGAACTCCTCGCCGGGCACCCACACCTCCTCGAGTCGCTTGGCGAGCCCGACCACGGTCACGTCGACCACCCCCGCCTCGGCGAGGGCGCGGGCCGCCGCGTTGACCTGTGGGAGCCCTCCGTCGACGACGACGAGGTTCGGTCGGTAGGCGAACCGTGCCGGCCGGGCCCCGACCTCCGGTGCCGGAACGTCGCCACCGGGCTCACCGGCATACCGTTCCGGTGCCGACGGCGCCACGCTCGCCTCGGACTCCTCCCGCTGCCCGCGTCGGAAGCGCCGGGTCAGGACCTCGTGCATCGCGGCGGTGTCGTCGGTGGCGCCCGTCTCGTCGCCACGCACGATGAACCGGCGGTACTCGCTCTTGCGGGGGAGCCCGTCCTCGAAGACGACCATGGAGCCCACGACCTGGGTGCCCTGGACGTGGCTGATGTCGAAGCACTCGATGCGCAGGGGGGCCTCGTCGAGCTCGAGGGTGTCCTGGAGCTGCTGGAGGGCCTGGCTGCGGGTCGTCAGGTCGCCGGCGCGGGTGACCTTGTGGCGGGCCAGGCTCTGCGTGGCGTTGCGCCCGACGGTCTCCATGAGGGTTCGCTTGTCGCCGCGCTGGGGGACGCGCAGGTCGACCCGGCTGCCCCGCAGGCCGCTGAGCCAGTCGGCGAGGGAGCCCGCGTCGTCGGGCAGCACGGGCACGAGGACCTCCCTCGGCACCCCGTCGCCGACCTCACCGCCGTAGACCTGCTGGAGCAGGTGCTCGACGACCTCCGGCGTGGTCTCGGCGTCCCGCTCGGCCACCCACCCGCGCTGGCCGCGGATCCGTCCACCGCGCACGTGGAACAGCTGCACGGCGACCTCGAGCTCGTCCTCGGCGAGGGCGAAGACGTCGGCGTCGGTGGCGTCGGGCAGGACGACCGCGGACTTCTCGAGGACCTTCTCGAGGGCGCCGATGTCGTCGCGCAGACGGGCCGCGAGCTCGAAGTCCAGCGCGTCGGAGGCCTGCTTCATCTCCTTGGTCAGCCGGGTGAGGAAGCGCCCGGTCTCACCGGCCATGAAGTCGCAGAAGTCCTCGGCGATCTCGCGGTGCCGCTGCTCGTCGACCCGGCCGACGCAGGGGGCGCTGCACTTGTCGATGTAGCCCAGGAGGCACGGCCGACCGACCTGGCCGGCGCGGGTGAAGACGCCGGTGGAGCAGGTGCGGACCGGGAAGACCCGCAGCGCGAGGTCGAGCGTCTCGCGGATCGCCCAGGCGTGGGCGTAGGGGCCGAAGTAGCGGGTGCCCTTGCGCTTGGTGCCGCGCATGACCTGGGCCCGGGGGAACTGGTCCCCCAGGGTCACGGCGAGGTAGGGGTAGGACTTGTCGTCGCGGTACCTGACGTTGAAGCGCGGGTCGAACTCCTTGATCCAGGCGTACTCGAGCTGGAGGGCCTCGACCTCGGTCGACACGACGGTCCACTCGACGCTCGCACCGGTGCGGACCATCGTGGCGGTGCGGTGGTGCAGCGCGGAGATGTCCTGGAAGTAGGAGGAGAGCCTCGGCCGCAGGCTCTTGGCCTTGCCGACGTAGATGACGCGACCGTCGCGGTCGCGGAACCGGTAGACGCCGGGGTCGGTCGGGATCTCCCCCGGACGGGGGCGGTACGTCGACGGATCGGCCACCGCGTCAGCCTATGTCGCCCATCCGACACGCCCGGCACCACACCGTGATCGACGGCACGCAGAAGACCGGTGACCACGCGGGTACACGTGCGTGCGCTCCGGTCTAGTGCGTGAGGGACCGGTGAACCCAGGTGGGGTCAGGAGATGGTGAGGCCGTCGGCGCCGACCGTGACCGTCTTGGTCTCGAGCCCCGCGGTGGCGGGACCGGTCACGACGGCGCCGGTGGCGATGTCGAACTGGCTCCCGTGGCACGGGCAGGTGATCTTCCCGTCCGCCACCCCGCCGACCGTGCAGCCCTGGTGGGTGCAGATCGCCGAGAACGCCTTGAAGTCGCCATCGGTGGGCTGGGTCACCACGACCTTGATGTCGTCGAGCACGGTGCCGCCACCCACGGGCACCTCCGAGGGCTGGATCGCGACCTGTCCAGAGGAGCCTTCGGATGCGGTGGCGCCACCGGAGGCCCCTGACCCACCCGATGCGTCACCACCTCCGGGTGATCCGGTCTCGTCCGAACCACCTCCGCAGGCGGCGAGCCCGCCGGCGGCGGCCGCGACCACGCCCAGGGTCCCCACGGCCCGGAAGGCGTCGCGTCGACTGGCGCACCGGCACGGCGAGGCGTCGACCGCGGTGGGCCGGTTGCGGTCCGGATCGAGGTCGTGTAACGACGTGCTCATGGGTGGTCCTCACGGGTGGGGGGGCCTGCGACGGGACCACGAGTATCACCCACTGCCCTGTGCACCGGCGGGACCTTCGACGTCCCTCGACCTGGAGGTCTCGCTCAGGTAACAAGTCGGCCCCGGTCACCGGGGTTTGCTTCGCTGGCCCGCGCCGTGAGGTTACAGTCCTCATGCTCGCCTCAGGCGGGCACGAGCACACCTGCTCACCCACCCAGTACCCATCAGGAGGAAACGTGCCTCAGCGTTCCGTGGTCGCCGTTGGCGCCTCGCTGCTCGTGGCCTCGCTCGCGCTCGCCGGTTGTGGCACGCGCGGCGGCGAGGACGGCGACACCGGGGGCTCCGGCTCCAGCACCAACAAGATCGCCAAGATCGGCGTCATCTCGCCGCTGTCCGGTGACCTCGCCGCGCTCGGCCTGGGCATCGAGCACTCGGTCGACCTGGCGATCAAACAGGCCAACGAGGCCGGCACCATCCCCGGCTGGACCCTCGAGCTCTCAGCCGAGGACGACGAGGCCAAGCCCGACGTCGGCAAGAACGCGGCGACCAAGCTCTCAGCCGACAAGGACGTCGTCGCCGTCGTCGGCAACCTGAACTCCTCCGTGTCGCAGAGCGTGCAGCCCGTGCTGGCGTCGGCGAACATCACGATGGTCTCGCCGGCCAACACCAACCCCTCGCTCACCCAGGGCGCCGACTTCGCGACCGCCCCCAAGCGGGCCTACCCGAACTACTTCCGCACCTGCACGACCGACTCGATCCAGGGCCCCTTCGCGGCGCGCTACCTGTTCGAGAAGGCGGGCATCAAGGAGGTCGCGACGGTCCACGACAAGAAGACCTACGGCCAGGGCCTCGTCGCGGCGTTCTCCGCGGAGTACGAGAAGCTCGGCGGCAAGATCGTCGCCGCCGAGACGATCAACCCCGATGACAGCAAGTACGACGCCGTCATCAGCAAGATCAAGCCCTCCAACCCCCAGGCCGTCTACTACGGCGGAGAGTTCCCCCAGGGGGCTCCCTTCTCGCAGCAGATGAAGGCCGCCGGCCTCGACGTGCCCCTCATGGGCGGTGACGGCATCTACTCCGCTCAGTACATCAAGCTCGCCGGCAAGACCGCTGGCGGCGACCTCGCCACCGCGATCGGCGCCCCGACCGCGACGCTGCCCTCGGCGCAGGACTTCGTGAAGGCCTATGACGCAGCCGGCTACTCCGAGCCGTACGAGGCCTACGGCGCGTACGCCTACGACGCGGCGAACGCCGTGATCAACGCCCTCAAGGTGTCGCTCAAGGATGCCGAGTCCGCGGAGGCCGCCCGCCAGCCCACCGTCGACGCGATGAGCAGCGTCGCCTTCGACGGGGTGACCGGCAAGGTCGCCTTCGACGAGTTCGGTGACACCACCTCGCGCATCCTGACCGTGTACACGGTCAAGGGCGACGCCTGGGAGGCAGTGGACACCTCGGAGTTCAAGTAGGACCCCAGCTGACGGCACCGCCCGTCAGCATCGTCTGACGGCGGGGGTGGTCGTGGTGACCACCCCCGCCGTTCGCGTGTACGGAACAGCCAGAGCGCCGCGCGAGAGCTGCTCGCCCGGTATGCCGGATGTCATGGGTCTGGCGGTGTCCCACCCGCTACGCTCCCCCCCAGCCGCTTCTGCTCACACTCAAGGAGGTCCGTGTGGACCAGTTCGCCCAGCAGCTCATGAACGGGCTGACCCTGGGGTCGCTCTACGCACTGATCGCCGTGGGCTACACCGTCGTCTACGGCATCGTCCAGCTGATCAACTTCGCCCACGGCGAGATCTTCATGATCGGCGCATTCGGCGCCCTCTCCACCTGGCTGGTCCTCTTCGACGGCAACACGGCGCTGTGGACACTGCCCATCATGATCATCGGGGCGATCGCCGCCTCCGTGCTCGTGGCCGTGGCCATGGAACGGATCGCCTACCGACCGCTGCGTGGAGCGCCGCGCCTGGCCCCCCTGATCACCGCGATCGGCATCTCGATCTTCCTCCAGGAGGCGGTGCGGCTCTTCTACGGGCGCATCCCCTTCGTCGACTTCCCGGACGCCAAGCAGAAGGTCCCCTTCCCGCAGATCGACGTCGTGACCGGACCCGCCTTCAACATCGGTGGGGTGACCTTCCAGCGCTCGGCGCTGTTCACGATCGGCGCCCTCATCATCTGCGCGGCGGGCCTGTGGTACTTCGTCAACCGCACCCGGACCGGCCGCGGGATGCAGGCCGTCAGCCAGGACCCCGACACCGCGCGCCTCATGGGCATCAACGTCGACCGCATCATCGTCGTCGCGTTCGCGGTCGGAGCGACACTCGCCGCGGTGGCCGGGGTGGCCCAGGGGCTGCAGGTCACCAACATCGACTTCCGGATCGGCTTCCTCGCCGGGCTCAAGGCCTTCACGGCCGCGGTGCTCGGCGGCATCGGCAACGTCTGGGGCGCGGTCGTCGGCGGCCTGACCCTCGGCATCGTCGAGTCCATGGCGGTCCAGTTCATCCCGGGCACCTTTGGTGGCAGCCCGTGGAAGGACGTCTGGGCCTTCGCCCTTCTCATCGTCGTCCTGGTCTTCCGACCCCAGGGCATCCTCGGCGCAAAGGTGGTGGACCGGGCATGAGCAGACTCGCCCTCTCGGAGAAGACCCGTACGTCCTATGGGCGGTTCGCGTCCCCGTTCGCCATTGCCGGCGGTGCGCTGCTCTTCCTCAGCGGCTTCCTGTCGTGGTCCTACGACGACCGCATCCTCGGTGACATCTCGATCCGGTTCTACCCGGCCGGCATCCAGCTCTACGCGATGGCCGCCGGCGTGCTCGCGATCATCCTGGGGGTGCTCGTCGTCCGCCGTCCGGGCTGGATGAGCCCGGGGCGCGGAGTTCAGTTCTCCGGGTTCGCTGCCCTCGTCTTCGTGCTCGGCGCCCTGTGGGCCATCGCCGCACAGGCCGGCGGGATCATCAACGCCAACGAGGGCCTCTACGTCGCTCTTGTCGGTGCGCTGCTGGTGGCGCTCGGCGGGCTCCTGGCACCCCACCCCGACACCGACGTGCACACCTGGCCGCGGCTCTCCTCCAACCTCGAGATCCTCATCATCGTCATCGCGATGGCCGTGCTGCTCTTCGTCGTCGCCTACGCCCTGAACATCGGTGACGGGTCCGTGTTCGCCCTGTTCCTCGTGGCCGTGATCGGCATCGGCGGGGGCCTGCTGGCCAGCGGGGTCGGCGCCTACCTCGGCTTCATCGGGGCGAACAACCGCCGTCCCCTGGTGCTGGCCGCCTTCGTCGTCGCCTTCCTGTTCCCGTTCACCCAGAACGGGTCGGACGCCAACATGTCCATCGCGGCGCAGATCCTGATCTTCGCTGCGACCGCACTCGGCCTGAACATCGTCGTCGGCCTCGCGGGGCTGCTCGACCTCGGCTACATCGCCTTCCTCGGCACCGGCGCCTACGTCGGGGCGATGCTCTCGGAGTCGGCCTTCGCCACCGTGGGCTGGAAGCCGCCGTTCCTCGTCGTCATGCTCATCGGCGCGTGCGTGGCCGCGACCTTCGGCCTGATCATCGGCTCACCGACGCTGCGCGTCTCGGGTGACTACCTCGCCATCGTGACCCTCGGCTTCGGGGAGATCTTCCGCCTGGCGATGTTCAACCTCGACGGCAACAACGGGCCCGACCTGACCAACGGGCCCAACGGCATCCCCGGTATCCCCGACCTCAACTTCTTCGGGTTCGACTTCGGCGCGAGCCACACGATCGCGGGCATCCCGCTCGGGCGCTTCAGCAACTACTACTTCCTGCTGCTGGTGCTCATCGCCTTCGTCATCCTCGTGTTCGTCCGGCTCAACAACAGCCGGATCGGTCGCGGCTGGGTCGCCATCCGCGAGGACGAGCGCGCCGCCGAGGCCATGGGTGTGAACGTCTTCGGGCTGAAGATCCTCGCCTTCGCCGTCGGCGCGTTCCTCGCCGGTCTGGCCGGCACCGTCAAGGCGCACATGGACACCTCCGTGAGCCCCGACCAGTACATCTTCCTCGAGTCGGCGTTCCTCCTGTCCGCGGTGGTGCTCGGCGGGATGGGCACCGTGGTCGGGGTCCTCCTCGGCGCGACGATCCTCAAGCTGCTGCCCGAGAAGCTCCGCGAGGTCAACGACTACCGCCTGTTGTCGTTCGGGCTGCTCCTCGTGCTGATGATGCGCTTCCGCCCCGAGGGCCTGGTGCCCAACAAGCGGCGACAGCTGGAGTTCCATGACGAGGACGAGGAACTCGTGGAACACGCACAGGAAGAACACCTGGAGGAAGTCAAGTGACCGTCACCGAGCCAGAGGCCACCGTGCACGAGGTCGGCACCACCGTCGTGCTCGAGGCGACCGACGTCACGATGCGCTTCGGTGGGCTGACCGCCGTCGACGACGTGGGCATGAAGGTGCACGACGGCGAGATCGTCGGGTTGATCGGGCCCAACGGCGCCGGCAAGACGACCTTCTTCAACTGCCTCACCGGGATGTACATCCCCACCGAGGGCACCGTGATGCTGGGGGGCGAGAAGCTCCCCCCGAAGCCGCTCGCCGTCGTGCGCGCCGGCATGGCCCGAACCTTCCAGAACATCCGGCTCTTCAACAACATGACCGCGCTCGAGAACGTCATGGTGGGCCGCTACTGCCGAACCACCTCGATGGCCCTCACCTCGATCCTGCGCGGCCCGAAGTTCAGGCGCGAGGAGGAGGCGACCCGGACCCGGGCCCAGGAGCTGCTGGACTACGTCGGCCTGGGGAAGTCTGCCGAGATCCTCGCGCGCAACCTCCCCTACGGAGACCAGCGCCGCCTGGAGATCGCTCGGGCCCTGGCCACCGACCCGAAGATCGTCCTGCTCGACGAGCCCACGGCCGGCATGAACCCCCGGGAGACCGAGGAGACGATGCACCTGATCTTCAAGATCAGGGCCAGCGGTCTCGCGGTCGTCGTCATCGAACACGACATGCGCTTCATCTTCAACCTCTGCGACCGGGTGCTCTGCCTGGTCCGTGGCTCCCTGCTCGTGGAGGGCACTCCGGGTGAGGTGCAGTCCGACCCCCGGGTCATCGAGGCCTACATCGGTGGGGACGACGAGGACGAGGAGATCGCGTGAGCGCCATGCTGGAGGTCAAGGACCTCGTGGTGTCCTACGGCAAGATCAAGGCCGTCAAGGGCATCAGCTTCACCGTGGGTGAGGGTGAGGTCGTCTCCCTCATCGGCACCAACGGCGCTGGGAAGACCACGACCCTGCGCACCATCTCGGGGCTGATCAGACCGGTCAGCGGGTCGATCACCTTCAACGGCCAGGACCTCACCACGGTCGCCGCCCACGAGATCGTCCAGCTCGGGCTGGCGCACTCCCCCGAGGGCCGCCGGATCTTCCCCCGGCTCACCGTGGAGGAGAACCTCCTGCTCGGCGCGTTCAACCGCCGGGACAAGGAGATCCAGAGCGACCTCGAAGCCGCCTACGAGCTCTTCCCGATCCTAAAGGAGCGGGCCAAGCAGCCGGCGGGCACCTTCTCCGGCGGCGAGCAGCAGATGCTCGCCATGGGGCGGGCGATGATGAGCCGGCCCAAGCTGCTCATGCTCGACGAGCCGTCGATGGGCCTCTCGCCGCTGATGATGAAGCGGATCATGACCACCGTGACCACGCTCCAGCAGCAGGGCACCACCATCCTGCTCGTGGAGCAGAACGCCCTGGCCGCCCTCAAGCGCGCCACCAAGGGGTACGTGCTGGAGGTCGGCACCATCGTGCTGTCGGGCACCGGCAAGGAGCTCCTCGAGAGCGACGACGTCCGCAAGGCCTACCTGGGCGAGGACTGAGAGCGGGTCCCACGCTCTGCGGGGTCGTCGTGCGTCAGCGGCTGGTCACCTTCCGCGGGACGGTCTTCTTCGCGGGGCCGGCCGCCGTCGTGGTAGCGGCCTTCCCGGATGCGGTGGCCTTCCTCGACGCGGGGGCCCTCGTGTTCGCGGTGACCGTGCCGGCCACCGTGGTCTTCCGGGCCGCCGCGGCCTTCGCCGGTGCGGTGCGCGTGGTCTTGCGGGCCGTCTTGGCGAGCACGGGTGCGAGGTACCGCCCGGTGTGGGAGTCCTCTCGGCGCGCCACCTGTTCGGGGGTGCCCTCGGCGACGACGAGCCCACCACCGTTGCCCCCCTCGGGGCCGAGGTCGACGACCCAGTCCGCGCTCTTGATGACGTCGAGGTTGTGCTCGATGACGATGACCGTGTTGCCCTTGTCGACCAGACCCTGGAGCACCCCCAGCAGCTTGCGGATGTCCTCGAAGTGCAGCCCGGTCGTGGGCTCGTCGAGGACGTAGATGGTGCGTCCGGTGGACCGCTTCTGCAGCTCGGAGGCCAGCTTGACGCGCTGCGCCTCACCGCCTGAGAGGGTGGGCGCCGGCTGGCCCAGGCGGACGTAGCCGAGCCCCACGTCGTTCAGGGTCCGCATGTGGCGCGCGATCGCCGGCACCGCAGAGAAGAAGTCGGCGGCCTCCTCGATCGGCATGTCGAGCACGTCGGCGATCGTCCTGCCCTTGAAGTGCACCTCGAGGGTCTCGCGGTTGTAGCGGGCCCCGTGGCACACCTCGCACGGGACGTAGACGTCCGGGAGGAAGTTCATCTCGATCTTGATGGTGCCGTCGCCCGAGCACGCGTCGCAGCGGCCGCCCTTGACGTTGAACGAGAACCGGCCGGGCTGGTAGCCCCGGATCTTGGCCTCGGTCGTCGTCGCGAAGAGCTTGCGGACGTGGTCGAACACACCGGTGTAGGTGGCCGCGTTGGACCGCGGGGTACGCCCGATCGGGCTCTGGTCGACGTGCACGACCTTGTCGAGGTGCTCGAGTCCCTTGACGGTTTTGTGCCGCCCCGGAACGTGGCGGGCACCGTTGAGCTTGTTGGCGAGGACGTTGTAGAGGATGTCGTTGACGAGGGTGGACTTGCCCGAGCCGGACACCCCCGTGACCGCGGTGAGCGTGCCGAGCGGGAACGACACGGTGACCCCGTCGAGGTTGTGCTCGTTGGCCCCCACGACGGTGACCTCGCGACCCTTCTCCCGCGGGCGGCGCACGGCGGGCGTGGGGATCTCGCGACGCCCCGAGAGGTACATGCCGGTGAGCGAGTCGGGGTGGGTGAGCAGGTCGGCGACGGTGCCGGAGTGCACGACCTGCCCCCCGTGCTCACCGGCGCCCGGTCCGATGTCGACGACCCAGTCGGCCGCGGCGATGGTGTCCTCGTCGTGCTCGACGACGAGGAGGGTGTTGCCGAGGTCGCGCAGCCGGGTGAGGGTCTCGATGAGGCGGTGGTTGTCGCGCTGGTGCAGCCCGATGCTCGGCTCGTCGAGCACGTAGAGGACACCGACGAGGCCCGACCCGATCTGGGTGGCCAGGCGGATCCGCTGGGCCTCACCGCCGGACAGGGTGCCGGCCGGCCGGTCGAGGCTGAGGTAGTCGAGGCCGACGTCGAGGAGGAAGCCGAGGCGGGCGTTGATCTCCTTGATGACGCGCGAGGCGATCTGCCGCTCCCGCTCGGTGAAGTCGACGTCCTCGAAGAAGTGCGCAGCATCCGCGATCGCCAGGTGCGACACCTCGGCGATGGACTTGCCGCCGATGTGCACGGCGAGGGACTCGGGCTTCAGCCGGGCTCCGCGGCAGACGGGGCACGGCACCTGGCGCATGTAACCCTCGTAGCGCTCCCGGCTCCAGTCCGAGTCGGTCTCGGCGTGCCGCCGCTTGACGAACGGGACCGCCCCCTCGAACCCCGTGGAGTAGGAGCGTTCGCGCCCGAACCGGTTGCGGTACTGCACGTGCACCTTGTGGTTCTTGCCGTGGAGCAGGGCATCCCTGGCGCGCTGGGGCAGCTGGCGCCAGGGCACGTCGGTGGAGAACGCCAGGTCGTCGGCGAGGGCCGACATGACCCGCTGGAAGTAGTCGGCCGCGCCGGATCCGCTGGCCCACGGGGCGATCGCTCCCTCGCTGAGGGTGAGGTCCTCGTCGGGGACGATGAGCTCGGCGTCGACCTCGAGCTCGGTGCCGATGCCGGTGCACTCGGGGCACGCCCCGAACGGGCTGTTGAAGGAGAAGGAGCGCGGCTCGACCTCGTCCATCGACAACGGGTGGTCGTTGGGGCAGGCCATCCGCTCGGAGAAGCGGCGCTCCCGCTCCGGGTCACCCTCCTCGCGATCGACGAAGTCGACGACCACGACCCCGCCCGCCAGCCCGAGCGCGGTCTCCACCGAGTCGGTGAGCCGCCGCTTCGCCGAGGTGTCCGAGCCCTTGGCGACGAGCCGGTCGATGACCACGTCGATGGAGTGCTTGACCTGCTTCTCCAGCGTGGGGGGCTCGGTGAGCGAGACCACCTCGCCGTCGACGCGCGCCCGGGCGAAGCCCTTGGACTGGAGCTCGGCGAAGAGGTCGACGAACTCCCCCTTGCGGGAACGCACGACGGGTGCCAGCACCTGGAAGCGGGTGCGCTCGGGCAGCTCGAGGAGCCGGTCGACGATCTGCTGCGGGCTCTGCCTCGTGATCGGCTCACCGCACACGGGGCAGTGCGGGCGGCCCGCCCGGGCGAAGAGAAGGCGCAGGTAGTCGTAGACCTCGGTGATCGTGCCGACCGTGGAGCGCGGGTTGCGGTTGGTCGACTTCTGGTCGATGGAGACGGCCGGCGAGAGGCCCTCGATGAAGTCGACGTCGGGCTTGTCCATCTGCCCGAGGAACTGGCGCGCGTAGGCCGAGAGCGACTCGACGTACCTCCGCTGACCCTCGGCGAAGATCGTGTCGAAGGCGAGCGAGGACTTGCCCGAGCCGGACAGGCCGGTGAACGCGACGAGCGCGTCACGGGGCAGCTCGAGGCTGATGTCCTTGAGGTTGTGTTCGCGGGCACCGCGGACGACGAGATGGTCATGAGTCACGGCTGCAATGCTAGGTGTCACCACCGACAGGGTCCCCATCGAGGGCGCTGTCGAGGCTTAGGTTGGGTCCGTGAGCACCCCCATCGCCGACTACGCCGTGCTGGGCGACACCGAGCGCGCCGCCCTCGTGAGCCGGTCGGGCTCGGTCGACTGGCTGTGCCTTCCGCGGTTCGACTCCCCGTCGTGCTTCGCGGCGATCCTCGGTGGCCCGGAGCACGGCCGGTGGCTCCTCGGGCCGGCCGGCGAGGGGGCCCGTACGACCCGGTCCTACCGGGGCGACACGTTCGTGCTCGACACGGTCCACGAGACGGACGGGGGCCGGGTCCGGGTGACCGACCTCATGCCGGCCAACGACGGGCGCTCCGACCTGCTCCGGGTCGTGGAGGGCCTCGGCGGCGAGGTCGACATGGTGCACGAGTGGATCGTGCGCACCGGCTACGGCGAGATCATCCCCTGGGTCTCCCACGTGAGCGACGACGACGGCCTCGACGTCATCCGCGCGATCGCCGGCCCCGACATGCTGGTCCTGCGCGGCAGCCGGCTGCCCACCCCCACCGACCACATCCACCGCGACACCTTCACGGTGCGGGCCGGTGAGCGGCTGGAGTTCTCGATGACGTGGGCCCCGTCGTGGGAGTCGGTGCCGGTCCGCCTCGAGGTCGACGGCCGGATCGAGGAGACCGAGCGGGTCTTCGCCGAGTGGGTCGACCGCTGTTCCCACACCGGACCGTACCGGGACGAGGTGGTGCGCTCGCTGCTCGTCCTCAAGCTCCTCACCGACGAGAAGCGCGGGGGCATCGTCGCGGCGCCGACCACGAGCCTGCCGGAGGCGCCCGGCGGCTCGCGCAACTGGGACTACCGCTACTGCTGGCTGCGGGACGCCTCGCTGACCCTCGAGGCCCTCCTGGCGGCGGGCTACCTCGAGGAGACCCGCATCTGGCGCAGCTGGCTCGTGCGCGCCGTCGCCGGGGACCCGGGGGACCTGCAGATCATGTATGCCGTGGACGGTGGCCGCCAGCTCCCCGAGCGGGAGCTGGACCACCTGCCCGGGTATGCCGGATCCCGCCCCGTGCGGATCGGGAACGGCGCCGTGGACCAGCGCCAGAGCGACGTCCTGGGCGAGGTGATGATCGCGTTCGACGACGCCCGCCGCCTGGGGCTCGAGGAGTCAGCGGACACCTGGGGGGTACAGCGCGCGCTCGTCGACGACCTCGCCGACCACTGGGACCAGCCGGACCACGGGCTGTGGGAGATCCGCGGCCCGATGCAGCACTTCACCCACTCCAGGGTGATGGTCTGGGCCGCGTTCGACCGCGCTGTTCGCGGCGTCGAGCAGTACGGCCACGAGGGCGACGTGGAGCGCTGGCGCGAGCTGCGTGACACGGTCCACGCCGAGGTGCTCGATCGCGGCTACGACGCCGGGCGCAACACCTTCACCCAGCACTACGCGACCACGGACGTCGACGCGTCACTCCTCCTCATCCCCGCCGTCGGGTTCCTCCCGCTGGATGACGAACGCGTCCACGGAACCATCAAGGCGGTCGAGGAGGACCTCCTGCGCCACGGGCTCCTCCTGCGCTACCGCACCGACACCGGCGTCGACGGCCTCGAGGGCGAGGAGAACCCGTTCCTCGCCTGCTCCTGGTGGCTGGTCGCCGCGTATGCCGGGTGCGGCCGGCTCGAGGACGCCACCGCGCTCATGGACCGGCTGGTGGGGCTGCTCAACGACGTCGGCCTGGTCTCCGAGGAGTACGACCCGGTGAACGAGCAGATGGTCGGCAACTTCCCGCAGGCGTTCTCCCACCTCGCGCTCATCGGGGCCGCCCTCGCGATCGAGGCGGCTCGGGTCGGCACGCCCGCCGAGGAGTAGGTTTTCGACATGGCGTCAACCACCCCGGACCTGTACGCGGCGCTCTCCCGCCACACCGAGCGGCTGGTCGACACCGCGCTGACGCTCGAGGACTCCTCGGCTCCCACCCTGTGCGCCGGGTGGACGGTCGGGCACGTGCTGAGCCACGTCGCCCGCAACGCCGACGCGCTCGCGGCGCTGGTGCGGGCCGCGGTCGACGGCACGGGCGAGACGATGTACCGAAGCCCCGAGGACCGCGACGCCGACATCGACGCCGGTGCCGGCAGGTCGGTCGCCGTGCTGGCGGAGGACGTCAGGAGCACGGGAGCGGCCGTCAACCCCCTGCTGGCCCGGCTCGGGCCCGAGCACGCGGACGTGATGGTCGAGCGTGTGCCGGGCGTACCCTTCGCCCCGGCGGGGAGGCTGCCGTTCATGAGGCTGCGGGAAGTCGTCTACCACCACGTCGACCTCGACGCCGGTTTCGGCTTCGAGGACGTGGAGCCCGACCTGACCCGCCTCTTCCTCGACGAGGAGGTCGCGAGGCTCGGGCGAGCCGACAGCCCGCCCGACCTCACGATCTCCAGTGCCGAGGGAGGTCGGTGGACCGTCGGGTCCGAGGGTGATGTGGTGTCCGGATCCGGTGCGGCGCTGCTCGGCTGGTTGGCCCGCGGGGCCACCGCGGGCCTCGATGCCACCTCGCTCCCCCCGCTCCCGGACGGGCGGTAGGTCCGTGGCCTACACCGGAGACGTGGAGCCGGGCGGCCCCAGCGACGTGCGCGAGCTCGGGCGGGCCACGATCCGCAAGATGTCGGTGTCGCAGATGCACAACAACGTCTACCTCCTGACCTGCACCGCCACCGGGGAGCAGCTGCTCATCGATGCCGCGGACGACCCCGCGCGGTGCCTCGCTCTGGTCGGGGAGGGCACCGGCCGGTTGGGTCACCTCGTCACCACCCACCAGCACTGGGACCACGTGCGGGCGCTGAAGGAGGTCGCGTCGACCACCGGCGCGCGCACGTATGCCGGGGCCGAGGACTCGGACGCCCTCCCCGTGGCGCCCGACGTGCGGCTCCGCCAGGGCGACGTGCTCAGCGTCGGTGAGCTGAACTTGGACGTCATCCACCTGCGCGGCCACACCCCCGGGTCGGTGGCGCTGTCCTGGGCCGACCCGGACGGCATCCGCCACCTGTTCACCGGCGACACCCTCTTCCCCGGCGGGGTCGGCAACACCAAGAACCCCGGGCAGAGCTTCGAGGAGCTCTACGGCGACGTCTCGGAACGCATCTTCGGCACGCACGACGACACCACCTGGTTCTACCCGGGGCACGGCGGCGACTCGACGATCGGTGCCGAGCGGCCCCATCTGGACGCCTGGCGCGAGCGCGGCTGGTGAGTGGCTAGCCTGACCCGGTGACGAGCCGAGCAGAGAGGGTGCCAGCCCCGATCCTCGTGCTCATGGGCATCGTCTCCGTCCAGTTCGGCGGGGCCCTGGCCCAGACCCTGATCCCCCAGATCGGGGCCGGCGGGTCGGTCGTCATGCGGCTGCTCTTCGCCACCGTGATGCTCCTGGTGATCGTCCGCCCCCGCTGGCGCGGCCACTCGCGCCGGGCCTGGCTCACGGTGGTCGCGTTCGGGACGGCGCTCGGCCTGATGAACTTCGCGTTCTACGGGTCGCTGGTGCACCTCCCGATCGGGGTGGCGGTGACCATCGAGTTCATCGGACCGCTGGCGCTGGCCGCCGCCCTGTCCAGACGCCTCGTCGACGGCGTCGCGGTGCTCGCGGCGGCTGTGGGCGTCGTCCTGATCTCCGAGGCGATCGGGACCCCGGTCGCCGAGCTGGAGTGGACCGGTATCGGACTGGCCCTGGCCGCGGGCGGCTTCTGGGCGGCATACATCGTCCTCTCCGGGCGCACCGGGGCGGAGTTCCCCCGGCTCGAGGGGCTGGCCCTGGCCATGGTCGTGGCCACCGTGGTGACCCTGCCCTTCGGGATCACCAGCGTGCCCGACTGGAGCGGACCCACCATCGCCAAGGGGCTGGGCATCGCGGTGCTGTCCTCGGTGCTCCCCTACTCCCTCGAGCTGCTCGCCCTGCGCCGCCTCTCGGCGCAGGTCTTCGGGATCCTGCTGAGCCTGGAGCCGGCCTGCGCCGCACTCGCCGGCCTGGTGGTGCTCGGCCAGCGGCTGAGCCCGCTCCAGCTCCTCGGGATGGGCCTCGTGGTCAGCGCGTCAGCGCTCGTGCTCGGCCTCGGCGCCAGGAAGGACCCTGCGCAGGCCGCGGCCACCTGAAAAGCGACCTATCTGACCTCGGAGTCCTTGCCCGTCCTCCAGAGGCTCGCGACGGTCGTGACCCCGAGGATGACGACGATCGCGGTCAGCGACAGCCAGATCGGGATCTCGGGGACGGGCACGTGCTCGCCGCCGTTGATGAACGGAAGCTCGTTCTCGTGCAGTGCGTGCAGCAGGAGCTTGACGCCGATGAAGGCCAGCAGGACCGCCAGCCCGATGCTGAGGTAGACCAGCTTCTTCAGGAGGCCACCGAGCAGGAAGTAGAGCTGTCGCAGCCCCATCAGGGCGAAGAGGTTGGCGACCAGGACGATGTAGGGCTCGCGGGTCAGTCCGTAGATGGCCGGGATCGAGTCGAGGGCGAAGAGCAGGTCGGTGGTGCCCAGGGCGAGGATGACGAAGAAGAGCGGGGTGGCCAGGCGCTTGCCGTTCTGCTGGGTGAAGAGCTTGGTGCCGTCGTAGTCCTGGGTCGCCGGGAAGCGACGCTCCACCAGCACCATGAGGCGGTTCTCCTCGTACTCGTCGTCGTCACCGTCCCCCTCGCTGGCCAGCTTGACCGCGGTGTAGATGAGGAAGACACCGAAGATGTAGAAGATCCAGCTGAAGTTGTTGATCGCCGCCGCGCCGACCGCGATGAAGATGGCTCGGAGGATGATCGCGATGACGATGCCCACCATGAGGGCGAACTGCTGGAGCTTCTCGGGCACGGCGACGCGCGCCATGATGAGGATGAAGATGAAGAGGTTGTCCACCGAGAGCGAGTACTCGGTCAACCACCCGGCGTAGAACTCCCCGGCCAGCTGCCCGCCCGCGACCCACCACATCCCGAGGCCGAAGACGACCGCGGCGCCGACGTAGACCGCCAGCGCCACCGAGAGCTCTCTCGTGGAAGGTCGATGCGGGTTGCGGCCGATCGCGATGACGTCGAAGGTCAGGACCGCCGCCGCGACGCCGAGGGTCAGCCACCACACCCACGGGTCGATGTCCAGGGTCGTCGACGCCGCGGGCAGGAGCGAGTGGATCACCGGAGGAGTCTATCGAGGCGCGGCTTCCCCGCCCGTCGAGCCGGCGCGTCGGCGCAGGGGTCAGGGCACCGGCCGTCTCGACCGCGGCAGCTTGGCCACGACGACCGCGTACGAGGTGTCGATGGCCTCCCGCAACGCGTCATCGGGAATGGCCCCACCGACCCGCAGGGTGTTCCAGCCGTGCCGCCCGATGTAGGGCATGACACTCGCATCGTCGGGAAACTCGGCGAGCCACTCGTCGGCCGCCTCGCGGCCGCCGCACGACACACCGATGGCTGCTCCGCCGAGGAAGCAGAAGATCTTGTCCCCGACCTTGGCCACGTGGTCGCCCTCCCAGGGCTGGTCGGCCCAGGCGCCCGGCTTCGCGAGTGCGTACTCCGCGAGGGTCTGGTCGGTCACCGCGTCGCCTCACTCATCTGGCGCAGCTCCTTCTTGAGGTCCCCGATCTCGTCGCGCAGCCGCGCGGCCAGCTCGAAGTGGAGGTCTCCGGCCGCCTGGTGCATCTGCGCGGTGAGCTCTTGGATGAGGCCCCCGAGGTCGCTCGCCGCCACCGTGCCCGCGCGGTGACCGGACATCGCGGCATCGGCTGCCGCCGCACCGCGGCCGCCGCGCCCACCGTCGCTCTTGCCCCGGGACCGGGCCCGGCCGGACCCGAGGAGCTCCTCGGTGTCCGCGTCCTCGCGCTGGAGCATGTCGGTGATGTCGGCGATCTTCTTGCGCAGGGGCTGCGGGTCGATGCCCCGCTCGAGGTTGTAGGCGACCTGGATCTCCCGGCGGCGCGCGGTCTCCTCGACGGCCTGGGCCATCGACGGGGTCACCTTGTCGGCATACATGTGCACCTGCCCGGACACGTTGCGGGCGGCGCGGCCCACGGTCTGGATCAGGCTCCGGCTGGAGCGGAGGAAGCCCTCCTTGTCGGCGTCGAGGATCGACACGAGGGACACCTCGGGCAGGTCGAGGCCCTCCCGGAGCAGGTTGATGCCCACGAGCACGTCGTACTCCCCCAGCCTCAGCTCGCGCAGCAGCTCGACCCGGCGCAGGGTGTCGATGTCGGAGTGGAGGTAGCGGACCCGGACCCCCTTGTCGAGCAGGTAGTCGGTGAGGTCCTCGGCCATCTTCTTGGTGAGGGTCGTGACCAGCACGCGCTCGCTCTTCTCGGCGCGGGTGCGGATCTCGTGCAGCAGATCGTCGATCTGGCCCTTGGTCGGCTTGAGGATGATCTCTGGGTCGACGAGCCCCGTGGGTCGGATGATCTGCTCGACGACGCCGTCGCCCTTCGCGAGCTCGTAGGGCCCCGGGGTCGCGGAGAGGTAGACGGTCTGACCGACCCGGCCGAGGAACTCCTCCCACTTCAGCGGGCGGTTGTCCATCGCCGACGGCAGCCGGAAGCCGTGGTCCACCAGCGTGCGCTTGCGGCTCATGTCTCCCTCGTACATCGCGCCGATCTGGGGCACCGTGACGTGGGACTCGTCCAGGACGAGGAGGAAGTCCTCGGGGAAGTAGTCGATGAGGCAGTTGGGCGCGCTTCCGCGGCTGCGACCGTCGATGTGCAGGGAGTAGTTCTCGATGCCCGAGCACGAGCCGATCTGGCGCATCATCTCGATGTCGTAGGTCGTGCGCATCCGCAGCCGCTGCGCCTCGAGGAGCTTGCCCTGCTTCTCGAACAGTGCCAGCTGCTCCTCGAGCTCGCGCTCGATGCCACCGATGGCCCGCTCCATCCGCTCCGGCCCGGCGACGTAGTGCGACGCGGGGAAGACGTACATCTCCTGCTCGTCGCGCACGACCTCCCCGGACACCGGGTTGAGGGTGTAGAGCGCCTCCACCTCGTCGCCGAAGAACTCGATACGCACCGCGTGTTCCTCGTACATCGGGATGATCTCGACGGTGTCCCCGCGCACCCGGAAGGTGCCCCGGGTGAAGGCGAGGTCGTTGCGGGTGTACTGCATGTGGACGAACTTGCGGAGGAGGTCGTCGCGGTTGACCTGGTCACCCACCCGCAGCGGCACCATGCGGTCGACGTACTCCTGTGGGGTGCCCAGGCCGTAGATGCAGGACACGGAGGCGACGACGACGACGTCACGCCGGGTGAGCAGGCTGTTGGTGGCGCTGTGGCGCAGCCGCTCGACCTCGTCGTTGATCGAGGAGTCCTTCTCGATGTAGGTGTCGGTCTGCGGGACGTAGGCCTCGGGCTGGTAGTAGTCGTAGTAGCTCACGAAGTACTCGACGGCGTTGTTGGGCAACAGCTCTCGGAACTCGTTGGCGAGCTGGGCCGCGAGGGTCTTGTTGGGGGCCATGACCAGGGTCGGGCGCTGCAGCTGTTCGATGAGCCACGCGGTGGTGGCCGACTTGCCGGTGCCTGTGGCACCCAGGAGCACGACGTCCTGCTCGCCGCCCTTCACCCGACGGGTGAGCTCGGCGATCGCCGCGGGCTGGTCGCCCGCGGGCTGGAAGTCCGAGATGACCTCGATCGGGGCGACTCGGCGCTGGAGGTCGGTGGTGGGACGCATGCCACTACGGTATGCCGCCGCACCGACAGCCGGCAGCGGGCACTCCCGACCACGGAGTGCACCCGCTGCGGTCGGCGACATAGATTGGGCCCGTGGACGAGGGATCGGCGGCGACAGCCGGCGGACAGGTGCGCTTTGGGTCTGCGACTGGGCGATGGGTCCTCCTCGCCTCCATCCTCGGCTCCGGCCTCGCGGGCATCGACGCCACGGTCGTCAACGTGGCGCTCCCGGCGAGCGGCGCCGACCTCGGCGCCGACTTCGCCGGACTCCAGTGGACGGTCACGGCCTACACCCTGACCCTGGCCGCCTTCATCCTCCTCGGTGGTTCGCTCTCCGACCGCTTCGGCCGGCGCCGGGTCTTCCTCATCGGCGTGGTGTGGTTCGCCCTGGCGTCCCTGGTCTGCGCAGCGGCCCCGACGGTGGAGACCCTCATCGCGGCGCGCGCCTTCCAAGGGGTCGGTGGTGCTCTCCTCACGCCGGGGAGCCTGGCGCTCATCCAGGCGTCGTTCGTGCCCGGGGACCGGGCCAGGGCGATCGGTGCGTGGTCGGGGCTCGGAGGGGTCGCAACGGCGATCGGACCGTTCCTCGGCGGCTGGCTCGTCGAGCAGCTCTCCTGGCGATGGGTCTTCCTGATCAACGCGCCCCTGGCGATCCTGGTGGTCCTCGTCGCCCTCCGGCACGTGCCGGAGTCCCGCGACCCCACCTCCGCGAAACACCTCGACCTCGCGGGCGCCGCGCTCGGGGTGCTCGCGCTCGGTGGCGTCACCTACGCCCTGGTCGAGCAACCGAGCAGGGGGGCCTCCTCCCCACCGGTCGCTGCCGCGGCTCTGGTCGGCGTCGCCTGCGCCATCGGGTTCGTCCTGCTCGAACGCCACACCGCCCACCCGATGCTGCCCCTCGACATCTTCCGCTCCCGGCAGTTCACCGCCGCGAACCTCGTCACCTTCACGGTCTACGGCGGTTTCGGCGCGGTCTTCTTCCTCCTCGTCATCCAGCTCCAGGTCGTCAGCGGCTTCACGCCGATCGCCGCGGGCACGGCGATCCTGCCGATCACCGTGGTGATGCTCCTGCTGTCCGCCCGTTCGGGTGCGCTCGCCTACCGGATCGGTCCCCGGCTGCAGATGAGCGTCGGCCCCGCCGTGTGCTCCGTCGGACTGCTGTTGATGCTCCGCATCGGCCCGGATGCCGCTTACCTGACGGACGTGCTGCCCGCCGTGCTCGTCTTCGGCCTCGGTCTCTCGGTGATGGTCGCACCGCTCACCGCCACCGCACTCGCGGCCGCTCCGGCCGAGCACGCCGGGCTCGCCTCGGGGGTCAACAACGCGGTCGCCCGGGCCGCCGGCCTGCTCGCCATCGCGGTCCTTCCGGCCGTCGCGGGGATCAGCGGTGACGACTACACCCGCCCCGAGTCGTTCGACGCAGGCTTCCAGACGGCCCTGTGGGTTGCCGCCGGAGTCGTCCTGCTCGGCGGCGTGGTGGCGGCGTTCACCATCTCGAACACGACCCTCTCCGACGCGGCCGCACCGGAAGGGACCGATGCCGGCGACACCCCACCGACCGGGGCCACGCAACTGCCGACCCCTGCCCACGGGTCATTTGCGAGGCACTGTGCCGTCGGGGCCCCGCCGCTGGAGGTCGACTGCGACCGAGCCCCGGTCGCCGTGGGCAGCCCCGAGGGCCGAGGGCCGCAGGCCACCTCTTGATAAAGCGTGTCACGCCTGATGGAGTGTGACCTACTGTGAGCCCGTCCACAGGCGATCGGAGGTGGTGATGCCACAGCCCGCCGTGGTCGGAGGGCCCCACCTCGACGACCAGCTCTGCTTCGCGCTCTATGCGGCGACCCACGCGATCACCCGTCGCTATCGCCCCCTGCTCGACCAGATCGGCCTCACCTACCCGCAGTACCTCGTCATGCTCACGCTGTGGCAGGACGGTCCGGCAACGGTCGGGCAGATCGCCCACCGCCTCGAGCTCGACTCCCACGCCGTGACTCCCCTCGTGGCGCGACTGGAGGTCGCCGGGCTCGTGCGTCGCAGCCGCGGCACGGACCGCCGCCGGGTGGTGGTCGCCGTGACCGGGCGCGGCCGGGACCTCCAGGCCGCAGCCGCGGACGCGCAGGCGGAGGTCGCCTGCGCCACCGGCCTCGACCCTGCCTCGCTCGCCGACCTGCGTCGCCGGCTCCGCGCCCTGGCCGGAGAGCTGAGCCCCGACCTGGCCCTGCCCGCACCGGCGGGGAGGACGACAACCGAAGGAGACACGTCATGACCCAGATCATCGAACCCGAGGCCGAGGTCGGCGACATCGCCGCGGCGGCCGAGGAGGTCCCCTCTGACGCCTCGCTGTACGAGCGCCTCGGTGGCGCCTACGCCATCGCCGGCGCAGTCGACGTGCTCGTCGACCGACTCTTCGACAATGCACTGGTCAACGCCAACACCGGCGTGCACGCGCACCACGGCGATCCCGCCAACGGGCCCGGCTACAAGTTCCTGGTCACCGCCTGGTCCATCGAGGCCGCGGGCGGGCCGAAGTGCTACCTCGGCCGGGACATGCTGGCGGCGCACGACGGCCTGTCCATCGACACCGCCGGGTTCGACGCCGTGGCGATGGAGATCGCGGCCACCCTGATGTTCCTGGGTGTGCCCGAGCGTGAAAGGACAGAGTTCAACGCCATCATCGAGGGCTACCGCCGAGAGGTGGTCCAAGCCGACTGACCCTGGCGAGGACCTCACCCTCAGCCGGTGCGCCGGTCTGGTCAGGACGCCCGCCGTGGTGGGAGCATCTCGACATGGTGCCCGAGCACACTCCGGACGTCGTCGGACCGGGAAGGGAGTCTGCCTCGCTCGACCCCACCGACTGGGCCGCGCTGCGGGCCCTGGCCCACCGCGCCGTGGACGACTCCATCGACCACCTCGCCGGCCGGGCTGACGAGCCGGTGTGGCGCGCCATGCCCGACGAGGTGCGCGAGTCCTTCAGCGGCTCGCTGCCTCGTGCCGGGTCGGGGGCCGACTCGGCATACGAGGACTTCGTGACCCGCGTGGCGCCCTACTCGATGGGCAACGACCATCGTCGTTTCTGGGGGTGGTACATGGGGGCCGGGAACCCGGTGGGCAACATCGCGGACCTCCTCGCGAGCGTGCACAACGCCAACCTCGGGGGCGGCGACCACGCCCCGGTGCTCGTCGAGCGGCAGACCGTTCAGTGGTGTGCCGAGGCCGCCGGCTACCCCACCGCGTCGAGTGGCCTGTTCGTGAGCGGTGCGTCCGAGGCCAACCTCCTCGGCCTGGCCGTGGCTCGTAGCTCGACCATCGGGCCGTCGGTGCGCAGCACCGGCCTGGACGGTCGACCGTATGCCGTCTACGCGTCTTCCGAGGTCCACAGCTGCCACCGCAAGACCTGCGAGCTGCTCGGTCTCGGCGCAGCCGCCCTGCGCCTCGTACCCGTGGGCGAGGACTTCACGATGGACGTGGCCGCTCTCGAGTCCGCCATCGCGGCCGACCGCGCGGCCGGCATCACCCCCCTTGCCGTTGTCGCGACCGCGGGCACGGTCAACACGGGGGCCGTGGACGACCTGGACGCCATCGCGGACATCGCTGCGCGCGAGGGGATCTGGCTGCACGTCGATGGTGCCATCGGGGGGTTCCTCGCCCTGAGCAAGCACGCGGAGACGGTGCGTGGCATCGAGCGGGCCGACTCCCTGGCCCTGGACCTGCACAAGTGGATGCAGGCGCCCATGGACGTCGGGCTGGTGCTCGTGCGCGACGCGGCGGCGCACCGAGGGACCTTCTCCGTCGAGTCGACGTACCTCAGGCACTCCGACCGTGGCCTCTCCGGGAGCGACCTCTGGTACACCGAGCTGGGCATCGCGCTCTCCCGGGGGTTCCGGGCCCTACGGGTCTGGATGGCCTTCACGGCATACGGGGCGGACGCCTTCGGCCAGGTCATCGACCTGAACATCGGCCAGGCGCACCACCTGGCCCACCTCGTCACCACGTCTCCTGACCTGGAGCTGCTCGCGGTCGGCGGCTGTGACATCGTCTGCTTCCGCTATGCCCCACCGGGAGTGCAGCGGGAGCACCTCGACGAGATCACCCACGAGCTCACCCTCCGACTGCACGAGAGCGGGGTGGCGATCGTGTCCGAGACCGTGCTGCACGGGAAGGTGGCCCTGCGGTGCGCGATCGGCAACCACCGCACCCGCACGGAGGACCTCGACCTGCTCGTCGAGACGGTGCGCCGGCTGGGGGCCGAGGTCGTCACCGACCACGGGCCCCCCGTCGGACGGCCCGCCCCTAGTCCGCAGTGACGATGGCGAAGGCGGGGTCACCGACGTCGAGCACGGCGTAGAGCCGGGCCAGGACGCCCTCGTCACCGCTCAGCGTCGCCCCGGCACCGGCGAGGGTGGCCGCATCCGCCCCGCTCGCCAGGAGGGCGAGGGAGCGCCGCGGGATGGTGAGGACCAGGTCGGCCTGGTCGGCCTGGGCTGCGGCGCTGTAGGTGAGCACCCCGTTGTCCAGACGGAGCCGGAACCGCGCGTCACCGTCGGTGAACGCGACGTCGACGGTGAGCAGGAGGTCCCAGGCGCGCGGCCCGTCGACCCTGACGGCGAGCGCGTCGAAGAGCATCTCCGGTGTCAGCTGGGCGACCATGTCGGGAGAGGCCGTCACCGTCGGTGTCCCGAAGTTTCCCGACCTCAGCTCGGTCGCGCCCGAGAGGTAGGCGTTGCGCCACGTGCCGTTCTCCGACCCGAACCCGAGCTGCTCGAGGGTGTCGGCCAGGAGGGCGCGGGCGTCGGCGTTGTCGGGCTCGGCGAACACGACGTGGCTGACGACCTCGGCGACCCAGCGCAGGTCTCCGGACGCATAGGACTCCCTGGCCTTGGTGAGCACCCCTTCGGCTCCGCCCATGAACTCGACGTACCGCGTGGCCGCCTCCACCGGCGGGTGCTGCCACAGGTGGGCCGGGTTGCCGTCGTACCACCCCATGTAGCGCTGGTAGATCGCCTTGACGTTGTGGCTCACCGACCCGTAGTAGCCGTGGGTGCTCCACGCCCGGTCCAGGGCGGGTGGCAGCTCGATCTGCTCCGCGATCTCGGACCCGACGAGCCCTTGTTCATCAGCCGCAGGGTCTGGTCGTGGAGGTAGGAGTAGAGGTCTCGCTGGATGGAGAGGAAGGCCACGATGCGCTCACCGCCCCAGGTGGGCCAGTGGTGGGAGGCGAACGCGACCTCGGCCTCACGCCCGAACAGGTCGATGGCCTCGGTGAGGTAGGTCGCCCACACGTGGGGGTCTCGCACCAGCGCCCCGCGAAGCGTCAGCAGGTTGTGGAGGGTGTGGGTGGCATTCTCGGCCATGCACAACGCCTTCCGGTCCGGGAAGTAGAAGTGCATCTCGGAGGGGGCCTCGGTGCCGGGTGCCATCTGGAAGACGATCCGCACGCCGTCGACCACCTCCTCCTGCCCGGTCGTGGTGATCTCGACGGTGGGCGCGATCAGGGTCACGGTGCCCACCGACGTGGTCTGGCCCAGGCCACCGCCCACCTGGCCGTGCGGACCGCGCTCCAGCGCCGCACCGTAAATGTAGCCCGCACGACGACCCATCGCCGTCCCCGCGTAGACGTTCTCCGCCACCGCGTGCTCCACGAACCCCTCGGGCGCGATCACCGGCACCGTGCCGGCGTCGACGTCCTCCTGGGTCGTCACTCCCTTGACGCCGCCGAAGTGGTCGACGTGGCTGTGCGTATAGATCACCCCGGTGACGGCCCGGTCGCCGCGGTGCTCACGGTAGAGAGCCAAGGCGGCGGCTGCGGTCTCGGTCGAGATGAGCGGGTCGATGACGATCACGCCGGCGTCACCCTCCACGAAGGTGATGTTGGAGAGGTCGAACCCCCGTACCTGGTAGATGCCCTCGACGACCTCGAACAGGCCCTGCATCGCGACCAGCGAGGACTGGCGCCACAGGCTCGGGTTGACGGTGTCAGGTGCGTCGCCGGAGAGGAATGAGTAGGAGTCGTTGTCCCACAGGACGTTTCCCTCGTCGTCGTGGATGACGCACGGCTCGAGGCGGCCGAGGAGTCCGCGGCTCGCGTCGTCGAAGTCCTGGGTGTCGGAGAAAGGGAGACTGGCCTTGAGCCTCTCGTTCGTGTCGGCGACGGCGGGGATGGCGGTGGGTTCAGGATCCATTCCGGGATGCTATGGCCGCCAATGGGTGCTCGCAACCCACTGGCGCGCACGCCCGTCGGCGGTGTCGAACCATGGCTCCTTGGCCTGGACGTACTCGTCCACGGTGGCCACCCGAGCGGCGAGCCCGGTCTTCATCGTGGCGTACGCCGCCCGTTCGTCCGCTTCGGCCCGAAGCCAGTCGCGGAACATCAGCGCCCACTCCCACCCGGGTGAGCCCACCTCTCGCACGTGCACGTACGCGATGCGCCCCGGGTCGCACGACCCGTGGAAGCGTTTGGGCCAGGTGGCACCGTCCTTGCTGTTGTCGTACCAGTCCCCCCCGGGGCGGACGAAACCGCTGGCGAGCATCCCCGAGAGGAACGCCGGGTCATCGGCATCCGCCAGGGAGCGCACCCCGACCTGGAGGTCGATGACGTCCTTGGCCACGAGACCGGGCACCGCCGTGGACCCGATGTGCTCGAGGCTGACGGCGAGGTCACCGACGCCGCGGCGGATCCGGGCCAGCAGCCGGGCCGCCTGGTCGGGCCACGAGGGGTCGGGGGCCGAGATGGTCGGGTGGGTGAGACGAGACCGGATGCCGTGCTGGAGGTTGACCTCGAACGGCTCGATCCGCTCGTGCCACAGGCGGCGGACCCCGTCCTCGAGGGCCGGCACGCCCCCCTCGTTGTCGAGCCACACGTCGGCCGCCACGCGCCGAGCCGCGTCGTCGGCCTGCGCCGCGATCCGGGCCAGCGCGTCGGCCTCGCCCATGCCCCGGTGCTCGACCAGGCGCCGGAGCCGGGTGTCCTCGGCGGCCCCCACGACGATGACCAGGTGGTAGTCGCCCGTCATCCCCTTCTCCACCAGCAACGGCATGTCGTGCACCACGACGGCGTTCCGCGGGGCACCGCCGACGAGCTCAGCGGTGCGCGCCCAGATCGCCGGGTGGGTGATGGCCTCGAGGTCCCGCAGCGCGCCCGGGTCCCCGAAGACGAGACGGCCCAGCGCGGGCCGGTCGAGGGCCCCGCCGGGCCCGACCAGGTCGGAGCCGAAGCGGTCCACGATCTCGGCCAGCGCCGGCATACCCGGCTCGACGACCTCGCGGGCCACCACGTCGGCGTCGACGACGACGGCCCCGAGGGCGGCCAGCTGGGCCGAGACGGTGGACTTCCCCGACCCGATGCCCCCGGTCAGTCCCACGCGCAGCATGGCGGCGACTCTAGTGGGCGACTCGGGACCTCACTGGTACAGGGCGTCGAGGAAGGGACCGAAGGCCGGTGAGCCGCCCAGACCCCCGAGCTCCCGGTTGGTCAGGAGCACTCCGGCCCGGTCGGCCCGCGGGTCCGCGACCGCGAGGCAGCCCGACCCACCGCTCCAGCCGAAGCTGCCCCGACGCGGACCGGTGGAGTCGTCCTCGAGCGCCACCGAGACCTGGAACCCGTAGGAGTAGCCCGGGGGCAGGAACGACCCCGCCGAACGCACCACGGGCGCGGTCAGCTGCGGTGAGCGGATCAGGGCGGCACTCGCCGCACCGATCGTGGCCGGGGCCGAGAGCTCCTCGAACAGCGCGAGGACGTCGGCGGCCGTGGCGAACAGACCGGCGGACAGGGTGCGGAAGGCCGGCGCGCTGCCGATGCCCCACCGCGACCTCGGCTCCAGCCCGCCGTCGACGGGCCGGTAGGCGGTGGCGAGGCGGCCGACGTCGGCGCCGACGACGGAGAAGGCGAGCACGTCGAGGCCGAGCGCGGAGCGGACCCGCGAGGAGACGAGCTCGGCGAGGTCCACGCCTGCCGCCCGCGCGAGGAGCAGGCTCAGGACGTCCGTGGAGGAGTGGTAGGCCCATCCCGACCCCGGCTGGAACGCGAGGGGTAGGGCAGCGAAGGCGTCGAGCACCTCCTGCGGCCCGACGCGGGGCGGCTCGGGGCCCGGATGCACCCCCGCCTCGGCCATGGCCCGGGTGAGCGGGGTCGCCTCCATCCCGATGCCGAACCCGCTCGTCATGGTGAGCAGGTGGCGCAGCAGGATCGGGCGCTCGAGCGGCACCGTGTCGGTCAGCTCCGAGCCGGGGTCGGCCAGCACCCGGAGGGTCGTGAGCTCGGGCAACCAGGACACGATCGGCTCGTCGAGCGCGAGGAACCCGTCGTCCACCAGCTGCATGGTGAGCAGCGCGGCGACCGGTTTCGCGAGGGACGCGACCCGGTGCACCGTGCCGGTCTCGAAGGGCGCCCCGGACTCCCGGTCGCGGACTCCACCGGCCGCGAGCCGGACCTCGCTGCCGAACCGTGCGGCGACGGCATACCCCGGCACGGTCCCGTCGGCGACGAGCGCATCCAGACCGGCGCGATGGAACCCCGGCACGGTCCTCAGTCCCGGACGAGGCGGGCCGGGAAGCCTCCGGTGGCGATCGGCCCCCATCGGGTGGGGGTGACACGGAGCAGCGACTTGCCCTGGTCGCGCATCGCCTGGCGGTACTCCTCCCAGTCAGGGTGCTCGCCGGAGATGCACCGGAAGTAGTCCACGAGGGGCTCCACGGACTCGGGAGGGTCGATGACCTCGCCGTCACCGTCGACCTGCACCCACGCGTCACCGAAGTCGTCCGAGAGCACCAGCACGCTCACGTGCGGGTCTCGCCTTGCGTTGGCGCTCTTGGCCCGCTCCGGATAGCTGGAGATGACCAGCCGACCCTGCTCGTCGACGCCACCGCTGACGGGTGAGGCCTGCGGCCGCCCGTCGGCGCGCACCGTGATGAGGAGCATGTGGTGGCGTGGACGCACGAAGTCGAGCAGGGCTGCGAGGTCGACGGAGCTGTTCGTCGCGATGCTGCGGGCCATGCCGAGCACGCTACCCCGGGGACGCACCGAAGCCCGGCCCCCGTGCTGGGGACCGGGCCTCGGTGGTGGCGCAACGGCATACCGCACGGGTATGCCGGTGGGCTCAGTTGCCGGTGAGCTTCTCGCGCAGCGCGGCGAGCGCCTCGTCGGACGCGAGGGTGCCCTCACCCTCACCGGCGGCGGGTGCTGCCGGACGGGCCTCGGGCTCCTCGGGGGTCGCGCCTGACTCCGAGGAGTAGGACGTGGACTCGCTGCCGCCGGCGGCCTCCGCGTCGGCCTTGGCCGCTGCGTCGACCTGGGCGCGGTGGGCCTCCCAGCGGGCGTGGGCGTCGGCGTACTGCTTCTCCCACGTCTCGCGCTGGGACTCGAAGCCCTCCAGCCACTCGTTGGTCTCGGGGTCGAAGCCGTCGGGGTACTTGTAGTCACCCTTGGCGTCGTACTCCGCGGCCATGCCGTAGAGGGTCGGGTCGAACTCGACCTGGTTGGCGCCGTCCTCGTTGGCCTGCTTGAGGCTCAGCGAGATGCGGCGACGCTCGAGGTCGATGTCGATGACCTTGACGAAGATGTCGGTGCCGACCGTGACGACCTGCTCCGGGAGCTCCACGTGGCGCTCGGCCAGCTCGGAGATGTGCACCAGGCCCTCGATGCCGTCGTCGACGCGCACGAACGAGCCGAAGGGCACGAGCTTGGTGACCTTGCCCGGCACGACCTGACCGATCGCGTGGGTCCGGGCGAAGTGCTGCCACGGGTCTTCCTGGGTCGCCTTGAGCGACAGGGAGACACGCTCGCGGTCCATGTCGACGTCCAGCACCTCGACCTTGACCTCGTCACCGACCTCGACGACCTCGGACGGGTGGTCGATGTGCTTCCAGGACAGCTCGGAGACGTGGACGAGACCATCGACCCCGCCGAGGTCCACGAAGGCACCGAAGTTGACGATCGAGGACACGACACCCGTGCGGACCTGGCCCTTGCCGAGCTCCTTGAGGAAGGAGGTGCGCACCTCGGACTGGGTCTGCTCGAGCCAGGCACGGCGCGACAGGACCACGTTGTTGCGGTTCTTGTCGAGCTCGATGATCTTGGCCTCGATCTCCTTGCCGACGTACGGCTGGAGGTCGCGCACGCGGCGCATCTCGACGAGGGAGGCGGGCAGGAAGCCGCGCAGACCGATGTCGAGGATGAGCCCACCCTTGACGACCTCGATGACGGAGCCGGTGACGACGCCGTCCTCCTCCTTGATCTTCTCGATCGTGCCCCAGGCGCGCTCGTACTGGGCGCGCTTCTTGGACAGGATCAGGCGACCTTCCTTGTCCTCCTTCTGGAGGACCAGGGCCTCGACCTCGTCGCCGACCTTGACGACCTCGTTCGGGTCGACATCGTGCTTGATGGAGAGCTCGCGGGAGGGGATCACACCCTCGGTCTTGTAGCCGATGTCGAGCAGGACCTCGTCGCGGTCCACCTTGACGATGCGGCCCTCGACGATGTCACCGTCGTTGAAGTGCTTGATCGTCGCGTCGATCGCGGCGAGGAGGTCTTCCTCAGAGCCGATGTCGTTGATGGCAATCTGAGGGGCGGTCGTGTCGACCGTGCTGGCAGTCATGTAGTAGGAACTCCGATGTGGACAGATGGAATAGGTGGTTTGGTCTGCGCGCACGGGTGAGCCACGGATGGCACACGGGTGCGCGCCCAGACTACTCGTGCCGGCAGGCACGGGGCAAAACGGTCGGGACGCCGGATGCCGGGGTGCCGTCGTGAGCGACGAGGCCGCGCGCCGGCCGGTCGGAGACGCCGAGACACGGGCCGCGAACCGGACCTGGTGGGACTCCGAGGCCGAGGACTACTACGCCGAGCACGGCGCCTTCCTCGGCGACAGCGACTTCGTGTGGGGCCCGGAGGGGTGGACGGAGGAGGAGCTGGGGCTGCTGGACCTCTCCCCCGGGCTCCGGGTGCTCGAGGTCGGGGCCGGCGCCGCCCAGTGCTCGCGGTGGCTCGCCCGCCACCACGAGGTGTCGGTCGTGGCGAGCGACCTGTCGATCGGGATGCTCCGCACGGGCGCGAGACTGGCGAGGGAGTCCGGCGGCACGGTGCCCGCCGTGCCGCTCCTGCAGTGCGACGGGGTGACCCTGCCCCTCGGCGACGCCACCGTCGACCGGGTGTTCACGGCATACGGGGTGATGCCCTTCGTCGCCGACAGCGCAGCGGTCCTGCGGGAGGCGGAGCGGGTGCTGCGGCCGGGTGGCCGGTTCGTCTTCTCCACGTCACACCCGATCCGGTGGGCCTTCCTCGACGACCCCGGCGAGCGTGGGCTCACGGCGAGCACGTCGTACTTCGACCGCACGCCCTACGTCGAGAGCTCCGGGGGCGTCGTGACCTACGCCGAGCACCACAGAACTCTCGGCGACCTCGTAGGACAGGTGGTCGCGGCCGGCCTGGTGCTCGTGGACCTCGTCGAGCCCGAGTGGCCCGTGCGCAACACCGCGACGTGGGGTGGGTGGTCGCCGCTGCGGGGGAGGCTCCTCCCGGGGACGGCGATCCTCGTGACGGTCAAGCCGTTGCCCGCCCGCGACTGAGGTCCTCCCCAGGTTTCGTGGGGCGCGAAACCCCCGAGGGGGTCGCCGCGGTCCTAGCGTGCACGTGCCACCGGGTGGGCCGGTGGCGGGCGCGGTGCACGGCAGCAGGGAGACGACGATGGCGTCGGACGTCGAGACGGGCAGGATCACCACTGACATCCCGGGGCGGTTGGACCGGCTGCCGTGGGCGCGATGGCACTGGATGGTGGTCGTCGGCCTCGGGACCGTGTGGATCCTCGACGGCCTCGAGGTGACCATCGTCGGCTCGATGTCCGAGGCGCTGAAGCCGGAGGACACCGGCCTGGGGTTGTCCAGCTTCGACATCGGGCTCGCCGGCGCCATCTACGTCGCGGGCGCCTGCATCGGGGCGCTGTTCTTTGGTCAGCTCACCGACCGTTTCGGGCGCAAGAAGCTGTTTCTCATCACCCTCGGTGTCTACACCAGCGCCACGGTACTCACCGCCTTCTCGCCGAACCCGGTCTGGTACTTCGTCGCCCGGTTGTTCACCGGCGCGGGCATCGGCGGGGAGTACGCAGCCATCAACTCCGCGATCGACGAGCTGATCCCCAAGGCCTACCGCGGGCGGGTCGATATCGCGATCAACGGGTCCTTCTGGGTGGGCGCCGCTGCCGGGTCGCTGCTCACCATCCCCCTGCTCGACCCGACGGTGATCGACCAGGCCTACGGTTGGCGGCTCGCCTTCGGCATCGGTGCGATCCTCGCGCTGGGCATCTTCGTCGTACGTCGTCACGTGCCGGAGAGCCCCCGCTGGCTCTTCATCCACGGCCGGGAGGACGAGGGGGAGGAGATCGTCAAGAGCATCGAGAAGGCCGTGGAGGCCGACATCGACGGCTCGCTGCCGGACGTGGACGACGACCCGATCACGATCCGGCAGCGACGCACGATCTCCATCCCCGAGATCGCCCGCACCGTGTTCACCCTCTATCCGAAGCGCACGGTGCTGTGCTTCTCGCTCTTCGTCGGGCAGGCCTTCCTCTACAACGCCTTCTTCTTCACCTACGGCGACTCCCTGACCACCTTCTTCGACGTGAAACAGACCGGTTGGTACCTCGCCATCTTCGCCGTGAGCAACTTCGTCGGGGCGCTGGCCCTGAGCAAGCTCTTCGACACGGTCGGTCGCGTCAAGATGATCAGCGGCACCTACCTGCTGTCCGGCGCGCTCCTAGCGGTCGCCGGGTTCGTGCTGGGGGACCTCAACGCCGTCACGCTGACGGCATTCGGCGTGGTGATCTTCTTCTTCGCCTCGGCGGGGGCCAGCTCGGCCTACCTCACCGCGAGCGAGGTCTTTCCGCTGGAGACCAGGGCGTTGTGCATCGCCTTCTTCTACGCGATCGGGACCGCGGCCGGCGGCATCAGCGGACCCCTGCTCTTCGGGGCGCTCATCAACAACGCTAGCGACTCCGGCGACATCACCGGGATCGCCCCCGGCTACTTCCTCGGTGCAGGGTTGATGATCGTCGGCGGGATCGTGGCGGCGGTCCTCGGGGTGGGCGCCGAGGGGCAGTCGCTCGAGAGCATCGCCCAGCCCCTGTCCGTCGACGACGCGGGTGACGACGGGGACGACGACTCAGACAGCGAGGACAGCTCCGGCGGCAGGGACCCCGCCCCCAGCAGCGTGTGACGGACTGGTGGGATGCCGCAGGCCCGGCACCTGGTCGGTGCCGGGCCTGCGCGACGGAGGCGGGTCAGGGCGCAGCGCTTTCCTGCTAGACCCGGCGCCGCAGCAGAAGGGCTCCTCCCGCCAGCGCGAAGACGGCGGCTGCCCCGAGGGCGCGGCCGGTGTTTCCACCCGACTCACCGGTGGCACCAGCCAGCTCGATCGAGTAGGCCGTCGTGCCGGTCGCCCCTTCCGGGGCGCCATAGGCCATGCCTTCGTCCTGCGCCCTCAGGGCACCAGCCTCGAGAGCGGCGTACTTTGCGCCGTAGTCGGCAGCGGTAGCCTGTCCGGCCGCGATGATCTTCTGGGTTCCCTCGTCGGAAAGGCGCTGGGCGCCGTCCTCGAGCGCAGGTGCCTTGTCGGATGCAGTACCCAGCCCATCCGACAGCTTGAACGATCCGTCCGCCGCTGCGCCGAGGCCCGTTGCCAGCTGGTCCGAGCCCGCAGCGAGCTGCGCGTTTCCGTTCGCCAACTGGCCAGCACCATCCTTGGCAGTCTCGGTGCCGTCTGCGAGTCGGCCTGCACCGTCGGCCAGCTTGTTGGCTCCTGCGTCGAGACGACTCGCGCCCGACGACAGGTCGTTCGCTCCGGTCGCCAGCTGGTCGACCCCGTCAGCCAGGTCGGCGTTGCCGGAGGCCACGATTCCCGCACCGGCGGAGAGCTGGTCCAACCCGTCGATGAGAGCCACCCCTCCGATCCCGATCTCGTCGACACCGTCCTGCAAGGAGTGGACTCCACCACGAAGCGTCTGGTCACTCTGGGTGTCAGATGACACACCAACGGCTGAGACGACGCCGCCGACCAACGCGTTCACTCCGGCCTCGAGCCTTCCCAATCCTTCGAGGAGACCCGGCGTGTCGGCGTCACACACTCCCGTGAGAGAGGTGTTGCTGAGTCCACACTCCACCTTTGCCAAGCCGTCCGCAGCCGGCTTGAGGCCGGCCTTGACCTGGGCGATGCCAGTCGACACCCCACCCAGACCGGGCGACACCTGACCGAGCCCGCCCGACACCTCGGTCAGGCCAGCGGTTGCCTCTTGGGTCTGGGCCTTGAGCTGCGCGATGCCCTCAGCGACGGCGTCAAGAGTTGCCGAGCATGCTGGGCCACAGTCCGCCGCTTGCGCAGCCACCACGCCCGCCGCAAGCCGGTCTATCGCACCACCTTGCGCGGCGGCATCGCTGAGCCCCGAGTTGACCTCGTCGACCCCTGCCTTTGACGCATCGACGCCGGCCTTCGAGTCATCGGTGCCCTTCCGGAGCTTGTCCAGGTCACCTCCGTCAGCTGTCAGACCCGCGATGCCGGACCGGGCGGCGTCGACGCCTCCGATCAGCGTCGTCGGTTCGCTCTTGCTCCCCAACCCTGCCACGAGCTGTTGGATGCCGGCATCCAAGTCCCCCCCACCAGTCTCTACTGACGCAGACAGCTGAGTCAGCCCCGCGTCCACCTTGTCGAGGCCGGCAGCCACCTGAGCCAGACCACCGAGGAGCTGAGGTGCCTGGGCACCGGCCGCATCAAGCCCGTCAGCCACCTGAGCGGAACCATCGGCGAGCTGACCGGCTCCGTCGGCGGCGCCTGCCGCGCCCGCGGACAGGCGACCGGCGCCGTCCGCCAGCTGCGCAGACCCGTCCGTGAGGGTGTTCGTGCCGGCCGCGAGCTGGTTGGCGCCGTCATCGAGGTCCGACAACCCTGCGTTGAGACGTGCCGCACCCGACGATGCCTGCCGTGCTCCGTCGGCCAGCCTGAACGCGCCCGGCACAGCGGTGTCGCTCAACCCGATATTGAGGGTCTTGGCGCCGTCTCGAAGCTGGATCAACCCTGCGAGAAGCGCTCCGGCACCGTCACGCAGCTTGAGGAGGTTGGTGTCGATCGTCGAGGCGCCCCCGGTCAACGTGACTCCGGTGTCAGCGCCGCCCTGGTAGGACGCGGCCGCGCCCTTGAAGGAGGGGCTCTCAAGTGGGTTGACAGGGAGAGCCGAGATACTCGCCGAAGGAACGACCCCGTCCCTGACGGTCGCGGTGTACCCGAACGACGCCTCGGGCGACCCGATGGGCCCGAAGAGCGTCATGGTGAACGACATCTTCATGCCGCCCCGGCCGTCTCCGGCCATGTTGGCCCCGGTCGAACGAACGTTGGTGAAGTTGGAGGGGAGGACCGTGGTGAGAGAACCCACCATGGGGATGACGACGTCCTCGGTGGCGGTGCCCACGCCGCCGATACCGTCGTCGAAGGAGAGTTCCTGCGAAGCTCCGGTGATGTTGCGCACGGTGTAGCTCACCTCGAGTTCGCCGTCCTTTCCGACGACGTCTCCGGGCTTGACCTCCTGTCCGTCGAGCATGTAGGTCACGCGAACATCGAGGGGCAAGGTTTTCGTGAAGGAGCTGACGGTGCGCAGGCGCCGCTCGCCGTCGACCTTGAACGTGCCCACCATGTTGCCGTCCACCACGTCCGGTGTCCGGAACCCATCAAGGTTGCGCAGACCCGAGGGCTCGATGGGGTTCACCAGGTCGACCGAGCCTTTCCCTGACATCGCGACCTGCTCGTAGACACGGGCGACGTCCACCTGGCCGGTCGGGTCCATGAACACCTGAACGGTCTCTGTGTTGGAGACAGCGACGGCCTGGTTTCCGTCGGCGGCCATGCCGGCACCGGCACTCAACACCACCAGAGAGGGCACGGACAGAAGTGCCGCTCCTGTGGTTCCAACGATCCTGAGCTTGACCCGGTTCACTTCTTCTCCCCTGACAGCAATCCTTCAAGATCGCCCTCGACTGGCTGTTCGTCGTGCTGTGGGGGCCGATGTGCCCCGTGGCCTGCACCCGCCGCACCGTGAGCAGCCTCTGGCAGGAGAGAGACGGCGAGATACCCGAGAGCCACCGCCAGGAGCATGGTCGTTGCGGCGACGGGTGACTCCTTGAGGAACTGTGACGGCGCATTGGTGAAGATCTCCTCATAGGCGCCCACGATCGATGCCGTCCCCAGCAGCCCGGCCCAGAGAGGCAGCACGCCCTTCGACAGGCCCACGATGACTACCACGACCGCCACGACAAGGAACGCGGCGACGGCCCGACCCGTCGCCGAGTCAGGCAGCACGGCTGCCCGGAGCGCGAACCCGAGCCAGGCGACGACGAACCCCGCGAGGAACCCGGCAACCCGCCCCCAGGTGCTCGGGTGAGGAACCAACCCGAGGACACCGCCCAGCGCAGCGCCCAAGAGCGCGACGTGTTGCAGGTCCAACCCCAAACCTTCACCAAGAGCGACGATCAACGCCGCGAACACGGCCAGCAGCAGGCCAACCATCAGACTTCTTCGCACGGACACCTCACAGGAAGGCACCCGCCGAATCGGTGGCGGGTGCATGGTTACCGGAGAGTATGCGGTATCGAACGACCTCTCGCATCTTTCGTGAAAGGAGTCACTGCGAGGCGACGGTGAGCGCGCGACTGCCGGCCGGAGTGGTGTGCACAGGGGTCAGTGCGCGGCGTCGTGCCAGGAGCGACCGACCCCGACGCTGACGTCCAGCGGCACGTCCATCTCCGTCGCCGCGCCCATCTCCCGTCGGACGAGGGCCTCGACGGACTCCTCCTCCCCCGGCGCGACCTCGAGCACCAGCTCGTCGTGCACCTGGAGCAGGATCCGGGACCGGGCGCCCTCGGCGGTCAGCGCGGCATCCACGCCGAGCATCGCGAGCTTGATGATGTCGGCGGCCGAGCCCTGGATGGGGGCGTTGAGCGCCATCCGCTCCGCGATCTCGCGGCGCTGCCGGTTGTCGCTCGTGAGGTCGGGCAGGTAGCGACGACGGCCCTGCATCGTCTCGGTGTATCCCGTGGCCCGGGCCTGCGCGACGATCTCGCGCAGGTAGTCACGGACCCCGCCGAAGCGGGCGAAGTACTCGTCCATCAGCGCCTGAGCCTCACCCGTCGAGACGGTCAGCTGCTTGGACAGGCCGAACGCGGAGAGCCCGTAGGCCAGGCCGTAGCTCATCGCCTTGACCTTGCTCCGCATCTCGCCGGTGACGTCGGCCGGCTCGACCGCGAACACCCTGCTGCCGACGAACCGGTGCAGGTCCTCCCCGGTGCGGAACGCCTCGATGAGGCCCTCGTCTCCTGACAGGTGGGCCATGATCCGCATCTCGATCTGGCTGTAGTCGGCGGACATCAGCGACTCGAACCCGTCGCCGACGACGAAGACCTCGCGGATCCGGCGGCCCTCCTCGGTGCGGATCGGAACGTTCTGCAGGTTCGGGTCCGTCGAGCTCAGCCGGCCGGTGGCCGCGATGGTCTGCAGGTAGGTCGTGTGGATGCGCCGGTCGGGGGCGACCGACTTGATGAGACCCTCGACGGTGACCCGCAGCCGGCTGGTGTCGCGGTGGCGCAGCAGGGCCTCGAGGAACGGGTGCTCGGTCTTGACGAACAGGTCGGCCAGCGCATCGGCGTCGGTGGTGTAACCGGTCTTGGTGCGCTTGGTCTTCGGCATCCCCAGCTGGTCGAAGAGCACCTCCTGAAGCTGCTTGGGGCTGCCGAGGTTGACGTCGTCGCGCGCGATCGCCTCGAAGGCGTCGAGCTGCGCCTGGCGCATCTTGGCCGCGAAGTCAGCCTCGAGGGCCGTGAGCGCCTCCTCGTCGACCGCGATCCCGGTGCGCTCCATCGCGGCGAGGACGTCGAGCAGCGGCAGCTCCATCCGGGCCAGCAGGTCGGAGCCTCCGGTCTCCTCGAGCCGTTGGGCGAGCACCTCCGACAGCTCCAGCACGGCCTTGGCGCGCACCATCGCGTCGCGTGCCGAGGAGTCGTCGTCGACCTCGACGTCGAGCATGCCCTGCTGGCCCTGCCCCGAGACCCCCTCGGAGTCGGCCTTGAGCTCGCGGCCCAGGTGGCGCACGACGAGATCCTCGAGGTCGTAGGACCGTTGGTCCGGGCGGACGAGGTAGGCCGCCAGTGCCGTGTCGCTCACGACCCCCCGCAGGCTCATCCCCCGGGTGGACAGCGCCTGCACCTGGGGCTTGGCGTCGTGCAGGACCTTCGGTGCCTCGGGGTCAGCGAGCCACGCCGCGACGACCTCCTCCTGCTGGGGCGTGAGCTCGGTGAGGTCGAGGTGGGCCGAGGTGTCGTCGCCCCCAGCGATCGAGAGCGCCTCTGCGTCACCAGTGCCGGCGCGGTAGTGACCGACGACGACCACGCCGTGGGGGGTGCGGGCGGTGGCGGGGTCGGCGAGCCGGGCCACGGCCGCGTCGGTGTCCAGCACGTGGCCCTCGAGGTCGAAGCCGCCCTCCACCTCGTCGGCCTCGACGTCGAACGTCGCGAACAGCCGGTCCCGCAGCACCCGGAACTCCAGCCCGTCGAAGACGGTGTGCACCTCCTCACGGTCCCAGCCCTGGCGCTCGAGGTCGCCCACGGTGAGCGGCAGGTCGACGTCGGTGACGAGCCGGTTCAGCCGCCGGTTGCGCAGCACGCCGTCGAGGTTGGCGCGCAGCGACTCCCCAGCCTTGCCCTTGATCTCGTCGACGTGGGCCACGACGCCGGTGAGGTCACCGAACTGGCCGAGCCACTTCGCCGCCGTCTTCGGGCCCACTCCGGGCACGCCGGGAAGGTTGTCGCTGGTCTCACCCACGAGCGCGGCGAGGTCGCTGTAGCGCTCCGGCGACACGAGGTACTTCTCCTCGACGGCAGCGGGGTCCATCCGCCAGACCTCGGAGACCCCGCGCACGGGGTAGAGGAGGGTGACCTTGTCGGAGACGAGCTGGAAGGCATCGCGGTCGCCGGTGCAGATGACCACCTCGTGGCCCTGCTCCACTGCCTGGTGGGTCAGCGTGGCGATGACGTCGTCGGCCTCGAACCCCTCGATGCCGACGTGCCGGACGCGCAGGGCGTCGAGCACCTCGCGCAGGAGCGGCAGCTGCCCACTGAACTCGGTGGGGGTCTTGGCGCGGCCGGCCTTGTAGTCGGCGTACTCCTCCAGCCGGAAGGTCTGGCGCGAGACGTCGAAGGCGACACCGACGTGGGTCGGGGCCTCGTCACGTAGCACGTTGATGAGCATGGCCGTGAACCCGTAGACGGCATTCGTGTGTTGGCCGGTGCTCGTCGAGAAGTTCTCGACCGGGAGGGCGAAGAACGCGCGGTAGGCCAGGGAGTGTCCGTCGAGGAGAAGCAGCTTCACGCATGGCAGCCTAGTCACCATGACCGACACGCCAGCCGCCCCGGACCCGGGCCCCCGCTCCACCCCCGACCTCATGGCCGGTGTCGAGGCGATGCAGGCGATGAACCCGGACTCGCTCATGCAGCGGATGGGCATCAAGGTGCTCGAGGCGAGTGCGGAGCGCCTCGTCGCGACGATGCCCGTCGAGGGGAACACCCAGCCCTACGGCCTGCTCCACGGGGGAGCGTCGGTCGTCCTGGCGGAGACCCTGGGGTCGATCGGGGCCGCCCTGCACGCCGGCCCCGGCAAGGCCGTCGTGGGGCTGGACATCAACGCCACCCACCACCGTGCCGCGCGGTCCGGGCTGGTCACCGGCACGGCCACGCCGCTGAGCCTGGGGCGCACCCTGGCCTGCTACCAGGTCGTCGTCACCGACGACCAGGGCAAGCGGGTCTGCACCTCCCGGATCACCTGCCTGATCCGGGATGCCGCGCCGGGCGGCTGATCAGCCGAGGCCGGGCAGCGGACACCGGGCAGCGGACACCGACGGTGGGGACGCAGCCCGGATCAGGCGGAGCGGGAGGCCAGCGGCAGGGCGCGGCTGCGCAGGCTGCGTCGGCGGCGGAGCAGCTCGTGGCCGCTCTCGGAGGTCTCCGGGGCGAGCTTGCGACGCAGGTGGCTGGTGGGAACGACACGACGCACCACCGTGGAGCTGAACCCGAGGCGGGCGAAGAACCGGTTGGCGTCGCGGCTGGAGGTCGGGACGTTGGACACCACGTGCTCGCACCCGGCGCGCTCCGCGGCGGCCAGCACCGCGGTGAGCAGCGACTTGGCCACCCCCAGGCGGCGGGCGTCGGGGGCCACCCACAGATGCTCGACGGTGATCTCGGTGCTCGGGCTCACCCCGAACGGGTTGTCGCTGGCGATCGCGTACCCGACCGGCTCGCGGTCCACCCGCGCGACGAACGCCTGCACGCCCGGCCGCCGCAGGGCCGCGGCCAGGCGACCGTCGCTGATGACGCGCGCGGCCGCCTGCTTGCTCGTGCCACCGTCGACCTTGGCGGCCAGCCAGAGGCCCATCAGGTCCTGGAGGTCGCCGTCGACGGGCACCACATCAACCGTGCGACGCGCCACGAGGCCTCCGACCGAGACTGTCCGTGCCGAGCATCCTGTCGCCCTGCACCCAGGCACCTGACCATAGACCCCACTGCTGCGCGCCGGAAGACCGGATCCATGGGCGGTCTGCGGCTCTCGTAGGCTGCGCCCGTGACTTCCCTCTTCACCGGTGCCGGCACCGTCCTCAACGTGCTCACCGTGCTGCTCGGCGCGGGCCTGGGGATGGCCGTGGGACACCGTCTGCGCGAGCGGACCCGCTCGGTGGTCACCGACTGCCTGGGGCTGGTCACCCTCCTCGTGGCGGCGCTGTCCGCAGCATCCGTGGTCGACCCCGCACTCACGTCCGCCACGGGCAGCGGTGCCCCCGTGCTGATCGTTCTCGGGTCGCTGCTCATCGGGTCCGTCATCGGCTCGCTCATCGGCATCGAGGAGCGCCTCGAGGGGCTGGCCGGGACCATCCAGGGGGTGGTGGCGCGCCGGACGACGAGCGAGGGCGGCACGGACCACCAGGCGCGGGAGCGGTTCATCGAGGGCTGGCTCACGGCATCCCTGCTGTTCTGCGTCGGCCCGCTCACCATCCTCGGCGCGCTGAGCGACGGCCTGGGTCGCGGCATCGACCAGCTCGCACTGAAGTCGGTTCTCGATGGCTTCGCGGCGATGGCCTTCGCGGCCAGCTTCGGTGTGGGAGTGCTGTTCTCGGCGGTCTCCGTCGCAGTCATCCAGGGCGTGCTGACGGTGGTCGGGGTGCTCCTGGGTTCCTTCGTGCCCGACGCCCACATCGCGGCGCTGACCGCGACGGGAGGGCTGCTGCTCGCCGGGATCGGGTTGCGACTGCTGCGAGTCCGCGACATCCCGGTCGGGGACATGCTCCCCGCCCTCGTCGTGGCCCCGCTGCTCACGACCCTCGTCATCGTCATCCGCTGAGGGCTGACGAACCCCAGCAGGGTCAGGCCTTCTCCATCCCGGCCACCACGGCCTCGGCGACGTCACGCATGCCCATCCTGCGGTCCATGGCGGTCTTCTGCAGCCACCGGAACGCCTCGGCCTCGCTCACCTTCAGCTTGGCCATCAGCACCCCCTTGGCGCGGTCGACGGCCTTGCGGGTCTCGAGGCGCTCCCCGAGGTCGGCGACCTCGGACTCCAGCGCCTTGAGCTCCGACCAGCGCGAGAGGGCGATGTCCAGGGCGGGCGCGATGTCACCAGCGGTGAACGGCTTGACGACGTAGGCCATCACCCCGGCGTCCCTCGCTCGCTCCACGAGCTCGGTCTGGCTGAAGGCCGTGAGCATGACGACCGGACAGATCCGGTCCCGGCCGATCGCCTCGGCGGCGCTGATGCCGTCCATCACCGGCATCTTGATGTCCATGATGACGATGTCGGGGCGCAGGGCGCGGGTGAGCTCCACGGCCTGCTCGCCGTCACCCGCCTGCCCCACGACGTCGTAGCCGGCCTCGCCGAGCATCTCGGCGAGGTCGATGCGGATGATCGCCTCGTCCTCGGCGACGAGGACGCGTTTGCGGGCGGGTGAGCTATCGGTCATGTGCCGGGAGCGGGACTTGAACCCGCACGCCCTTGCGGGCAGAGCATTTTGAGTGCTCCGTGTCTGCCGTTCCACCACCCCGGCCGGGGCGCGCCAATCATACCGACGGGTGCGGCCCCTGTGCTCAGACGGTCGGGGTGACGATGTCGCTGTAGGCCGGCGCCACCCGGTTCTTGGCATCACCGATCCGGTGCACGCGAAGGGCGTTGGTCGAGCCCGGGATGCCGGGGGGCGAGCCGGCCACGATGATGACGTTGTCACCCTCCTCGACCCGACCGGCCGAGAGGAGCACCTCGTCGACCTGGGCGGCCATCTCGTCGGTGTGCCGCGTGTCGGCGACGAGGAAGGTCTCCACGCCCCAGGTCAGCGCGAGCTGGCTACGGGTCCACTGGTTGGGGGTGAAGGCCAGCATCGGGATCCTCGGGCGCATCCGCGCCAGGCGCCGGGTGGAGTCCCCGCTGGTGGTGAAGGTGATGAGGTACTTCACCCCGAGCAGGTCGCCGATCTCGGCGGCGGCGGCGGTCACCGCGCCACCCTTGGTGTTGGGTCGCGTGCCGAGCGGACGGATCCGGTGCAGGCCCTGCTCCTCGGTGTTCTCGATGATCCGGGCCATCGTGCGGACCGCCGCGAAGGGGTGCTTGCCCACGCTGGTCTCCCCCGAGAGCATCAGGGCGTCGGCGCCGTCGAGCACGGCGTTGGCCGCGTCGGAGGCCTCGGCGCGCGTGGGCCGGCTGTTCTCGATCATCGACTCGAGCACCTGGGTGGCGACGATGACGGGCTTGGCGCGCCGTCGGGCGATCTCGCACGCGCGCTTCTGCACCAGCGGCACCTCCTCCAGCGGCATCTCCACCCCGAGGTCGCCCCGCGCGACCATCACTCCGTCGAACGCCCGGATGATCTCGTCGAGGTTCTCGACGGCCTGGGGCTTCTCCACCTTGGCGATGACGGGCAGCCGAAGGCCCTCCTCGTCCATGATCGCGTGCACGTCCTTGATGTCGTCCGCGCTGCGGACGAAGGACAGCGCGATCATGTCGACCCGCATCCGCAGGGCCCAGCGCAGGTCGTCCTCGTCCTTCTCGCTCATCGCCGGGACCGACACCGCGACGCCAGGAAGGTTGATGCCCTTGTTGTTGGAGAGCATCCCGCCGTCGATGACGCTGCAGACCACGTCGGTCTCGGTCACCTCCTTGGCGACCAGCTGGAGCTTCCCGTCGTCGATGAGGATGCGGTCGCCCGGGGTGACGTCACCGGGCAGCCCGGCATACGTCGTGCCGACCTCGTCGACGTCGCCCGGGACGTCGCGGGTCGTGATCGTGAAGCGGGCACCGGGCACCAGCTCGACGGGGCCTCCGGCGAAGCGCGCCGTGCGGATCTTCGGGCCCTGGAGGTCGACGAGCACGCCGACCGCGCGACCGGCTTCGTCGCTGGCCCTGCGGACGTCGAGGTAGACCTTCTCGTGGTCGGCGTGGTCGCCGTGGCTCAGGTTCAGACGGGCGACGTCCATGCCGGCTGCGACGAGCTCGCGCAGGTCTTCGGGCGCGGTCGTGGCGGGGCCGAGCGTGCAGACGATCTTGGCGTGGCGCATGAATCCAAGCCTAGCTGCGAGAACGCTTGCACAGTGACGTGGGCCACATCCCGGAACCGGCCCAGCGGGGTCAGGCCAGGAGGGGGCGGTCGGTGGGGTTGATCGGCCTCGGGAGGCGCGAGGGCTTGCCACTGAGCCAGGCGTCGACCTCGTGCGCAGCCGCCCGACCCTCGGCGATGGCCCAGACGATGAGCGACTGGCCGCGGCCGGCGTCACCGGCCACGAAGACTCCCGGGACGCTGGTCATGTATGCCGCGTCGCGGGCCACGTTGGTGCGCTCGTCGCGCTCCACTCCGAGCTGGTCGAGGAGCCCCTCCTGCTGCGGGCCGAGGAAGCCCATGGCGAGGAGCACGAGCTGGGCAGGGATCTCGCGCTCGGAGTCCTCGACCTTCTCGAAGCCCCCCTCACCCATCCGCACCTCGTGCACGCGCAGGGCGCGCACCCGGCCGTGCTCGTCACCGACCACCTCGCTCGTCGACACGGCATACACCCGGTCGCCGCCCTCCTCGTGGGCGGCGGCGACCCGGAAGGTCATCGGGTAGGTCGGCCACGGCTGGTTCGCGGCCCGGTCGGGGCCGGGCTGGGGCATGATCTCCAGGCTCGTGACCGAGTGCGCTCCCTGCCGGTGCGCGGTGCCGATGCAGTCGGCGCCGGTGTCGCCCCCGCCGATGACGATGACGTCCTTGCCCTGCGCCGTGACCTGGCCCTCGACCTCCTGGCCCAGCGCCACCCGGTTGGCCGGCGGCAGGAAGTCCATGGCCTGCATGACCCCGTCGAGCTCGCGTCCCGGCACCGGGAGGTCCCGGGGCACGGTGGCACCGATCGCGACGACCACGGCGTCGAAGCGCCGGCGCAGGTCCTCGCCGGTGAGGTCCTGTCCCACGGCGACACCCGTGCGGAAGCGGGTGCCCTCGGACTTCATCTGCGAGATCCGGCGGTCGAGCACCGACTTCTCCATCTTGAACTCGGGGATGCCGTAACGCAGCAGGCCGCCGGGCTGGTCGGCCCGTTCGTAGACGGCGACGGTGTGCCCGGCCCGAGTGAGCTGCTGCGCGGTGGCCAGGCCCGCGGGCCCGGAGCCCACGACGGCCACCGTCTTGCCCGAGAGCCGGTCGGGCGCGACCGGGGTGACGACGCCGTTCTCGAAGGCCCGGTCGATGATGCTCACCTCGACCTGCTTGATCGTGACGGCGGGCTGGTTGATCCCCAGCACGCACGAGGTCTCGCAGGGCGCCGGACACAGGCGCCCGGTGAACTCGGGGAAGTTGTTCGTGGCGTGCAAGCGGTCGATGGCCTGACGCCACTCACCCTTCCACGCGAGGTCGTTCCACTCCGGGATGAGGTTGCCGAGCGGACAACCGCTGTGGCAGAAGGGGATCCCGCAGTCCATGCAGCGACCGGCCTGGCGCTGGAGCTCGGCGGAGGACTGCTCCTCGTAGACCTCCTTCCAGTCCTTGATCCGGACCGGGACCGGGCGACGGCGGGGCAGCTCGCGCTCGCGCGTCTTCAGGAATCCCTGGGGGTCAGCCACGGGAGGCCTCCATGATCCGCTCCCACACCTGGGGGCCGTCGGGGTCCAGTCCCTCGGCCTGCGCGTCCGTGCGCACGTCGAGCACGCGCTGGTAGGCGCGCGGGAGGACGAGGGTGAACTGGGAGCGGGCGTCGTCCCAGTCGGCGAGCAGCCGGGCGGCGACCGGTGAGTCCGTCCACCGGACGTGTCGCTCGAGGAGGTCACGCACGACCAGCTCGTCCGCGGGCCGCAGTGGCCCGAGACCGACGAGCTCGCGGTTGACCTGGGCCTCGTCGAGGCCGAGGACGTAGGCGACCCCTCCGGACATCCCGGCGGCCACGTTGCGACCGGTGGGTCCGAGGATGAGGGCGGTCCCGCCGGTCATGTACTCCAGGCCGTGGTCACCGACCCCCTCCACGACGGCGTTCACGCCCGAGTTCCTCACGAGGAACCGCTCACCGACCCGCCCGCGCAGGAAGAGCTCGCCCGACGTGGCGCCGTAGGCGATGACGTTGCCGGCGATGACGTTGTCCTCCGCCACCAGGGCGGAGCCAGGCGCGGGTCGCACCACGACCCGCCCCCCGGAGAGCCCCTTGCCGACGTAGTCGTTGGCATCGCCGTCCAGGCGCAGGGTGATCCCGGCCGGGAGGAAGGCCCCGAAGCTCTGGCCGGCCGAACCGGTGAGGGTGAGCTCGATCGTGCCGTCGGGGAGCCCCTGGGGGTTCACCTTGGTCACCTCGTGCCCGAGCATCGTGCCCACGGTGCGGTTCACGTTGCGGATCGGGAACCGCCCCGTCACGGGCACCCCGTGCTCGATCGCGTCCCGGCAGGAGGCGATGAGCTGGTGGTCCAGCGCCTTCTCGAGTCCGTGGTCCTGAGCGACGGCGTGCCGCACGCCGGACCCGTCGGGGCTCTCGACGGCGGTGAGGATCGGCGCGAGGTCCAGCCCCGAGGCCTTCCAGTGCGAGACGGCCCGCGTCGTGTCCAGGTGCTGGATCTGGCCGATCGCCTCCTCGATGCTCCGGAACCCCAGCGCCGCAAGGTGCTCGCGAACCTCCTCGGCGATGTACTCGAAGAAGGTCTCGACGAACTCCGGCGCGCCGGCGAAGCGTTGGCGCAGCTCGGGGTTCTGGGTGGCGATGCCCACCGGGCAGGTGTCGAGGTGGCAGACCCGCATGAGGATGCACCCGGACACCACGAGCGGCGCGGTGGCGAAACCGAACTCCTCGGCGCCCAGCAGGGCGGCCACGACGACGTCACGGCCGGTCTTGATCTGGCCGTCGACCTGCACCACGATCCGGTCGCGGAGCCCGTTGAGGACCAGGGTCTGCTGCGTCTCGGCCAGACCCAGCTCCCAGGGACCCCCGGCATGCTTGAGGCTGGTCAGGGGGCTGGCACCGGTGCCGCCGTCGTTGCCCGAGATCAGGACGACGTCGGCGTGGGCCTTGCTCACACCGGCGGCCACGGTCCCGACCCCGACCTCCGACACGAGCTTGACGTGGATCCGCGCCTCGGGGTTCGCGTTCTTGAGGTCGTGGATGAGCTGGGCGAGGTCCTCGATGGAGTAGATGTCGTGGTGCGGCGGCGGGCTGATCAGGCCGACGCCCGGTGTCGAGTGGCGCGTGCTCGCGATCCACGGGTAGACCTTCGGCCCCGGCAGCTGGCCGCCCTCCCCCGGCTTGGCCCCCTGGGCCATCTTGATCTGGATGTCGTCGGCGTGGGTGAGGTACAGCGAGGTGACACCGAACCGGCCCGACGCGACCTGCTTGACCGCCGAGCGGCGGGTGGGGTCCATCAGCCGCTCGACGTCCTCTCCCCCCTCTCCGGTGTTGGAGCGCGCCTTGAGCCGGTTCATCGCGATGGCGAGCGTCTCGTGGGCCTCCTGGCTGATCGACCCGTAGCTCATCGCCCCGGTGTTGAAGCGCTGGACGATGGTGCTGACCGGCTCGACCTCCTCGATCGGCACCGCGGCCCGGGGCTGGGCACCCCCGAGCTCGAAGAGCCCTCTCAGGGTCATCAACCGGCCCGCCTGGTCGTCGATGCGGCGGGTGTACTGCTTGAACACGTCGTAACGGCGGCTGCGCGTGGCGTGCTGGAGCCGGAACACGCTCTCCGGGTCGAACAGGTGCGGCTCACCCTCGCGGCGCCACTGGTACTCGCCCCCGACGAGCAGCTTGCGGTGCGCCTGGCGGAGGCCGTCGGTGGGGTACGCCATGCCGTGCCGTGCCGCAGTCTCCTGGGCGACGACGTCCAGCCCGATCCCACCGAGCTGCGAGACGGTGCCCGTGAAGAACTCGTCGACGAGCTCCTGGGACAAGCCGATCGCCTCGAACACCTGGGCGCCGCGGTACGACGCGACCGTGGAGATGCCCATCTTCGACATCACCTTCAGGACCCCCTTGCCGAGGGCCCTGATGAGGTTCGCGACGGCGACCTCCTCGGTCACGTCGGTGATCGCCCCGCTTCGGACCATGTCCTCGACGGTCTCCATGGCGAGGTAGGGGTTGATGGCGGCGGCGCCGTAGCCGATGAGCAGCGCGACGTGGTGCACCTCGCGGACGTCACCGGCCTCGACGAGCAGACCCACCTGGGTGCGGGTCTTCTCGCGGATGAGGTGGTGGTGCACCGCGGAGGTCAGCAGGAGCGAGGGGATGGGGGCGAGGTCGCGGTCGGAGTCCCGGTCCGAGAGCACCACGAAGCGCACCCCCTCCTCGATCGCGGCCGACACCTCGGCGAAGATCTCCTGCAGCCGGGCCCGCAGGGCGGCCTCCCCCCGGGTGACGTCGTAGGTGCCCCGCACCACCAGGGTGGCGTAGCCGGGGAGGTCGCCGTCGGCGTTGATGTGCACGATCTTGGCCAGCTCGTCGTTGTCGAGCACCGGGAAGGGCAGCACCACCTGCCGGGAGTGGGCCGGGCTCGCGGACAGGGCGTTCCCCTCCGGGCCGATGACCGAGCCCAGCGACGTCACGAGCTCCTCACGGATCGCGTCCAGGGGTGGGTTGGTCACCTGGGCGAAGAGCTGGTTGAAGTAGTCGAAGACCAGTCTCGGACGGTCGGACAGGACGGCGATCGGGGTGTCCGTGCCCATGGAGCCGAGCGCCTCGCCACCGGTGCGCGCCATCGGGGCGATGATGACCTTCAGCTCCTCCTCGGTGTAGCCGAAGGTGCGCTGGCGCCGGGCCACCGAGGCCGCCGTGTGGATGATGTGCTCCCGTTCGGGCAGGTCGACGAGCTCGATGAGCCCCGCGTGCAACCACTCCTCGTAGGGCTTCTCCGCAGCGAGCGAGGACTTGACCTCGTCGTCACTCACGATGCGGCCGGCCGCGGTGTCGACGAGGAACATCCGGCCGGGCTGGAGCCGTCCGCGGCGCACCACCCGCTCCGGCTCGAGGCCGAGGACCCCCGACTCGGAGGCGAGCACGACCAGGCCGTCGTCGGTCACCCAGTAGCGACCGGGCCGCAGGCCGTTGCGGTCGAGCACGGCCCCGATGACCGTGCCGTCGGTGAACGTCACGCAGGCGGGCCCGTCCCACGGCTCCATGAAGGTGGAGTGGAACTCGTAGAACGCCCGCCGCGCGGGGTCCATCGAGTCGTGGTTCTCCCAGGCCTCGGGGATCATCATGAGCACCGAGTGCGGGAGCGAGCGCCCACTGAGGTGGAGCAGCTCGAGCACCTCGTCGAAGGACGCCGAGTCCGAGCCGCCCGGTGTGCACACCGGGAAGACCCGGTCGAGGTCCCCGGGGATGAGCTCGGAGGACATCTGGCTCTCGCGGGCGCTCATCCAGTTGCGGTTGCCCTTGACGGTGTTGATCTCGCCGTTGTGGGCGATGAGGCGATAGGGGTGCGCCAGCGGCCAGCTCGGGAAGGTGTTGGTCGAGAAGCGGGAGTGCACCAGAGCCAGCTCGGTGGTGAAGCGCTCGTCGGACAGGTCCGGGAAGAACGGCTCGAGCTGCCCGGTGGTGAGCATCCCCTTGTAGACCACCGTGCGCGCCGAGAGCGACGGGAAGTAGACCTCGGCCTCCCGCTCGGCGCGCTTGCGCAGGCAGAACGCGAGCCGGTCGAGCTCGACACCGGTGCGGCCGTCGGCCGCGACGACGAAGAGCTGGCGGAAGAACGGCATGCACTCGCGCGCCGTGCGACCGACGAGGTCGGCGGCGACGGGCACGTCGCGCCAGGTGAGCACCGTCAGGCCCTCCTCGCGGGCGAGGTCCTCGATGCGGGACTCCGCACCGGCCCGCTCGGCGGCGTCGGTGGGCAGGTAGGCCATGCCCACGGCATACCCACCGGGACCGGGGAGGTCGATGTCCAGGACCGACCGGAAGAAGCCGTCCGGGACCTGGGTGAGGATGCCGGCGCCGTCGCCGACGTGGGGGTCTGCTCCGGTGGCGCCGCGGTGGTCCAGGTTGCGCAGGGCGTCGAGGCCATGGACGACGATGTCGTGACCGGCGCTGCCTCGCATCGTCGCCACCATCGCGACACCGCAGGCGTCGTGCTCGTGCTCACGCCGGTAGAGGCCGACGTCGGCGGGCTGGGCGGAGAAGCGTGCGACGGTCACGTCGATCACCGTCCTCTGGGGGTCGTCGGCCTCAGGGGGCCGGGCACGGCAAGGTCAGTCGCGGACGGCGGTGGCCACGTGCGGGAATGCTATCTCCCGACCTTCGCGTCTTGCCATCCGAACGCCGCTATCCCGCATCGTGGGACGAGGTCGTGGCGTCCGTCGCTGCCGAGTCGCCACCGGCCCCGGCCTGCTCGTCCGCTCCCGGGGCCGGGTCCTCGGGGGCCCCGGCCCGCCGGGCACGCCGCCGGGTGTACCAGAGGATCCACAGCCCGAAACAGAAGACGATGATGCTCGTCCACACGTTGAGCCGCTGCCCGAAGATCAGCTCCGCCTGGTCGGTGCGCATCTTCTCGATGACGATCCGACCGACCGGGTAGCCGGCGACGTAGAGCCCCAGGATCTGGCCGGGCACCAGGTCGCGGCGCGCGTCGACCACGAGGAGCAGGGACCCCAGGAAGACGAGGAAGATCGCCTCGTAGAGGAAGGTCGGCTGGAAGACGCCCAGCACGACGGGGTGGCCCGCCGAGTCGACCACGGCCCGCCCGGCCGACTGGTCCCACTGGTGGATCTCCAGGCCCCACGGTCGGTCGGTCGGCCCGCCGTAGAGCTCGTTGTTGAACCAGTTGCCCACCCGACCGATGGCGTGGGCGAAGGCGATTCCGGGGGCAGCGGCGTCGCCGAAGTCGAGGAGGGAGATTCCCGAGCGGCGGCAGCCGATCCATGCCCCCACGGCCCCCAGGGCGACGGCGCCCCAGATACCGAGGCCGCCCTGCCAGATCTTCAACGCGTTCAGCGGGTGGCCGCCCTCGCCCCAGTACGGCTCCGGGGTGGTGATCACGTGGTAGAGCCGGCCCCCCACGATGCCGAACGGCACGGCATACACGGCGATGTCGACCGCCATCCCCGGCTCGCCGCCGCGCGACACGAGACGGCGCCCGGTCAGCCAGACCGCCAGGACGATGCCGAGCAGGATGCACAGGGCGTACATCCGGATCGGGAGTGGCCCGAGGTCGTAGACCCCGACGGTCGGGCTCGGGATCGTCGCGGTCACGCTCGTGCCCGGCCCGTCGTCCCGATCACGTGGTGGCCGCCTCGACGGCCTGGGTGAACAGCTCCGGGGTGTTGAGCGTCGAGAGGTCGACGATCTCGCCGTTGATCCGGATGGTGGGCGTGCCGCGAACCCCGTCCTTGAAGCTCTGGTCCTCCACCGAGTTGACGTAGTCGACGTACTTGCCGGCGTCGACGCACGCCTGCCAGGTGGTGAGCGCCTCGCCCTTCACCCCCGCCTCCTCGGCGAAGCCCCGGAGTGCCGCATCGTCGTAGCCGGTGCCCTCGGCGGGCTGGTTGGCGAAGACCGCGTTGTGGAACTCCTGGAACTTGCCGGCGTCGGCCGCGCAGAACGCCGCGTTGCCGGCTCGGGTCGAGCTGTCGTTGCGCAGGTTGTCGTCCAGGAAGTTCTTCACGTGGTAGACGAGCTTCATCTTTCCCTGCTGGGCGAGGTCGGTGACCGTGGCTCCGAGCTGCGCCTCGAACTGGGCGCACGCCGGGCACTGGAAGTCCTCGTAGACGTCGACGGTGGGGGCCCCCGCAGCCGCGGTGACGTCGGTGAAGGCCGGGAATCCCGCGCCCAGCTCGCTCACCCCCTGGGGGAGGGCGTTGCCGCCGCCGGTGATGTCGTTCTGCTGTGACTGCTGCGACCAGATGACGCCGCCGACGGTGCCGACGATCGCGACGATGACCACGATGGTCGCGACGAGGATCTTGTTGACCCCGCCGCGGTTGGCCTTCTGGGCGGCCTGGATCTTGGCCTGGCGCGCGCTGGCGGCGGCCTTGGTCGAGTTCTTGGCCATGGGTGAGGAGTCTCCTTGGGTGAGTTTCAGTGTCCGAAGAGCACGCGGTCGAGGGAGGCCAGGGAGCGCGGACGCCACCAGAGCCAGGCCCCGGCCGCGGCGAAGCTGAGGTCGCGCGCGATCTCCTGAGGATACTTCGTCTCGTTGGCCCCGATCTGCCCGCCGCCGCCGAAGCAGCCGCAGTCGATGGTCAGTCCCCTGGACCAGGCCTGGGCGATGCCGATGATGAAGGCGACCATGAGCAGGGTGCCGACCGCAGCCGCGATCCGAGTGAACAGACCCAGCACGAGGAGCACCCCGAGGGCGATCTCGAGGAAGGGCAGGACGAGACCGATCGTGCCGGCCAGTCCCTGCGGCATGATCTCGTAGGCTTGGACGGCCCGCTGCGCGGTGAGGGGACGACCGACCTTGGCGGCGCCCGCCACGATGAGCACGATGCCGAGGAAGAGCCGCGCGAGCAGGCCCACGACGTCCCTGACGAGCTCGCCGCGACCCGTTGCCGGGTCGGCTGCGTCGGTGTCGCGCTCGATGTCGGTGCTCACCGTCGTCCTTCCCTGACGCCACGTGCGAGGTCCTTGGTCAACGTGCGCAACGCCTCGAGGCGGTCCGGGAGTTCCCCCGGACCCCCCAGGGCCCGAACCAGGGCCGATCCGACGATGACGCCGTCGGCGTACTGGGCGATCTCCGCAGCCTGCTCCCGGGTCGAGACACCGAGCCCGATGCAGACCGGCAGGTCGGTGACCTGCCGGACCCGCTCGACGAGCCCTCGGGCATCGCTGTCGACGCTGGTGCGCACGCCGGTGACCCCCATGGTCGATGCGGCGTAGACGAAGCCGCGGCAGGCCGAGGTGACGGTGACGAGTCGCTCCGGGGTGCTGCTCGGGGCGACGAGGAAGATGCGGTCGAGGCCGTGGCGGTCGCTGGCCGTGAGCCACTCCTGCGCCTCGTCGGGGATCAGGTCCGGGGTGATGAGTCCGGCTCCCCCGGCGGCGGCGAGGTCGGCGGCGAAGCGCTCCACTCCCCGGTGCAGGACGAGGTTCCAGTAGGTCATGACCACGGGTGTGGCGCCGGCCGCACGGACCGCGGCGACGGCGTCGAACACGTCGTCGACGCGCGCGCCCGCGTCGAGCGCGGCCGCCGTCGCCTCCTGGTTGACCGGACCGTCGATGACCGGGTCGCTGTAGGGGATGCCGACCTCGATGATGTCGCAGCCCTCCTCGACGAGCACGCGCATCGCCTGGATCGACCCCTCGACGGTGGGGAAGCCGACGGGCAGGTAGCCGATGAGGGCGGCGCGGCCCTGCGCCCGGCATCCGGACAGGACCTCCGCCACCCCGAGGGTGGTCGTGCTCACGAGGACCCCTCGATGAGGCCGAAGTACTGGGCCGCAGTCTCCATGTCCTTGTCGCCGCGCCCCGACAGGTTCACGAGCAGGAGGGCCTCCGGCCCCAGCTCGCGGCCGAGAGCCATCGTCCCGACCAGCGCGTGCGCGGACTCGAGGGCCGGGATGATCCCCTCCGTGCGGCACAGGAGCGAGAACGCCTCCATCACCTGGTCGTCGGTGGCGTACCGGTACTCGGCGCGACCACTGTCCCGCAGGAACGCGTGCTCGGGGCCGACGCTCGGGTAGTCGAGGCCGGCGGAGATCGAGTGCGAGTCGACGGTCTGCCCGTCCCCGTCCTGCATGAGGTAGCTCATCGCGCCGTGGAGCACACCGGGGGTCGCCGACGAGCCGGCGAACCGGGCCGCGTGACGACCCGACTCCACACCCTCGCCGCCGGCCTCGACGCCGATGAGGCGGACCCCCTCGTCGGCGATGAAGCGGTGGAAGATGCCCATCGCGTTGGACCCCCCGCCGACGCACGCGATGACGGCGTCGGGAAGCCGCCCGGCCAGCTCCAGCACCTGGGCTCGGGCCTCCTCGCCGATGATCGCGTGGAAGTCTCGGACCATCTCGGGGAACGGGTGCGGCCCGGTGACGGTGCCGATGGCGTAGTGCGTCGTCGCGACGTTGGTCACCCAGTCGCGCAGGGCCTCGTTGATCGCGTCCTTGAGGGTCGCGCTGCCGTGGTCGACGGGCACGACCTCGGCACCGAGGATCCGCATGCGGGCGACGTTGAGGGCCTGCCGTTCGGTGTCGACCCTGCCCATGTAGACGGTGCACTCCAGGCCCATCAGGGCCGCCGCGGTGGCGGTGGCAACGCCGTGCTGACCGGCGCCGGTCTCGGCGATCACCCGGGTCTTGCCCATGCGCTTGGTGAGCAGGGCCTGGGCCAGCACGTTGTTGATCTTGTGCGACCCGGTGTGGTTGAGGTCCTCGCGCTTGAGGACGACGCGCGCGCCGCCGCAGTGGGCCGCGAAACGTGGCACCTCGGTGATGATGCTCGGCCGACCGGTGTAGGTGCGGTGCAGCTCGGCCAGCTCGTCCTGGAAGTCCGGGTCGACGGCGGCCTTCTGCCGCGCCTCGTCGAGCTGGTCGAGCGCGGGGACCAGCGCCTCGGGGACGTAGCGACCCCCGAAGGGGCCGAAGCGCCCGGGTCGTGGCAGCGGCTGGGGCTCGAGGTCGTGCTCGGCGCCCTCCGAGGAGTCGTCGGTGGCGGTCATGCCTGCGCTCCCACGGCGGTGGACCCGACGATGGCCGCGGCGGCTGCCTGCGGGTCGCCCGTGCGCACCAGCGACTCGCCGACCAGCACCGCGTCGGCGCCCTGCCGCGCGTATGCCGCCGCGTCGGCCGGGCCGGCGATGCCGGACTCCGCCACGGTCACGCACCCCGACGGGATGAGCGGTCGGAGCCGGGAGAACGTGTCGGGGCGCACCTCGAGGGTCTTCAGGTCGCGGGCGTTCACGCCGATGACCGTGGCTCCGGCGTCGACGGCGCGCTGGGTCTCGACCTCGTCGTGGACCTCGACCAGGGCCGTCATGCCGAGCTCGCCGGAGCGGGCCAGCATCGAGCGCAGCTGGGGATCGTCGAGGGCGGCCACGATGAGCAGGACGATGTCGGCGCCGTGGGCACGCGACTCCCACAGCTGGTAGTCGGTCACCATGAAGTCCTTCCGCAGCACCGGGACGCCCACCGATGCCCGCACGGTGTCGAGATCCGCCAGGCTCCCCGAGAAGCGCCGTGCCTCGGTGAGGACGGAGACCGCGGTCGCACCGCCGGCGGCGTAGGCCGCCGCGAGCGCCGCGGGGTCGGGGATGTCGGAGAGGGCGCCCTTGCTCGGGCTCGCCCGCTTGACCTCGGCGATGAGCGAGAGCCCCGGCAGGCGCAGCAGGGACTCGGCGTCGAGGGCCGCAGGAGTGTCGGCCACGGCGGCCTCGAGGTCGGCCAGGCTCAGCCGTGCCTCGCGGACCGCCAGGTCCTCGCGCACTCCTGCGACGATGCCGTCCAGCACCGTGGTCACCGGTGTCCCCGGTTCAGTGGATGGACGGGTCGAGCGCGGTGTCGCGCTGCGCCGCACCGTAGCCGGCCATCGACAGCATCTTGCCTGCGACCAGCCCGACGACGGCGAGGGCGGCACCCGCGATGAACAGCCAGACGTTGGGGAAGAGGACGGCCAGCGACATGATCGCCGACGCGACGATGAGGATGCCCACCGTCGTCCACGCCGCGACGCTGTGGCCGTGGTCCTCGTGCTCCTGCTCGCTCATCTGCTCACCTCTCGTGACGCTCAGGCCCCGCGGCCCCGTGCTGCCCCGATTGTGTCAGGTCGACCGCTCGGCACCCTCATCGGTGGGATCGCGGCCCGCGGACAGCTCGTCCCAGTCGCTGCCGACGCGCTCGCCCCGGGAACCCGCGACGTGCGTGTCGTCGGCCCTGGGCACCTCGTAGCGGGCGGAGGGGCCACCCCAGCGGCGGAGCCCCCCGAGCGCCCCGAGCAGGCCCACCGCGCAGACCACCACGGAGGCCAGCGCGAGCCACGGCCACACCGTCGGGTGAGCGGTCGTCTCGACCGAGCCGGTGCGCCCGACCCGCGAGGCCGCCACCGGCCCGAGGACCCCGGACGGGTCGAGCAGGACCCGCACGGTGAGGACCGCGGCGAGGAGGAGGCACGCGGCATACCCGAGCACCGCGACGACCCTGGCGATCCGACCCGCGGCAACGACCGCGATGGCGGCAGCCGCGACCGCCAGGGCGACGGCCGACAGCCCGGGGGCCACCTCGGCCCCCGTGGCGGTGACCGTCGAACCGAGCACGGCGTCGTCGACGACACCGCTCACCCACGGTCGGAACCCGGTGACGAGGAGCCCGGCAGAGCCGAGGAGCGCCAGGACGACCACGGACCCCTTGTGCGACAGGCGGTTCACGTGACGGTCCGCATCGCACCGGCCGTGGCCACGGCGCGAAGGGCCGCCGTCGCCTTCGCGACGCACTCCTCGAACTCCGAGCGCGGCACGGAGTCGGCGACGATGCCGGCTCCGGCCTGCACGTGGGCCACGCCGTCGCGGATGACAGCGGTGCGGATGGCGATGGCCATGTCGAGGTCACCGTGGAAGTCGAGGTAGCCCACCACCCCACCGTAGACGCCGCGACGGGAGGGCTCGTAGTGCTCGATGAGGGCGAGGGCGCGTGGCTTGGGGGCTCCCGAGAGGGTGCCGGCGGGGAAGGTCGCCACGAGGGCGTCGAAGGCGCTGGCCCCGGCGCGGGTCTCGCCGATGACGGTCGACTCGATGTGCATGACGTGGCTGTAGCGGCGCACGTCCATGAACTCGACCACGTCGACGGTGCCCGGGGCGCAGACGCGTTGCAGGTCGTTGCGCCCGAGGTCCACGAGCATCACGTGCTCCGAGCGTTCCTTGGGGTCGGCCAACAGCTCCTCTGCGAGACGAACGTCGTCCTCGGGGGACTTGCCCCGGGGCCTCGACCCGGCGATGGGATGGGTGATGGCGCGGTCCCCCGTCACGCGCACCAAGGCCTCGGGTGAGCTGCCCACCACCGAGTAGGTCGACCCGTCGGGGGCCGGAAACCGGAAGAGGTACATGTAGGGGCTGGGGTTGGACGCGCGCAGGGCGCGGTAGACCTCGAGCGGGTCGGCAGCACAGTCCAGGGAGAACCGTTGGGAGAGAACGACCTGGAAGACCTCGCCGGCGCGGATGTCCTCCTTCGCGAGCTCGACGACCTCTTCGTAGCGAGCCTGCGTGGTGTTGCTCCGCACCCGGTCCATGGCCCGGTCCACGGCCTCCGCGTCGACCACGGCCACGGTGCTCTCCGCGGGTGCGGCCAGCGCGCGCGTCATCGCATCGAGGCGGCCGACGGCATCGGCCCAGGCCTGTTCCACCCGATCGTCCGTGGCGTCGTAGTTGACAGCATTGGCGACGAGGAGGATCGACCCGTCGCTGTGGTCGAGGACCGCGAGGTCGGTGGCGAGCATGAGGGCGAGCTCGGGGAGTCCCAGCTCGTCGGGCGTGGTGTCGGGCACCCGCTCCCAACGACGCACCGCGTCGTAGGTGATGGCGCCCACCATCCCGCCGGTGAGGGGTGGGAGCCCCGCGATCGGCGCGGTGGCGAGGGCCTCCATGGTTCCTCTGAGCGCCTCGGTCGCCGACCCGGACGTCGGCACGCCGACCGGCGGCTCGCCGATCCAGTGGGCCATCCCGTCCTTCTCGGTGAGCGTGGCGCGGCTCCCCGCACCGACGATCGACCAGCGCGACCAGACCCCGCCGTGCTCGGCGGACTCCAGGAGGAAGGTGCCGGGGCGGTCGCCCGCCAGCTTGCGGTAGACCCCTACGGGGGTCTCGGCGTCGCCCATGAGCCGGCGCACCACCGGGATGACGCGACGGTCCCGGGCCAGCACCCCGAATGCGTCCAGTCCCGGCCACGTCTGGCCGAAGGCCAGGTCCGGGGTGCTCGCCCCATCGGCACTCACGCCGTCTCCCCCCGGACGACCGCGCCGAGGTCGTCGGCGTCGAAGCAGGTGCGGTCGCCGGTGTGGCACGCCGCGCCGACCTGGTCCACCCTGACCAGCAGGGTGTCCCCGTCGCAGTCCAGCGCGACGGATCGCACGTGTTGGGCGTGGCCCGAGGTGTCGCCCTTGCGCCAGTATTCGTTGCGGCTGCGCGACCAGTAGGTGACCCGCCCCTCCGTGAGGGTTCGGCGCAGCGCCTCGTCGTCCATCCAGCCGAGCATGAGCACCTCACCGGTGTCGTGCTGCTGCACGACCGCGGGCACGAGGCCGGCCGCGTCGCGCTTGAGGCGCGCCGAGATGTCGGCGTCCAGGGTCGTCTCGGGAGTCGGCACCCACACATTCTGCCGTGACACCGGCGAGGTCTCGGCGGGGACCACCCAGCAGACGCCGGGAGACCGACCGATGACGACCGGATGGCCCGGCCGACGATCCGTCGGGAATTGCCCGACCGAACGGACCCCGACGAGTCCGTTCGTGACTTAGGGTCACCGCAGGTTCGGAAAAAATCCCTGTGCGCCCATCCACTCGTTGGTGCGCTCCGAACTCCAGTTGGGTCGCCGTGGACTCCGGTCGACGTCGGCGGCTCGTCGCAGCGCGGGATCTTTCCTGCGCCCTCTGAAAGGGATCACCATGGCAGATGCCACACGACGCGGCTTCCTGGCTGCCGCGGGGACGGGGACGGCCATCGCCGTCGTCGCCACCGCGGGCGCAGCCAGCGCCGCGCCACGTTCGAACGAAGAGGCGATCGAGGCGCTCGACGGTGCCACGCTCGTCGCCTTCATCGAGGACCCCCGCTCCGGGGTCCTCTCCCTCATGGTGGGTGAGGGCGAGGTCGAGATCCACGACCCGGCCCTGGTCCGCCGTCTCGTCAAGGCAGCGGGAGGTAAGGCCTGATGTCCTCCCACCGCGAAGCACCGGAGATCTCCAAGGACCCGGTCGCCGACAACACCGACACCTACGCGTTCGTCAGCCCCGACAAGCCTGACACCGTCACCCTGATCGCGAACTTCATCCCCTTCCAGAACCCGCAGGGTGGGCCGAACTTCTACGAGTTCGGCGAGGACGTGCTCTACGAGATCAACATCAGCAACAGCGGCAAGGCCGGAGACCCCGACGTCATCTATCGCTTCCGCTTCTACACGCAGATTCGGAACGACAAGACGTTCCTCTACAACACCGGTCCGATCACCTCGATCGACGACGAGACCTGGAACCGGCCGCAGTTCTACAAGATCGACCGCTACCAGAAGGGCAAGGGCTGGAAGCAGATCGCCAGGTACCTCCCGTGCCCGCCGGTCAACGTCGGACCCCGTAGCACCCCCGACTACGCCAAGCTCGCCGGCCAGGCCGTCCACCAGATCTCCGGTGGGCGAACGGTGTTCGCGGGTCAGCGCGCCGAGGGCTTCAACGTCGACCTGGGCAGCATCTTCGACCTCGGGACCCTGCGCCCGTTCCAGATGGCCCACCTGATCCCGTCCGCCACCGCGGCCGGTGTCAACGGCACGCAGGGCCTCAACGTCCACAGCATCGCCATCCAGGTGCCCAAGACGGACCTGACGGACGGGAACGTCCAGCCCAAGAACGTGGAGGACGCAACCTCCGTCGTCGGGGTGTGGGCCTCGGCCAGCCGGCAGAAGGTCCGCGTCATCAAGCGAGGTGTCGGCAAGGCGGTGAACTCCGGCTCGTTCCAGCAGGTTTCGCGCCTGGGCAACCCGTTGTTCAACGAGGTCATCACCCCGATGGCGGAGAAGGACGAGTGGAACGCTCGGCTGGCCAAGTTCGACGGGCAGTACGCGAAGTACGTCGCCCAGCCCGAGCTCGCCGGCCTCCTGCCGGTGCTCTACCCGGGCGTCTTCCCCAACCTGGCGGCCTACAAGAAGGACCGGGCCGACCTGCTCGCGATCCTGCTCACCGGCATCCCCACCGGAGTGGTCCCCGGCTTCCAGAACTACACGGGAGCCAACCAGGCCGACATGCTGCGGCTCAACATGGCGGTTGCTCCCACCAAAAAGCCCAACTCCATCGGGCTCATCGCCGGTGACCCCGCCGGCTTCCCCAACGGCCGCCGCCCGGTCGACGACGTCGTCGCCATCGAGCTGCGCGCCGTCGCGGGAGCCACCATCCCGTTGGTCGACCCGTCGTTCACGCCTGACGCTTCCAGCGCCGGTCTGACCGACGGCACGACCAACACCAACGCGCCCTTCCTGGACAAGTTCCCGTACCTGGGTGTGCCCGCGGACGGCTACAGCGTGTCGCCCGGCATGGCGGGTGGCGCGGCCTAGCACCACCTGACCGACAGGGTCGGCCGGGGCGCCCACAGGGTGCCCCGGCCGGCCCCGGCCAGGCCGGAACCGACCCCAGACGCTTCAGTGAACGAGACCAGGAGAGACCCGTGACACCGTTGGAGAACCCGTATGCCGGCCAGGGCCCGGTGCTGCTGGACATCGGCGGCGACGTCGGTGCCCTCGTCGTGACGATGCCCGCCGAGACCGAGGACCTCGAAGTCGAGATCCGCCCGGTCGGCGCCGCACCCCTGGGCCACAGCCACGAGCACAGCCATGAGCACCCGCACGACCACGACCACGGGCACACCCACCAGCCTTCGCCGTATCCCCACGTCGGCGTCGTTGGGCGCCCCGGAGCCGATGGGGTCCACTTCTCGCTCGTCTACCCCAGCGTCGCGGCCGGTGACTACGAGCTGTGCCCGATCCCCGGCGACCACGTCGCGATGACGGCGACCGTCGTCGGTGGCCGGGTCACCGAGCTGGACTGGCCGGCCTGAGCCGCTGGTCCAGGGCCCTCAGCCCGGCTCCCAGGAGCACGAAGAGCGCCGTCACGGCGAGGCAGGTCAACGTCACGGACACCGCACCCTCGGCGCCTACGTCGAGGAACGGGTAGGGATACCACCCGCTCAGCGACCCGACGGCCAGGGTCCACACCAACCACGCCACCGGCCAGGCCAGCGCGAGCACGACGTCCTTGGCACTGACGCGCGGCCGCGGCCCCACCGCCACCCACGCGGCGACAGCCAGCACCGGCACGACCATGTGGAGCATCTTGTCGGCGACCCAGCTGGCGCCCTCGAGGTGGAGCAGGGGACGCAGCAGGAAGAAGTGCACCAGTCCCGTCACCGTGATGCCGACGAGCGCGGCGACCCGCACGGGGCGCCACCACCGGCCGTCACGACCGGGGTCGCGGGCCAGCTGCACCGCGGTCACCCCCACCAGCAGGTTGCTCTGGATGGTGAAGTACGACACGAGACGCCCGAGGCGGGTGAGCAGCGGCGGGATCTCGGACTCGGCCAGGACCGAGGCCCCCGAGACCACCAGCACGCCCTGGAGCACCAGGGCCGCGACCGCGACCGTCGCAGTCACCCCGTGAATGGTTCTCGCACGACCTGGTGTCACGCGGCGAGTGTATGCAACGGGGAGGCCCGCGACCGTGGACGCCGTCCGGTTCGGGGATGATGGCGCGATGACCCTCTCCTCCCTGCTTCCCGTCGCCCGCCTCGAGCGCGAGGCCCTGTGCGACACCTTCCTGACCCTCGGCCCCGACGCGCCCACGCTGTGTGACCCGTGGGCCACTCGTGATCTCGCGGCGCACCTCGTCCTGCGGGAGCGACGGCCCGACCTCGCCGCCGGGATGTTCGTGCCAGCGCTCGCGTCGCGGCTCGAGCGCAGCCAGTCCGCCCTCGCGGCGGGCGACTGGGACCAGCTCGTCGACACCATCCGCACCGGGCCGCCGGTGTGGTCGCCCACGCGAATCCCGAAGATCGATGCCCTCGCCAACACCGTGGAGATGGTCGTCCACCACGAGGACGCCCTCCGCGGCGACGGCGCGATCGGACCACGCAGGGAGGTCCCTGAGTCCACCGCGAAGGCCGTGCTCTCCTCGTTGCGCTCCTCCGCCAAGCTCATGTTCCGCCGTTCCGAGGTCGGGGTCCGCCTGGTCGCCCCGGGCGCCGAGCCGGTCACCGCGGGCCCGGACAGCAGGGTCGTCACCGCCACCGGCGCACCCGTGGAGCTGTTGCTGATGGCCTACGGCCGGTTGCGCGTCGCCGACCTCCTCCTGGAGGGGTCCGACGAGGACGTCGCTGCGCTGCGCGAGAGCCGTCTCGGCCTCTCCTGAACCCGGTGGAGGGGGACGCCGACGTTCGACACCAGCACCTTCAGGTTCGCACCAGGAATGTTGTCCGGCGAAGGTGAAGGTGCCCGCATCGGGCGAGAAAGTTGGGGTGGGCTCAGCGCACCGGGAGGCCCTCGGCGCGCAGCGCGTCCTTGACCGCTGCGATGCCGAGCTCGCCGAAGTGGAAGACGCTCGCCGCGAGCACGGCATCCGCCCCGGCCCGCACGGCGGGGGCGAAGTGCTCCAGCGCGCCGGCCCCGCCGCTCGCGATGACCGGAACCGACACCTCGGAGCGCACCAGCGCGATGAGCTCGAGGTCGAAGCCGTCCTTCGTGCCGTCGGCATCCATCGAGTTGAGCAGGATCTCCCCTGCGCCGAGCTGCTCGGCGCGGACGCACCACTCCACGGCGTCGAGGCCCGTGCGGGTGCGTCCCCCGTGCGTCGTGACCTCGAAACCACCGACGGGGGTGCCGGCGTCATCGCGTCGTCGCCGCACGTCGGCCGACAGCACGAGCACCTGGGCCCCGAAGCGGTCGGCCGTCTCCGCGATGAGGGCAGGCCGCTCGACGGCAGCGGTGTTGACCCCCACCTTGTCGGCCCCGGCCCGCAGCAACCGGTCGACGTCGTCGACGGTACGGACCCCGCCACCCACGGTGAGCGGGATGAAGACCTCCTCGGCGGTGCGGGCCACGACGTCGTACATCGTCGCCCGGTTGGCGCTGCTCGCCGTCACGTCGAGGAAGGTCAGCTCGTCGGCGCCCTGCTCGCCGTAGCGGCGGGCGAGGGCCACGGGGTCCCCGGCGTCGCGGAGCCTCTCGAAGTTGACGCCCTTGACGACCCGCCCGGCGTCGACGTCGAGACACGGGATGACGCGCACGGCCACGGGCATGCGCCCAACCTACCCAGCGCTAGTCTCACGCCCATGGCGCACCCGGTCGGCGAGCGGGCCGACCCCGAGCAGGTGGCGGCCGTGCTCGCCGCAGCGCGCATGGCCCGACCGGCCTGCGGAGACGTCGTCGTGGTGTCGGTCGACGGCCGCAGCGGGGCGGGGAAGACCGTCCTCGCGGCGGCGGTCACGGCGGCACTGGGCTGCCCGGTGGTGCGCCTCGACGAGCTCTACCCCGGGTGGGACGGGCTGGCCGACGGGATCACCCTGCTGACCGAGCAGGTCCTGGAGCCGGTCTCGACCGGTGCGCCGGCGTCCTACCGGCGGTGGGACTGGATGCGGGACCGTCCCGGCCGCACCATCACCGTGCGCCCCACAACCCACCTCGTCGTCGAGGGCTGCGGTGCGCTCGTGCCACCGGCCCTCGCGCATGCGGCGGTCCGCGTCTGGGTCGAGGCGCCCACGGCCGTGCGCAAGGAGCGGGCCCTGGCCCGCGACGGTGACACCTACGCGCCGCACTGGGACCGTTGGGCGGCTCAGGAGGACCTCGTGTATGCCGCCCACGACCCCCGCGACACGGCGCCGCTCCTGCTGTGGTCGGGCCCGGCATGAGGGGCGGACTGCGCGAGGACCTCGCGCGTCGCGGACGCCGCCTGCGCGGCCGCGCCCCGCTCATCCTCCAGATCGGCGTGGCGGTGCTGCTCGCGTGGGTGATCGCCCGCGACGTGCTCGGTCACACCACCCCCTTCTTCGCCCCGGTCACCGCGATCGTCGGGCTCGGGCTCACCTACGGCCAGCGACCGCGCCGCATCATCGAGATCACCGTCGGCGTGGCGGTCGGCGTGCTCATCGGCGACCTCGTCGTGCGGATCCTCGGCGCCGGCCCCCTCCAGATGGCCTTCGTGGTCGTCCTGGCCATGTCGGTGGCGGTGCTCCTCTCCTCGGGGCAGCTCATCGTGATCCAGGCCGGGGTGCAGTCGATCTTCATCGTCGCTCTGGTGGCGACCGAGAGCGCCGCCGTCTCCCGCTGGCTCGACGCCGTGGTGGGCGGCGTCGTGGCCCTGACCATCGGGGCCCTGGCGCCGACCAGCCCGGTCCGTCGACCCCGTGAGGAGGCCGCCCGGATCGTCAAGGACGTCGTGGTCACCCTGCGAGAGGTCGTCGCCGCGCTGCGCCAGCAGGATGCCGAGCTCGCCGCGGCGGCGCTGGAGCGCTCGCGCTCCCTCGAGGGTGGCCTCGTCGACCTCCGCACCGCCGCCGCCGAGGGGCTCGCCGTGGTGCGCCAGTCGCCGCTCAAGCGCGGCCACGTGGCCCATGCCGACGCGGCGTCGAACCTCGTCGCCCCGCTCGACCTCTGCGTGCGCAACCTGCGCGTCCTCGTGCGTCGAGCCTCGGTGGCGGTGGCCCGCGGGGAGGTGGTGCCCGAGCCCTACATCGACCTCGTCGAGGCGCTCGCCGACGCCGGCGACGACCTCGCCCGCGTGCTCGGTGAGCACACCGTCCCGTCGGCGGGCCGACAGGTGCTGCTGCGCGTCGCCGGACGCTCGGCCCGGGCCGACCGCAACGCGGGGCTGTCCGCAGAGGTGATCCGTGGGCAGGTGCGCTCGATCGTCGTGGACCTCCTCGTCCTGGCCGGGGTCGACGAGGACGAGGCGATCTCCATGGTGCCCGAGACCTACCTCCCCTGAGGCGGTTGCCATACTCGGGCCGGTGACCTCCGACTCCTCGCCCCGTGACGAGTCAGCCCCCCCGTGGCTCGTCGTCGTGGCCGTCGTGCTCGTGGCGACCAACCTGCGCACCCTGATGTCGAGCCTGCCGCCGCTCGCGGAGACGATCCGTGCCGACCTGGGCCTGTCGGGCGCGTGGATGGGGGTGCTCACGACGTTGCCCGTCCTGTGCATGGGGCTGCTCGCGCCGGTGGCCAACCAGGTCTCCCGGCGCGCCGGGGTGAGCACCGCGGTGGGCGCCGGCATCCTCCTCGTGCTCGCGGGTCTGGTGGTCCGGGGGCTCGGCGGCGGCCAGGTGTGGTCGCTCTACGGCGGGACCCTGCTCGCCGGGGCCGGCATCGCGCTGGCGGGAACCCTGCTCCCCGGGGTGGTCAAGGCGATCTTCCCGGCCCGGCGCTCCGGCCTGGGCACGGGCCTGACCATGCTCGCCATGATGGGCACCGCCGCTGTCGCCTCGGCGGCAGCCGTCCCCCTGGGCAGCCTGCTCGGTGGCTGGTCCGCGTCCCTGCTCGCGTGGGCCCCGCTGGCGGGCGTCGCCGCGCTCGTGTGGTTCGCGGCGCGTCACGCCCTACGAGCGCACTCCGCCCCTCGGGCCCTGGGGGGGGGGGGCGGGCCCCGCCCGCCCCCCCCGCGCCGGCCCCCCGGGGGGCGGGGCCGCGGCGGGGGCAGCCCCGCGCGGGCG